>JBATVK010000020.1:0-30537 GCA_049671725.1 Acidobacteriaceae bacterium
GCTCAGCGGCGCGCGGCATGTGGTCCCACAGGCCAGGAGCAGCAGCGGGAGCAGCGGGCTCGCCGGGTGCGAAGGTTTCGGTGAAGCCGCCGCGGCGATGGGGCATGGCGGAATCGTCGTCGACAAAGGCCGCCTGAGCGACGGGGATGGCCGGCTCCGCGGCCGGCTGGGATTTTCCGGCTTTCCTGGCGGCTTTTTCCTCGGCTTTAGCGAGCTTTTCGGCAGCCTTGCGAGCTTTTTCCAGCTCCTTGTCGTGGATCTTGTCGAGCTTCTCGGCGGCCTTCAGTTCCTTTGCCCGAGCGCGGGCGAGACGCCAGTTCTTCCAGCGGTCACGCCAGGCGAGGAAGAAGGCGAGTTTGGCGGCGAACCAGTCGCGCGCGGTGTTGAAGCTGAAGGTGGTGGAAAGGTAGAGCGCGGCGGCGACCAGGGTAACGGTGACGATCCACGCGCCGGGGACGTTGAACCAGCTGACGAACTGGTCGGCCACGAGGCGGCCAGTGAGGCCCCCGATGGGCAATCCCCAGGGGAAGTGCGGGTGGTGCGGCAGCAGGCCGAAGAGCGCCGGGGCAAAAAGCATGGCGAGCGCGACGCCGATGAGCTTCGCGCCGGGCGAGCCGGCTGGGCGGGAGCGCATCCACGTCCAGCCCAGCACGCCGAGCAGCAGCGGGAGGATGAATGCGGACAGGCCTTCCATCTGGAGGAGGAAATCGCTCAGGTACGCGCCGGCGGGGCCGATCCAGTTGCGGACGGGGCCGGGACCAACGGTGTTCAGCGAGGGGTCGGTGGGGCGATACGAGATGAGGGAGAGGAAAAGGAGGGTCGCGAGGGCGAGGACCAGCAGGCCGACGAGCTCGTTGAGGCGACGGTTGCGGGTGGGCGTCAGAACCAGACGGACGGGTTTCATCGGGGCACAAGTCGCAGTCTTCGGCGAAACCGGAGACACGAGCCGAATCCCCAGAGCAAGACCATTATTTCAAAAAAGGCGGAGGGGAGGGGCGGGAAACGCGGAGGGGAATCGAGGGGAGTAATGGGAGGGGAGAGCGTGGAGGCGGAATGGTCAGGGGGGAGGCGGCACGGGAAAGCCAAATGATGACAATATCCAGGCTTTGTGGTTTGTGTCACTTTCTGCCAGGATGGCTCCATGAACAGGATTTCTGCTCGTATCAGCGCAAAGGGACAACTGGTGATCCCGGCAGAGTTCCGCAAAGAAATGCAGCTTTCCCCGGGTACGGAGGTTTCCATTCAGCGCCAGGGAAACACGCTGGTACTGCGGCCCATCACGCCCCAGTTTATTGAGAGCCTGATCGGGTGCACGGCCGGCGCTAGTCATGAGCGGGAGCGCGCGCACAAGCACGATGACAATTGAATTCCTGCCAGGCAAATAGCTGATCTGAGAGGCGCTATTCCCGGCTGTTGCCGTAGATAGCGATGCCCTGGTCCATTTTGTAAACGAGATCGGCGCCGCGGGCGGTGAACGAAGAGTCGGGAAAGTGCTGCTCCATGCTGTCGACGACGGCGCGGGCGTGGTCGCGGTCTTCCTGGGCGCGCTTCGGGTTGCCGTCCTCAGACCACATGTCGCCGGCGGAGGCGAGGCGCCAGGCGGCGGCGTAGAGAGCGTCAGCAGCTTTGGGCGAGTTGGGGTGTTCGCTGACGTACTGGAGGTAGTAGCCGGACTCCTGCTCGGGACATTTCTCCGATCCCTGCCAGTCGCCGCAGAGCTTGTTGTCGATCATGTCGAAGGCGGCCAGGTCGGCCCAGCGCGTGTGCGGGAAGTACTTCTCGACCGCCTTCATCTCATCCTCGTCCATCTGCTCGCGGAGGTAATTGGCTTTCTCGTGGGCGGAGGGCAGCGAGGAGGAGTCGGCCTTCTGGATCTGCCAGCGGATGTCGGCGGCGCGGTACATGGCCTCAGGGGTCCAGGGCGATTCGGGGAACATCATGACCACGCGGCGGTAGAGGAGGCGTGCCTGCTCGGCCATGCCGGGGAGCGGGTCGGCGACGCTGGCCTGCTGCTCGGCGGCGTCGGCTGCTCCAAAGAGGATGAGGTCGCCGTGCGGAGTGTTGGTGGTGACGATGCCCTTGTCGAGCATCCAGCCGGAGATGGGCTGGGGCTGATCGTTGGAAAACTCGGGCCGGTCGGACTCGCGTGTGTCCGGGGAATCGGTGTTGGCGAAAACGCGGAGCCACTTGCCATTCTGCTCGACCACCACCAGCTCGCGGCCGGGATTGACTTCCGCAATGGGACCGGCGGATTCGTCGGCGGAGGAGTAGAGGTTCGCCTGGCGGATGAGGGTGCCGAGGGTGCCGTTCTGGGGCAGGCGCTCATGGGGGAATTTCTGGGCGCGCGCGGCGGGGATGGCCAGAGCCAGCAGGATGGCGGCGAAGACACGCATGACGAAGATAGGACGCAATTCCAGGGTGGTTCGTCTCATCGATTCACGACGGATTTGCGTCTTCGGCGAGAACGGAGCGCAGGACCTGAGGTTCGACGTTACCGCCGCTCATGACAATGACGGCTTTGCGGAACGGGAGCAGCTGCCGGAAATGGAAGAGGAGGCCGGCGGCGGCGGCGGCTCCGCTGGGTTCGGGCGTGAGGCGGGCGCTGTAGAGCAGGGTGCGCATGGCCGCGCGGATTTCGTCTTCGGTGACGGTGACGATGTCGTCGACGTAAGCGCGGATGTGCTCGAAATTGCGCTCGCCGAGGGACTGGGTGCGGAGGCCGTCGCAGAGAGTGCGGGTGGTCATCTCGGCAGGCCAGGAGATGAGCTGGCCGGAGACGAAGCTTTCGCGGGCGTCGGCGGCAAGCTCCGGCTCGACGCCAATAACGCGCGTGGATGCACGCGAGAGCTTGATGGCGGTGGCAACGCCGCTGAGGAGTCCGCCGCCGGAGACGGGAGAGAGAACGAGGTCGGCGTCGGGGAGGTCCTCGAGGATTTCGAGGCCGCAGGTACCCTGACCGGCGATGATCTGGTCGTCGTCGTAAGGCGGGATCATGATGTAGCCGTGGGCGGCTTCAAGCTCCTCGGCCTTGGATTTGCGGTCGGAGCTGGCGGGCCCGACTTCAACAATTTCGGCGCCCATGGCGGCGGTGGCGCGCTTCTTCACCTCAGGGGCGCTCGAGGGCATGACGATGACAGCTTTGGCCCCGACGGCGCGGGCGGCGTAGGCCACTCCCTGGGCGTGGTTGCCGCTGGAATAGGTGATGACGCCGCGCGAGCGCTGCTCGGGGGTGAGCTGGACGATCTTGTTATAGGCGCCGCGCAGCTTGAAGCTGCCAATGGGCTGGAGGCCTTCGGCTTTGATCCAGACCTCGGCGTCTTCCAGGCCGGGAACAAAGAGGCGGACGAGCGGGGTGCGGACGGCGACGCCACGGATGCGGGTTTGGGCGTCGCGAAAGGCGGGCAGGGTGAGCAAAGTGGAGGAGACGATGGTGGCCATCGCCTCCATGGTACTGCGGAGAGGGGCAATACGGCGGGAGCCGGGCGAAATCATGGCAAGCGGGCGGATTGGTGCGGAAGACCGTGGGATCATGAAGGAAGAACCGCGAAAATCAGGAACAGCGGTGCATCGGAAGCGCTTCGGGGAACGTCTGTCCTGTAAGCGCGCGCTGTGCCTCCGGGCCGCGTCGGCTTTCGCCGGAAAGGAAATGGATGCCGTTCGGATCGCGGAAGGCCGGCAGGGCTGGCTGGGGGAGATCTGCCTTTCTGATCGTGACCCAGGCGGCGTTGCTGACGGGACTCGGGTTCGCGCAGCAAGCCCCTCCTGCCGCTCCGGCCATTGCGGGGCACACGACCGCGACGATTCTCGGCACCGTAAAGGACGTAAACGGCAATGTGGTTCCGAACGCGAGCATCACGTTCACCGGCAGCCGGCAGACGTACACGGCGGCGGTGAGCGCGAACGGCTTTTTCTCCCTCAGCGTGAATCCCGGCACCTATGCTATGGCAGTTTCTGCGCCGGGGCTGGTTCCGTGGAAAACCAGCGTCACCGCATTGGCCGGAGAGTACCGGGAGATCCCCGGGATCGTGCTGAAGATGAATGCCCTGGTGTCGACGGTGCAGGTGAATGGGTCGGAGAATGAAATTGCGACCGAACAGGTAAAGATGGAGGAGGATCAGCGGATTCTGGGGGCGATTCCGAACTTTTATGTGAGCTATGTTCCGAACGCTGCGCCGCTGTCAGCGAAGCAGAAGTTCGGCCTGGCATGGAAGTACTCGATCGACCCGTTCAATCTGCTTCTCTCGGGCGGCACAGCGGGAATCGAGCAGGCGGAAAACACCTTCCCAGGCTACGGCCAGGGAGCAGAAGGGTACGGGAAACGCTTCGGCGCGGCGTATGCCGACAACTTTGTGAGCGACATGATCGGCGGAGCGGTGCTGCCGGTGCTGCTGCACCAGGATCCGCGATTCTACTATCGCGGAACGGGCAGCGTGGTTTCGCGCGCGGAGTATGCGATCGCAACGGTCTTCATCTGCAAAGGCGACAACGGCAAATGGGAGCCCAATTACTCGTTCGTCGTGGGCAACTTCGCGGCGGGGGCGATTTCAAATCTTTACTACCCGGCGCAGGACCGCGGATTCCAGACGACGATGGACAACGGGCTGATCAATACGGCGATGGGCGCGGTGGGAGCGCTCGCGGAGGAGTTTCTGCTGAAGCGGTTAACGCACGGGGGAGAGGCGCGCAAGTAGTCTCTTACGGAGTGCCGCCGACGCCGGGCGACAACGGTGCCCCCGGCGGAATACTTTCAGTGGTAGTTGAACGTGAAATCCGCGTGGCCGCCAAAGTTCTGATAGTACAGACGGTACCCGCCACGATTGTCCCCTGCCACCTGGAACAGCACATCCGACGTTCCTGTGCCGTCGTAATCACCAGCATCGACAAACTGCATGCCGGAGCCGAGAAAGCGCAGCCTTCCCGAGGGGTTCGCCACATACCACTGGGAATCAAATGGCCCGCCATCCTCTGTGGGTCCGTCGCAGCTCCAGTTCGGCAAATGTAATTCAACCAATCGCCAGCCGCCATCTGAGGCATAGGTTTCCCCATCCTGAATGTCGCCGTCTCGGTACTCCCAGGGCTCTGGGCGGTTTTCATCGGGATTCCGGCAATTCGATACACGCGGGAAGCGTTTCCGGAACAGCAGTCGCGCGGATGACAGAAGCTTTGGCGTCGGTTTGATTCTCCGCCAATGCTGCGGATCGAAGTAGTTCGGCTGGGAGACGGCCACGAGAGGTCTGTAGACAGGCGCGCCCCCGTACCCGGAGAACGCCTCGGACCGGCTCCCGACGGTTGGCACCCGACCGGCACCGGAGATTTTCTCGATCCCGACTTCAGAATAGAAGTCGAATTCGGCTGGCGCTTGTGACGAGACTTGTCCGAGATTCTCGCTGTGGAATGCGACGGTCCAGGTCACTTGCTTGGGGTAAAACCGGGTGAATGACCTCAGATCCGCTGGATCTCTGGCATCGTTGGGGAATGCACTCCAGTGTCCATTCCGCCATTCGAACATTACGCGCACTGCCCGAAAATTCGGCTGCCCAGCGTAGTTCCCCGGCAGGTCTTCGAGAACGCCCAGGATCACTCCGTGGCCCGGCCTGGGTTCCGCCGTCTGCGATACGGCCCCCGGCAGGAGCATGATCGAAATGACAGCCGCGAAGAGGAATACTCTGGTCGTCGCACGCACAGGATTCAGCCTCCCGGACAGGTTCGAACTCTTGCGAAAGACTTGAGGCACCTCCATCGTATCGCCGCCCGACAAGCTCGGCCTGTCAACTTCGTGCGACAGCCGCTCCACGTGACAGAATAAGAACATCTTCCTATGAGCGACGAGACTACCCCCGAAACCCAGCCGGCAGCCGAAGCCGAGCCGGCGAAGAATGCAGAGCCCACAGAATCGTTTGGCGAGCTGCTGTCGCAGTTCGAGCAGGAACACAAGCCCGAGCCGGGCGCCAAACAACTGGACGGGATGGTGATCTACGTCTCGACCGAAGCGGTGTATCTGGACATCGGCTACAAGACCGAGGGGGTGCTGCCGCGCTCGGCTTTCCGCGACAACGCGGCGAGCGTGAAGCCGGGCGACCGCTTTCGGGTATCGGTAAAGGGGCGGAACGCGGAGCGGTATTACGAGCTCTCGATGGCGCGGGTGAGCCAGCCGACGGACTGGGATTCTCTGGAAGCGGCCTTCGCGCAGAAGCTGACCATTGCCGGCACGGTGACCGGAGTGGTGAAAGGCGGGCTGAGCGTCGACGTGGGCGTACGCGCGTTTCTGCCGGCTTCGCGCAGCGGCACGCACGACGCGCGGGAGCTGGAAAAGCTGGTGGGGGAGGAGATCACCTGCCGGATTGCGCAGCTGGATGTGGCGGACGAGAACGTGATCGTGGACCGGCGCGCGGTGCTGGAAGAACAGGCGCTGGCCGCCGAGCGAAGCCAGATCGCGGGGCTGCGGGAAGGCGAACTGGTGCGCGGCAAAGTGAGCCGGATCGCAAGCTTCGGGGCGTTCGTCGACCTGGGCGGCATCGACGGGCTGCTGCACGTCAGCGACATGGCGTGGAGCCGCGTGGGCAATCCTGAAGATGTGGTGACGGTGGGGCAGGAGATCGAAGCGAAGATCCTGAAGATCGACCGCGAGAGCCGCAGGATTTCGCTCGGACTGAAGCAACTGCTGCCGGAGCCGTGGGAGACGGCGGCGGATCGCTACAAGGCGGGCGGGCGCGTGACCGGCACAGTGACGCGGCTGATGGATTTTGGCGCGTTTGTGGAGCTGGAGCCGGGGATCGAAGGCATGATCCATGTGTCGGAGATGTCGTGGGTGAAGAAGGTGCGGCGGCCCAGCGATATCCTCGGCGCGGGCGATTCGGTGGACGCCGTGATCCTGTCGGTGAGTCCAGGAGAGCGGCGGATTTCGCTGGGGCTGAAACAGGCGCTGGGCGATCCGTGGGTGGATGCGGGGAAGAAATTCCCGGTCGGCTCGGCGGTGGAGGGCCCGGTGACAAAGCTTGAGAAATTCGGCGCCTTTGTGCAGATGGCCGAGGGCGTGGAGGGACTGGTCCACATCAGCGAGATCACGGCAGAGCGACGGCTGGCGCATCCTGCGGACGCGCTGAAGGTGGGGCAGGTGGTGCGCGCGCAGGTGCTGGCGATCGATGCGGAGAAGCGGCAGGCGAAGCTGAGCATGAAGCAACTGGTGCCGACCAGCCTGGACGAATATCTGGCCGAGCATAAGGTGGGCGACGCGGTCTCCGGGCGCGTGCTCTCGGAGTCGGCAGGCGAGGCGACGGTGGAGCTGGGCGAAGGGATCCACGCAGCGTGCCGGGTGAAGGAGGGCAAGGGCGAGGCGGCGGCAAGCGCTGGCGGGGCGGATTTGTCGGCGCTCACTTCCCTGCTGCAGGCGAAGTGGAAGGGCGGCGCTGGAGCGGGCGCGGCGAAGCCAGAGCCGCTGCGAGCGGGTCAGGTGAGGAACTTCAGGATTGTGGAGCTGGATCGCGAGGGGAAGCGGATTGCGGTGGAGATGGTCTGAGCTGGGACCGCTGCCGGTTTAGCTCAGGCCGACGCGATGAACCAGATCCGCGAAGCGGGGATCGCCGCGGAGCGGATCAAAATAAGGGTGGGTTTTGACGAATTGCAGGATGTTGGATTTCTCGTCGTAAGCCTGCTCGAGCCAGTAAAAGGCCTGCTCCTGGTCGTCGAGGCCGAGGTAAGCGTTGACAAAGGCGCCGGCGGGGACATAGCCCTCAGCTCTGCGCCGCTTTAAGGATGCGAGCAGCCGAAGCGCGTCGCCGCGCCGGCCGGCGTGAGCATAAGCGCGAATGAGGACACCGGTGGCAGCGGGACTGCCATTGGAAAGAGCGACGGCCTTTTCCAGCACTGGAACGGCGGCGGCCGCCTGATTGTCGGCGATCAGCGCGAATCCCAGGGTCAGGAGGGTGCCGGCATCGTCGGGCTCAACGACGGCCGCACTGCGGGATTCGCGTACGGCTTCGTCAAAACGATGGGACTGGAAGAGAATCCAGGACACGTCAGCTCCGGAGACTGTGGTGGGATCGAGTTGTCGGGCGAAGCGGATCTGCGCGATAGCTTCGTCGGTGCGTCCCTGGCAGGAGAGCCAGCCGGCGAAGCCGGCGTGGGCACCGGCATCGTTGGGATTCAGATCGAGCGCGCGCCGATATTCCGTCTCTGCTTCGCTCCAGTGCCATTGCCTCTGCAGGGTGTCCGCCAGCAGGACGTGCGCCTGGACGAGATCAGGATCGAGAGCCAGCGCCTGCCGGGCGAAGTGGATCTCTTTAGGGCGGGTTTCGGCGGGAGACTCTCCGGCGTAGACGGTTCCGAGGCTGCCGTAGGCCTGGGCCAGGCCGAGGTAGGCGGGGGCAAAGGCCGGGTCGCGGCGCACCGCCGCTTCGAAGTCGGCCACGCTCTGTTCCATGGCGGCACGGGTATTCCCCTGTCTGAGTGCAAACCTTCCCTGCAGATAACTCTCGTAGACTTCGGGAGCGACGGGGCGCGTGGCGGTGAGCCGCTGGCGCTCGTAGCCGGTCACGGTGACTTCCACCTTATCCGCAATCGCCTGGGCGAGGTCGCTCTGCAGGGTGAGTACGTCGCGCATCTCCCGGTCATACGTCTCGGACCAGAAATGTTCGTCAGTAGCGCCGCGAATAAGCTGAGCGGTCACGCGGATGCGGCTCCCGTCGCGGATGATGGAGCCTTCCACGAGGGCATCGACGCCGAGCATTTTCGCGATTTCCGGGGCCGAGAGCTGTGTATTCCTGAAGCGCTGCACGGAGGTGTGCGAGGTAAGGCGAAGGTTGTGAATCTCAGAGAGGTTGCCGATGAGCGCCTCGGTGATGCCGTCGGCGAGGTAGTCCTGGTTCGGATCGCCGGAAAGGTTGCGCAGGGGCAGCACGGCGAGGGAGCGGATTTTGGCCGGAACTGGCGCTGCGGGAGCGGCGGTGCGATGACGCAAGGCGAGCCATGAAGCCACTCCCAGAGCGAGGATCAGGACAGAGACGAGAGCCGGACGGATGCGGGGAAAGGAGGCGCGGTTTGGATGGGCAGCCGTGCCGGCGGCGAGGACCGGCAGAGCGGCTTCGATCCGCAGCCTGCGGCTCACGACCCAGGCATCCAGTTCGTGGGTGAGGGCATAGACGGAACCGCGCTTCGCGTGGAGGTGCCGGTGGACGGGCATGGCTTCCCGCTTCTCCCACCGCTGGACGGTGGTGATGTCGCGGTTGAGGTAGGCCGCGATTTCCTTCCAGGAGTCCAGCCGCTTTTCCGGTGGCCTGCCGAGGGACGGGATTTCGATCGACCGGTGACCCATTGCGGCTCTCCGGGCTATGCAGGGGAAGTGTGGCGATTGTACGCCGCGGCAGGGAGACGGCAATAGGGGGCGTTTGACGGCAGCGGGACGTTCCGCGTGTTGCTGCTTGACCCCGCGCAGTTCCATGTCCCAGTGTGGCGGGAGTTTCGGCGGAGCCTGGCCGCGGTTGCAGCTGCGTTGCCGCCCATCCCCAACTTCGGAGATACGGTTATGAATCACAAAACCCTGAGTTTCGCTGTCCGCATCCTGTCTGCCTTTGCATTGCTGGCCGGCGCCAGCGCCTTCGCTCAGCGCCCTCTCGACGTGCATTTCAGCGGCGTGCTGAATGACTATTCCCCCTCCACCGTCAAAGGCGGTCCCTGGGAAATGCACGGCACCTGGTCGCTTGACCTCAATGGGGCCTCAGGCCGGGCGGATTTCTCCGCGGCTATGACGATGTCCGGCTACGGAAAAACGGCGGATGGCGCCGTCGATCCGACCCAGGGCGGGCAGAGCGCTCACACACACAACATTCAGCTGACAAATATCAAAGTCATCTGGGACATGACCGGCTGCCCCGCTTACAGCCCCGCCACGCAACAGGGCTTTCAGATTCAGGGTACGGTGAGCCTGATGACCGGCAATGGCAGCAACGCGACATTTGAGACCAATCCGCCGTCATCGGTGCTGCAGGTCTGCATCACCGGGGGCGACCTGATTCCGTATTCGGTGCCTTATTCCAACATGACGATGCAGTTTACGGGTCCGGCGTCGACTCATTTTGGGACCCAGGCCATCCACGGCGACGTCCGGACGCTGGAATTCCTCGGCGGCTTCAGGTAAACGGCGGAGCTCGGTAAAGCGTTCAGGCGGCTCGGAAGCGATGGCGCGCCTCCGGAGCCGTTACGGGCGGGCCAGGTGCGGCATTTCACGATTGTGGAGCTGGATCGCGACGGGAAGCGGATTGCGGTGGAGGTGGGTTGAGAGCCGTTGACATTTTGCCGAGACGCGGCGGACACCGCTCTATGACGGTCGGGATTTCAGCAACTGCTCCAGCAGGGGATGCTCCGGTTGCGCGAACGGATCCACGATGGTGACACCGTTCCATGTGAAACCGGGGTGCCTGTCTTCGGAGAGTAAAACGCTGCAACCGGCTTCGGCAGCGGCGCTCAACATGACAGCATCCCAGAGGCTGAACTGCCGCGAGACCAGTTCGAGGGCTCCCAAAAATACGGAGCCCGAGGTATCTGCCAGCCGGAATGCATATTCCCATCGGAGAACGGCCGTTCGCGCATCCTCGGGGGCACGCTCTGCCCTCCGCACCAGCACGGTGAAGAGTTCGCCGAGCGCCTGAACTGGGATGACAGTATCCTCAGGCAACTTCTCTACCAGGCGCCAGGCTTGTTGTTTCTTTGGGCCGTCGTTCAGGCCTTCCGCGTAAGCCAGGATGTTGGTGTCAAGGGCAGCTTTCAAGGCTGGTCCTCGGAAGCGTTCTCATAGAGTTCGTCGCGCGTCCAGTGGCCGGCGTCGACGGCAGGCTGGCTGCGAAGCCTCTCCAGCAGTGCTGCGCGAGCCTCGACGATGGTGCGCCTACCCTCCCCGAGTGGAGCGATCCGCGCGATGGGGCGGCCGTGGCTGGTTACGAGATACGTGTTACCTCGGCGAACTCCGTCCAGGAGTCGCGAAAACTGCCGGTTGGCCTCCGTGGCCGAGATCAGCTCTTCCATCCGGACCTCCCGAAAAGTAGTTATATTCACTACTATACGCCCGGCGAAACTATTTGCGGCTTGCCCTTTTCGTTGAGGTCGATGAATCCATACGGCGTGTGGTGGTCGTGGGTGAAGAGGACCATCCACCGCTCGGGAACAGCGCGCGCGTAGAATCGCTTGCGCTCCTCGATGCAACGCAGCGGATCGAGGTCGTAGCCCATCACCCAGGTGATATCGAGGTGGGCGCTGGTGGGGATGAGATCGGAGACGTAGGTGGCGCGCTTGCCCGCCGAGTCGATGTGGACAGCGAGGAGCTGCGCGGTATGCCCGGGAAAACATTCGACGGAGATGCCGGGAACGATCGGGGTGGTCTCGCCAGGGCGCGTGTCGAGCAGGGTCATCTGGCCTGATTCAACTAACGGATCGTAGTTGTCGCTGGTGTAGCTGACGGCGTCGCGCTCCAGCTGGAGATGGCCGTGCTCCACTTCGCCGCGATGCGCAAAGTAGCGAGCGTTGGGAAAGGTAGGAACGACGCGGCCGTCGGGCGTTCTGGTGGTGTTCCAGCCGCAGTGGTCGAAGTGCAGGTGGGAGTTGATGACGATGTCGACTTCTTCCGGACGGATTTGCGCGGCGGAGAAGGCGCGTGGAAGCTGCTCTTTCGCCTCGAAGATGGCGCGCAGCTTATCCGGGAGCTTGTTGCCGATACCGGTTTCGATGGCGACTGTGTGCTTCCCGGTGCGGACGATGACGGTGTTGAGGCCGAGGAGAATGCGGTTCTGCTCGTCGGCGGGAGCGCGTTTCTCCCAGAGCGGCTTGGGGACCACGCCAAACATCGCTCCGCCATCGAGGAAATAGGTGCCGTCGCTCAGGATGGTCAGCTCAAAGTCGCCGAGAGTAGTGCGGGCGCGGATGAGGTCGTCAGAGTCGGGGCGCTCGGAGGGATGCGGCATCGGATCAGCGTCTGTGCTCCACCCGCCCGCGCTCGGGATGTTCCTCATGCTCCGGCTGCGGCATCAGGTAGCGCTCGAAGTGATCGAGAATCTTCGTGAAGACAATGGTCTGGTCGTCGGGGCCGGAAATCGAGTGCGTCTTGCGCGGGAACAGGTTCAGATCGTAAGGAATGCGCGCTTCGATGAGCTTCTGGATGTACTGGATGGTGTTCTCCAGGTGGACGTTGTCGTCGCCGGTGCCGTGCATGATGAGGATATGGCCGCGAAGATTGGCGGCGCTGGTGACGTCGGAGTCGGCGGTATAGTTCTGCTCGTCCTCAGAAGGCAGGCCCATGTAGCGCTCGGTGTAGATGGAGTCGTAATCGCGCCAGTCGGTGACGGGGGCGACGGCGACTCCGGCCAGGAAGCTGTCGCTGTGGGAGAGCGCGAAGAGGGTGAAGCTGCCGCCCCAGCTCCAGCCCCACCAGCCCAGGCGGTGCGGGTCGAGCTGGGGATACTGGCGCAGGACCTGATCGATGGAGGCCATCTGGTCGGCGAACTGCGGCGGGCCGAAATTGTGCCAGCAGACCTGCTCGAAGTCGCGTCCGCGGCCGCCCATGCCGCGGTTGTCCACGTGCAGCACGGCGAAGCCATGCTGGGCGAGCAGCTGATCGAAGAAGAGGCGCCGGCCGCCCCAGGCGTCGCTGCCTTCACCCACGCCCGGACCTCCATAGGGGTTGACGATGAGAGGCACGCTGCGCGGGCTGGTCTTGCCGGGCGGCAGCAGGATGGTCCCGTAGAGCTTCGTGCTGCCGTCGGCGGCCACGAGCGTGAGCGGAGTGGGCGGAACCAGCCGGTGATCCCGCAGCGGCGTGGAGTGCCAGAAGGGCGTGCATTCGCCGGTGGGCGAGCAGGCGGCGACGGTGGGCGGCGTGAGGCGGGCTGAGTAAGTGTCAATGTAAGAGCCGCCGTGTTCGGGGAAGTCGGGACGGTGCACGCCGGGCGTTTTGGAGATGCGGCGGCGATTGGAGCCATCGAGCTGCACCGCCCAGATCTGCTGCTGGCTGGGATCGCCCTGATTGGAGAGGTACCAGACAGTTCCGGAGGCGGGATCGACGGCTTTGATGGCGCCCACCTCGTAGTCGCCGCTCTCCAGTTCGCCGGCCAGCTGCGCCTGAGCGCCGAGAGGGTTGCCGGGATCGAAGGTGTAGCGGTAGATGTGCGTGTGGCCGTCGCGCCAACTGAGAATCAGAAACTGATGATCGCCGACGAAGGTGACGTCGTAGGTGAGGTTAAAGTATTTCGGCTCGGTCTGAGTGAGCACCTGGGCGATCTCGCCGGTGCGGGTGTCGGCGAACCACAGGTCCTCACGCCGTTGATCCCGCGAGAGCGTCTCCACCCAGACGACGTTGGGGTTCACCCATCCAAAGCGGGGGATGTAGCCGTTGCCGGCGCTGAGTGGAATCCTGAGCCAGCGTGTGGCTCCGCCCTCGGCGCTGACCACACCCACGCGCACGCCGGGATTGGGATCGCCGGGCTGAGGATAGCGCTGCTCGTCGACGGTGGCGTGGGTCGGAATCCAGTCCACCAGCGGATATTGGGGGACAGCGGTCTCGTTCATCTGCAGGTAGGCGATCTGCTTTGAATCGGGCGACCAGAAGTAGTTGCTGCGGACGTCGAGCTCTTCGAGGTAGACCCAGTCGATGCCGCCGTTCACGATATTGGGATCCTCGGTGGTGGTGAGCGCGAGCGCGGGCGCGGAGCCGTCGGCGCGAAGGAGGTACAGATTGTGGTCGCGCACGAAGGACACGTACCGGCCGCTGGGCGAGAATTTGGGATCGTCGCCGGAGGCCATGCCGGAGTTGCCGATCGACGCGCCGCTGGCCGATTGCAGATCGTAGAGCCAGAGGGTGCCGTTGGTGTCGAACAGCAGATGCTGGGAGTCCGGCGACCAGATGTAATCGGGCTGGTCGTAGCGGGCACGGTGATCGCGATCCTGCTCGGGAATTTTCGCGGTGAGCAGCGGGAGGATCTTGTCGGCGGAAATCAGCGTCTCGGGCTTCATCGCGGGAGGCTCGATGTCCATCAGGTTGCCGTGCTCGTCGAGCCAGGTGACGCGCGTGCCGTCGGGCGACCAGCTCATGCCTTCAGGCGGATTGCCGGTGAGGCTTCCGGAATGGCCGAAAATCTCGTCGACGGTCCAGGGCCGGTTGGCCTGGGCGAGAAGCGGAGCGGAGAGAACGGCGGCAGCAGCAAGAACGAGGGGGAACGACCGAAAGTGGCGCAGGGTTCTGCGATCCAAAACGAACTCCAGTCGGCAACCGGTATAGGGTAGCCGCGCAATCTGTCTGAAAAGAGATTCTAGAGCAAAACCATACAGGAAAAGCGAATCAGTGGGCACCCGCAGCCGCGCCGGTGGGTTTCTTCAGGAGGAAGACCAGCGGGACCATGCAGAGCGCGATGAAACCCAAAACCGCAATCACGTCGAGATAGGCGATTTGGGTGCTCTGCCGGACCAGTTGCTGGTAGATCATGCCGTTCGCCATGGCGCGCGCCTGAGCGGCCGAGGCAGTGCGGCCGCCCGCGTGCTGGAAGTATCCGGCCAGCCCCTGGATGCGCTGGTAGAGCGAGGAGCTGGCGGCGTTGAGGCCCATGGCCAGGCGATCCTGGTGTTCCTGGCTGCGCCGCGCCAGCAGCGTGACAAAAAACGAGGTGCCGCTGCTGCCGCCAATGTTGCGCGCCAGGTTCATCAGGCCGGAGACATCGTTGTTCTTCTCGCGCGGAATGCCGATGTAGGAGACCGTGTTGATGGGCACAAAGAGAAAGGCGAGACCGGAGGCCTGGAACACGCGCATCCACGCGACATAGGCATAGCTGGCCTGGGTGTCGATGCTGTGCATGGTGAACAGGGCCGCGGAGAGGGTGGTGAGGCCAATGGCGATGAGCCAGCGCGCGTCGACGCGGCTGACCAGGAACCCGACCAGGGGCATGAAGGCCATCACGGCGAGACCGCCCGGCGAAATGACCAGCCCGGCCTGCTCGGCGGTGTAGCCCATCATTTCCTGCACAAAGAGCGGAAGCAGCACGGTAGTGCCGAAGAGAGCGAAGCCCAGAACGAACATCATCAGGAACGAAACCGCGAAATTGCGGTTTCGGAACATGGTCAGGTCGAGGATGGGCCGGTGCCCGCGGCGGATTTGCGCAATCTCCCAGAAGATAAGAACCACCAGTGCAATCGCGCAGAGGAAGAAGAAGGTGGTGATGAGGTGGGAGCCGAACCAGTCCTTCTCCTGGCCCTTGTCGAGCACAAACTGGAGCGAGCCGAAGGCCACAGCCAGCAGGCCGAAGCCCATGTAATCCAGATTGAGGCCGCGCTTGCGGCTGGCGGCGACCTCGCGCCCGATGTGGGGCGGATCTTCGACAATGCGCGAGGTGAGCACCAGGGAGAGTATGGCGACGGGGACGTTGATAAAGAAGACCCAGCGCCAGGTGAAGTTGTCGGTGATCCAGCCGCCCAGGGTGGGGCCGATCACCGGCGCCAGCACGACCGCCATGCCGTAGACGGCGAAGGCCTGGCCGCGCTTGCGCGGAGGAAACGTATCGACGAGGATCGCCTGCTCGCTGGGCTGCAGGCCGCCGCCCCCGGCTCCCTGCAGGACGCGAAAGAAAATCAGCAGGGGAAGCGATGGGGCGAAACCGCAGAGCATGGAACTGAGGCCAAAGAGCGCCACGCAGATCATGTAGAAGCGCTTGCGCCCGATAAACGACACCAGATACGCGCTGGCCGGAAGGATGACGGCGTTGGAAACCAGATAGGACGTCAGCACCCAGGTCGCTTCGTCCGATGACGCGCCCAGCGAGCCGGCGATATGCGGCAATGCGACGTTGGCGATGGAGGTGTCGAGGACCTCCATGAACGTGGCCAGGGTGACCGTGAGCGCGATGGCCCAGGGATTATGCTTCGGCTTCCAGTTGGCGTCGGTGTCCTGGGGCATCGGTGACTGTTTTGAGGATAAAGGGCGGGGCCGGGATGCAGGAATTTGCGCGGGTTACGGGAAAATGCACTCCGGCGGCGGTGCGCTCCGCGCCTGCCAGACGCGGCAAGCTGAAATGACGGACAATCGTTGCGGGAAGCGTTCCATGAAGATTCTTGTCTGCGGAGCAGGAGTCATCGGCACTCTCTACGGCGCCCGCCTGCAGCAGGCAGGGCATCAGGTGACGGTATTGGCGCGCGCTTCAAGACTTGCGGACATTGAGCAGCACGGCCTCCTGCTCGAGAACGTGGTCAACGGCGATCGAATGGCGACTGGGGTCGGCCTCACCGAGTGCCTCGGGCCAAATGACAGGTACGACATCGCGCTGGTGACCGTCCGGAGGGATCAGTTGTCCGGCATCATGCCGGATTTGCAGGCCAACAGGAACATCCCTGTGCTGCTTTTTATGTTGAACAACCCCTCTGGGTCGGGCCACCTGGCCGATGCCTGCGGTCCGGACCGCGTGATGCACGGATTTCCCGGAGCCGGCGGAACCCTGGATGGCCCTCTGGTCCGCTATGCCATGATCCCTCAACAACCAACAACCCTGGGAGATCCGCGCGGAGTTCGAACCGGCCGCCCGCGAATGCTCCGGGACGTGTTGCGAAAGGCGGGATTCCGCACCCGAATCGACCGTGACATGGACGCATGGCTGCTTTGCCATGCCTTTTTTGTGACCGCAGTCAGCGGAGCCATTTACCTCGCCGAGGGCGACTGCATGCGCCTGAGCAGGAGCCCAGCCACTCTGCGACTGATGATCGCCGGTGTACGGGAAGGTTTCCGAGCAGCGCAGGCGCTGGGGAAACCGATTCACCCGCTCCCCCTCCGGGTGTTGTTCACCTGTCTTCCCTCGCCTCTGGTCGTGCGCTACTGGCGGCGCTTCTTTTCAGATCGTATGGCGGACTACGTGTTCGCGCGGCATGCTCGCCATGCCACAGCCGAGATGCGCGCGCTCGCCGCCGAGTGCCGCCTGCTGCTGGACCGCAGCCGAGTCGAGGCTCCCGCGCTGGATCAGCTCTACCGGGCCATCGGCGCTGATAACGCAGCGCGCGCGCAATGATAGACTGCAGATTCCGCCTATGTTCGCAGAACTCGAGGCGCTGATGCGCCTGCAAACCATCGATCAGGAGACGACGCAGTTGCGCGCGGAAATCGCGGCGCTGCCTAGGCGGCTGGCGGCGCTGGAGACGCGGCTGGCGGCGGAGAAATCCGCGGTCGAGCAGGCCGCGAAGGCGCTCAAGGACGAAGAGGCGCTGCGGCGGCGGCTCGAAAGCGACCTGAAGGATCAGCAGCAGAAGATCGTGAAGTTCCGCGAACAGTCCTCGTCGGTCAAGACGAACGAGCAGTTCCGCGCCTTTCAGCACGAGATCGGCTTTGCGGAGGAAGAGGTCCGCAAGATCGAGGACCGCGAACTCGAAAGCATGGAACGCAGCGAGAAACTGACGCAGCAGCAGAAGGCAGCGCAGACCGAGCTGGCGGACAGCGCGAAAGCGGTCGAAATCGAGAAGGAAGACGCTCGGGCCGAGTCGGCCGAGCAGCAGAAGCGGCTGGACGAGCTGACGCGGCGGCGGAACGAGATGCGCGCGACGATTGCGGAGGAGCTGCTGCGCACCTACGACCGCGTGTCGGGGAGCCGCGGCACAGGCATTGCCAGCGCGCAGGGGCAGCGGTGTCTCGGATGCCAGATGGGCATCCGGCCGCAGATGTGGAACCAGATTCGCTCGGGCGAGGTTATGACCTGCGAGTCATGCGGGCGCCTGCTGTTTTACGATCCGTCGAAAGAACCACAGCCGGAACCGGAGCCGGAGAAGCCGAAGCGGGGCAGGAAAGCGCCGGAAGCGGGCGTGGAGTGAGAAATCAGCGCCCAGTGATCAGCGAACAGAGATCAGTCGGGCGGTTCCGGCTAGAAGCTGCTGGCCGGGTTCTTACTGATCACTGATTCCTGATCACTGATCTCTGTTTATGAAACGCATTGCAGTGGATATGGACGAGGTGCTGGCCGATACGGTGGCCGAGCATATTGCCCGCTACAACCGCGACCACGGCGAAGCGATCACCAAGGCCGACCTGGAAGGCAAGTGGCTGTGGGAGATCGTGTCCATCGACCGGCACGATCGCCTCGAAGGCTATCTGCGCTCGGAGGATTTCTTCGAGAATCTGCCGGTGATCGCGGACAGCCAGCGCGTGCTGCGGGCGATGGCGGAGCGCTACGAGATCTACATCGCGACCTCGGCGATGGAGTTTCCCAACTCCTTCGGGCCGAAGTACCGCTGGCTGCGGCGGCATTTCCCTTTTCTCGATCCGCGGCACTTCGTCTTCTGTGGAGACAAGAGCATCCTGCACGCGGACTATCTGATCGACGACCAGCCGCGCAACTTCGCCAGATTCTCCGGCCAGGGGATTCTCTTCACCGCGCCGCACAACATGGGCGTGAGCGGCTATCCGCGGGTGGATAACTGGGCGCAGGTGGAGCGGATGTTTCTGGAGGAGGATGGACCGCGATAATCACGGTCCCTCGCGAACTGCTACATCAGTTCCTCAATAAACGCCTTCGCCGCCCCTGGGTCGATGTGTTCCGGCCGGCCCACCATGGGGCCGTCTTTCGTGACCGGTTCGGCTTCGTGGAGCGAGGGCAGGTCGGTCCGCTCGAAGAATTTTCCGATGGGGATCTCGTCGCCCCACAGCGTCGACTTCTCCACGGCGGCGAGCCAGTCGGAGGCGTCGTACGCCGCGTCGTCCTCGAGTTTCTTCACGCGCGGACGGAACCACTGGAAGGTGTTGTCCTTGTTGTAGGTGACGCAGGGGCTGAAGATGTCGACAAACGAAAAACCCTTGTGTTGGATGGCCTGCTTGATCAGCTCGGTCAGGTGCTTCTGTTCGCCGGAGAAGCCGCGCGCGACGAAGGTGGCCCCCGCGGCCAGCGCCATGGTGATGGGATTGATGGGGCCTTCGATGTTGCCGAAAGGCGCGCTCTTGGTCTTCATGCCGAGACGGCTGGTGGGCGATGTCTGGCCGGTGGTCAGCCCGTAAATCTGGTTATCCATCACCAGGTAGGTCAGGTCCACGTTTTTGCGGATGGTGTGCGTGAAGTGGTTGCCGCCGATGCCGAAGCCGTCGCCGTCACCGCCGGTGACCAGCACAGTGAGCTCGTGGTTGGCCATCTTCAGTCCCGTGGCGACGGGCAAAGAGCGGCCGTGAAGCGTGTGCATGCCGTAGGTTTCAATGAAGCCGGGAAAATTGGACGAGCAGCCGATGCCGCTCACGGTGACGATCTGGTGGTTGGGAATCTGCAGCTCGACGAGGGCTTTCTGCACGGCAGCGAGGACTCCGAAGTCGCCGCAGCCGGGGCACCAGTCGGGATCCACGCGGCCTTTGAAATCGGCGATGGTGAGCGGCTTGGGGGTTTCGACGATGGTGGCCATGATGATCTCCTCAGGATTCCTTCTTCACCACAGAGGACACGGAGGGCACAGAGGGAAATGTTTCGATTTCTGTGCGCGTGTCCTCATGGTTCGCTTAGACCATAATCTCGTGCGCCGGGACCGACAGCGTGACGTCTCCGGCAAGTTGCTCGCGGACCGCCTCCACGATGTGGTGCGGCATAAAAGGCTCGCCGTCGTACTTGCGGATGTGGCCGTCGGCGACGAAGCTGGTTTCGCTGCGCAGGTAGCGGGCAAACTGGCCGCTGTAGTTGTTCTCGACGATGATGGTGCGCTTCGCGTTGCGCAGCTGATCGACGATGGCCTCGCCGTGGAGCGGAACGAGCCAGCGAATTTGTAACTGATTCGCGGTAATTCCCTGCTCCGCGAGCTGGGCGCGGGCTTCTTCGATCACGCCCTGGGTCGAGCCCCAGCCGATCAGCGTGACGTCGGCGTCGGCCGGCCCCTGCAGGCGCGGCGGCGGAACAGCGCCGGCGATGCCCTCTTCCTTGCGCATGCGTTTTTCCATCATCGCGCGGCGCTTGCCGGCGTTGGTGTACATATCGCTGATCAGCACGCCGTCTTCGTCGTGCTCGTCGCTGGCCACCACGTGCGTATAGCCAGGCACGCCGGGGATGGCGCGCGGGGAGACGCCGCTTTCGGTAATCAGATAGCGCTTGTAGCCGCCTTCAGCATGGCCGTTCGGCTGCGTGATCATCTCGCCGCGATCGACGGGTGGAGCAAAGTTCAGAACCTTTGGATCGACGCTCAGCCGGCCTTCGGAAAGCAGCAGATCGCACAGCACCAGGCCCGGGACCTGGAACTTGTCGGCAACGTTGAAGATTTCCGGAATCAGCGTGAAGCAGTCGCCGATGTCGAGCGGAGCGGCGATGACACGGGGATAGTCGCCGAAGGCCGCGCCCAGCATCTGCCACAGGTCACCCTGCTCGGTTTTGGTGGGGACGCCGGTGGACGGGCCGGCGCGCTGGCAATCGATCACGACGATGGGAATCTCGGCCATGGCGCTGAGGCCGAGGGCTTCGGACATGAGGGCAAATCCGCCGCCGGAGGTAGCGCACATGGCGCGCACGCCCGCGTGAGCCGCACCGATGGCCATATTGACCACGCCGATTTCGTCTTCGACCTGGCGTACCATGATGCCGGCCTTGCGGCCGTTCTGGGCCATCCAGTGCAGCACGCCGGTGGAGGGGCTCATGGGATACGCGGAATAAAATTTAACGCCGGCCGCGGCTCCGCCCATGGCCAGCGCGGTGTTGCCGCTGAGCACGGCGTACTTGTGCTCCGTCATAGGCAGCGGCGTGGCAAAGGGCTTGAAATTCTGCGTGGCGTAGTCGTATCCGGCGCGCGCAACCGCGATGTTTTCTTCGGCGACGGATTCGGCCTTCCTGCCGAACTGCTCGCGGATCACGCTCTCGAGGGACTGGAAACCGATGCCCATCATGCTGAGCGCCGCGCCGATGGCCAGCGTATTCTGCGCGACCTTGTTGCGGGTGATGTCGGCCAGCGTAGAGACCGGCAGCGGACACAACTGAACGCCGTCGGCGTGCTCACCGAGCTTGATGGTGTCCGCGTTATAGATGCATGCGCCGCCCGCGCCCAGCAGAGTGAGATGGCGATCCATGGTGTCCTGATTGAGCGGGATCAGCAGGTCCATGGAGTCGCCCATGTTCGTAACCGGCTCCATGCCCGCGCGGATGGTCAGGAAGGTGTGGCCGCCGCGAATGATGGACTGATAGGCGTTGTAAGCGTTGAGGTGCAGGCCGCGGCGCGAGAAGATCTTCGCGAAGATGTCGCCCGGAGTGGCAACACCCTGCCCGGCGGCGCCTCCGATGCCGATGGAGAATGTATGGCTCATGGATGTGCTCCCTGCAGAAAGGACGAAGCTTGCTCCCAGGTTCTGAGGTGGAAATCAGCATACACCCGGGAATGGACGATTCGACAGGGGTGGGCGCTGCCGCGGAAATCGTCAGCTTATCGAAGGATGGTGAAAGCGCGGCGGTTGCGGGGACCAAAGCGAAAGATCGCGAAATGCTCGTCGAGGGTGGCAGCCTGTTCTATACCGAGCCTGCACATGACGGCAAAGCTGGTCCGATCGACCATGGAGAAATCCTGGTCTTTCCAGGCGAGGCCGATTTGCCAGGCGGCTTCAAGATCGGCGGGACCGACCGGTTCGATCATGGCGAGGCCGCTCCGCAGTCCTTCCCAGAATTGCTCCGCCGCCCTGCGGTGGAGGCGATATCGAATCAGTCTCCACGTCTCCACCAGCACGTGATCGGTAGTAACCAGCGATTCTCCGGAGCCAAGAACAGCTCTGGCGCGGGCATTGTCGACATCTCCGGAATCCGTTGCAGCGTACCAGGCGGAAGTATCGACGAATAGGCTCACCGCCGGGATCTCCGATGTTCCGCGGCAGCGGCCTCTCCGAGCATTCGATCCTTATCTTTCGCAATGTTGGAGCCGCCGGAATTACCGAGGTTAAAAATGCGCGAGATGTCGGCCCTGGCCCGCGGGCGGTGGAGATCGCGCGCGACCAGACGGCGAATGTACTCGGCAAAAGAGACGCCCAGCTCGCCAGCTCGCTTCTGCGCCAGGCGCTGGGTTTCAGGTTCGAGCGTGATCTGCGTACGTGACATCATGATGACACCATCATACCATCACTGGTCATCCCAACGAGCATGGAGCAGGAATTCGCAGTTGCCTTCGGCTCCGGCGATGGGAGAGTCGATGACATCGAGATGCTGCCCGCCAAGCTCTGCGGCGCAGCTACGGACCCGGTCGATGGCGAGCCGGTGAGCGGCGGGGTCGCGGACGATGCCGCCCTTGCCGACGTGCTCGCGCCCGGCTTCGAACTGGGGCTTGATCAGGAGTACTGCGCGTACGGCGCCCGATCCTGAGAGTGCCGCGAGGACCGCAGGCAGAACCAGCGTGGCGGAGATGAAGGAGACATCCATGGCGAGGAAGGAGATCCCTGGCGGCAGATCGCCGGGGGAAAGCAGGCGCGCGTTGGTGCGCTCCATCAGGGTGACGCGGGGATCGTCGCGCAGGATCTGGGCAACCTGGCCGTAGCCGGTGTCGATGGCGAGGACTCGGGAGGCGCCGTGCTGGAGCATGCAGTCGGTGAATCCGCCGGTGGAGGCGCCGACGTCGAGGCAGAAACGGTTGCTGAGATCGATGTCCCAGTGGGCAAGAGCGGCTTCCAGCTTGAGGCCGCCACGGCTGACGTAGCGGAGATCGCTGCCGAGCAGGCGGATGGGCGCATCTTCGGGGACGGAGTGGCCGGGCTTGTCGATTTTCTGCTCGTGGACGAGGACGCGGCCGGCGAGGATCAGCGCCTGGGCGCGCTCCCGCGTGGCGGCGAGGCCGCGGACCACCAGCAATTTATCCAGGCGGATTTTCATGGACGGATTTTCATCAGGCGAGTACGCTGCATCCAAATTATTTGCGCAACCGCGCTAAGCTGAATTATCTCCCTTATGGTCGACGAGACTGCGAACGGCGAAGAGCGGCGATTTCACCCCGGGTTCTGGATCGGCTGGATCCTGGCGGTGGTGTTTCTGGCGGCAACTCTGTGGCTGGCGCATCACATGGCCTGGGTGCGCCGGGATGTGGACATAGCGCGGGGAAACGCGGCGCAACTGCAGGTGCAGCTGGATCACGCGAACGAGCTGGTGGATGTGCTGACGTCGCCCCAGTCGAAGCATGTGGTGCTGACGGAGAATCGGCAACCTCCGCATCCTGGAGGCGAAGTGAGCTGGCTGCCCAGCAAGGGCGCGCTGGTGTTCGTGGCCGGTGGGCTCAGGCCGCTGCCCGCGGGCAAGACCTACGAGCTGTGGCTGGTTCCGGCGGAGGGCCAGGCGCCCATCCCGGCAGGCTTGTTTCAGCCGGACGCCGATTCGAGCGCCACTGTCGTGCTGCCGCCGCTGCCGGCGCAGACCCGGGCAAAGCGATTTCTGGTGACGGTGGAACCGGCGGCGGGCTCGACCACGCCGTCGCTGCCGATCGTGATGCAGGGGCCGTGAATCAGAGAACAGTGATCAGACATCAGTGAATTGCGGTCGGGATCGTTCTGATCACTGATCACTGTTCACTGTTCGCTCGCTGGGCGCGATACACTGTCTCCGTTTGCGAATTTACGACCTATGACTGAAAAAAATCCCGTGACCCTGGCCATCGATATCGGCGGCACAGGACTGAAGATGCTGTGCCTCGATCCGGAAGGCAAGCCGCTGACGGAGCGGCTGCGGACGCTGACGCCGAATCCGGCAACGCCGGGGCGAGTGTTGCAGGCGCTGGACAAGCTGCGCGCGCAGATGCCGCCGTTCAACCGCGTGAGCGTGGGATTCCCCGGCGTGGTCAAGCAGGGCGTCACCATGATGGCGGTGAACCTGCATCCGAAGTGGGCCGGATACCCGCTCGCGCAGATGCTGCAGAAGCGCTGGAAGAAGCCGGTTCGGGTGGCGAACGACGCGGCGGTGCAGGGGTTGGGCGCGGTCTCCGGCCGCGGCATCGAGTTGATTCTGACGCTGGGCACCGGCACCGGCTCGTGCCTGTTTGTGGATGGCGCCATGTGCCCGCTGGAGTTGGGGCACCATCCGTGGCTGAAGAAGACCTATGAGGATTACCTGGGGATTCGCGGACTGAAGAGATACGGGAAGAAAAAGTGGAACAAGCTGCTGGAGAAGGCGATCGCGCAGACGGAGGCGACCTTCGAGTGGGACCACCTGTATCTGGGCGGCGGCAACACGAAGTATGTTCGCATGGAGGCTCGCCCGAATGTGACGATCGTATCGAACATGGACGGGCTGCTGGGTGGCGTGAAGCTGTGGGAGACGGCGGGAAAGAGTAAATAGTAGGTGGAGATCAGCGCGCCACGACGTGCTCCGCGTGCAGTTTTTGCAGCGGGTTCACGGTAATCTTACGGCGCTGGAGGGCGGCGATGCCTTCGGCGGCTGCGCGCGCGGCGGCCAGCGTGGTGATGGTGGGAACGCGGGCCAGCACGGCGGCGCGTCGGATGGCCTTCTCGTCGAAGTAGGGATCCTGGCCGCGTGGCGTGTTCACGATGAGGTTGATGCGGTCGCCCTTGATCAGGTCGACCACGTTCGGCCGGCCCTCCTTGACCTTGTAGACGCGCTCGACCTGCATACCGGCCTTTTCGATGGCGATGGCTGTGCCCTCGGTGGCGACGAGGTGAAAGCCAAGCTCGACGTACTGGCGGGCCAGGTTCACCAGGTTCGTCTTGTCGCGGTCGCTCACGCTGAAGAAAACGGTGCCCTTGAGCGGGAGCGCGAGCCCGGCAGAGAGCTGCGCTTTGGCGAAGGCTTCTCCGAAGTTGTCGGCCACGCCCATTACCTCGCCGGTGGACTTCATCTCCGGGCCGAGCACGGTGTCCACGCCAGGGAATTTGTTCCACGGAAAGACCGGCGACTTGACGTAGAAATGCGTGCCGGTGCCGAGGTCGTGGTCATCGACCTCGAGAAATTCGCTCAGCCTGCGACCGGTCATCAGGCGCGAGGCGATTTTGGCGAGCGGAACCCCGGTAGCCTTGGAGACGTAGGGCACGGTGCGCGAGGCGCGCGGGTTCACTTCGATCACGAAGACTTTGTCCGGCTGGCCGGACCGGCGCTGAATGGCGAACTGGAGGTTGACCAGCCCGATGACGTTGAGCGCGAGCGCGAGGCGGCGCGCGTAGCCGCGAATGGTGTCGAGCGTGGCGGGGGCCAGATCCACGGCGGGCAGCACGCAGGAGGAGTCGCCGGAGTGGATGCCGGCCTCCTCGATGTGCTGCATGATGCCGGCGATGACCACGTCGGTACCGTCGCAGAGCGCGTCGACGTCCACTTCGACGGCGTCCTCGAGGAAGTGATCGACGAGGATGGGGCGCTCCTGCGAGTACTCGACGGCCTCCTGCATATAGCGCGAGACGCTTTCGCTGTCGTAGGCGATGACCATGGCGCGTCCGCCGAGAACGTAGGAGGGGCGCACCAGCACTGGATAACCGATGCGCTCAGCTCCGGCGAGCGCTTCTTCCACGCTGGTGGCGATCACGCCCGGCGGCTGCGGAATTTGTAACTCTTCCAGTAACTTTCCGAAGCGCTTGCGATCTTCGGCGAGATCGATGGATTCGGGAGACGTGCCGAGGATGGGGACGCCGGCAGCCCGAAGACGCAGCGCCAGATTCAGCGGCGTCTGCCCACCGAACTGGACGATCATGCCGACTTCCGCGCCGCCGGAAACCTCGTGCTCGTAGACGGCGAGAACGTCTTCGAGGGTGAGCGGCTCGAAGTAGAGGCGATCGCTGGTGTCGTAGTCGGTGGAGACGGTCTCAGGGTTGCAGTTGACCATGATGGTCTCGTAGCCGTCTTCCTTGAGCGCGAAAGCCGCGTGGCAGCAGCAGTAATCGAACTCGATTCCCTGCCCGATGCGGTTGGGTCCGCTGCCAAGGATGATCACTTTGCGCTTCGCCGTCGGCGCCGCTTCGTCTTCCTCGTCGTAACTGGAGTAGAGATACGGCGTGAAGCTTTCGAATTCCGCGGCGCAGGTGTCCACCAGCTTGTAGACGGGCCTGAGCCCCTGCGCTTTGCGCAGGTTGCGGACCTGTTCGACGCCCGGCGAGCCGGGAAGATCCCAGATTCCGGCCAGCCGCTCGTCGGAGATGCCCAGGCGCTTGGCCTTTCGTAACTGTTCCGGTGACGTATTCGTGATGCCGGTGGCTCCCGACGCGGCGAGGCCGGATTCCGCGTCGACGATCTCGCGAATCTGATACAGGAACCACGGGTCCATGGAGGTCATGCGGGCGACTTCGCGGACGGAATGCCCCTGGCGGAAGGCAAAGCGGATGTAGCTGAGGCGCTCGGGCTGCGGCGTCACCAGACGCTGGGTGAGGCGGCGCGGATCCAGAACTTCGGAGCCGGCCTTTTTGCCCGTCTCCAGGGAGCGCATGGCCTTCATCAGAGCTTCCTTGAAGGTGCGGCCGATGGCCATGACTTCGCCCACGGATTTCATCTGCGGGCCGAGGTTCTCGTCGGCGCCGGGAAATTTCTCAAATTGCCACTTGGGAATCTTGACGACCACGTAGTCGATGGTCGGCTCGAAGCATGCCGGCGTCATTTTGGTGATGTCGTTGGGAATCTCATCGAGGGTGTAGCCGACGGCGAGGCGCGCGGCGATCTTCGCGATGGGAAATCCGGTGGCCTTGGAGGCCAGCGCCGAGGAACGCGAGACGCGCGGGTTCATTTCGATGACGACCATGCGGCCGTTGCCGGGATGGATGGCGAACTGGACGTTGGAGCCGCCGGTCTCGACGCCGATCTCGCGCATGACCCGGATGGCCGCGTCGCGCATGGATTGATATTCGCGGTCGGTGAGGGTTTGCGCGGGCGCCACGGTGATGGAGTCGCCGGTGTGCACGCCCATGGGGTCCATGTTTTCGATGGAGCAGATGATGATGACGTTGTCGGCGAGATCGCGCATCACTTCCAGCTCGAACTCCTTCCAGCCGAGCACAGATTCCTCGATGAGGCACTCGTGGACGGGCGAGAGGTCGAGGCCGCGGGCGAGGATCTCCATCAGCTCTTCGCGGTTGTAGCCGATGCCGCCGCCGGAGCCGCCGAGGGTGAAGGAGGGACGGATGATGACCGGGAAACCGATCTTGGTGGCGAAGTCGAGACCGTCGCGCAGATTGTTGACCAGCGCGGAGCGCGGCACGTCGAGGCCGATGCGCGTCATCGCGTCCTTGAAGAGGAGGCGATCTTCGGCTTTCTTGATGGCCTCGAGTTTGGCGCCGATCAGCTCCACGCCGTACTTGTCGAGGATGCCCGAGTCGGCGAGTTCCACGGCGAGATTGAGCGCGGTCTGGCCGCCGACGGTGGGCAGGACGGCGAATTTGCCCCCGCGTGGATCGTCGCGCAGCATCTCGGTCTCGATGCGGAGGACTTCGCCGAGATAGTCGCGGGTGAGCGGCTCGATGTAGGTGCGGTCGGCCAGCTCGGGATCGGTCATGATGGTGGCCGGGTTCGAGTTGACCAGCACGACTTCGTAGCCCTCGGCCTTGAGCGCTTTGCAGGCCTGGGTGCCGGAGTAGTCGAACTCGGCCGACTGGCCGATGACGATCGGGCCGGAGCCGATCACGAGGATTTTGGTGATGTCGTTGCGGCGTGGCATGTTCCGTCGGCTGCTTTCAGTATCTCGATTTCATAAAAATGGCGGGAAAGGAATCCCGCCGCTGGGCAAAAATCTTCTGGAAAAACTGGCTCATCCCTTCCACTCCTCCATCATTTTGCGGAAGTCTTTGAAGAGGTAGTGCGAATCGTGCGGGCCGGGGCTGGCTTCAGGGTGGTATTGCACGCTGAAGAGCGGAATGGTGCGGTGGCGCAGGCCCTCCAGCGTGTTGTCGTTCAGGTCCACGTGCGTGAGGTCGACTTCGCTGGGATTGATGGAGTCGGGGTCGACTGCAAAATTGTGATTGTGCGCGGTGATCTCCACCTTGCCGGTTTCAACGCATTTCACCGGGTGATTGCCACCGTGGTGGCCGAACTTGAGCTTGTAGGTCTTGCCGCCGAGGGCCAGTCCGATGAGCTGGTGACCGAGGCAAATTCCAAAGATGGGCGTGCGGCCGGCAAGGTTGCGGATGCTCTGCTGCGCGTAGGTTACCGGCTCTGGATCGCCCGGCCCGTTGGAGAGGAAAACGCCGTTCGGCTTGAGCGCAAGCACATCTTCGGCCGAGGTCTGCGCGGGGACAACCGTCACGCGGCAGCCTTCCTGGCGCAGCATGTGCAGGATGTTCTTCTTGATGCCGTAGTCGTACGCGACAACATGGAGATCGGCTCGCGCCAGTTCCGGCTTCGCATCGGGATTCAGCGGATCGCCGCCGTCGTGCTCGAACTCGTAGCGATCTTTGGTGGTGACGACGCTGGCCAGATCGGTGCCGTCCATTTTGCGGATGGAGCGGGCCTTTGCGACCAGAACATCGGGGTCGGTTTCGAGCGTTGAGATGACGCCGCGCATCACGCCGTTGTTGCGGAGATGGCGCACCAGCGCGCGTGTGTCGATTTCCGAGATGACCGGAACCTTCCAGCGCTCCAGGTACTCGTCGGCGACCTGCTGGGAGCGCCAGTTGGAGCTGATGGGCGAAAACTCGCGGGTCACCAGACCCTCGATATACGGCCGGGCGGCTTCATTGTCCGCGGAGTTGGTGCCGTAATTGCCGATCTGGGGATTGGTGAGAACGACGATCTGGCCGGCGTAGGAGGGGTCGGTGAAGATTTCCTGATAACCGGTCAGCGATGTATTAAAAACAACTTCTCCGCGGCATTCGCCCTGGGCGCCGTAGCCGTCGCCCTTGAATATGCGCCCGTCTTCGAGCGCAAGAATTGCCTGCATGGAGACTCCAATCGGAGTGGATTCTCCTGATTTTATCAGGTAGCAGCGCGTTGCAGGCGCGCAGCAAAGCACAAAAATATTCCTCAACCGCAGGAGGCCCGCGCCGAGCGGACCTTCAAGGGCAGTTTCCTGTCGCTGCCGCGCTTCCGCTCAGCCCTGCGGCTGCTGAGGCTGGGGTTGCGGCTGCTGCTCCTGCTTCTGCAACTGCTGCTTCTGGGTCGGTTCCGTCACTTCGGGCTCCGGCTTGGCCGGCTCGATGCCGGGAATGACGGGCGGCGTGCTGATCTGGCCGGTTGCCGCGTCGACGATCGAGATGCCGTAGCGGTCGAGGGTGCTGGCCAGGGTCTCTTCGAGAGCGGCGCGGTCCGTGGCGTAGCGGGCACGTGAGGCGATCAGCTGCGCGTCAGAAGCCGCCAGGTTGCGCTGCTGCTGCAAAACATTGGCCGTGGTGGAAGCGCCGAGGTGCAGCTTCTTGATCTCGGCGTCGAGGCTCTGCTGGTTGTACTGCTCGTTGGCCTCAGCGGCGGTGACAGCGGCGCGGTCGTTGGTGAGCGCGTACTGCTCGCTGACGACGTTCATGCGGATCTGCACGTAGAGCTGCTGCAGGCGCATTTCTTCCTGCCGGTATTCGATCTGCGAGCGCGCCTCGGTCGCCTGGGCGGTGCGGTTGCGGATCGGAATATTCATGTTGAATTCGACGCCCTTGTTCGGGCCGCTGCTGTTGAAGAGATTGCCGAAGACGGTGCCGTAGCCGGTGGTGCCGAACAGGGCGCACTCCGAAGGATTACCGCCGAATTCCTTCAGCGCTGTCGGACAGTTGGGGCTCACCGCGCCGCCCAGGCCGGTCGCTCCGTAAAACGCGGAGACGTCGAGGGTCGGCAGCAAACCGTTCTTTGCGCCCTTCAGGGTGATCTCATCGTTGCGCAGCGTGAGGATGGCCTGCTCGACCGAGGGACTGTTGGCGTCTGCTTCGCGGACGAGCTGATCGGCGCTCATGCGCTCTTCCGGCGTCTCCTCGAGACTGACGCGATCGGTGGGGATGACCGGGGCGTTGGCCAGCGTGGGGTCGTCGAGGTTGCGCGCGATGGCCTGCTTCATGAGCAACTGCTGGTATTCGAGCTGGTTCTGCGCCTGGATGAGAGCCTGCTGATCGCTGGACTCCTCGCTTTTGGCGTTGACGACGTCGAGAGGCGCCATGGTGCCGATCTGGAGCTGCTTCTCGTCATCCTTTTCGAGCGAAGTGGACTGATCGAGAGCGTGCTGCTTCGACTGCACGTCCTCATAGGCGCTCACCAGGCCCCAGTAAATGTCCTCGACCTGATTGATGGTGTAGAGGAGCTGGGAGCGGAAGGCGGAGTCGGCAATGCGGCGATCGTTCTTCGCCTGCACGATGAAGCGGCCGTTGATGCCCCATCCAAATCCCTGCAGCAGATGCTGGGTGAGGGTGGCGGTGAAGGTGGACTCGAGGCTGGGACTGAAAAAGGAGAAAAGGTTGTCGGTGGTCTGCCGAGTGTTGTCGAAGCCTACCTGCAGTGCCGTGCCGGTGATGAAACCCTGGTTGTATGTGAAGTTGTAGGTATTGGTGTTCTGAGTAATGGCGGGAAGGCCGCCGGAAAAGATGGGGCTCTGCTCGGGCTGGATCAGGTGGTTGAACTCGACCAGCCCGGTCAACGAGGGGTCCATATTTTCCGGAGCGGGACCGGCGCCATTGGTGGAGAGCAGCTGGCCGGCGGTTCCGGCGCCCGCGCCGCCCGAGGC
>JBATVK010000021.1:0-97826 GCA_049671725.1 Acidobacteriaceae bacterium
CCAGCATGGCGCCCAGCACGAGGACCGCGGCGACGATTCCCGGCAGAGCGCGCTTCCACGGGAACGGGATCGGCGCGGGCGCGGCAGCTTCGTGCTGCACCGCCCGCATCACCGCGTCCACAAAGCCGGAAGAGGGCAGGATGCGTTCCTGTTCGGAGCCAAGCGCCGCGTCGAGCTGGAGATCGGTGAGGGCCGGATTGGGGTTGCTGGGTTTCATCTCGCCTCCCTGGGATGCGCCGTGGAGAGCTTCGCGTCGTTTGCCGGAGCGCGCGGCCGGGAAAACTTGCTGCGCAGCAGATCGCGTCCGCGAAACAGCCGCGCCTTGACCGTGCCTTCGGGAACGCCCAGCGTGCGCGCGGCCGAGGGCACATCCTGGTCGTGAAAGTAGTAGAGGATGACCGCGTCGCGATATTTCGGCGGCAGCGCCAGCACCGCGCGGCGGATGGATTCCTCCTGGCGGCCGGAATCGAGCGCGGCAACCGGATCGCGATCCTCGGCCGGTTCGGCAATCTCGTCGAGCGAGAGCATGGTCGCGGGAATGCGGTGCAGCTCGGTGCGGCAGAGATTCGCCGCCAGCGCAAAAAGCCAGGTGGAGAAGGCAGCCTCGCCGCGCCACTGGGCCAGATTGCGGAAGGCGCGCAGAAAGGCCTCCTGAGCCAGCTCTTCGGCGCGGCCGCGGTCCCGGCAAAAACGCCAGGCCAGGTTCACGAGGGGCGTTTGCCAGCGGCGCACCAGCCCTTCGAACGCAGCCGTTTCGCCGGCCAGCACTCGCGCCACCAGCGCGCGGTCCTCGTCGGGGTTGGCAGTGGCGTTCACAGGCGGATTCCTGTCCGGTACGACTCGCCCTTATGGTGCGCGGTTTCACTTTATCTGTCGAGCGGGACGCAAAAGAATTTTGCAACCGCTCCGCGCCTGCGCTGGTCGTACCGGGTGAAGCGACGGAAAGCGGTTCCATCGCATACAAGGAGGCTGCCATGCCAACGGAAGCTCTGGAAGCAATGTCGGTGTTCGGTTTTCTCGCAGTGGCTTCGATTGCGCTCTTCACCATGATCACCGTCTCTTCGTGGGCCGACGCGCGGCGCAGGGAGCGGGAGAGCTACTACCGGAATGACATGCTGAAGAAGCTCGCCGACGTCCAGGGCGCGGGCGCGGAGGCGGCTCTGCAGATCCTCCGCGAGGAGGCGCGGCTGGAGGCGATCCAGAAACGGCAAGGTCTGCGGATTGGCGGACTGGTGATGCTGGCGGTGGGCCTGGGCGTCATGATTTTTCTGCACGCGCTGATCCCCCACGCGCCGATCTACCTGTGCGGACCCCTTATTATGCTGATCGGCGTGGCGCTCTACGGGGGCTCCTACCTGGTGACGACGGATCCAGCGGCGGGCGGAGCAGCCTGATGCTGGAATCGCGGCGCCGCCGGAAGAGCGTCGCCTTGCCGGTGCCGCACATCTAAGCGATCAGGGCGGGCGCGCTGCACCGAGCCCGCCTTCTTCTTTTTGTCAGAAACACTCCCCGGGGAAACCGACTCCGATCGCTCGAGACCAGCATGGGTCTTCTCCAATCCGTCGCGCTGAACGGCGTCCTGATCGCGATTGTGGCCCATGGACTGATCGGCATCTCGCTGGTCTGGGACAAGATTCTGCTGAAGCGCAAGGGCATGCAGAACCTGGTCTCCTACGTCTTCTGGCTGGGCGCCATCAGCATCTTCGGCCTGATTCTCATCCCCTTCGGCTTCCATATGCCGCCGTGGAGGATCGCCGCGCTGGCCCTGGTGGCGGGCTTCTGCGATCTGCTGGCCAGCTACTTCTACTACGCGGCGCTCAAGGCCGGCGAAGCCTCAGAGGAGCTGGCGGCCATGGGCGGCTTCACCCCGGTCGCCACCATGGCGCTCTCCATTCCGCTGCTGGGGCTGCACTTTGCCGGGCAGCTCACCGGCTTTGCGCTGATGACGCTGGGCGGATTCGTCATGTTCTTCGCGGAAAAGCTGCCGCTCAAGCGCATGCTGCCGCGGGTGATTGCCGCCGCCGTGCTCTTCGGGCTCACCGATGTGCTGCAGAAAATCGTCTTCAACCAGGCGAAATTCGTCAGCGGGTACGTCTTCTTCACCATTGGAACCTTTGCCGGGTCGGCGGCGCTGCTGCTGCGCCCCTCGTGGAGGCGGCAGATCTTCCGCCACTCGGAACAGGCGCCCCCGCGCAGCAAGGTCGGCTACATGCTGAATCGGCTGATGGCCGGCGTGGGCTCGTTTCTGGTGGTCTTCGCAGTCAGCCGCACGGCGCCGTCGCTGGTCGAGGCCATCTCCGGCGTGCGCTACGTGATCATCTTCCTGGGCGCGTTCGCGATCACCACGTGGCGGCCCTCCTGGTTCCGCGAAGACTTCACCGCGCGGGCGCTGGTGATCAAGCTGGTGGGAACCGGACTGGTGGTCGCCGGGCTGATCCTCGTAGGCCTGCACGGAGGAGCAGCGGGCGGAGGACCGAGCTGAGGCATAGTGCCGTTCCGGGCTAACCAGTTCCGCGTCTTCAGCATAGCGGGCTAAAAAACGCTGCCTATCCAGGTCGACACGAGACTGTAAATCGACGTCACCGGTGCCGACCCGGACAGCCCGTTTTGCATCACAGAAGGGTGATTCGACCCTGTTTCCTTGTCGTGGACAAGCAGTTTCCCGGCAGTATTTCGACGCGCAAGCTGGTGATTGAGACGGCCATGCTGAACGTTCTGACGGCGTACAGCGCCGAGGAGGCCGTCGAGACGCTGCGCCGCTTTCCGAGCGTGGACGGCGTGGTGATGGACACCGAGGTGCCGGGGCTGCCGTGCCGGGAACTGATCGAACAGCTGCGGGCCATCCGCCCGGATCTGCCCATCATCACCGTTTCCCCGACCGGGCAGGACCCCTGCGGCAGCGAGGGATTCCATGTGTCGTCGTTCGACCCCCAGGACCTGCTCGATCAGCTCCAGGTGGTATGCCCCAAAGAGACGCGGCGGAAGGCGGAAGAGAGCAATTTGAACGCCTGATGGCACGAGAGAGCGAGCCGCAAAACCGGGACAATGCCTCAAACCGCTGCTGAGCAACTCGCTCGCAACGGGGAAGCCTCCGCAGCTCTGGATCCAGGCAAAACGATCGGGCTGTGTCGGCCAATGGGGCCTGCACGGAGGAGCGGCTGGCGGCGGCTGGCGCTCAATCATATCGACAGCCTGGACTGAACGGTTCCCGCGCCGTGGGGGCGCCTTCCACGTTGCGCCGCGGCGGGGTGGAGTTTGGTATGGTGGCATCCTATGGCGCAATCGAGAGGGCACTGGTATGAAATGCCGGCGCGCTGGCGAACCTTTCGCGATGTGCCGTTCCGGCGGCTTTGGCGATTCGCGGCCGGGGTGTTCCTGCTCTTCTCGGTGATCGGTTTCTACAACGATCTGATCCGGATGGGGCAGATGCCCTACGCCATCGTGCTGATGATTGCCTTCGTTTGCGGGGCGAACGTGGTGCTGTGGATTGTGGCTGCCTCGCGCCTGCCGTGGCCATTTCTGATCCCGCTGTTTGCGCTGCAGTTCTTTCTGGGGCTGATGATATCGGCTTTGGCGCGCTGGATGGGGACTACGTTTTCGCTGGCCACGCCCACGGCGGAGCATGGCGTGTCCTTCGCGAGCACCTGCATCCTGGTGGTGGTGATGGCGTCGTACGGGCTCTTCCTGAGCTTCTTCCGGGTTGAGAGCCGGGAGACACTGCGGATTAAAAACGAGCTGGAACTGGCGCACGGAATCCAGAAGACGCTGGTGCCGCCGGTCGCGCTGCGGACGAAGCTGTTCGAGGTGTACGGCATTTCCCGGCCCAGCGAGAAGGTCGGCGGGGATCTGGTGGACGCGCTGGAACTGCCGACTGGGGATGTGATCGCCTATCTGGCGGATATTGCGGGGCACGGGCTGTCGGCGGGAATCCTGATGGGAATGCTGAAGACGGCGGCGCGGACGGCGCTGCTGGATGCGGAAAGCGGGCCACCGCAGGAGACGCTGCCCACGCTTCTCGAAAAGCTGAATCGGGTGTTGCCGGACGTGAAGGAGCCGCAGATGTACGCGACGGTGGCGGCGTTCCGGCTGAATGCGGACGGGCGAGCGTGGGTGGCGATGGCGGCGAGCCCGCCGGTGCTGCACTGGCACGCGGCGGGGAGCGAGGCGCAGCGGCTGCACGAGGAGCAGTATCCGCTGGGACTGCTTCCGGTGACGGGATTCCGGGGCGAGGCGATGGAGCTCAGCCCGGGGGATCTGGTGACGGTGGCGACGGACGGAGTGCTCGAAGTCTGCAGCCGGAGCGGGGAAGAGTTTGGGATCGAGCGAGTGGAGGCGGTGATTGCGGCGGACGCGCGGGGGCCGCTCAAGGAGATGGCGCAGCGGATTCTCACGAGCGCGGAGGCCTTCGGAAGCCAGGGAGACGATCAGACGCTGTTGCTGATTCGCAGGATCTGATCCGCAGGCAGGCACGCCCTTGGAACCCGAGCGCTTACGTCGTGGCCGGACAAACTCTCAGCTGCTTTTCCCCACGTTGCGGAGATCCGCGAGGTCGGCCAGCGGGGAACCCATCTTCCCGTAGCGCATCGCCTCGGAGAGGATGCCGCCGCTCGATCCCACCGGCCGCTTGGGCATGTCCTTGATTTCCCACGGCGATTTGTCGATCAGATCCTGCGACTGCTTGAGGATGTTGTCGATGGCGCCCTTTTTCATCTGCTCGATGTGGTCCATCCAGCCTGGCGTGGCAAAGCAACTGATGGGGATAATGTCGCTGAGGGTGGCGCAGTTCAGCAGATAGCAGCCCATCAGCGGGTAAGTCTGGAAGAGGGTGATGTCCAGTTTGCCCGCCGTCAGAGCCTTGTTGGCATCTTTCGTGGCCCGGTATTCCATGCCCAGCAGGTAGAGTTTGTGCGCGATTTCAGCCAGGGCGGCCATGGCCCCGGTTACCGGGCCGCTGATGGCGCCGCCATCCACGAAGACCATTCCCGTTTTCACGGCAAACGAAGTCGTGGAAATGCCCGCGCTGACTGCGGAATTTTTGACCTCTTCGGCGAGAAGCTTCTCGAGCGCGGCAAACGCGGCCGCGGGAGCGCCCAGCTCAATGGTGTAACTGCAGCGGGAGATCGTGGCCTTGTGATAGTAGCCGACGCCGACGTCGATCCAGTCGCTGACCGCGCTGACTCCGTCCTTGATGTGTCCGATGACCGGCGCGGTGCTGGCCGCGCACTCCGCCACGATGGACAGGACGAGCGAGGTCAGCGGTCCCAGCATGGACACGCTGTCGACCTCGAAGAATTTCTGCACCAGCTCCTGTAGTTTGGCCTGGATGATGTCTTTGGCGGTGCGCCCCGAGCCCAGGTTGACCCCCATCCCCTGGCCGCCCGGCGTGGTTCCCATGCCGGTCACAGCGAAGGGCTTGACCGTGCGGGGCTGGGAGGAAAGTTTGTTCTGGATGGACTGGGCGGCGGCCGCGGATTTGGCTTTGACGTTTTCGGCCGCCTGCTTGACGGCGTGTTGCAGGTTGGCCGCCTTGAACGCCACCGGCTTTGCGTTCCCGTGAGCGTCAAGGAAGAGCTTCTGGATGGTCTTCGTGCGCTCCGCTTTCACATATTCCAGCGCCTGAAGCTCCTCCATGCTCATGTGGGTGATCTGGAAAGCCCGCGAGTCGACGCGATCCAGATCGGCAGCCAGCCGGGTGACCGCGCCGTTCTTATTGCGGTCGCTTTGCTGCCACAGGTTCCCCTTCGACCGTTTCCAGTCCTCAAAGGCGTTCTTGACCGCCCATAGATTGTCCTGGTTCTTCGCCTTGTTGTACTTATCGATGGCCGCATCCAGCGATTGCAGGACTCCGCTGCGCGGTTTCAGAACCCCAAGGCTGGTCTCCCGCTTCCATTGCTCATAGGTGGGTATGCTCATCGCCGCCTCCAGGGATTTGCTGCACGGTTGCTTGCTCCTCGATTGCTGGAGCGCACTTGGGACTCAGATTGACCGGGACAAGTTCGACAGCTCGCGGATCAGGACGTGCGCTGCGCTTCTGCGAACTGCGCAGGTCTGCGTTTCAGTTGTCAACAGGGGGAGCGGATTGAGCATACATGCGCCCAATACCCGATGCAAGCGTGGGTCTTAAGGCAGAACCACAGCAGCGGCGCGGTCGCCGGAGCGGATGGTGGCGACGCGATGGGTTGGAGCCGGCTGTGTCCGGGCGGTGACCAGCGCCGGACCCGAGCGGACGGTCAGAATCACGCCCGCGGTCACGCAGGCCACGCCCGCCCAGCGCTTCCACGGAATGTGCTCGCGCAGCACGTAGCGCGCGCCGATGGTGTCCACGACAAAGCTGAGCGCGGTGGCGGGCACGGCGACGCTGAGCTGGGCCACGCTCAGCAGTCCCAGCAGAGAGAAGAAGGCGACGGCGTAGCAGAGCCCGCCGAGGATGACCATGCGGCGCGTGACGATGTAGCGTATGGCGCGGCCCAGACCCGAGGGTCGGAAGTCGTTCAGCTCGCGGCCGGAAGACATGCCGCGCGCGCAGAGAATGTCGCCCCCGGAGCTCGAGAAGACCGTGGACAGGATCAGAACCCACGTCAGCATGGAATCTCCGCGGGATGAGGCTTGGTGGCCACCGGCGTCTTCGCAACCAGCACTACGCCGAAGGTGATGAGGACCACGCCGATCCAGCGCGCCCACTCCACCTGTTCGCCCAGGATGAACTCGCCGAGCAGCGTGGTGACGATGTAGGAGGCAGCGGTGCAGGGAATCACGAAGCTGAGATCGGCCCAGCTGAAGAGGGAAATCTGCGCCAGCGTGCAGACCGCGGAGAGCGCGGCGCCGGGCAACAGGAACGGATTCGCCAGCAGCCCCACCAGGTAGTGGACGAAGGGCACATGCGCGAACGCCGGCATGCGATTCATGCCCAGCGCCAGCATCAGGTTGCCGAAGCTGTTGGCCAGCACCGCAACCGCGATGAAGACGAGCGTTTTGGTGGCGCGGGGACTCGGCCGGGGCGCGTTCATCTCTTAGTTGGAACGCAAGCGGCGGCGAGGCGTTGCTGCGCCGCGAGGAATTGCTGCGACGATGGGCGAATTTTCACTCGCGCGGCAGGCGGAGGGTCAGGCGAGGCCGGTGGCAACGAGGATCTCCTCGACTCTGCGGTCGCCGCGCACGCCGTCGAAGACCGGCCGCACCTGGAGCCAGATGAGATCGGTGGATTTCAGCGTCCAGGCGCGCTGCAGCTCTTCGAGGGCGGCCTCGCGGCTGTCGAGGGCGAGCAGCACCTGGGCCAGCAGCACCGGCGACACATACTGGCTGGCGGTCTTGTGCGCGAGCCGGCGCAGCATCTCTTCGGCTTCGCTGCGATCGCCGGAGAGCGCGAGCGCGCGGGCCAGCGCGGCCTCGATCTCCTGGCTCTCTGGAGACAACTCCAGCGCGCGACGAAACGAGTCGAGAGCCTGGGGCAAATCGCCGGCGAGTTCGCAGGTCTGGCCGAGGAAGTAGTGAGCCAGAGCAAAGTTGCTGTCCATTTCCAGAGCTTTCCGGTACTCGCGCATGGCGCGCTCCACATCGCGCTCGAAATATGCGATGAGGCCGGCGACGATCTGCACCGCGAGCGAGAGCGGATCGTTGGCGCGGGCCATCTCGATCTGCTCCTGCGCCTCGGCAAAGCGCCCCAGCGGCAGCAGCAGATTCGAGGCATACCAGTGGTGCGCGGTCACGTATTGCGGATTGAGCGCGATGGCCCGCTGGAAGCGCTGCTCCGCCGCCGCCCAGTTCCAGTCGAAGACGGCTTCAACGCAGGCCAGCGTGGTCAGCGCCTCCGGCATCTCCGGCTCGACGGCCAGAGCTTTGCCGGCGGCCGCGCGCGCCAGCGGATAGACCTCGTCCGGCCGACGCAGGCCCTGGATGCCGAGGATCACGTGGCAGTCGGCGAGGCCGGCCAGCGCGGCGGCATAGCGCTCGTCGAGCGCGATGGCCAGCTCGAAGCTCTCGATGGCGCGCTGCAGATCCGCGGGACGCCGGCGGTTCCAGAAATAGCGGCCCTTCAGATAGAGGTTGTAAGCATCCAGGTTCTGCGTCTGGGTGCGCACCGGAGCCGCTGGCTTGCCGCGCAGGCCCATCTTCGCGACCAGCTGGCCGGTGATGGCGTCGGCCATCTGCTCCTGCAGCGTGAAGACGTCCTTCATCTCCGCGTCGTAGCGCTCCGACCAGAGAGTGAGGCCGTTGCGCACGTCGAGCAGCCTGGCGTTCACGCGCAGCTGGATGCCGGACTTGCGCAGGCTGCCTTCGAGCACCGCAGTCACGCCCAGTTGCTGGCCGGCCTCGCGCACGTCTTTGCCCTGGACGCGGAAGGCGGAGTTCCATGCGGCCACCTGCAGGCCATCGACGCGGGTCAGCGCGCTCACCAGCTCTTCGGCCAGGCCTTCGCAGAAGTATTCGTTTTCCGGGTCGGCGCTCAGATTCGCAAACGGCAATACGGCAATCGACGGGCTCGCCGGGCGCTCCACGGGCAGGGTGTCATAGATGCCCGAGGAACTGCGCGCCTGCACCGCCTTCAGCTCCGCCAGCAGCTCGCCGCCGTCCGCATAGCGGGTGGCCGCGTCCTTGGCCAGCATGCGCGCGATCACCCGCTCCAGTCCCAGCGTGGAAGGATCGCGCACGAAGGAATCGCTCGCCAGCGGCAGCATCAGGATGGCGCTCGCGGTTTCGAGGATGGTCGCCTTGCGGAAGGGATGGCGCCCCACCAGCAACTGATAGAGCACCAGCCCGAGCGAGAAGATGTCGCTTGAAGCCTTCAGCGCCTCGCCGCGCAGCTGCTCCGGAGACATGTAGTCGAGCGTGCCCACAATCGTGCCCGGCGTGGCGAACTGGATGGTGTCGGCGGCCATGGTGGTGGCGCTGGCGGTGAGCGCCAGCAACTGCGGCGCGTGGCCGGCCAGCCCGAAGTCCAGAATCTTTGCCCGCTGATCCTCGGTGAGAAACAGATTGGCGGGCTTGATGTCGCGATGGATGAGCCCGAGGGCGTGCGCGGCTCGAAGGCCGTCGGCGATCTGGATGGCGAGGTCGAGGATGGCCGGCGCGGGCATCATTCGATGCTGCTCCACGATCTGCTGCAGCGTGGCGCCCACCAGTAGTTCCTGCACCAGATACGGCCGGCCGTCGTGTTCCCCCAGCTCGTAGATGGTGCAGATGTTCGGGTGGTTCAGCGCGGACAGGTTGCGCGCCTCGCGCTTGAGCCGCCGCGCGGCCTCGGCGGATGCCTCGGAATTGCCGGAGAGAAACTTGATGGCGACTTTGCGCTCGAGGACCAGATCCTCCGCGGCATAGACGACGCCCATGCCCCCGCTGCCCAGACTCGACAGGATCCGATAGTGAGAAATGGTCTCGCCGATCATGGCTCGCGGTTTGAGTTTAGAGGAAAATCAGGCCCATCGCGCCTGTTTCCGCCGTATGCAGCGCGGATGGGGTTGCTGAGGCGCGGTTAACGGCGCGAAAGCGTGGAATGAACGCCAGCGGAGGCGCCGGCCGTGCGCACGACCTCGGCTGCGCGCGGACCGCGCCAGATTTTCAGGGGGAGGGTGAAGACCGCGCGCCCTCTTACGCTTCGGGCGCGTTCATATTGTAACTATCGTAGAGGACTTTCCAGGCTCCGTCGACCTTCGTCCACACCACCACGTACTTGGCTTTAGCCTTGACGCGCTGCTTCACAGTGCGGCCCTTCACCTTTTTCGTCTCGGTCCACGCCATAAAGACCTTGCCGAAGTCGCTGGCCATGTCGCCGGCCTCGGAAATGTCGATGCGTACCGGAGTGAACGTGAGGTGAAACTCGTGAAAATCCTCATAGGCTTTCTTCCAGGCCCTGCGGATGGCCCTGGGCCCGTGCACGGGCGGCTGACCGGGCCACACCAGGGTGGCGTTCGGCCCATAGATCGAAACCGTAGTGTCGATGTTGGCGATGCCTTTGGAGGCCGAGTCGGACCACACCTTGTCCAGCCTGCGGATCTCCGCTTCGTCGCCGATGCAATTTTCAACAGCCATCCTGCTTCCTCCTTTTATGTTTGTGATTGAACGCGGTGCAGAAGCGGCGCCGCCTCCGACGAGAGCTGATCGAGAAGCGCCTTCGCATCCTGCAAATCCATTGTCCCGAAACCTTCGCTGAACCAGTTGTAGACGGGCGCCAGCAGTTCGAGCGCGGCATCCGTCTCGCCGCGATCGGCGAGCAGGCGGGCCAGGGTGGTGGCGCTGCGCAGCTCCCACGACTTCGCCTCCTGGGCCCGCGCGACCTCGATGGACTCGCGCAGATCGCGCTCCGCCGCTTCCGGTTTTCCCTGGCGGAGCGACAGCCAGCCGCGCAGCCGCAGCACCTCGGCAAAATGCGAGCGCTCCTCGCTGGTACGGATGCGCTCCACGCTTTCATCCATGAGCGACTCGGCGCGCTCCAGATCCCCGGTAAGGGCCAGGCCTTCGGCCTCCAGCGCCTGCAGGTACCAGATCCAGATGCGATGGCCGGTTGCGGTAATGCGCGCGATGGCCTTGTGCAGCTGGCCCACGCTCTGCGCCACGCGGCCCGCGCGCAGCCATGCCACGCCGCGGCTGATCTCGGCCATCACTTCCCACAGAAGCGCCACGCCGTGCTCGCGGCCCAGCCGCTCGGCGTCCTCGGTGCGCCGCAGCATCTCGTCGGGCTGGCCGATAAAATCGAAGACCTGCGCGCCCAGGGTAAGCGCCAGGGCCAGATCGAAGGGATGGTTCCTGCGGCGCGCGTGCTCCTCGATGGCGTTGGTCGCGGCGACAGCCTGATCGGGATAGCCGAGGATCCACAGATACTGGCCGCGATAGATGCCCTCGCCGGTGAGCGGATCGTAGTTGGTGAGCTGCGCGATGTGCCAGTGGCGGCGCGAGTCGTACATCGCCTGCAGCTTGTCGCCGTGCCGGCGCGCCTGGTCGAACTGGCCCAGCCAGAAATACGAGGCGGAGGCGGCGCGATAACCCACGATCACCAGACCATCGTCCTCGGCGGCCGCGCCCGCGGCGCCCAGCTTCTGCGCCCAGACCAGCGATTCCGCCAATTGCCCGCGCGTCATGTAATGCACCCAGAGCGCGTTGAGGATGGGCATGCGGCCCTCGCGTTTGCCCAGCGACTCGGCCAGCGACCACGCCGGCTCGAGGATGCCGGGCACCTCGCTGTGCGCCCACCCGCGCTGCGCGACGACCGCCGGCGCCAGCACCGTGCGCAGCCCCAGCTCCATCAGGTCCCGCGCGGGTGTGGGAGGAATCGTATCCAGCAGCGCCAGGCCCCGGCGCAGATGCGACATCGCCTCCGGCAAAGCGAAGCGGCGCATGGAGACTTCTCCGGCGCGCTGCCAGAAAGGCACCGCGGCATCCGCCATTCCCGCTGCGGTGTAGTGGTGGGCGAGCAGCTCCGGCTCGGTCTCGCGCGTCTCCGGCCAGCGCTCTTCGAGCACCCGCGCTATGCGGGCGTGGAGCGGCTGGCGCTGGCTGCGCAGCATGGAGTCGTAGGCCACATCCTGCACCAGCGCGTGCTTGAAGGTATACACCGCGCCGGGAATCGCGCCCCGCTGGAAGGCCAGGCCGGACTCAGTGAGCTGCGCGAGCTTGCGGCGCAGCTCCGGCTCCGGCATCAGATGCAGTGCGGCGATCAGCTCGTAGCGGAATTCGCGCCCGATGGCCGCGCTCACCTGAGCGATCTCGCGCACGGCGGGCACGCGGTCCAGGCGCGCCGTCAGCGAGTCGCGCAGCGTCTCCGGAATGCGCACGCCCTCCGGCGTTCCGTGGAACACGTAGCGGTCTTCCGCTTCCACCAGATCGCCGGATTCGAGGATGGCCCGCGTCAGCTCTTCAACGAAGAGCGGCACGCCGTCGGTGCGCGCGACAATCTGCGTCACCAGCTCCGGCGGCAGCGATTTGCCTCCGGCCAGCCGCGCGATGAGCGCTCCGCTCTGCGCGGAATTGAGGCGGCCAAGGTCAATCGCCGAATAGGAGGCGTGCTTCGACCACAGCGACACGAATTCCGGGCGCGCGGTGAGCACGATGAGGATCCGCGTTTTTCCCAGCTGCCCGATCAGCTGGTCGAGCACGTCGAGCGTGGTTGGGTCGGCCCAGTGCAGGTCCTCGAACAGCATGAGCACCGGCTGCGCGCGCGCCGCGGCCCTCACGAAATCGAGCAGAACCCGCGTCGTCTCCGCCTTGGTGAGCTGCGGCGTCATGGGCAGCGGGCCGTAGCGCTCGTCGCACGGGATCGACAGCATGCCCGCGAGGAAGCGCACGTCGTGCAGCGGCAGGCCGAAGCGTCCTACCGCGAACGATTCCAGGCGGTCGAGCTTCGCACCCGGCGTCTCTTCGCGGGTGAAGGCGAGCATGTGCTCGAACCACGAAATGATGGGATAAAACGCGCTGCTGACGTAAAACGGCGAGCACTGGAAGCGCAGCGGCTGCACGCCTTCCACGGCCAGTTGCCCGCGCAGCGCGCTCACGATGCGGCTCTTGCCGATGCCCGGCTCGCCGGTGAGCAGCACCGCCTGGCCGGTGCCGTTGCGCGCCGTCTGCCAGCGATCCATCAGATTTGCGATCTCGCGTTCGCGTCCCACCAGGGGCGTCATGCCCGCGCCGGCATTGGCGTCGAAGCGGCTGGCAGCGGCGGCGAGGCCCAGCGCGCGATAGGCGCGGGCCGGACGCTCGATCCCCTTCAGGCTGTGCTCGCCGAGGTCTTCCCACTCGAAGGCGCCGCCCGCGATACGATGCACGCGCGCGCTGACCACCACGCTGCCCGGCTGCGCCACGGATTGCAGCCGCGAGGCGAGATTCATGGTTTCGCCCACCGCGCCGCGCTCGCCCGAGGAGACCACCACAATCCCGGTCGCAACGCCGATGCGCACCTGCAGCCGGCCCACTTCCTGTACCTCCAGCCGCGTCATGGTCTCGACAATCTCGAGGCCGGCGCGAACCGCGCGCTCCGTTTCGCCCTCGTGCGCCAGCGGATAACCGAAAAACGCAACAATGCCATCGCCCAGGCGCTGGAATACGTAACCGTCGTAGTGCGCAATACAGACAGCGCAGGCGTCTTCGTAACAGCGGATGATACTTTGCAGCACTTCGGGGTCGACGCGATGCGCGATCTCGGTGAATCCCACCATGTCGCAGAAGAGCACCGTGAGCTGGCGGCGCTCGCTGGCGGTCTGGGGCGGATTCGCTGCCGCGGGCGGAACCGCCGCCGGCTGCCGCATCTCCTCGAGCGCTTTCAGCACGCGCTTGCGCGGGCCGAAGGGCAGGCCCAGCTCCTTCAGATCGTCGTCGCTGAGCAGGCGCAGCGTCTCGAAGTCGACCTCGTTGTCGACAAAGTTCGAGGCGTAGCGCTCCAGATCGAGGCCTTTCAGCCACTCAGTGATCGAAGTCATGCGGCTCCGTGTGCGTGCGGTTGGGGCTCGGGGACGAGTAGCTCATTATTGACCAGCCATCCCGCGATTGCCAATCCCGATTGCAGCCGGACGCGGCCGGACCACGTCTGCGCCAACTCCACGGGAGTCTGGCCGGGACGCAGCTCGCGCAGCAGCGGCGCCAGCTCCTGCCCGCCGAGATAGACGATGGGGCCGTCGAGATTCGGATGGCGCAAGCCGGCTTTGGTGGTGACGAAGTCGCCCTCGATGCAGGGAAGCTCGACGAATTCCAGCTGTTGCGAGAGCGCGACAGCAGCGGTCGTCATGGTCTGCGCGTCGAGCGGCGGCTTCGGCTCGGGGATTGTTTCCTGCTCCGCTCCCGCGCTGCGATCGCGCCAGAATTTCCCGCCGCGCTCGTCTGCAACTTTGCCGTAATAGCCGGCGGCCCAGCGCGCGTGTCGGTGCGAAGCGTCTTCCAGGTTCGAGCGATAGAAGCGCATCGCCACATCGGCGGACTCCGGCCGGCGGAGCAGCGTGTTGGCGACGACCGCCGCGGCCAGCGCGCTCTGCATCGCCTTCTGCACGCCGCTTGAAGAGACGGGATCGATGGCCAGCGCCGCCTCGCCCACGCGCAGGCTGGTTGCGCTCACGCAGTCTTCAGCGAGGTACGGCGTTGCGTCGATCGCCTCCACCGGCCCGGCGAGTTGCGCGTCGCGGCAGCCGGCCAGCAGGCTGGAGCACCGGATTCGCAAAAGAAATTCCTCGCGCAGGGAGCCGCTGCGTGTCGCGCGAAACTCGGCGGGATCGATGAAGACCAGCGTGTTGCAGCTTCGGTCCGGCAGGGGAACGCCCCAGTACCAGGCGTCGTCTCCGGCCTCGATGCGCGGCTCGCGCGGCAGATCGGAGCCCTGCCAGTAGGCGTAGAGCGCCAGCGTGCGGCATCCGGTGTGGCGCCGCTGCGCCGGACTTGACCGACCGCTCGCGTCGGCCAGGAAATCCGCTTTCAGCTCTATGTGGCCGCTCTCGGCCGCAATCCGGATCGACCATCCCTCGGAGGTTTCACGCCGCGCCACCACGCGCGCCGGCTGCAGCACGCGCACACCCAGCGCTCGCGCGCGTTCGAGCAGGATCTGATCGAAGCGGCCGCGGTCGACGAGCAGTCCTTCTTCGCGCGGATCTTCCCGCACCTGCTCCGCGCCTTCCCACTGCACCAGGACGCGGCGCACGCGCTCAAATCCGGCTGACTCGACCGCATCGCGCGCCCCCACGGTTTCGAGCAGCGGCAGAACGCCGGGGCTCAGCGACTCACCCAGATGCCGCCGCGGAAACTGCGCGCGTTCCACCAGCGTAACCGTGTGGCCGAGCTGCGCCATGCGCGCGGCGAAGATGCTGCCCGCCGGTCCCCCGCCGATTACGCAGACATCCGCCATGCAGTGCTTCCTTCCGCCGGACGCCGCGGCAGCGCACTCGCCTGCGAGAGGCGCAAATACGCTTCGAGGCAATAGTGCAGCCAGCCGCGGATGTAATCGCACGCGGGGCGCCCGCGCCGGATCACCTCATGATGGCATCCGCCGCCGCACAGATAGCGCGCCCAGCAACTCCGGCACGGCTCCTGGCGATGCACGTGCCGCTCAGTGAGCCATTCTGCCTGGCGCTCGAGATCGACGCCCTCAGCCAGCGAGCCCATCGCACCGGCCGCGTCGCCGACGAAACGATGGCACGCGGACAGGTCGCCGTCCGCCGAGACGCCCAGATATCCAGCGCCCGCGCCGCAGGGATAGGGCCGATGCGTGCCGCGCTCGATCTCGCGCAGCGCGTTCACCAGATTGGCGAAGGGATAGCGCTCGCCGGCCAGCGAGCGGCGCTCGAATTCGCGCCCGCAATCGATCATCTCGCCCAGCATGGTTTCCAGGTCCGCGCTCTGCATCTCACCGTTGCCGTTGGGCGCGCTCAGCATGGGAGAAAAGCCGACGCTGTGAAATCCCGCGGCAATAAACTCGTCGAGAGCGCGCCGCAGCTCCAGGTTGCGCGGCGTCACCGTCACGCGCGCGGAAACCTGCATCCTCCGCTGGCGTTTCAGCAGCGGAGTCACGCGCGCCATGATGGCGTCAAAGCTGCCGCTGCCGCTCTTATAAGGACGCAGCGCATTGTGAGCTTCGCGCAGCCCGTCCAGGCTCACCGTCACCGCGAATCCGTGCTCTTCAAAAAACTCCGCATCGTCTTCGGTGAGCAGGGTGCCGTTGGTCGTGATCGAAAACGTGATGGGGACGCCGCGCTGCGCGGCCAGATCTTCCGCGTACAGCGTGGCTGCGCGCAGCACGCTGCGATTCACCAGCGGCTCTCCGCCCAGGAACGACAGATTCAGCCGCGCCTCCGGCCCCGCGCCGTTCACCAGCATGTCCACGGCGCGCTCCGCGGTTTCCAGCGGCATATTTTTCGCCGCGCCGCCAAATTCTCCCTGCTGCGCATAACAATAGGTACAGCCGAGGTTACATTTTTGCGCGATAGCCAGCGACAAAGCATGGATGGGCGGCGGCGCCAGCGGCGCATCGTCGATAAACGGAGCCGCGGCCAAATGCGCCTGCTCCAGCAGCGGCTCGATCGCGGCCCTGTCTTCGGCATCCATCGCCGCCGCGAACCGCGCAAACAGCCCGTCATCGGCACGATACAACCGGCTGCCATTGGCGAGGAAGAGATTGCGCCCGTACTCCGTCTCGATCAGGTGCAGCTGCGGCACGCGCGGCGCCGCAGCGCTCATGCAGCGGGCCGCATCGGCCTGGCTCAACACACGCCTCCGGACGGATCGACGCTGTCATCGTCCTGCGCGGAGGCCGTCAGTTCCTCCGGCCCATCCTTGCCGCCAATCTGGAAGCGCAGCCACTTCTGCCAGTCGGTGAACAGCTCGTTGTACAGGATGAGCCGCGAATCCACGTAGTCGTCGGGAACGTAGTCGCCGGTGCGCTTCTTCTGCAGCCAGTTGTCGCCCTTACTCAGGCCGTCCGGACCCGGCTGCACGTTGATGAAGTCAGGCCGCGCACTCGCCCAGTAGTAGCACGAGCACTCGCGATAATCGTTCTGCCACGGCGAGCACAGGCCCTGAGTCAGCTCCCCGGCCTTCGCCAGCGCCTCCGAGATCACCGCCGTCCCTTCGTCGAAGAAATGCCGGACCTGCATCTCGATGCTGACGTAGTTTTTCTTCGTCTGCGGACCATCTTCGATGATGGGCTGCTGCTCCTCAGCGGGCTGCAGGGTGAAATCGCAGCGCACCTTCCTGCCCTGACACCCGGCGAGCACCGGAGCGAGCAGATTCGACCACTCCAGCTGCGCCAGTCCGTAGGGATTCTTGTCGGTGGTGAGCACGATGCTGCCCTCGGTGTCGGACGAAGCGGGGCCGGTGATCGTGGTCATGGTCGGGATGCTGCGCCCGTCCGGCAGAACGATGCGCAGCAGGCGGCATCCGGCCAGATTCGCGCACTCCGCGGGCGCGCCCGGCTCGATCTCCATCACCATGTTGTCGTACTCGCGCAGCACGATGCCGGTGAACATGCGCCGCCACACCGCGCGAAAATCCACTTCAAGCCCGGGGCAGCAATTCGCCACCGAGGTGATGGGCCGCGAGCTGATGGGATTGCCCGCCGCCGCGTACTGCAGGTGCGCGGTGCGGTTCACCGGCTGCACCCACGGCTGGGCCGGCTCCGCCGTAACCACGCCCTCCGGCGCTGCGTCGGCGCGCGCGTGGAAGAGCGTCTTCTGCGCGGCCTTGCGGATGGTGTCGATTTGCCGCCAGGTGAGCGCGAGGTAGTTATTGTCGGCGCCGCACATCAGCGCCGGCATTTTCCTGCGGCCGCGATCGGTGTAGTCGGCCACTTCGTCAGGCTTGCGCAGCAGATCCACAAACCAGGGCGCCGCTCCCCCGCGCAGCGCCGCGTACACCTGCTCGTGCAGCGCGAGGATGGCCAGCGTGTCCACGGTGCCCGGGCCCATGATGGGCCGGATGGCGCGCTCGGTGTCGGCCGCTTCCTCTTCGGGCATCGAGTCCAGCAACAGCGCGGGCCGGCCCTTGATGTCGTTGCCGTTCATCACCGTCAGATTCATAAAGTGCACCGTCTCGTAGGCGCGGCGCACGATGTCGCAGGCGCGGTCGCGGATCGCCTCGTAGGGCTCGTCCTCGGCGACCTCCGGTCCCAGGATCACCTGCTCCAGATCGTCCAGCAGCGTGCGCACAAACTGCGCGTCGGGCACCAGCGCCGGCGGTCCCGCGCAGATGCGCGCCGTGGCGTTCAGCCGGCGTCCGTCGCTCAGCGTCACCCGCACTTCCGCGAATCCGTCGCAGGTGTCGTCAAAATAGCCGCGGCTGATGGCGATGTTGTCGTGCAGCCACGGCGGAGCCGGCGGCTCAATCGCGTAGAGCGACGGCGGCACAGTCTCGTTCTTCACCGGATTGTCTTTGCTGCCGTAGCCGTACCAGTCCTTGTTCGCGTCGTAGATGCCGTACTTCTCCGGCAGATCGAAGGGAGGAGGCTGCGTCGGATCTGCAAGCTTCGTGGATTCTTCCCGCTTCTCCAGCTTCGGCCCGTAGATCAGGCCCTTCGCAGGCACAAAGCGCAGCCGGATCTCTTTGAAATCCCCCATGGGATTGATGAAGCGCACGGAGCCGAAATCGATGAATTTCTTCGGCGAGACAAAATTCGTGCAGCGGCCCTCGAGCGCGTGCCGATCATGGTCTGAGAACCAGTCCGTCTCCGCGTGCACCAGGTTCGCCTCGTCATCGGTGCGCCGCACCACCTTGCGGTTGGCCACGCTCACGCGCCATTCGATCTTGGCGTTGCTCTCACCCAGCTTGTCCAGCGCCTCGTGGAGCGGACACAGCTTCTCTTCGCCGTCGAGCTGCGCAAAGACCTCGAGAAACGGCGCGACCGGGCGTATCGCCCCAGGCAGTTTCCCTTTGCGCTCAGTCCTGAAGGTGATCGTCTTCGGGGTTGTGCTGGTGACGGCGCCGGTTTTTTCGTCGACGATCAGCGTCTCCTGGGGCACGATCTTTCGCCACGCCAGCGGATGCTCGGGATCGTCCTCCACGGTGAAGTTGTCCAGCGGATCGTCGGTCGCCGCGCCCAGCCGGGCAATGGCAAAGGGCGGCAAAATGCGGAGCTCGCGCAGAGACATGCCTCTTACCTCCCGCTCTTTCCCAGACCGGCGATGGCCGCCGCGATGGAGTCGCGAGTCTGGCTGTCGATATCCAGCAGAGTTCGTATGAACGCCTCGTCTTCGGGGCGCTGGCTGATGTACGCCGGCTTATCCTTGCTCGGGCGGCAGTAGAGAATCTCGTAGCAGAGCTTGTCGGAGCTGCCCAGCACGTCGAGGTGCATGCCGAAGGCATCCGCATTGGACGGCGGCAGCGTCAGGCTGAAGGGCATCTGAAAGGGCGGCCCGGCGTAGAGCGTGTCGCGGTCCGGCTCCGCGCCGCCCAGGTCCTTCACGGGAAGCTGCACCAGGATCCCGGCGATGGCTTTCAGGTTGTACATTTCGCCGAAAATGCGGTGCATCAGCACCGCGCGCAGGCTGGGCTGGTCGGGCGGCGTCGCCAGGGCTTCGCGAAAGGTGTGCGAGATCAGATTGAGCAGCAGGCGGTAGCGCGTGTTGAACAGGTCGGCCCAGTGCTGCGTGTACCTCCACGAGATGTAGCCCTGCTGGTCCTGCGCGTTGGGCAGCTTCTGCGTGGTGGGATTCTTCACCACATTGCGCGTGGGCAGCCAGTCCTCCGTTACGATTTGCTTCCAGTCTTTATAGATATGCAGGAAGCGCTGGAAGTGGGACATTTCGCCCTCGCCGGCGCCGTGCGGGCCCTCGCCCTGCACGCTTACCGCATAGAGCGCGGCAATGGCTTCGGTGCGGCTGGCCACCTGCTGGATGAGCAGGATGGCGCGCGAATGCGGATCGGCCTTCGGCTCCTCAGCGCCGCCGATCACGCCCGCCGGCGGCTCGGCCACGCTGCCTTCCGCGTCCAGCCGGCGCAGTTCCGGACCGTAGCGCCGCCCCCAGTCGTCCCACGACGCCTGGTGGGAGTAGGTGTTCTCGTGGAACGACGAGTCCTGGATCCTCTTTTCGTTCTGGATCAGCTCGATGATCTCGCCGTAGATCAGTCCCACCGAGTGCACCTCGTCCGGTGACTTGCCGCCGATGGCGCGGTGGCGAATTTCCACGATCAGCGGATCGTCCGACTTCAGCTCATCGAGCGGCATCTCCGCGTAGACGTAGCGGGCCAGCGAGTCGAGCGAGAGCGGCTCCAGCGTGAAGGGAAACGGATAGTAGGCGATGTCCCACGGGAAATTCTGGCGGTTCAGATTGACGCCCGCCCCCATCAGCGTGAGCACGTTCTGCACGGTAAGCAGATGGCCCATCTCCTCGCGCGCCACGGAGAGGATGGTCTCCTGCCATTTCTGCACGTTGGGCCGGTACTGCTCCGGAACGTGGGTGTTGCCCAGCGTGTAGGCCGCGAACAGATACTGCACCATCAGCGCATGTTCGATGGCCGCGCCCAGGTTGAGCAGCATGATCAGGTGATCGTGCCACGTCATATCGCTGCGCTTCACCAGCTTCTTCGTTTCCTGATCGAAGTGCAGCTGCTGGCCGCCGCCACGCTCGCGCGCAGCGATATCGCGATGCATTTGAACCGCATTGATGGCGCGAGGAGTGGCCATTTTGCTCTCCTGAGACGGAGTTGGGTCGGCAACCAAAAAGCCAGGCAGAAAATTTCAAAGCAAGGCCGGTGCGCCGATGGGGAGCGGCGACGGCGAATCAACCTGAACAGCACACAGGGACATCGACTGGCTCTGGTTGGCTGTGTCTCTGGATACTACTGTCGATGCGATGCGCCGCGCAACTCCAGGGCGCGCAGCAGGAAATAATTCCGGCCGGTTTAGACCTGCATCTGCCGGAAAGCGGCGCATTACGTGCTGCATTTTAGCCTGACTGCTGGGGTTGAGATAGTCCTTCTGAAGTGGAACTGGCGGCGAGAGCAATGGGCGAATCAGGTATAGCCAATTTCACTGTTGGATTCTGGCTTAGTTCGAGACATATCTGTTTCCAGATCTGCTTTGTCTCATCGGCGTCCCTACCTTGGGGCCATCCCGTGACGGAAGTGTGGCGGTCAAACGGGTCGTTGTCCCGGATTACACGAAGGTCTTTTTCCATCAACGCATGTACGGGCACGTCTGCGCGCCCATAAATCCGGGATCTTCCAGGCTCAGTGCCGAGAGTTTGGACACCAATACTCCAGATCTCTTTGTCAGCCAGTCCTGTGGAATGCACAACTGAAAGTTCATTATGCGGAGACGGATTGAATGCTTGCGGCTTGGGCCTTCGATCAGATGGCCGCATCAGGTTGCGGCTGTAAATGAACCGCGCGACGAGATCGTTTCCAGCGAGCTCTCCCCTGGCAGCATTCGCTGCGACAGGGTCCTTAGCGGGTTTGATTGGACTGGTGGCCACGAGCCAACTGAGACAGCGCGAAAGCAACCGAAGCAGGAATCTCATCGTCCATCCATTCCGTTCCGCGAATTGTGCTTTGCCCGTTCATCCAGGCAAAGGTACACCGACCCGTCGGCCCGATACTCACTGTCAGCGCCTTGCGCTCTCCAAAATCCCAATCTAACGCGACCTCCCCATCTGGATCCGCGCTCACCTCAGGTATCGGAGCTGTTGTTGGCAGCGTATTCAAAAACAGCTTTGCATGGACGCACGCCAGTGGGTCCAATGGGAGCGCGCCATATCCGTCCCAACCCGGGCAGGAAGCCTCTGAGCGAACTTCGTCGAGCTGCGTCGTCGCTCTTTTGGTGGCATTTCCAATGACGTAGCTTAAGAGAAGGTGTCTCCGAATCTCTTCCTGCATGTCTGCAAGTTTCATGGCCGGTTCGCTCCGGGCGGTGGATCTCGGAGGCGTGACAAGTCCGGTCATTCTGCCGAGCGGTGCAAAGGTGGCTGTCATTCGTACATCTCCGCGGTTGCTTCCGTAATGCTTGCGTAGAAGATTTCGTTTTTGAGTTGTCGCAGTTGCTCGAACTGGTCGGGCAGTGCGGCATCGTCTGGTTGCGTTCTGACTTCGCAAAACGCATCGATATCCAGGAGAAGCGAGATCGCATTGCGATCCACCTGAGGTTCGAGCGCCTGCACAATTACGGCGGAGGCATTTCGTCTTTCGTCCTCCACGCGAACTCTGGTTAGAAATTCTCGAAGCTCCTGGGGGATCGGCGTCGGCAAGATCGGAGGTGCTTCCAGGTATCGCCCGATCTCAGTGCCGCCACTCAGCCGCATGCGATTGATGTACCTCACAGCGATTCGCGAAACCTGTCTTGGGTTTGCCCGCTGAACATACACAGCCCACAGGCGAAAGGCTTCCTCGAACACCTGCTCCCATGATGTATAGGGCTCGATTTTGCTGAAAGTGAACCCGCCCACGCGGAACTGCGCGACCTCCGCTTCCGCTTGATATCGCCATCCGATGTCCATTTGCGAAGCGGCGGGAGGCAACAATTCCCCTTTATCGACGCCGAAGCCCCCCTGGATCAGGCGGATCGGAAACTTCTGTGTATATCGCGCCCCGATAGACGATTCCAGGTCGGCAAATGTGTCTGCTGTGCACCTCTCATTAGGCACAACCCGGAAATCAATGACAGCCTCCACTATCGGCGCGTTTCTGAGATGTGCGCGGGGGCGAGCCATCGTTAGCCTCTGACAACAAGATTATTGTTATTCTTTGCGAGTAGCAGGGGACCGGGGCGGAATAAGTTTCGGCAGCTCAATGAATTGCTGTAATGTCTGCTCGATGAACCGACCGCCGACCTCCGCAGGCGTTCGCCCGTAGACTCCGCGAGTGGCGAGCTCTCTCAGCATATCAACCGACTGTCCCGAGATCGTGACCTCGAACCGAGCCCCCGGTGATGTGCTCTTTGGCCTCGCCATTGCTTCTCCGTTTTAACCCAATAATTATCGGGTTATTTACTCATTGGACGCAAGAGAAATCGTCCAGTTTCAGTGATATTGGTTATCTTCTCAACAGCACCTGGACCCCCGGGGCGGACACGCTGGATGACGATGCGTTTGGTATCTGACTCTACTTTCCGATGCAGAAGGTGGAGACCTCGCCCATCGCTGCTGTATACGCCTTCCCCAAATGACTACTCGGTGCCCGAGTACATACCGGAGTACACGAACTGATGCGGGTGCAGTCATTCTTACCCGGGTGCGGAAGGCGGCGTGTACGCGCGAACAGCACTCCCGAACGTTTCAGTGGGTTTTCAGCCATCCCATAAATGCCTGATCCGCGTACTCAGCTTCCGCGGTCGTCCGAATTTCGGACGGCACGTCGCACGTCCTGGTCCAGCCGAGCAATCCGACAAAAAATGTGTGTCCTGACTGGTTCTGCTGTGTTCTGATCGGCCCTCCAAAATCACAGTTTGAGCTCCCCGTAACCTGTGGTACGGTCCCGGAAGATTCGGGGACAGCACCCCAGAGGAGTAGCGAACATGGCGGAATCTGAGTTGAGGATTCTTAGGCTTCAGGAGGTCTGTAGCCGAACCGGATTGAGCCGGAGCGTGGTCTACGACCGGGTGGCTCAGGGAACGTTTCCACGACAGCTGCATTTGGGACCGCGCGCAGTCGGATAGACCTGCGAATGATAAAGGGAAAGCCCATATCCCTGTGTACCCTCAACGAGCACTTTTCTGCCTCGATCAATCCCTTCGTTGATTTCCGCCGCTGCATCAGTCAGATATGGCTTCAACCACGTTGCGTGCTCAGCCGCATCACGAGCGAGGCAAACGTCTTCTCCACGGAGTATTTTGCGTGCAACCGCCGAGCCTACCCCGCAGAGGGTGGAGCTGAGGCGCTGGCGCAGGTCCAATGCTGCCTCTCTCTCGCGGTCGCGCTCCTCGATCACCATCGCCTGCCGATCAATCCCCACTCGGTCAGGACCGAGTCGCAGCGCATCGATCTCTTGTCGGATGACCCCCAAGTCGATCAGGCCGCCCGACGGAATAAGTAGGCGGGCTTCATGCCGCACGTATCCGGTGGGAATTTGGCGCAGCGCCTTCAACTCGCCGGAATTATCGACAAAGCAGTGCCCGGAGTTCGGGCCACCGCAGCGTACGCAGATGTCGATTTCCTCTCTCAGCGTGATATACGCCGCTATCTTTCCCTTGCCCTCCGAGCCGTACTGTCCCCCCACAACTACCCAAACACTCATGTGCCCACCCCATGCCGAAAAGACGCACTCAGCCGCTGAAGTTCGGCTGTCAGTTGCCCAGCCGTCATTGTTCCGGAAATCACTGCTGCTGCCATTGGCCGCAAAAGGTCGATGTTCTCTTCCACTGGACGCGAATCGGCTGCGCGAAATGCATCTTCGGTCCGATACCTCTCCCGTGTTCGTGCGCGTCTGATATCCCGCGGCGTATCCACGAAGATCAGCGCAAACCGGGAGGCGAAAGCCGATTGCAGGCTCTCGTAGTCGGTGGGATGTCGTAGTCCGTCCACAACAACATCTCTGCCGCGATCGATTCTGGCAATCAGGCGCCTGTTCAGCTCTCGCTGGCCATCGCCCGACATAACCTCTCCGCCGATTTCCTGTAGCCGGGTTTTGTCGTTCGGGTCGACGGCAAACCACTCCGCGAGCACCATACTGTATCGCAGGTATTGGAAACCGAGGTCTCGTTCCAATGCGTGAGCAACCACGCTTTTGCCCGACCCGATTCGCCCTGCGACCCCGATTACGATCTGCGAATCATTGGGCATGGCGATCATTGTATGCCGCTAGATGGCGTCGAGCCCGGTAGCGTTGAGGATCTCCGCCAGCTTCTGGTAATTGATGCTCGGAGACCGGGGGACGATCAGGTAATCCTCGGTCGAGGTTCCAAGGGCAATGTAGTCATCGGCCAGATAAAAGAGGCCAACCAGTGCTGACGTAATCGCATCGACCTCGTCGTGCGTGACGCGCTCATTAAGGTACGGGCCGGCGATCCCGATACGTCCCATCCCTTGCTTGAGCTCCTCCAGACTAGCGCCCTTGCGGGGAATCCCCAGAAGATCCTGAGCCGCGCCTGGGTAGCTCTCGATCACTCTGATACCGCGATCCCGCAGCTCCTTCGCCAGCAACATCCCTCGCCGCGTTAGGCATTTCATCGTGGGCAGCAGGCACCAGAATACGGAGATTCCCATCCGCTTCAGGGCAAGCTCACACTTCCGGTAGATCGGAGATGTACCTACGGAGTCGCAGTCCGTAACCCCCTCGGGGAGAGACAGCGGCGAATCGATTGAAACCAAATCGGGCTTTGCTGCGACCGTTTCGCGGATCAGCTCCTCGTCCGTGCGCAGCGCCTGAGTCATCACACACGATCCGTCCAAAAGAGCCCATCCGGTTGCCCGACGCTCGCTTCCCGTCAGGTCGATGCCGACGATCTTCGGACCAGATTCTGTGCCGACCTTGCGTAGAAGATTGGCGACGATTTCGCGTCCCGACGCGAGCAATGCAGGTTTCCTGGTCGCACTCAGCCGTGCCCGCTTCGGCAATTCCGCCACGCCGGTGAAGATCGGCGCGATTCCACCCTTCAGGAACTCCGCAGTCTGTTCCGTCAGGCGGTCATAGCAAATCTCCATCAGCGCCTTCAGGTGAACCACGTCGGCGGTGTTGTACTCGATCAACTGGTCGAACGCTGCTTTGTCCCCCCGCAAATGCTTAGCCCAGAGAACGGTGGCTTCGTAGCCGCCCACGTCACTGATCGACTGATTGCGCATCAGCCCGCACTGCCTCTCGACCTCCTTTAATCCGCCGCGATAGCCCAGGCGCCGGCACACCCACCGCAGGTCGATATGGATCGGCGGAAAGACGATATCCGGGAACATAGCTCGCAGGAATCGCAGATCAAACCCCGCGCCATTGAAGGTAACAACCACTGAGTACTTCTTCAGGGCCTTCTGCAACTGATCGAGATTGCTCCCCTGAACGAAGACGTCGTATCTGCGACCGTCATAAAGCCCGACTACGGTAACGGAATCGAATACGGTCGATAGGCCGGTAGTTTCGATGTCGAGGTAGACGCACTGATCCACAAACTCCGGGAAGACCCTCCAGGCCTCCCCCATCTCGCTCAGACGCTGAAAGAACTGTGCGTCCTTGTCCTTGATGGCCTGCCGTGAGCGGGGAATGTAATCGTCGAGGCGCTGCTGCAGGCGTGCTCCGAGAACGCCGAACCGCTTCTCGAAGTGGTCCGCGTCATCCCAGTTCCGGATTCCGTGCAGCCACATGTCCCGCTCTGTTTCTCTGCCGATCCCGGGGATATGCAGGAACGTTTGCTGGAGCATGTCGAAACCTCGTAGATATAAGCATTATACGGCTACTTAAGTTGCTCTCTTTTAAGATTTTTCTCTTAAAGATGAGGAAATCCGGTATGATTTTCTCCTTTACGAGAATCCCGGATTCGCGAGGGAGTGATGAAGAAGCCGCGTAATGATGACGATGCTGAGATTCGGGGCGAGATCGCGAAGGTCCTTAAGCGCGCGCTGAAGGTGCGACGCATATTGCCAGAAAATGCGGCAGAGCTCTTAGAGGTCGAGTTGGGAACGCTCTACAAGTATCTCGGAGCGTCTATGATTCCCGGCGGCCACGTGCTATGGCGCGCTTGCCGGGAATTCGACTTGATTCTCGACCGTGACGGGCTGAGGGTGAAAAGGACGCAAAAGGCCCATGCGAGCCAGCACCATTCCACCTCGGATCAATACGAGTTACCCTTCGTAAATGAATCAGTCGCTGGCGACAAAGTGCATCTGACGATCAGCAAGAAGGGAAGCGAGAGCGAATATGTACAGGTCGCCTTGCGGATAAAGGTCAGCTGATCGGACGAACCAGTCGCTCACACCTTTCGCAGATCCCCCGCGATCAGCGCGAACTCATCCAGAGCGGCCTGCAGGTCCTCTACAATCTCGGCGGCGATCACGTCGGGAGCGGGGAGGTTGGCGGCGTCCTCCAGGCTTTCGTCGCGGAGCCAGAAGATATCCAGGCTGGCTTTGTCGCGTTTGATCAGTTCCTCATACGTGAAGGAGTGGAAGCGGTCTGTCTCCTTGCGTTTGTGGCGGTTGTCGGCGTGGTAGCAGGCGACGAAATCGTCGAGGTCCGTGCGCTTTAGCGGGTTCGTCTTGAGCGTGAAGTGCTCGTTGGTGCGGAAGTCGTAGATCCAGAGCTTCTTTGTCCAGGGCTTCTCGCTGGCGACACGGCGGTCAAAGAAGAGGACGTTTGCCTTCACTCCCTGCGCGTAGAAGATTCCGGTGGGCAGACGCAGCAGCGTGTGGACGTCGCAATCGTGCAGCAGACGGCGGCGAATTGTCTCGCCGGCGCCGCCTTCGAACAACACGTTGTCCGGAACCACGATGGCTGCGCGGCCGTCGATCTTCAGCAGCGAGCGAACGTGCTGCAGGAAGTTGAGCTGCTTGTTGCTGGTTGTCGCCCAGAAATCGTCGCGGACGATGGTCAGCGTTTCGCGCTGTTCGTCACCGTCCTCGCCGATCACCGTGATGCTCGACTTCTTCCCAAACGGTGGATTCGTCAGCACCATGTCGTACTCGCGGCTGCCGCGGCTGATCAGCGCATCGTTCACGGTGATCGAATCCTCGCCGCCCGTTCCATGCAGAAACAGATTCATCGCGCACAGGCGCGCAGCCGCGTCGACGATCTCCGTCCCTGAAAGCGCTTTGTCCCTAAGAAAGCGCAGATCGTCGCGGTCCTGTTGGTAGTGACCGGTGATGTAGTCGTGCACCGCCAGCAGAAAACCGCCCGTTCCGCAGGCCGGATCGTGGATGAGCTGTCCGGGTCCCGGACGCATCACGTCCACAATCGCCTGGATGAGAGCACGCGGCGTGAAGTACTGGCCGGCGCCGCCCTTCACGTCGGCGGCGTTCTTTTCGAGCAGGCCTTCGTAGGCGTCGCCCTTCACATCCACGCCCAGCGTGGTCCACTGCTCGCGGCCTATTAGGTCGCTCACCAGCCGCTTCAGCTTGGCCGGATCCTGAATCTTGTTCTGCGCTTTGCGGAAGATAGTGCCCAGCAGCCCCGGCTTTTTTCCAAGCTCGGAGAGGATATGTTTGTACTGGGTGTCCAGCGGATCACCGTCCAGCTGATTCAGGCTCTCCCAGTCGAGATTCTTCGGGATCAGCGCGGCCTTGGTCGGCTGCAACTTCTGGCGCTCGTCGGCCATTTTCAGGAACAGAAGAAATGTCAGCTGCTCGATATAATCCTGGTACGAGAGCCCATCATCCCGCAGGATGTTGCAGTAGTTCCACAGTTTTTGGACGATTCCGTTGCTAGTCATGCCTGTCTCTCAGGAATTGTTGAGAATGCTTGCGAGCTTCTTGCGCGCGTTCTTCCAGACCGGAGACCGATACGCCGATGCTGCAAGTTCGCCCGTATAGGCAACCAGAGTTGAGTGGAGTGCCCGATGGAACAGCGTGGCGTTGACGGTCAGATTTGATTCATCAAATAAGGCACCGCTTCTCCGTATTCTCCAGGCTCCGGATGTTTCACCTTGATGCAAAACACCACACCTGACGTGCTTATAGAACTCTATTGCGTGCCGGGAGAACGGAGCGAATCTGGTTTCCCGCTCGAGAAAACCTCGAAACGCGGCCTTGGTGTGGCGTTCCGTCGATGGCCAACCGCGCCGGAAACTTTCCAGCGCTTCCAGTGTCAGGCACGAGACAGCCATAATCAGGAAACCGTTTTTCTGATCCGCAGGCATTAGGTCAACAGGCCGGAAATACCGCTCCTCTAATCGACCACGAACGAACTTCGCCACAGTCAATGTGTCATGTGCTGATAAAAGCTCCTGAAGCTGTCCTGCAGTTGTACGGGGATCGCGGCACAAAACGGTGTCCCTATTCATACTCGAGGCCTGTAGTGCCGCCTTGACATCGAGGACAGTTGCGCAGGTGAATATCGCTGCCGTTTGCGCCGTAGACGTGGCCGCAGGCGGAGCAGCCCAGTTGGTAAATCCTCTGAAGGTGGTCGGTGCCGGGAAGGCCAGTATCACGGATAACGACCTGTCCGTTGCGGTTCACGTATCCGGGGCGAGTGGTGCCGATCTCAGACATAAATCGGCTCCTCTTTGTGTCGCGATTTGGAGCTAGCCCGTTCGGCGCTGCGCTCTGCGCGGATGCGCTCCAGCAGCGCGGAGGCAGGCTCATCGGCTGAATTCTGGGGAATTAGCTTGCCTGAGAACGCGGTGGAAAGCATGGCGCGACGGACCGCGTTTGCCTTTTTCATCTGGTCTTCCGTTGCGAGTCCCACCCGTTCCAGGGACTCGATCAGCCGCATCATCGCGGTCACGATCCTCCTTTGCTCTGAAGATGGCGGCAACGGGACGCAGAGACCCGATATCTTGCCAACGCTGAGTGTATGCAGCCCCGTTGTAGAACTGGCAACGGCCGAAACCTGGGCCGCACCAAAAGACGAGTTCCAGAAGCATGCCAGGAAGTTCGAGTCGGCACCCAGCAGCGGCCTTGCTCGAATGATGTGATTCTGATGCACGCAATCGGGAATTTGGCCCTCCCAGATAGCCATACGTCCAATCTCGGTCGGGCTGCCATTTCCTTCAACAATGAGAAGATCGCCAGGTTCCAGTCTTAATCGCTCAAGCTCACCGTCGAAGAGTTCGATCTGGTGAATGTCCGAGAGATCGACCCGCGCGCGAAGTACGTTCGCGACTCTCAGAAATGGAAAGACGCTCCTTTGCGGCCGGCGAGATGGCTGTTTTTGAATTCCTCCTTGAATCTGGGTAACCTGCTCAAACGTTGCCCAACACCAGCCTTCTGGCAATCTCGGTAGACTCGCGGTATCTGGTGCGGCGGGCTCCTTGTACTTCTGCTTCCAGCTGTCGTCCTTTGGGCGCTTGCCGGAGGCGATCATCTTCGCCAGAGTGTCGGCCTCCCAGCGGGCGCGGCGTTCGCCCAGGATGCGCTGGAGGAGTTGGTCGGCGGCTTCGTAATCGCGGCCCTCTTTGCGGGCGAGCTCGGCCTCGGTGGGAACCAGGCGGCCTTCGCACGCCGCCTTCAGCACGGAGGCGCGATAGCGCCTCAGGTTCGCCTGCGCCCGCTTCAGCGCCGCCGTCGCCGCGTCCAGCCGCGTGAACTGCTTTTCGATCTCGGCGACAATCCGGTCAAGCTCCGCGCTAGGGGGAAGAGGTATCTGTACGCCCCTGACGTGTTGCAGATTTACTCTCGGCCGGGTAGTGCCCTTAGTCCAGAACTTGAACTGGCCTTGTACCTGTTCCGAGTTGATCGCATACATGATGCCCCGCCGGTTTATCCCTGGGGCAAGCCGAGCTCTGACGATGTCAGCGACGATTACACCTGTAGGAAATTGATCAGGCACAATGCAGGCCTCTCCAAGGGGACTGCCGAGCTTGGTAATCACTAGGTCGCCTGGCAAGTACGAATGCCGATGTAAAGAGTCCGCTTTATCGAGCGAGATGAACCGGATGTTCTTCTCTACGAATTCACCTGGGGCGACGTTTTGCAGCCGTATGATCGGCACTCCCGAGTCGATGTATTCGGATGCCTTGAGATTTGATCCAAACGGTCCGTCCACAATATTAGAGGTCGGATCGACGGCCAGATCGGAGAGGCTTGCGACTGCCCAGTTGGGTGGCAGATGAGTTTTCAGCAACTCCTTCATGCCGCCAGCACCTCATTCAGCTCGCTGAGCAGCGGAAAGAGGTGCTCGCCGAAGACCTGCTGCGCCTTCCCGAGTCCACCCCAGGCGACAAAGGGATCCAGATCGAAGTCATCCGGCTCGACGGCCAGGCTGGAGGCGATGTGGTCGCGGATGGCTTCGAGCCACCGCATCTGATCCGGATTGAACACCAAACCTGCACTTTTCTCCTGACCGAGCCAGGCGGCGAAGCGCCCTTCGACCTCCGCCCGACGCGGCATGAGTTCGCTTTTCTGTTTCAATGCAAAGCGGACAAGATTGACGAGGTCGGCGGCGACTTCCGTCCGGGTGCCGCGCACGTGCGACGCATCCAGCCGCTCGTAGGCGTGCCAGAGCTGATCGGGCGTGGCGCGGGGGCTGCCGTCGATGGGCTTCTGGAGCATCCCGGCGAGCGATTTCACGTCCCTGAGCGACAAGCCAGCGGCGCAGGGCTTGCTGTAGAGAATCTGCAACACTTCGATTTCGTCCTTGTTCGTTTGGAGGAACTGCTCAAATGTCTGGACCATGCGCAGTGCGCGGTCGCGAATGGCTTCCGCGGGGCCGGCTTCGAGCAACTGGTCCTGGCTGACGGTGTCGATGATCTGTTCGTAACTCTTTTTTACAGCAACAATGAGGTTGCGCAGCTTCGGATTGGCGGCGAGGGGCTTGGCGGCCTCGGCCAGAAGCTGTTTGCGCGCCTGGGCGATGTGCTCATCCGTGGGCTCGGCGCCGGCGCTGAGGGCGCGGGCGGCGTCGATGTGCCGGTCGGGATCGAGGGCAGCGACAATGTCTCCGGCGATCGACGCGAGCGGCCGTCCGCCGGCAGTGTCGGTGAGGGCAGTGCGGTCGTTGGGCGTGAGCTGGCGGTCGAGCCGGGTGAGGCGGGAGGCGATGGAGCTGAGTACGTCGGGATCGCGGTTGCCGAAGGTGACCAGCTCGAAGAGCTTTTCGAGGGAGACGTTGCGCTTGCGCTCGAGCGGCTGCGTCTCCTCCATCTTTTCCGCTTCGAGGCCGACGGCGTCGATGATGACGAAGTGGTCCTTGGCGCGGCCGTCCGGCGTGACGTTGCGGAGTTCGGTGGGCGTGACGGTGCGGGCGCCGCGGCCCTTCATCTGCTCGAACATGGTGCGGCTTTTGACCGAGCGCATGAACATGACGATTTCGAGCGGCTTGATGTCGGTGCCGGTGGCGATCATGTCTACGGTGACGGCGATGCGTGGATTGTAGGCGGTGCGGAATTCGTTGAGCAGCTGCTCGGGCTTGAGGTTGCCGGAGACCCACTCGTCGACCTCATACTCGTTACCGTCTTTGTCGGTCTTCTTCACGCGCACCTTGGCCGCGCCGCTGCGGTAGGTTATCTTCTGGGCGAAGTCGTTGCCTTTGCCGAACTCGTCGCGGACGATCTGGACGATGTCCTCAGCATGGCTGTCGTCTTTGGCGAAGATGAGCGTTTTGGGGACTTCCTCGCGGCCGGGGAAGATGTCCGTGAAGAGCCGGTCGCGGAAGGTGCGGATGATGGTGCGGATCTGGTCGGGCGTGACGACGCGGCGGTCGAGGTCGTCCGAGACGTAGGGAATGTCCTGGTCGGCCAGTTCCCAGCGGACCTTGCGGGTCTGGCGGTCGCGGTAGTCCACCTGGAAGCCGGCGTTGATGGTGCTGCCGTGCTCGGAGATTAGGGTGCGGATGGTGTAGAGGTCGAAGTCAACGTTGACGCCGTCGGCGACGGCCTGGTCGAAGGGGTACTCCATGATGAGGTTCTGCTGGAAGAAGCCCATGGTCTGCTTCGACGGCGTGGCCGTGAGGCCGATGAGGGAGGTGTCGAAGTATTCGAGCACTTGGCGCCAGAGGTTGTAGATCGAGCGGTGGCACTCGTCGGTGACGATGATGTCGAAGGTCTCGATGGGCAGGGCTGGATTGTAGACGATGGGGTCGGGCGGGCGGCGGAGCATTTCGAGCGAGGCGCTGGATTGCTCTTCGAGGTCCGGGTCCAGTTCCTCGCCGCGGAGCATCGAGTAGACACGCTGGATGGTCGCGACGCAGACCTTCGCGACGGATTCGATACGGTTCGATTGCAGGTGCTGGACGTTGTACAGCTCGGTGAAGAGGCGGCCGTCGTCGGGTGTGCGGAAGGCCTGGAACTCCTTGAGCGCCTGGCGGCCGAGGTTGGCGCGGTCGACGAGGAAGAGAACCCGCTGCGCGGCGGCAAACTTGATCAGGCGATAGAGGAAATTGCAGGCGGTGTAGGTCTTTCCGGCGCCGGTGGCCATCTGGATAAGCGCGCGGCGGCGGCCCTGGCGGAGGGAGTCTTCGAGGTTGTGGATGGCCGTGACCTGCGCCGGACGCAGGCCAGTCTCCACGAGCGGCGGCATGGACTGGAGCCGGGCCTTCGGAGCAGAGCCTGGACTCGCCAATTCGTCCTGGAGCCAGCGAGAGAGCTGGGCCGGGGTATGGAAGGCAAAAATGGGACGGCTGGCGGCATCGGGCTCCAGCAGGTTGGTGAAACGGGTCTCGACGCCGGTCGATTCGTAACAGAAGGGCAGGGGACGGATCGGCGCGGGGATCGCCTCGGGGATGCCTTCGCTGTATTTCTGGGTCTGCTTCTCAAACCCGATGAGGGTGGAACCCTCTTTCTTCGCCTCAATGGCACCAGCGGCCTGGCCAGTCACAAAGAGCAGGTAATCAGCTTCGCCGAACCCTTGCCCGAGGGAGAATTCGCGGATGGCGACGCCCGGGCCGGCGTCGATATTAGCCTGATCGCGATCCTGGACGATCCATCCTGCCAGATTGAGCAGGTTGTCGATGGTCTCGCGGGCTTTCTGCTCTGGCGTCACGGGCCTCTGGGATCTCGGCCACCAGTGTATGACAACGTCCCGCGACGTCCTGAGAAACCACGTGTGTAATGCCTGGCAGAACGGTGGGTTCAGTTGTCCGAGATTCGGATTATTACCCCCCGACTACGCTGTGCCGTTGCCCGCGCGAGCGAAGTTTCCGACGATGACGTTCTCCTCCGTCGCGATGCTGTCCACGTAGTCGCTCCACCACTGCAGCATCCGCTTCCGTTCTTCCGCGTATTCCGCGAGTACGTAATCCATTTCATGACGCTGCGGAGTTGCACTGCCGCCGCCACCTGGCCGTGATCCCGCTTCCTGTAGACGAGCGCCTGGACGTCCAGAGCGCTGACATCTTTCAGTTGCCGATCGCCGAGCGTGGGGAATATCTCATTATCCAGGTAGCGACGAATGCTGGCGGGGTTCTTCCATTTTGACTCCACCTGTTCTCTGAAATAACGGTCGCCGAACCTGCGGACCGTCAGGTCGCTGTCGGCGTCACGGCGCATCTGCCGCCGCTGCTCGATGGGCGAAATGCCACAGCGAACCAGCTTACGCATTTCGTCGCGCTCGTCACGCGCCTCCCTCAGGCTCATCAACGGGTATCGACCGAGCGATATCCGGGCTGGTCTGCCCCGAAACCTGTAACGCAAGATCCACGATTTTTCTCCGCTCGGCAGGACCTCGACGTACAACCCGGATCCGTCGCAGCGCATGTACCGGCAATCGAGTGGCTTTAGAGCCTTTACTGTCACATCCGTCAGGGCCATCACCCCTCCTCATGTGTACTCCGTGACTTGTCGTCTCTACATTCGCGCTACAGAATACAGCTTGGAGTACACCCAGCAACCCAGCTCGTCTCGGATCACCAAGGACACAATAGGACAATACATCGTCTGTTTTCAAGAACTTTATTCGCATTCCCGGACGCCCACGGATCGCTGCGGAGACGTTTCTACTTTCCGATGCAGAAACTCGAGAAGATGCGGTTCAGGATGTCGTCGGGGGTGGTTTCCCCGGTGAGCCCGTCCAGCTGGCGCAGCGCGGCGTAGAGGTCGAGCAGCACCATTTCGTGCGGGACCTTCGCCGCCACAGCGCTCTTTGCCGCATCGAGCGACGCCAGCGCGCCGCTGACCGCCTCAAAGTGGCGCAGGCTGGTCAGGATGCCCGACTCGCTCTCGCCCGCCGGGTTGCGAATCATCTCCCCCAGCGCGTCGCGGAGGTGCTGCACGCCCTCGCCGGTGATCGCGCTGGTGCGCACGGAGAGGGGCGGGGGGCTCTCCGGGCCTGCGTCGGGGAATTCAAGATCGCCGGGACGTTCCACCGGCTCGGCGGGCGGCAGATCGCATTTGTTCTGCGCCACCAGGGCGCGGCGTCCTGCGAGCGACCCGATCAGCGCGCGCTCATCGTCGCGCAGCGGCGCGGATGCATCCACGACCACCAGCACCAGATCCGCATCCGCCAGCGCCTCGCGCGACTTGCGCACCCCGATCACCTCGGCTTCCTCGCTGGTCTCGCGCAGGCCGGCGGTGTCGACCAGCTCCAGGGGAATGCCGCCCAGCGAGAGGCGCTCCGTCACCAGATCGCGCGTGGTTCCCGGCGACGCGGTGACGATGGCGCGTTCGCGCTCCAGCAGCCGGTTGAAGAGCGAGGACTTGCCCACGTTGGGGCGGCCGACAATGGCCAGGCGCAGCCCGGCATGGACCATGCGGCCGTGCTCGAAGGAGCGCGCCAGCACGCCCAGCTCGGCCGAAATCGTATCTGTGCGTGTGACAATTTCGGCGTCCGGCGTCACTTCCACATCGTCCTCGGCGAAATCGATGCCCGCCTCCAGCAGCGCGATCAGTTCGACCAGCTTTTCCTTGGCGGGATGCACGCGGCGGGAGAGCGCGCCGCCCATCTGCTCGGCGGCAATGCGCGCCTGGTAGAGGGTCTGCGCTTCGATCAGGTCGCGCACCGCTTCCGCCTGGGTGAGATCGATGCGGCCGGCGAGAAAGGCGCGTTCGGTGAATTCGCCGGGACGCGCCAGGCGCGCGCCCCCGCGCAGAGCCAGGCGCACCAGCATCTCCAGAATCACCGGCGAGCCGTGCGCGGCAATCTCCACCAGCTCCTCTCCGGTATAGGAATTGGGCCGCGCGAAATATGTCACCAGAGCTTCGTCGAGGCGTTCGCCGCTGTCCGGATCGGGAACTTCGGCCAGCCGCGCCCGCGCATGCTCCACGGGAGCGCGCAGGCGCACCAGCCGCGACGCGATCTCCACAGCATGCGGGCCGGAGAGCCGCACGATGCCGATGCCGCCGCGGCCGGGCGGCGTGGAGATGGCAACGATCGTCTCCTGCGCGACCGATTCGCGTTCGCTTGTGAGTGGATGAGCCTGCACGGTGGACGCTCCGCGCCGCAGCGCTGCCCTCAGCGTATCTGACTCTATCGCCTTCGCCCGCCAAAGCGGCTGCCGCGCCGCTCGCCGGAATCCTCAGGCCGCGCGTGCCCCTTCGGATAAACGACCACGTGGCGGGTCATGCCTTCGCCGGAGGAAGCCGTCTCCAGATCGTCGAACTCGCGGAAGGCCAGATGCAGCATGCGCCGCTCGCGCGAGTTCATGGGCGCGAAGGCCCAGGGCTGGCCGGAGCGGCGGACGCGCTCGGCGGCGGTGTCCGCGGCCAGCTTCATCTCGCGCGCGCGCAGCGCCTTGAAGTTCTCCGCGTCGAAGGAGACGATTTCGTGCTCCTCGCTTTCGAGGCGCAGAATTTTCGCCGCGATATGCTCGAGGGCGCGCAGCAGCTCCCCGCCGCGCTGGGTCAGCAATCCGGCATCGGGACCGGCCAGCTCCACGTAGATTTCGCGCGATTCGAGGCCCGCGGGATCGGCGGCACCGGCCCCCGCGGTGATGCGGTACTTCAGGCGCAGCCCGCCCTGAGCGATCAGCATCTTCAGGAATTCGGCGATCTTCTGAGCGGCAGCGGCGTAGTCGTCGATCGGCATGGACTGATAAGTTATGGCGTTCGTCTAAGTATCGCGCTCGTGGTAATTAAATCACAACGGGGGCCGGGGTCGAGAAAGTTCGTGGTAACCGGCACTTATCTTCTGGCGTTGATGGTTTTCGCGGCCCGCTTGGCCGCGCGTTTCGCGGCGATGGCGCGCATCTCGCGCCCCATGCCGCTGCGGTTCATGACGAATTGCTGCGCCACGCCGAGCACGTTGCTGCCCGCCCAGTAGAGGGCCACGCCGGAGCCGATATTCCACATCCAGAAACCGAAGAAAGCCGGCATCATAAAGGCCATCATGCGCTGCTGGCGCTGGTCCATTCCCGGAGACGGCGTGAAGAACTGGGAGAGAAACATGGAGACGATGACGAAGATAGGGAGGAAATGGGTCGGATCGGGCGCGGACAGATCCGGCAGCCACAGCCAGTGCGCCTGGCGCAGCTCGATGGCCCGCATCAGCATCTCGTAGAACCCGATCAGCAGCGGATACTGCAGCAGCATGGGCAGGCATCCGCCGAACATGTTCACGCCGTGCGAGCGCTGCAGATCGAAGATCTCCTTGTTCATCTCCTGGCGGCGCGGGTCGGTGGTCTTATACTTCGCGTACTTCGCCTTGATGGCGTCCATTTCCGGCTGCAGACGCTGCATCTTCAGCGACGAACGCATGGTCATGATGCGGGTGGGAATCATGGCCACGTTGAAGATGAGAGTGAGCGCCAGAATCGCCCAGCCCCAGCTGGGGATGGCGTGCTGCACAAAGAAGCGCAGCAACAGCAGCATGGGCTTGGCAATCCACGTCCACCAGCCGAAGCTCACCACCGATTCCAGATTGCCGCCGCTGGCGGTCTGGATCTTGCCCAGCAGCCCCATCAGCTTGGGACCGGCGAAGATGCGCACGTGCACGCCGTCGCCGCTGTCGGCTATGGCCACGCCGGGCACCGGGACCGGGCTGGTCTCGCTCGACTCGGAATGCTCGAGGGAGCGCGGCACATCCAGCGAGTTGCTCAGCGTCACCACGTCAAGATCCGACGGGGTGTCGGGCATGAAGATGGCGGCGAAATACATGTCGCCGATGCCCGCGTAGTCGAAGGAGCCGTGCAGCGTGTCGCCGCCAACCACCTTTTTCGCCGCGATCTGCTCGGTCTTGCCGTGCAGCTCGTTGTCGAAGGTTGCCGTGGCATACTGCGGCAGCGCGGTCTGGTCGCCCAGTCCCGCAGGCCACGCCAGCAGCGCCGTCACCGGCACGCCGTTCAGGGTTGCGGTAACGTCCGCGTGGACCACGTAGCTGGAATCGAAGGTGAAGGTCTTGCGAACGGTCAGGCCGCCCGCCGAATAATTGAAGGTCAGCGTGCCCGGAGCGGTCAGCGTGCCGGTCGCCGAAGGAACGTACAGCGCGGAGTTGAGCTGCTGGCGCAGGCCGGCGTCGTAGGTATAGAGCGAAAGCGGCAGCCCGAACTTCGCCGCCGCCGCCTGGTTCACCAGATCCAGCGGGCTCTTCTGATCGTCGGCCTTGTACTTTTTCAGCACCCACGAGGTCACATCGCCGCCGCGATTGCTGAAGGTGATCCGGTACAGCTCGTTCTCAACGACGGTCTGTTCCGGCGCCGCCGCCTCGACCGCATGGGCCGGCGCCGCGGCGGTCCGGGCGGAAGCGGTTGCGCCGGGAATGGCGGCACTCGTCGCCGTGTTCGTTCCGGGAACGGGCGCGGGAGTCTGCGCGGACTGGGTCTTCTGCTGCGTGGGCTGGTTCGGCTGCTCTGCCTTCTTCGGCGCGAAGTACTCGAAGGCCGCCATCATCAGGATGAAGGCGATCAGAAAACCGAAGAGCGAGCGGGTATCTCCGCCGCCGCCGCCCTGCTGATTGGGATTTTGTATCTCTGCCAAGACTTCCGTTTCCTGTCGCCGCTTTCGCGAAATTTATAGAACGTGGGTAGCGTGCGTTGAAGGCCCGTTGCTGCTGCGCCTGGGCGGCACCGGATCGAATCCTCCGCGCCCCAGCGGATGACAGCGCAGCACGCGTCCCAGCGCCATCAGGCTGCCGCGCAGAACGCCGTGCTCCGCCACCGCGATCGCGGCATACTCCGAGCAGGTGGGCTGGAAGCGGCATGCTCCCGTCATTCCCGCCGCCGCATGCACCGCCGGCGAGACGCTGCCCTTATATACGCGCAGCAGCAGCGAAACGATCCGTTCGCGGCGAGTCATGCCTTCGCTCCCGCGGCCACCGCCGCAAAGATGCGGGCAACTTCCTTTTCCAGCAGCGCGAAGTTCATGGTGAGCACCTGCTTCCTGGGGTGCAGCACCACGTCCACGCGCCCCGGCAGCACGCCCAGATGCCGGCGAAGGGCTTCGCGCATGCGCCGGCGGATGCGGTTGCGATCCACTGCCTTGCCCAGCACCCGGCCGGTGGTCAGCCCCACCCGCGCCTGCGCTCCGGCAGGATCGTCGACAGGGCGCACCCGAAAAAAATAAGTCATGGATGCGGACGCATGCCGGCGGCTGGCCTGATACACGCGCTGGTAGTCCGCGTGCTTACGCAGACGGGCGCGGCGCCAGTCGAGAATTGCTTCCGGCATATCTCCATTGTGGCTCGCTCAGGGGAGAGGCACCAGTTGCCTCGCGGAACGGAAGAACCGAGCGGGAAACTCTAGTCGCGGTATCCCGCGCTGACGGAAACGCGCTTGCGGCCGCGAGCGCGCCGGCGCGACAGCACCGCGGCCCCGCCCTTCGTCTTCATGCGGGTGCGGAAGCCGTGCGTCTTGGAACGGCTGCGGCGATTGGGTTGAAACGTGCGCTTCGGCATGGAACGGAAACTCCTGCAGTCTGGAATCGGATGCGCCGGTTGCGCGCGCGGTCCTCGTCGACCCGCTCAGGCGCGCGGCCGGAACTCCGGGGCCGCGCAACTGCTGACAACACGCCACCTGACAGCAAAAATCAAGTATATAGGATTACCTTTGTGCCAGCAAAAGACGCGTGCGGCGCGGGATCTTCACCGCCTGCGGTGCAACTTTTCCAGGAAAAAAATTTCCCCGCACAACCTCGTTCCTACCGTCTCCCGTCTGTGCTACTATCGGCAACGTTCACTTAAGATTTTTTCGACGCCTCTGCGGCCGTCGGAAGAACTTTGACCGAAGTTCCGCTGCGTGACAGAGCGGAGACACTCCCGGCCACGATGGATTTGCCCCTGCACTCGCCCTGTTTCCACAGCACAGGGTTAACCTTGGGCTTTTCCAAAATGGCCTCGGTCGCTTCCGGGCGCGGGCGTTTCGAACCAAGGATTGCTCATGTCTTTCGCCGTTACTCCTTCCGTTGCTCTCAACCCATGGGTCCGGATCCTCGCGGCGCTCGAAAAGAAGGTCAATCGGCAGTCTTACGATACGTGGCTCAAGCCGACGCGCTTCAGCTACACGCGCGACCGCCTGCTTTTCGTCCGCATTCCTTCGCCGGAGTTCCGCCACGTGGGCGAGCGCTACGGCGACCTGATCCAGGAAGCGATCGAGAACCTGGAGCTGGAGTTCGACGACGTCAACTTCATCACTCCCGATGAAGATCCCACCCTGCCCCGCGTCCGCGAAGACGGCGGCTTTGCCCCGTCTCCCTCTTCGCCCATCGCGCAGCAGCACGCCAACGGCTCGCCGCGGCACCAGCCCATGGGCGGACCGCAGCAGGCGCGCTTCGACTGGTCGACGGCCGCGCAGCTCAATTCCCGCTACACCTTCGACGCCTTCGTCTGCGGCCCCGGCAACCAGTTTGCCCGCGCCGCCGCCCTCGCCGTCGCCGAGCAGCCCTCCAAGGCCTACAACCCGCTCTTCCTCTACGGCGGCGTGGGCATGGGCAAAACCCATCTGATGCATGCCATCGGCCATGAGGTGAAGCTGCGCAATCCCGGCGCTTCCATCTCCTACGTCTCCGCGGAGAAGTTCACCAACGAGATGATCAGCTCGGTGCGCTACGACAAGATGACCAGCTTCCGCGACAAGTTCCGCACCGTGGACCTGCTGCTCATCGACGACATCCAGTTCCTCTCCCAGAAAGAGCGCACCCAGGAAGAGTTCTTTCACACCTTCAACGCGCTGCACGACAACATGAAGCAGATCGTCATCGCCTCGGACCGCCCGCCGCGCGAGCTGGCCGAGATCGAGGACCGCCTGCGCAGCCGCTTCGAGTGGGGACTGATCGCCGACATCCAGCCGCCCGATCTCGAAACCAAGGTCGCCATCCTGCAGAAGAAATATGCGGACGAGCACAAGGGCGATCAGTCGCTCATCCCGCTTCCCATGGATGTGGCGCTCTTCATCGCGTCCAACGTTCGCACCAACATCCGCGAGCTGGAGGGCGCGCTGGTGCGGCTCATCGCCTGGTGCGGCCTCAACGGCGTCGAGCTCTGTCTGCCGACCGCGCAGCAGTGCCTGAAGCAGTTCATCGACACCCAGGTGCGCAAGATCACCATCGAGTCCATCCAGCGCGCCGTCGCCGAGCAGTTCGGCATGCGCGTGGCGGAGCTGAAGCAGAAGAACAACTCGCGCGCCGTGGTCGTCCCGCGGCAGATCGCCATGTACCTGGCCAAGCAGCTCACCGAGGCCTCGCTGCCGGAGATCGGCCGCCAGTTCGGCGGCAAGCACCACACCACGGTGATGCACTCCATCGGCAAGATCGACGAGCAGCGCCGCAACGACAAGAATCTGAACTCGACCCTGAACAAGCTGCAGGAGACGCTGAACGGGTAAAAGATTTTTCGCGGGCGCTGCGGGCCGGAATGCTTATTTCAGGAAGTCCGGGATAGGGCTATCCTGCGGAAAACCGCCATGTTCGCGCACAATCCTGACCACCTTCCGGATGTTCTCCTTTTCACTCTCTGGGAGGGCCGCCAGCGTGCCCTGGATTTCCGCTCTCATCTCTTCCTCGCGGATCCATCCGTGTCCGGGCCTTCGGTGCGCGCGGATTCCGATTTTTGAGAGCTGATCGCGGGGAATCGATCTCGGGGGGGCTTCAGGGAAGACTGGCCCGAGGTAGGAGCCGGCGAGCTTATCAGGCTCCTTGCGGATGAATGTTCTCATCAGGACGAGTTGACCAATCGGCATTCCCGGGTAAAGGAGAATCGACGCATTTGAAACGTTCGCAATCTCCAAAGTCAGACAGCCTCGGTACGAGGGATGGATCCATGGCGCTGTTTCGATCAACATGAAGCTCCGTGCGATGGAAGACTTCGTCAAGATTTCGCCAGAGAAGTCGAAGGGCATCTTAATAAATTCAAGCGTTGCTCCGAGCACTGTCTGGTGAGCGGGGAGCACGAAGTATGCCCCTAAGGGAGCGTGTAGGTGCAGGTAGGTTTGGCTGGCGGATGGAGGCCCATTCTGATCGAAATACGGCTGCGGGGGAATCTGTGGCAGCAGAAAATGCGTTCCGAGACGCAAGTCTATGGAGTCCTCATCGAAGCATCCTTTATCGAGGAGCGGTGTAATGACCAGGCTTTTCGCGTGAGACGCGGGGAGCTTCATGCGATCTTCAATGACCTTCCGCGAAATTACGGTCATTTAACGGGGCTCCTGTCGCCGAACTAGCAAGAGATCTTCAATTGCCTTGGCCGTCCACGACTCAACCCTCCTCGCCCAATACACTCTCTGAGCGATATCAGAGGCCGTGGCATCAGTGATACGTGATAGAAGGTCGGTCATCCGGAGCATGTAGAACCGATATGCCGAGTTGAGGAGGCAGGTGATGTCCGGGGTCCACGGTTCGGAACCGGGCTGACCGCAAAGGCTGGATGGCACGACGCCCTGGGCAAGGTACGACTCAATTGTCTCGGTCTGATTGGCCCACTTGCTCGCGCAGCTCTCCAGCCCCTGCGTGGCCGAGTCGAGTTCGGAGTCGATCTGGGGCAACACCGCGAAGAAGGTATCTAAAATGGGCGTCGGATCGATGTTGTGATCCCGTCTCAGCGCGTTGAAGTGGAAATGAGAATCCTGTAACCCTTTAGTGGAGCGTATCGCCGAAATGTAGTGAGCGTCTGTGGGGTGGGCTTTTATAGCGGTCCACCATTTATCCGTGTCCAGCCTTCGGTATTGCTGTCGCAGCCTCAAGAGATCCGGGGGATATTCCGCAAACTCGGTCTCGCCACCCGTTCGGCCCTTCGAGAGTGCTCCTTTCTCATCCAGGTAACGCGCAAGATCGAACAATTCCACAAAAGCTGCGCTGAAACAAAGGCCCACCAAGCGGACTGCAAAAGCATCGCAGAAAAGCTCCTCCAACCACCGCGTAATCCGTTCCACGAGGACGCCAACCCATGGCTTGCGCCTGCGGCCCAGCCGCGATCGGAGTTCCTTTTCCACTACCGCTTTTAGCTTTGTTGCCAGGGACAGCTCTCCAAAGACGTAGTGACCCATTTCATGCGGGATCAGGCAATTCATGAAAAGAGACGAGGATTGGGAGTAAGGGATGCCGATGATGCTCAGTTTGGGGGGGAACTCCGGGCCTACGACGCATCTCGAGATTTGGCTTGCCCGCTTCTTGAATTCGGAGAGCGTGACATTGAGGTAGTTGAAGCGGTCTACGTGGAAGAAGACGAACTCTGTTGTTCGGAACTGCGCGATTTCGTGGAATCGGGTTGAAAGACCCTGGACCAGTGCTGTCGGGAGATTGAGCGTATCGGCATCCAGGGCTGGCTTCACGAACTCATGGAGAAACCGCCAACCGACCCGGAGCAGCGCGATTTCCCGGCGAAGCTGGAGTAATTCTCTCGTTTTCGTCGTTCTTAGGCTGATTTCGAGGTGTCTGCTGGTGGCGTTCGCGAGGTCCTCGATGTAAGCAAAAAAACGCTCGGAAGCGACCCGATGAGCGAACGTCTCGCTCTTCCTCGCACAAAGGTCAGAAATTGAGGAAACAAACTGCAAGAGCGAGGAGGCATCTTGGAGAAGCACTTCCTCCAGCGGCTGCATAGTCAGCAATTCTCAATAGCCGAGATTGGCATCTTGGTTATACTTCTGCAGCGCTCGGCTCTCAAGAGCAGTAAAAAACTCAATCGCGGATTCAATGCTCCGCTCTCGCTTCTTGGTTTTCTTCTGCGAGGTCAGGATCGTCTGAAGTTCCCTCGTCACGTCAGCGAAGGCGGAGCCGACCTCCGCGAGCGTCTGCATCTGCGCGTAATCTTCGAAATTCGACCTCGACGTGAGGCGTGCGAAGAGCGGCCCGCCTGACTTGATCGCCGCCAGCGATAAAACAACGTCGTTGAGCACTCCTTTGAGCTCAGCATCAGGCGCGGCCTGATCCTGCAGATTCATGAGCGCTTTTACCGCCAACCGTGAGCTCAGGGCTAGCGATAGCGAGCTTCCAGTGTCGCCGGTAGTTTTGAGCACGGCCACCTCCCAGCTCCCAAATACTAGACGTGGGACTGGTGCAAATGTACGTAAGTATATTTACATATTCCCATGTTAATGTAAATATATTTACTACATGTGGCGCGAAGAACTAGGTAAGGCCGTAAAGGCCGCACGTGAGGAGAAGAAATGGAGTCAGCAGCAACTTGCTGATAAGACAGGGATTACGCGGGAGCGAATTTCACAAATCGAGAACGGAAGACACACGGCAGGTGTGAAAAAAATTACCGACATCGCGACGGCCCTTGAGAAACCAATCCAGATCGAAGGATGCATGGTCGTGCCCAGGGCAGAGGATACCAAGGAGGTCGGTCCGCAGCTTGTATCCCAGCAGTTTAAGCTGCCATTCGACGTCGAACACCAGATCGAGTCGACTTCTGTCACTCTGAAAAAACTGGCTGGCGATGGGGTTGAGCTGCGCGCAGTCCTTTCCGGCTGGCGCCGGATATAGCCTATTCTGCTCAGCCTATAGCCCCTCAATCCCCACCGCCTCATAAATCTCCGAGATATACGTCATATCCCGCAGGCCCTCCTGCCCGTCGGTTTTCGGCTCGCGGTTGTTCCACACGCAGCCGGCAAAATAATCGGCCTGCGCCGCGAACTGCGCCGGATCGTGCCACGGATCGGGCAGGTCCAGCATCGTCCCATCCGCCAGCCGCGCCGTCAGCCGCATGCCCTGGTAGGGAAACGCCGGCTCCATCCCCAGCCATCCCTTCGACCCATGCACCTTGAAGAATCCGCCGCCGCCCGTGTCGCCGCCATACGTGGTCGCACAGCTGGCCAGAATGCCTGAGGGAAACTGCATCGTCCAGGCATCGTTCTCCTCCACCTCGGCGAAGCGGCCGTCCTTGTCGATGGTCGACGCGGTGCCTTTGATCTCCGCCGGCTCCTCGCCGGTCAGATAGCGGCACGCGTTCAGCGAATAGATCCCAACGTCCACCAGCGGCCCTCCGCCGGCCATCTTTTTGTTCAGCCGCCACTCGGGTGTCCTGACACCGTCCAGCACAAACCACGGCTGGATCGGGAAGCCGAAGGCGCTCTCGAGCGTCTGCACCTGCCCGATCGCGCCCGAGCGGATCAGCTCCATCGCCTTCAGGTGCAGCGGATGGTACTGGCAGCGGTACGCGATCATCAGCTTCACGCGATGCTTCGCGCATTCCTCGATCATCTTCCGGCAGTCCGCCACGCTGGTCGCCATCGGCTTCTCGCACAGCACGTGCTTGCCCGCCTTTGCCGCGCGGACGGTGTATTCGGCGTGCATGGAATTCGGCAGCGCGATATACACCGCGTCGATCGCCTTGTCCGCCGCGATCTCGTCGAAGTTTTCGTAGTCGTAAATGGAGGGCGAGGGCACGTTGTACATCGCCGCCTGCTTCTCCGCCTTCTCGCGATGCCCGCTCACCAGCGCGGTCAGCTTGCCGGTCTGGGAGTCCGCCACGCCCGGCATAAAGTGGCCCATGGAGATGCGGCCGAGCCCGACAATGCACCATCCCAGTTTGCGCGTCTGGCCATTCAGCTCGGGCAGCGCCGTGGAAAGCGCAGCCAGCGCGCCCAGGCGGGAAAAATCGCGTCGCGTCCAGTTCATCGACCAACCTCTGCGCTCATTGTAGGTGGGCAGATTCGGCCACGAACCGCAGCATCCGGCCGGCCGCAGAATTCAACCGGCTGCACTCACCACGCGATGAACGGCGACTTCCTCACCCACTCCGCGCTGCCCAGTTGCGCCAGCATAAACGTCGCCACATCGGCGCGCGCAATCTTCATCCCGCGCGGCGGCAGGCTGTTGCCGTCCACGCGATACACGCCGCGCCCCGGCGCATTCAGCAGAAAGGGCGGCTGCACGATGGTCCAGTCCGTGTCGCTGGTGTGGATCAGCTCCTGCATGGCGCGCTGCGACTGAAAGGGGCGCCGCAGGAGCGTCATCCCCAGCAGCCCGACGACCACCTTGCCCACGACGGAAACCTTGCTCCTGCTGCCCGGCCACACGCCCGCTGCTCCCAGCACAATCAACCGCCGTATGTGATTCTGCTGCATGGCCGGCAGCATCCGCCGTATCGCCTCCGGCAGCAGGGAATTGTCGCGCAGGGAGTGGGATCCCAGCGCCGAGAGCACCGCGTCCTGTCCAACGATAGCGTTCGTTACCGCCTTGTCGTCCAGTGCGTTCCCGGCAAAGATGCGCACGCCGCTTTGCCCTTCCATCGACGCCGGATTGCGAACGAACGCCGTCACTTCATGACCCAGCGCCACGCCCTGCCGCACCAGCTCGCGTCCTGTTCCTCCGGACGCTCCAAAGACGACGATCTTCATGGCACACCTGTCCCGTGGTCCTGCGTTTAGCCTACGCTGATGCCGTCGCGCGGGCTTTTCTCAGTCCCCAAGAGAGCCACTCCACAAAGCCACCCCATCCTTCTCGTCCTGATTTCCTCGCTCCCTACGCCCTCTGTGGAGTCTTCGGATAAGCCGCATCCTGTGCATCCCCGGGTTCCCGCAAAGCCGCGCTCCGCTTGCCCTGGACCCCGCTTTCCACTCAGCCGGATGCGTTTCCACATGGTCGCAGCGAGCCTCTGTTGATGATGTGGAGAAAGCCGGGCGCCAGTGCCGGATTCTCCCCGGCTTTCCTTCTTTTGCTCTTTTACCCGCCCCGGTTTTCTAAAACCCGCATCCCCGCCAACCCCGCGTCCCCGGCGGTTTCTCCATCGCTTTCCACTTTTCCAAGCCGAACGACTACGGCTACGGGAGAAATAGAACCTTATACCCGTAGTAGACAAAGCCTCCTCGAAACCCCGAACTTGGTGTAATCCGAGCGCGCGCTTCCTTCAGTAGGGTCGGCTCCCCCTTGAAGAACACGGCCGGGTTAGCCGTGGGCATTCCGAAGGGCCGTTATGTGGAGCAATTAACTGCTATTCGCCCAGGTCTAGTGGCCGAAAGTCACAATTCGAAAAGGATAGAGGCTCCAGATGCGCACAGCCAACAGCACGGCCCCCACCAGGGCCATGTGCCACCATTTTGGCGGCTTCTCAGAAAAGCACGCGCCCGTCAGCATTCCGCAGACTAAGCCAACCAGATATCCACCTGTCAGCCAATTGTGGCTCTCGGCGATGCGTTCAAACAGTACCCATGGCAACAGGAACAGCAAGCCCAAGGCGCCTCTCACAACTCCAGAGATCGGCATATTCGGTCCCATTTCCTCCAAGTATGAGCTCAACTCTACGGGTCTCACGACGCTACGAGGCCCGGCGTGTACCCAGCTCCAGAACAGGCAAAATCCGCTGCTTGGGTGGCACCGGCGGCCTGAACCGCATAAGATAGGGACTCGCCAAAACTTGAAATCAGCCCGCCTGCGGCTCCCAGGGCAATTATCACCGGATTCTTTGAAGGGGCTGCAGCTACAGCTCCTCCAACCGCCGACGCCACAGCGCTTCTGACCGTCGGCTTCGTAGTAGCTGCCTTTTTACTGTAGGCCTTCGCAAGCGCACTGAATTGAGCGGCACAACTCTTCGGGCTCGTTGGCGTGCCTTTCTTTTCCAATTTTCCGCCTGGCTGACTCGCCGAACCTACCGTCTTTCCACCGATCGGCTGGTTGCTGTCTCCCTGCGCTTTGGGCGGCGGCTTGGTGCCCGGGGTCTTGTTCGTTCCGGGTTTGCCAGTGGGGTTGCCGTTGCCACTGGAGCCCGCACTGCTCGCCTGCGACTGTTGGTTGCTTTGGGCCGCCGTCGCCCTCCGTACCCGCGTCTCTGCTCGAATCCCCTGCGGCACGCTTCTCACAATTGGGACTTGTTTTCCAGAGAGCCGCTTTCGGCCTTTTCTTACTAGAATGAAAGGTCAGCGGAGTGTGCCGTGGGGAAGGCCGTTCCGCGTGGTGTACATTGGGGCAAAGCGAACGGGGGGAGCGACCATGCCGGCTGGCGTCGAACAGGAAAAAGCGGTCCAGGGCGGGGCGATGGAAATTGCCGTCAGCCGACAGGAGCTGTTGCGCGAACTCACAGCCACGCAAAGCGTCGTGGAGCGCAAAACCACCATCCCGATTCTCTCCAACTTTCTGCTGGAGGCCGACGGCGACCGCATCGTGATTACCGCAACGGATCTCGACCAGAGCATCCGCACCTCCTGCGCCGCCAAGGTGAAGAAACCCGGCTCCTGCACCATCCCCGCGCGCAAGCTCTACGACTACATCCGCCTGCTCGGCGACGGCGACATCTCCGTTAAGCTGCTCGAGAACCACTGGGTGCAGATTCGCGCCGGCCGCTCCAACACGCGCATGGTGGGCATGGCGCGCGCCAATTTCCCGCAGGTGCCTGAGTTCCCTGAGACCTCCGTCACCCGCATTCCCGCAGCCTCGCTGCACACGCTGATCGCGCGCACCATTTTCGCCATCTCCAATGAGGAATCGCGCTACACGCTCAACGGCGCGCTGATGATCCTTAAGGCCGAGTCCATCGCCATGGTCGCCACCGACGGCCATCGCCTCGCGCACATCGAGAAGTCCGGCGAAAGCTTCCCCGGCATCAGCGCCGAGAAGAAGATCCTCATCCCGCGCAAGGCCCTGCAGGAGCTGCAGTCGCTGTTGTCCGGCAGCGACGCGGAAGCCATCGACTTTGCCGACGACGACTCCACTCTCTTCTTCCGCATCGGCCATCGCGTGCTCACCAGCCGCAAGCTCAGCGGGCAATTCCCCAACTACGAAGCGGTGATGCCGCGCGACAACAACAAATTTGTCATCGTGCGCAGCGAAGACCTCTCCGCCTCCATCCAGCGCGTCGCGCAGTTCGCCGACGAGCGCTCGGGCGCCATCAAAATGCGCATCGAGCAGAACGAGCTGAAGGTTTCCTCGTCCTCGGCGGAAGCCGGCGAGTCGGAAGACACCATCGAGACCCCCTACAGCTTCGATCCCATCGTGGTGGGCTTCAACTCCGCCTACCTGATCGACTTCCTCAAGGCCATCGGCAACTCCGGCGAGGTGCGGCTGGAATTTAAGGATGCGCAGTCCGCCGGCCAGGTGCGCCCCGAAGACGCCTCCGACGACTACAAGTACCGCTACATCATCATGCCCATGCGCATCTGACGCGTCGTTGCCCTTCAGCGTAAGACTTCTCCCATAATCCCGTCAGAGAGCAATCCGGAAAAGACAAACGGCTCTTCTTCTCCCTTGCCTCCTACGAGCGGCCGATCTGGTCGATTTCGCGCTGGATGGCCATAGCCTCAAGCGTCGCCAGGGGCAGCGAAAGAAACAGCCCGATCCGGCGATCGAGCACGGCGAAGGCATCGCGAAACGCGCGCGAGATTTCCTCCGGAGTTCCCCGTACCGCGGCCGGATCGGCAATGCCCCAGTGCGCCGTCATCGGCTGCCCCGGCCAGTAAGGGCACCGCTCCTTCGCGGCGTTGTCGCACACGGTGAAAACGAAGTCGAGCTTCGGCGCGCCGGGTCCCGAGAACTCGTTCCACGATTTGCTGCGCAGGCCCGCCGTCGGGAGGCCGGCCAACTCGATCTGCGCGAGCGCCTCGGGCCGCGGCTGTCCGGCCGGATGGCTGCCCGCGCTGTAAGCCGTGAACTTCCCCCTGCCTTTATGGTTCAGAATCGCTTCCGCCATGATCGAGCGAGCGGAGTTGCCGGTGCAGAGAAACAGAACGTTGTAGCCATCGGCCATATTCCTTACCCCTTTGCTCCCGCTGAGGCAGGCGTGCAGCAACCAGGCGCACAGCACGCGGCTTTGGGCTTGCTCGCGCGCAGGAAGGCGCTGAAGAACTTCCTGTGCACCAGCGGCGCGACGGCGTGGACGTCCACACCCGCTTCGGTGAGGAACTGGCGCGCATCCTCGACCTCGTACTCGCGCGTGGGCTCGACGGAAATGTCCTCGAATCCCGCCCCGGCGAGCATGGCGAGATAATCGTTCTCTTCCAGCGCGCCGGCGATGCAGCCCACCCAGAGCAGCATGCTGCTGCGCACCTCGTCCGGCACGCTTCCGCGAACCACCACATCCGATACGGCGAAACGCCCGCCCGGCTTCAGCACCCGGAACGCTTCATGGAGAACGCGATTCTTGTCGGCGGAGAGGTTGATGACGCAGTTCGAGATGATGACATCGACGGACTTATCCGGCAGCGGGATGTTCTCGATTTCGCCTTTCAGAAACTCGACGTTCCGGACGCCGGCCTGCCTTTGGTTTTCGCGGGCCAGCGCCAGCATGTCGTCCGTCATGTCCAGCCCGTAGGCTTTGCCGCCGGGGCCCACGCGCTGCGCGGAGAGCAAAACGTCGATGCCGCCGCCTGAGCCGAGGTCGAGAACGGTCTCTCCCGGACGCAGATCGATCAGCGCGGTTGGGTTGCCGCACCCCAGCGAGGCCAGAACCGCTTTCTCCGGAATAACCCCGGTCTGATCGGCGCTGTAAAGATTGGTGGTGATCGGGTCGCAGCAGCGAAGGCCCGGATCGCAACAGGCCTGCGCGCTCCCCGCCTGCGCCACGGCCCGCGCCGCGCTCCCGTACTTTTCCCTCACCTGTTCCTGAATGCTGTTCGCGGATTTCATGATTGCGCCTCCTCGCATACGTTAAGGCGAATGTATGCTCGCTGGACGCATCTGTCAAGGCGTATATAATAGGGGTGTGAGTCCCGCCCCGAAGAATTACGATCTGGCTCTGCTGCTGGCCGCGCTCGCGGACCGCACCCGCCTCAGGCTGCTGAACCTGATGAACGGCAAGGAAGTGTGCGTCTGCTATTTCGTTGAAATCCTCGCCCAGAGCCAGCCCAAGGTTTCACGGCATCTCGCCTACCTGCGCCGCGCCGGGATCGTAGCCGCGCGCCGCGAGGGGAAGTGGATGCACTACCGGATCGTTGTGCCCACACACGCCGGCGCTGCGCGAATCCTCAGCGAAACGCTCTCCGTGCTTCGTGAAGACAGGGCGATGCAGGCCGATCTGACCAGATTGAACAAGGCGTGCTGCGCTCCGCAAAAGCTGCCCGCGCTGCAGAGCGCTCCGCTCCCTGTTGCTGTCGAAACCGAGCGTTCCTGCGCCTGTTGAACCGAGGAAAGTCCGATCCGCTCGCGCGCACCCGCCGCGAAGATGATCCCGCTCCGCCTCGAACACTTCCGCCAGCCGTCCGGCCGTTCGGCATCAATCTCCGCTGGTACGCGAGGCCTGGCTCCCTTTTTTGTTGTCTCCCGCGAATATTCCGGTGATTATGGACTGACCTCCAGCGCTTCCTCGGGCCTTCCGCAGCCGGGGACGCCGACTTTGCAGAACCGGTGGACGTACGTTGCTTCTGCTCCTTGTCTTTGCAGTCTCCATGTTCGCCGGCGCCGGGCTGTTGTTTGTAGTTGAGCCCATGCTCGCCAAAATGGCCTTGCCGCTTTTCGGTGGCGCGCCCTCGGTTTGGAATGCCGCGCTGGTCTTTTATCAGGCGATGCTGCTCGCCGGATATCTCTACGCATGGGCGGCCGCCAAATGGCTGGGGCGCAGAACGCAGATTGTGGTTCATCTGTGCGTGGCGCTGCTTTGCCTCATGGCTCTGCCGCCGCGCATTCCCCATGGCTGGGAGCCGCCCGCCACGGGCGATCCGGTATGGTCGCTGCTGGGCATTCTTGCGGTGGCTGTGGGCCTGCCGTTCTTCTTTCTATCCAGCTCCACGCCCATGCTGCAGCGCTGGTTCGCGCACTCTGCGCATCGCTCCGCGAACGACCCCTATTTCCTCTACTCCGCGAGCAATGCCGGCAGTCTCATCGGGCTGCTCGGCTATCCATTTTTGATCGAGCCAACGCTGCGGCTGGGCACGCAAAGCCGCTGGTGGGGCTACGGCTATGCCGTCTTTGTGGGGCTCACTCTCGTCTGCGGCGCGCTGATCTGGCGCGCCAATCCCGCTGCGCCCGCATCAGCCACTGAGCAGCCGGAGCCGGCAGAAGACCACGTGCCCGTCGCTCGCCGGCTGCGCTGGATCGCGCTCGCATTCGTTCCCTCCAGCCTGATGATGGGCGTCACCACCGGCCTCACCACCGATGTGCCGGCCATCCCGCTGTTGTGGGTGATCCCGCTGGCCGTCTATCTCCTCAGCTTTATTTTTGTTTTCGCGCGCCGCCCTCTCATCTCGCATCAGTGGCTGGTGCGGCGGCTGCCTCTGTTGCTTCTCCTCACCCTGTTGCCGGCGATCTCGAAGGTCCAGCTGCCCTTCTCCGTCCTCTTCCCGCTGTACCTCATAACGTTGTTTGCCGTTGCCATGGTCTGCCACGGAGAGCTGGCGCGCAGCCGGCCCGCGGCGAGGCATCTCAACGAGTTCTATCTGTGGATCTCTCTCGGAGGCGTGCTGGGCGGCGTCTTCAACGCTCTGCTGGCCCCGGTTCTGTTCAGCACCGTGCTCGAGCTTCCGCTGGCGCTGATCTTCGCCGCATTCCTGCGCCCCGCTCCCGCTCCTGATTCTGAAAAGGCGGCCGGGGGAAAGCGGCGCAACGACTGGCTGCTTCCCGCCCTGCTGGGGCTGACCATGGCGGCCGTCATCGAAATCGTCCTGCACCGGGCCGATCGCAGAGTCATCGCGATGCGCGCGGTTATTTACATTCTTGTCTTCGGCTATTCCATGCTCTGGTGCCTGAGCTTTGGCAGACGGCCGCGGCGATTCGCACTCGGCATGGTGGCGCTGCTGCTGGCCAGCTCCCTCTACCAGGGGCCGTATGGAGCGCCGCTTTTCCGTAAGCGCAATTTTTTCGGCGTGCTGCGCGTCGTCAACGACCCCGCCGGCAAGTTTCGCTATCTGTTTTTTGGAGCGATCGTTCACGGCATTCAGAACCTCGATCCGGCAAAGAGCCGCGAGCCGCTTTCGTATTACACGCCCTCCGGTCCGGCGGGCAGCATCCTCGACAGTCTGAACGCGAGGACGTTCCACACCAGCGCCGGCGCCACACGCGAGCCTCGCTGGGCGGTTGTCGGCCTCGGCGCCGGATCGATGGCCTGCTACCGGACGCCGGGTGAGTCGCTGACCTTCTACGAAATCGACCCGGCCAGCGTGCAGATCGCCTCCGATCCTCACCTCTTCACATTCCTGAGCCAGTGCGCGCCCCAGGCCCGCATTGTGCTGGGGGACGCACGGCTTCGCCTGCGCGATGCGCCCGACGCCGGCTACGACCTGATCGTCCTCGATGCCTTCAGCGGCGACACCGTTCCCATGCACCTGCTCACGCGCGAGGCTCTGGCTCTCTATTTACGAAAACTCGCGCCCGGGGGCCTGCTGGCGTTCCACATCAGCAATCTGCACCTGCGTCTGGAGCCCCCGCTGGCCGCGCTGGCCCACGACGCGGGGCTGACCAGCATGGTCGACAACGACACTCGTCTCACCCGCGCCCAGGAGGCGGATGGCAAACTGGCTTCCCGATGGATGGTGATGGCGCGCAATCCTGCGGACCTGGGCGAGCTGGCGTCTGACCCGCGCTGGCAGCCCGCTCCCTTGGATCCCAAAATGCCGGTCTGGACCGACGATTATTCCAGCCTGGTGCGCGTCATCATCTGGTAATGGCAGCCGGTTCGCCGGCGCTGCGGATGAGCGCGGTTCGCCTGCGCTGACGCTCAGCGTGCCCGGCTCAGACGCTGTAGGTGGATCCGGCCCCACGCACAAATCGTCTCCAGCACCGGCACCAGCGTCCATCCATACTTCGAGATCGAATACCGCACGCACGGAGGCACCGTGTTCTCCTGATGCCGGATGAGGATGCCATCCCGGACCAGGTCCTGGAGGTGCCGGATCAGCATTCTCTCGGTAATATCGGGAATGCTGCGGCGCAATTCGCTGGTGCGCAGCGGGCGGTCGGAGAGCCGCCACAGGATCGTCCCTTTCCATCGCCCGTCCACCACCGACAGCATCGCGTCGATGGGACAGGCGGAGACTTCCTTTTTCGATACCGGCATCTTTGCCTCGCTGTCTGCTGTACTGACTTATTTGTCAGTACAGCTTTCTGAGTCAGTATGAGCCTCCACGGCGTCTGAGTCAAAGGAGCGCATGATGAACCTTCTGAATATCGCAACCATTCTGTGCATTGGCCCTCTGGTCGGCGTCGAATTCGCGGTCTCCGCCTTCGTCAACCCGATCCTCTGGAAGCTCGACAGCCCGTCGCAGGCGGGGGCCATCCGGCTCTTCGCGCGCAGGCTCGGGACCGCCATGCCCTTCTGGTACATCGCGAGCCTGCTGCTTCTGGTTGCTGTCACCCTCCTCCGCCTCCATCAGCCGGGCGTTGTCCTGCTGGGAGTCGCCATCGGCATCTGGGTCGCCGTCATCGTGCTGACCCTGCTCTCTCTGGTGCCGATCAATAACCGCCTGGCACGAATGGATGCCGATGCATTCACTGAAACTGCGCGGCTGGAGCACCGGAAATGGGATACTCTCCATCGGGTGCGCGTGGCCGCTCTGGCTGTCGCTATGGTGATTTTCCTGATCGGAATCGGCGTCTAGTTCACGCCGGTTCTCCGCACCTTGCGCGCCTGGCTCGCGCGGAACGGCCGCCCCGCCTTCAGCCGCAGTTCCAGCCTCGATCCCTGCCGCACGTGGTACACCAGCGCCGGGCGGAAGCAACCGACGCAGGTCCCTCCGTGGCGGCGCACGCTGGGATAAACGATTCCGTTCGCGCCTGCCTGCAGCAATCGCGCCGCCAGCGCCTGCGGCTCCGCGTAGCACGCCGGTACCGGATCGGGCTTCAGCCACGCCGCTGCTTCTTTGCCGGCGCTCAGCGCTATAAACTCCGCGCTGAAGTCGGCGAGGTAATCGTCATACGTCGCAGCTTCCTCGTCCGCCCACGCAATCTCTTCCAGCTGCCGCAGCTTGTGCCAGGCCACTTCGGCCATCGACGTTTCCAGCTCCAGGCCGGCGTACCACGCTCCGCGCTCACTGGTGTTGAACCGCCCGCCATAGGGCGCCGCATGCGTAAAGGCCGCGTTCACGATGCGGTAGTAAGGCACGCCGTACACCAGCTCGTGCACGCTGATGCCCGGCAGCAGGCCCTCATCGGCTTTCAGGCGCGTGTTGGTGGCCGCATCGATCGCGACGAGATCGCGCAGCAGTTCGGCGTCGTCCTCGGCCAACTCGGCGAGCACCGTTCCGCCTTCGGAGTACTTCGAGGGAATCAGCCGGTGCGTGCCGGTGAGCGCAAACTCCCGCCGCGCTGGAGCCGCCAGGCTCACTGTCCTCCGCGCCGCGCGTCCAGCAGTTGCCGGACGTGCATCATTCCCGGCTGCCCCAGCCGCAGAATGTACCCCAGCGGCGCGGCCCCGTGAAACATCGGATTCTGATTCGGCAGCGTCATCCACGCGTCGGCCAGGCGCCGGCTGTAGAGAATGTTCAGCGCCTTGAAGATCCCCACCAGCAGGGAAATGCGGGTCAGCGTGTCCTGGTCCAGCGCGCGCCGCCCCGGACTGCGCTTGAGCGCGTAAAACGATCCGGACGAGACGCCTCCCAGCAGCGCCCGCGCGTCCTCGTCCCGCACCTTCCATCGCGCCATGATGCGAAAAAAGCCTTTCGCCGCGGAGGCGCTCAGTCGCCTGCGTTGCCCTGCATCGGCAAGGTCCGGAGCGGCGTCGAAATCGTAGCCGGCGACAATCTGCGGCAGCTGGAGCGTGGCAGCCATGCGCACTCCCTCCAATAGTGACAGGATACGCCTCCAAAGTTGGAGACACAATTCAACAAAAGAGGATCGATAACGAAGCTACGCCGCAATTTCGAGTCGAACCGCCCTCCCGTTACATCCTTAAACTAGCAATATGTGCGCTGCCGTCCTTTCCGAGCCGGAACTGGCTCCCATTCCCGCTGTGCCCGAGCATTTTCGCGACGGCCGCTTTTTCAATCCCGGCGTGCCAGAACACAATTTCTTTCAGGCGATGAAGTGGATGCGCACCCGCCAGCCCGGCCCCTGGCGCGCCTGGATTCCCTCGACGCCCAGGCCCAAACCGCCGGAGCGGGTGCAGGGCAGCGCGCTGCGCGTCACCTTTGTCAACCACGCCACCGTCCTGCTGCAGACCGAAGGCCTCAACATCCTCACCGATCCGGTGTGGTCGCGCCGCGTCAGCCCGGTCAGTTTCACCGGGCCGCAGCGTCATCGCGATCCCGGCCTGCGCTTCGACGATCTGCCGCCCATCGACGCGCTCCTCATCAGCCACAACCATTACGATCATCTCGACCTGCCCACGCTGCGCCGTCTCGCCGCCACGCACGCGCCCGTAGTCTTCTGTCCGCTCGGCGTCGCGAAGCTGCTGCGATCCGCTGGCCTGCGTGAGATCCACGAGCTGGACTGGGGACAGTCGCAGCCCTGGCGCGAATTCAGCGTCCACTGCGTGCAGGCGCAGCACTTCGCCGCGCGCACGCCTTTCGATCGCAACCGCTCGCTGTGGTGCGGATGGGTGCTCGAATCCGGCGCCGGCAACATCTACTTCGCCGGCGACACCGGCTTCGGCGATTTCTTTTCCTCGATCGGCGCGCGCTTCGCGCCACTGCGTCTCGCGCTGCTGCCCATCGGCGCGTATGAGCCGGAGTGGTTCATGGGCCCCGTCCACATGACCCCCGAGCAGGCTGTCGAGGCGCGCGCTATCGTGGACGCCGCCGTCGCCATCGGCATTCATTACGGAACCTTCGCGCTCGCCGACGACGGCGAAACCGATCCCGTCGAGCGCCTCCAGCGCGCGCTGCGCGGACGCAGCGATGCCGATCGTTTCTGGATCCTCGAAGAAGGCCTCGGCCGCGAAATCCCGTAGCCCGCCTTCCCTTCGCGCCATCGCAGCCTTTACTCTGTCCTCCATGGCTCTGGATCGCCGGACTTTCCTCGCCGTCAGCGGCCGCTTCGGCCTTGCCTCCACATTGTTTCCCGGCGCGCTCTACACCCTGGCCGCGCAGGCGCAGGATCAGACGCCGCCCGGCGCGGCCGCGAAGCTTCCGCCCGTGACTCCCGAGATGATCGACCAGGCCGCCGCCCTCGCCGGCATCACGATCGCGCCCGAATACCGCCAGGCGATGCTCGACGGCCTCACCGGGCAGCGTTCCGCGTACGCCGAAATTCGCGCGCTGCACCTGCCCAACAGCGTTGCGCCCGCGTTCGTCTTCGATCCGCTGCCACCGGGCGAAACCGTCGACAGCCGGCGCGAGAAGCCCGTCTACAGCCACGCGCCCGCGGCGCTCACCGTGCCCGCGAACCTCGAAGACCTGGCGTTTGCCTCCGCCATGGAGCTGGGCGATCTGGTGCGCCGCCGCAAAGTATCATCCGTTGCGCTCACCGAGATGTATCTCACGCGCCTGAAGCGCTACGATCCGCTCCTCCACTTCGTCATCACGCTCACCACGGATCGCGCCATGGCCCAGGCGCGCGAGGCCGACGCCGACCTTGCCCGCGGACACTACCGCGGCCCGCTCCACGGCCTGCCCTGGGGTGCGAAAGATCTGCTCGCCGTGAAGGGTTATCCCACCACGTGGGGCGCGGGCGGATTCGAGCATCAGGTCATCGATGAGGACGCGACCGTGGTGCAGCGTCTCGACGCCGCCGGCGCCGTGCTCATCGCGAAGCTCACCCTCGGCGCGCTGGCCATGGGCGACTTCTGGTTCGGCGGGCGCACGCGCAATCCGTGGAATCCGAAGCAGGGCTCCAGCGGCTCCTCCGCCGGTCCCGCGTCGGCCACCTCCGCGGGCTGCGTCGCCTTTTCGGTCGGCTCGGAGACGCTCGGCTCCATCTCTTCTCCCTCCACGCGCTGCGGATGCACCGGCCTCCGCCCCACTTTCGGCTTTGTCCCGCGCACCGGCGCCATGGCGCTCAGCTGGACCATGGACAAGCTTGGCCCCATCTGCCGCGCCGTCGAAGACTGCGCCGCGGTACTCGAGACGATCTACGGCCCCGACGGCCAGGATCTTTCCGTGCGCGACGCCGCCTTCAACTGGAACGCCGATCTGGACTGGAAATCGCTGCGCATCGGCTACCTGAAAAAGAGCTTCGACCCCGATCAGCCGCCGCGCCCGGAAACTCCGCTGCCCGCGAACGCCACCGAAGCCGAGAAGAAACATCGCGCCCAGCGCGAGCGCATGGAGGCCGGCTATCGCGCCCGGCGCGCTTACGATCGCCAATTCGATCTGGCCGCGCTCGACAAGCTGCGCTCCATGGGCTTCACGCTCGTCCCGCTCGATTTGCCCGATCTCCCCTTCGGCGCGATGACGCCGCTGCTGACCGCCGAAGCCGCCGCCTCCTTTGACGAGCTCACCATGACCGGCCGCGACAAGCTCCTCACGCAGCAGGGCCCCGAAGACTGGCCTAACGACTTCCGCGTCTCCCGCTTCTATCCCGCTGTCGAATATATTCAGGCGAACCGCGCACGCTCTCTCGGCATCGCGGCCATGTCGAAGCTTTTCTCGCAGGCCGACGTCATCGTTGCCTCCACCAACAGCGAGCAGCTCACCGTCACCAACCTCACCGGCCATCCCGCCTGCATTGTGCCCAACGGCCTGCGCGGCAGCGATGCGCCCGCGCCGCCCGCCGTCGATACCGGCGACGACGATCAGATCGGCGGGCCCGGTACGCCGGTCAGCATCACCTTCCTCGCCGGCCACTATCAGGACGCGAAGCTCTGCTCCCTCGCCCGCGCGTATCAGCAAGCCACGGGCTTTGAAAAGCTACACCCAAAGCTGCCGGCCTAAGCCGGACCGGCCCCCAAAAGGAATTCCTCCATGTTGTTCCGCAAAATCGCGATCGTTCTCGCCGCGCTGCTCCTCTGCGCGCCATCCCTGCCCAGGCTTCACGCTCAGGAAGCAGCTGCCGCTGCCGGTCCGAAAGAAAAAGTCATCATCGACAGCGACATCGGCGACGATATCGACGACGCCTTCGCCCTCGCGCTCGCTGTCTCCAGCCCCAGGCTGCAGGTTCTCGGCGTCACCACCGCGTGGGGCGACACCGATCTTCGCGCGCGCCTCGCCACGCGCTTCCTCGTGCAGACCGGCCACGGCGACATTCCCGTTGCCGCCGGCCCGCGCACCCATTCCGCCAACACCTTCACGCAGGAGCGCTGGGCCGAGGCGTGGCCGCGTCCCGTTCAGGGCTATCCCAGCGCCATCGATTTCATCCGCGATCAGGTCCGCCGCTATCCCGGGCAGATTACGCTCATCGCCATCGCGCCCTTCAGCAACCTCGGCGCGCTCATCCACGCGGATCCCGCCGCGTTCCATCAGCTCCGGCGCGTCGTCCTCATGGGCGGATCTATTCGCCGCGGCTACGGCGATCTCGGCTACCTGCCCAGCCACGGCCCCTCTGCCGAATACAACGTCGCCATGGACGTACCCGCTTCCCAGGCGCTCTTCACCTCGGGCGTCCCCATTTTCATGATGCCGCTCGATTCCACGCAACTGAAGCTCGACGAGGTTCTGCGCGCCACGCTCTTCAGCCAGGACACCCGCATCACGGACGCCCTCGACTCCCTCTATCAGGAGTGGACGTATTCGACCAACAACCCCACGCCCACGCTCTACGACGCCATGGCCGTAGCCTCCGTCATCGATCCGGATCTCTGTCCCACGCGCCCCATGCACATCGTGGTCGACGACAAGGGTTTCACCCGCGTTGCCACCGGCGCGCCCAACGCCAATGTCTGTCTCAGCTCCGACTCCGACCGCTTCTTCCACTTCTACATGCACACGGTTCTCGAGGCATCCGGCCGCTGAGCTGCTGCCCGCCATTCGAAACGCCCAGCCCTCGATTCTTTCCGAGAAGCCGAGCACCCGGGCGTTCGAGAACTTTCCGGCCCTCCCCTGCGTACAGTCCTCCACCAACATCCCTCTCGTACTGAGGCGCTCATGGAAAACCTGGCTCAGGACATTCGCTACACGATTCGAACGCTGCTCCGGGCCCCTGGCTTTTCCGTGGTCGTGATCCTCTCCATCGCCCTGGCGTTTGCGGCCAATGCCACCGTCTTCAGCGTCGCCAATGGGCTGCTGTGGGGAGTCCTGCCGGTCCGGGATCCAGGGCGCATGGTGATGTTCTCGGAGGGCGATTCGTTTTCCTATCCCGACTACATCGACTATCGCGACCAGACCACCGCGATCTTCGAGGGGGGTATCGCCGCGCACTTTCCGCTCATTCCCGCCAGCATCGGCGGAAAGGGAGCGCCCGAGCGCGTCTGGGGCCAGTCCGTCAGCGGCAACTTCTTCGGCGTGCTGGAGGTGCCGATGGCGCTGGGCCGTCCCCTTCTTCCCGATGACGACACCGCCGCTCGCGATCACGTGGTCGTGCTCAGCAACGGCCTGTGGCGGCGCCGCTTTGGCGGCGACCCGAACATTCTGAACCGCGACGTGGCGCTCAACGGACAGCACTATACCGTGGTTGGCGTCGCGCCGCCAGGGTTTTACGGTGTCGATCGCGGCATCGCATCCGAGTTTTGGGTGCCCCTCGCTGCCTCGGGAGAAATCATGCCGGACCTGAGCTCGAGCGGCGGCAGCCTCAGAACCGCGCGGGATAACCAATGGGTCATGCTCGACGCGAGGCTCAAACCCGGAGTCACGCGCGCCAGGGCTCTTCTCCTGGTCAACATCGTCAAAAAGCGCCTCGACGACGCGTGGCACAAGGAGAACAAGACCCACGAGAAGATCACGCTCGAAACCGCCGGCGCCCTGATTGCCGGCTCGGAAACGCCGGCATTCGCCCTCATGGCCGTTCTCATGACCGTCGTAGGACTGGTGCTGCTGGTCGCCTGCGCCAATGTTGCCAACCTGCTGCTGGCGCGCGCCACCGGCCGCCAAAGGGAGATCGCCATCCGTCTGGCGGTGGGCGCGGGGCGTCGTCAACTGGTGCGCCAGTTGCTGATCGAGAGCTTTCTGCTGTCGCTGGCCGGCGCCGGCGCCGGCTTTCTGCTGGCTGCTGTGGCGGCACACGCCATCTCGCGGATCCAGCTTCCGTTGCCGTTCCCGGTTGCCTTCGACTTCAACGTCGACTGGCGCGTTGGCCTGTTCGCGCTCGGCTTATCTGCCATTACGGCGCTGGCTTTTGGGCTGATTCCCGCGCTGCGCGCTTCGCGCCCCGACCTGGTCGGCTCCCTCAAAGATGGCCCCGCGGGACTCGGAGGCAGCAGCCGTTCGCGCATGCGCAATACCCTGGTGATCGTTCAGGTCTCGCTCTCCCTGGTGCTGCTCACCACGGCTGGACTTTTTCTCCGCAGCCTCGGCCATGCCTCGTCCATCGACATCGGGTTCAAGCCCGCCAATCTGCTCGTCATGTCGATGGACCCCAAACTCCAGAACTACTCGCACGATAAGACCGTGCAGTTCCTTGCCCAGCTGCACGACCGCGTGGCCGCATTGCCCGGCGTTCGCTCCGTCAGCTTTGTCGGCGTCGTCCCGCTCAGTGTGGGCGGGGAGGCGGACAATTTCGCGGTGGATGCGACCCAGGGCCACTCCGCGCAGAACCACATCGCCTTCGTTGACAACGTCGGCACCGGATATTTCCAAACCATGGGTATTCCTCTGCTGCGCGGGCGCGGTTTTGCTGCGCAGCTCGACGGCGCGTCGGCCGCTATCATCAACCAGACCATGGCCGCGCATCTGTTTCCAGGTCAGGACCCCATCGGCCGCACCATTCGCCAGGACCAAACCAAATACACGATCGTCGGCATTGCCCGCGACTCGAAACTGCGCACCATCGGCGAAAAGCCCTCCGATGCTGTGTATCTCTACCTGAACGCCGCGCCCGAAAAGGCCAACAGCCTGTTCGGAACCACCATCCTCGTCCGGACGTCGATCGATCCCCGTGCTCTGGCTTCCGCGGTGCGCGCTCAGGTCGCCGCTCTCGATCCCGATATGGCTGTCTTCAACACGGAGACCATGCAGCAGCATGTCGATCAGTCGCTGCTTCTGCCGCGCATCTCCTCGCTGCTGCTGGGAATCTTCGGCACTATCGGCCTCACCCTCGCCGCCATCGGCCTCTACGGCGTGATGAGTTATTCGGTACGCCGGCGCACGCGCGAAATCGGCATCCGCATGGCGCTCGGCGCAAGACGTCCCAGCGTGCTGGGAATGATCCTTCGTCAGGGCCTCGTGCTGACCGCCATCGGGCTGGCCATCGGGCTCGCCATCGCCCTCGCCCTGGGACGGTTTACCGCCAGCTTGCTCTACGGCACCAGCGGAACCGATCTGCTCACGTTCGTGACTGTTTCGCTGGTGCTGCTCGTCGCCGCTGTCGCCGCTGTCCTGGTTCCCGCCCTGCGCGCGGCCCACGTCGAACCAACGACCGCCCTCCGCTACGAGTAACCTCCGCGCGGCCAGGAATCGAGCACTCACTCTCACCCCAAAAAGCGCGCATCTGTCGCCGCGAGCAGCGATTTTCGCATCCGATGAAAGTTATGGGGGCGGTCGATGCGTCTTCGCACCTCCTGGATCGTGCTGATAAGTCTGGCTGCGATGGTCGCCGCGGGCGGCTGCGGCTCCAGCAACACTCCCCCGCCGGCAGTGTCGGGGATTTCTTCAGTAGCCGTAACCTGTAGCCCGGCAACGGTGGCTCCGGGCGCGACCTCGCAATGCAGCGCGACGGTGCAGGGGACAGGCAGCTACAGTTCCGCCGTGACCTGGAGCGCCAGCGCCGGGACCATCGCGTCCGGCGGAGCGCTGACCGCGCCCAGCACGGCGGGCAGCGTGACGGTCACGGCCACCAGCACGCAGAATGCGAAAAAGTCGGGATCCGCAACGGTGACGGTGCAGACGCAATCGAGCGGCAGCATCACCAGCAAACACGTTGTGCTGGTGATGGAGGAAAACCAGAGCTATTCGACCGTCGTGGGCAATACCACCGACTGGCCGAATCTCAACAGCCTGATCATGAATGGCGCCCTGCCGACGAACTACTACGCCGATACGCATCCCTCCATCGGCAACTACTTCATGCTGACCACCGGGCAGATCCTGACCAACGACGACAGTTCCACGACGGTGTGGGATGTCGACAGTATCGCGCGGCGAATGCTGACGGCGGGCATCAGCTTCCGCGTGTATGCCGAGGGGATCACGCAGGGCTATGTGGGCGGCGATACCGGGTTGTATCTCATTCGGCACAATCCATTCGCCATGCTTTCCGATATAGCCGACAACAGCACGATGGCGAATGAGGTCATCTGGCCGTTCAGCCAGTTCGCAACCGATCTCGCCAACGGCAAGTTGCCGGAGTTTTCCTACATTGTTCCGGACGTGAACGACGACGCGCACAACGGCACGCCGCAGCAGGCGGATACATGGCTGCAGTCGAATGTGGTCATGCCGTTGTCCAACGATGCGGCCTTTCAGCCGGGCGGAGACGGCGTGCTGATCGTCGATTTCGACGAGGCCGAGACCAGCGACACCACCCACGGAGGCGGCCACGTCGCGCCGGTGCTGTGGGGGCCAATCGTCAAACCCGGCTACCGGCAGACCTCGGCGACGGTATACCAGCACGAGAGCATGCTGAGGACCATGATGGAACTGCTGCAACTGGCGAATCCGCCGGGCGCGGCTGCCAATGCGCCGGACATGATGGAATTCTTCGGGCCGTGATCGGCTCTGCCGTTTGCGGCGTCCGATCGTTTCCGTTTCCGCTACAGTGAGCGCATCCGCGCCAGGCCGATCATCTTGTCGATGACGTCGGCGTACGAGTAGCCGCCCTTTTTTGCCGCCATGGCAAATTCAGCGGTGCTGGAAAGCCATGGGTTCGGGTTCGCTTCGATCACATAGACCTCGCCTTTTTTGTTCAGGCGCATGTCGATGCGGCCGTAGTCGCGCAGCCCGAGGGCGCGGTAGGCGGCCAGCCCGGTGTCCTGGAGTTTTTGAGTGGTCTCCTCGTCGAGGTCTTCCACCGGCGCGGATTTCGTCACCTTGTACGCCTCCGTCTCGTGATCGAACTTCACGTCCTGGCAGGCGATCCGCGGCGATCCTTTGGGCAGCTTCGAGAGGTCGAGCTCGATCAGCGGGAGCACCTCGGGGTTATCGTTGCCAAGGATGGCGGCGTAGATTTCGCGGCCTTCGATGTACTCCTCAATCAGCGCCGGGCTGTCGAATTCCTCGTGGATATAGTGGATGCGCTCCATCAGCTCTTTGACGCTGTCGACAACCGAGCCGCTGTCGATGCCGATGGATCCGTCTTCGGAGACAGGCTTGACGATGAGCGGAAATTCGATGTCGTGCGAGTGATCGGTGCGGCCCTTATACGAGGTTGCGAAGTCCGGGGTCTTGATCTTGTGAAAGTCGAAGATCTTTTTTGCGATCGACTTGTCCTGGGCAAGATAGAGAGCCCGCGGGCCGCTGCCGGTATAGGGGAGGTGCAGCAGCTCCAGATACGAGGCGATGTTCTTGTCCATCGTGTCGTCGCCGGCGTAAGACTCGGTGAGGTTGAAAATCAGGTCGGCGCTGCACTTTGCCAGCGCCAGCAGCGACTGGTTCCTGCCGTCGAGGACGTGATACGAAGGCTCGTGCCCCAGCTTGGTGAGCGCCTCGAAGATCTCTTCGCGGTCGTGCAGCGGATCCTTTTTCTTCTTCCGCCGCTTGCCCTTCCTGGCGCGGGGCGTCTTCACCGGCTCCGGTTCAGGCTCGGGCGGGCCGTCCTCCCAGACGTCGTGCAGGATTGTTACTTTCAGGTTCGCCATGATGCCTCTGCGCTTCTCAGTACAACCTGCCTCTGCCCGCCACGGCCGATGGAAAATGCCGCTCAGGGCAGAATGAACTTGCCCCGGGCGATGTAATTCATCGCCAGCGCCGTCGCGTACACGGAGACCTCGGTTAAGTAGTCTCGTTCACATTTTATGTCGGCACGCAGCCCCAGGTCGCTGACTTTTGCTTCGATGGTTTCCACCAGCTTCTTCACCAGCGGCCGCTGCACGCCCGTCCAGTACGTCACTTTGTCGACCAGCACCTTGCGGTTCTCGCGAAGAAGATCGGCCGCGGGGCGAACGTTGTTCCTGCGCCGCTTCGATGCGTTGAAGATGTCGTGCAGGTCGGTGTCGAAGGGAAGCTCGCCGAAGACGAGCTGCTGATCGAGCGCGCGCTGATAAAACTCCCCGACCGTCACATTCATTTCGTCGACGGTGATGTCGGTATGGCCGTGCGCGACCACCGGGTCGGCATCGCGGAGCTTGCGGCCAATGCGGTCCATGTAGAGCAGCTTCTTCATCGCGCCCCAGCCCTTGTAGCGCTTCCGCCAGTTGGAGCGAGGCGTCATCCATACCGCGAAAGTCTCGGCGAAGTCTTCGTCGGGATGCTTTTGCGCGTACCACCCCTCCATGTGCCGCACGAACTGGCGCGAAAAGGGAACCGGTTTGTAGTTCTCCCGGTAAGGCCGCCGGAACGGCCCGAAGAGCGCGCGCCATTCCTTGCTTTTATAGAGCGCGTAGGCGTAATTGAAAGCGTGGCCGGCTTCGTGGCGCATGTACATCATGATCTGCCGGGCGTCTTCAATGTCGTTCATCTCCGACTCAAGGCGCTGCAGTTTCGGGTCGGCCAGGTAGAAAGGAATTCCGATGACCGGCTCCATGTTGGGGCAACCCCACTCATCGGTCAGGTAGCACCCTGGGCGGAACCGGTTCAGCCCCTTGGCGGCCAGCTCTTTGTAGAGTTGCTGGACGAAGCGATCCAGGGGAGAGCCTTCCAGCTTCAGGCCCAGCTGTTGAATCGGCTTGGAGAGAATCTCCTGGACCTCTGCCGGCGCTTTTTCGAAATTGGCCACCGGTGCGAAGCGTAGCACAGACGGGGCGCTGCTGAGTCCTGTCCCATTGGGACGGGGGTGAGTTCCGCCGAGTCGATTCACAGGCAAAAAGGGGCGTCGTGTCGCGGAAAGCCACGCCGGACGCGGCGAGCGCCGCACCGCGAATCCTCCCCGCCCAGCCCCGGGCGCGAGCGAATGGCTTATACTGCGGCGGATTGCCTGAGGAGATGGCACATGCAAACGGCCACCGTGTCCCTGGCGAACCAGCCGCTGTACAACCTTGTCAGCGGGCCGGCCCCGGCGGCGATTCCCGGCGTGGTCGCGCGCATGCAGGCTGTCGACGCCCTCCTGCCGGTGACCGACGGCCTGAAGTGGTTCAACCGGCTCTACCTGATGGTGACGCAGCAGGTGGATCTGTGCCCGCCGGGCGGCGCGTGGCAGAGCCCGGTTTGGTTCGACCGCCTCGATGTCGTCTTCGCCGGCCTCTATTTCAGCGCCGTCGCCGGCTATCTGAGCGGAAGCCCGGTGCCCTCCTCATGGAACGCCCTGTTTGAGGCTCGCTACAGCACCGGCATCGATCGCATCCAGTTCGCGCTGGCGGGAATGAACGCCCACATCAACCATGACCTTGCGCTGGCGCTGCTGGCCACCGATGCCGAGCTCAACGTGATTCCGGCAGCCGGCAGCGCGGAGTCCGCCGATTACCAGGCAGTGAACGAACTGCTGAAGACCACGATGCCATCGGCGCTGACCATGCTCGCTGCCGATACCCTCGGCGTGCTGGCCGAGGATACGGGCAAGATCGGCCGGCTGCTTGCCTTCTGGGACATTTGCACCGCGCGCAACCTTGCCTGGGACTTCGCCAACCACCTGCGCGACCTGACCGGACTCACTCGCGCCGCAGCAGTCACAGCCCAGGACGCAACCACCGGCGCCCTGGGCCGCGCCATTCTTGCCGTTTGAATCAGCTCCAGCTCTTCCGGCAAACCATCTCGGGCCTTTGGCCAATAATTCGTGACGCGGCCGCGCAATAACCAGCGGCAGTTGGCCGCTTTCACACATCGCGCTGCCGGAGGAAGCCTCGCATCTCCGTCAGCGTGCAGACTCTCGGCATTCGCGGCTATGCCTGCGACTCCCCGGCATCGCGCGTATTTTCCGAGAGGCCGACGATTCCGCAATAACATCGGTCGATGCCAAAGCTCGTCCCGCTACAGGGCGCGCGCAGTGAGTCGGTCGGTCAACCCTCGCCAACTTGCGAGGACCAATCGCGGGTCGTTGAGTGCCTTGGCGATGATGCAACAACTGAACTCGTTTGGGCCTGCACGGTCGGACTATACTGGCGATGCCAGTCGCGACCCCAGCCGAGTGATGCCCTTCGTCTTCCTCTTCGTTACGACTGTCTCGGTTCTGCGAGCGCAGACTCCAGCAGCCTCGCAACCAATGATTCTTTTGCAGCAGCAGTTGGCCTTCTACATGGACAGGGTTGCCATGACCGGATTCCTGGTCACCTCCGTTCTGCTCTTTGCCATGGCCGCCGGCTGTCTCGTGCTTTGGTTGAACGCCCGGACTTTCAGCACCTTCCGCACTGCGGGCTTGTACCTGCTGATGGTGTCCGCAGTATTTTTCGTCGACTACCTTGGATTGCGTTCGTGGGATGCTTTCTTCACGACTCTGACATCTTTGTTTTTTGTCGAGATGGCCGCGGACGTGCTGCGCATTTCCAGGCGCGGATGGATGATCCCGGTTCGACTGATTTGTGCCGGCGCTCTCATTGTTAATTGGGTACCCGCACTGACGTGGGTTCATCTGGTCCCCGTGGACCTGTCGCAGATCGCGGTCCTGGTACTCCTGTTGCTGCGCCTCCGCCGTCCCGCTCCAGGGGTTCGACTGATTACCGCCGCTATCGCAATCGTCTGGTTTTTTCGCCTGCCGCTGGGACAGACTTTACCCCTCTTCGCGCATATTCCCTTCAGCTTCGAAATTGGAGGCTGGCGGTGGTACTACGGTCCCTGCGCCATGGTCCTGTTCGGCGCAACCGCCCTGACTATTTTTGTGGGAGAGCTTATCCAGGACCAGCGTGAAAAGCAGCGGCTGTCAACCGAACTGGAAGCGGCTCGCCTGGTACAGCAGGTTCTTTTGGGTTTGGAGACGCCTGTGATTCCAGGGTTGCGGATCGAGTCAGAGTACAGGCCGGCCGGCGAGGTGGGCGGCGATTTCTTTCATATTTCGCCTGTCGAAGGTGACGGCGCCCTGCTGGTTGTGGGCGACGTGAGTGGGAAGGGGCTCCACGCGGCCATGACGGTGTCGGCGATCATGGGCACGCTTCGCATAGTGCCGACCTCGCGGCCGGCGGAAGTCCTGTATGCGCTAAACCGCAGCCTCTGCGGCAGATTGAGTGGAGGCCTGGTCACGTGCAGCGCTGCGCGTATTGACTCCGACGGCAGAGTGACGGCGGCTAACGCAGGCCACCTGATGCCCTATCGCAACGGTGAAGAGGTCTTGCTGGAGCCAGGTTTGCCTCTTGGGGTGACCCAGGAGGCTGACTATACTGAGACCGGCTTTACCCTCCATCCGGGCGACACGCTCGTGTTTCTGTCAGACGGTGTTGTGGAAGCCCGCACCCCCGCCGGAGAACTCTTCGGTTTTGACCGTATGCGCTCCATCAGCGCGCAATCCGCCCTGGAGATCGCGGAAGCAGCCCAGCGATTTGGCCAGGAGGATGACATCACTGTCCTGACCGTCTCATTTACGCCCGCGGGAGTCTTCAGCGAGTAACTCCGCGTGGGTTTGCGCCAGCGGCTGACACCGGGGCTAACAGGGATCAACTTTTGGGCCCTCGGGAGAATCATATCCAGCCCGAAGCAATTCTCATTTGTCGCGTTCAGGTCGAATCGCTCATCCAGAATGTTTTCTGCGGCAACGCGAATACCTACCCGCAGACGTCCTTCTCGCCGGTAAGCAGCGTTCCCATCGCATCGCCGTCCATCCGGAAGCTGCACCCCCACCCCAGCAGGAATGGTCCTCACCCAGCCGCGCCGCTCGCGCCCGCGCCGCTTTTTGCGCTACAATAGTTTGAGAGCCAAACAAAATGCTGGAATGTGTCGCGGAAGCGAAATCCTTCACCTCGTTCGATCTCACCGGCCGCACCGCCCTCGTCATCGGCGGCACCTCGGGCATCGGCCGCGCCATCGCCCTGGCGCTTGCCGGAGCCGGAGCCGACGTGGTCGCCAGCGCCCGCCGCGCTGAGGAAGTCGCCGAGGTCGCCGCGGAAATTCGCGAGCAGGGAAGGCGCACCCTCGCCCTTCCCGCCGACGTGCTCGATCGCCGCTCCCTCGAAAACCTGCACGACGAGACCCTCCGCGCCTTCGGCAAAGTCGATATCCTCGTGAACGCGGCCGGCATCACCCGCCGCGTCCCCACGCTCGAGTGCTCCGAAGAGGAATGGAGCGCCATCCTCGACACCAATCTCACCGGAACCTTCCGCGCCTGCCAGATCGTCGCGCCCGGCATGGTCGAGCGCGGCTGGGGACGCATCATCAACATCGCGTCGCTGGCCACCTTTGTCGCCTTCTGCGAAGTGGCTGCCTACGGCGCCAGCAAGGCCGGCGTGGGCGCGCTCACCAAATCGCTCGCCGTCGAGCTGGCCCGGCACGGCGTCTGCGTCAACGCCATCGCTCCCGGATTTTTCCCCACCGCGCTCAATCAGGAGCTGCTGGAGGAAAGCCCGCGCGGCAGGGAAGTGCTGCTGCGCACCCCTATGCACCGCTACGGACGCCTGGAAGAGCTGGCCGGCGCCGCGGTTTTCCTCGCCTCCGAAGCCGCCTCCTTTATCACCGGCCAGATTCTCTCCGTCGATGGCGGCTACCTCGCCAGCGGCGTCAATCAGTAAGGCCCCTCCCGCAAATCACCACCTCCCGGTGTAGAGTGAATCTTTGCCCGTGCCCCATGCGCGGGCCTGACGCGGGAGGACGACTCGAGGTGGCGCCGGAAAAGCATGTCCAGGCCGCACGCGCATCGGCAGCGTCGGCGGGCATTCGCCATATCGACCCCACCAATCTGCAGCTCGCCTCCAGCGAAACCGCGCGCAGCATCAATCGCGACATCGTCCTCGAGCTGGTGCGCATCCACCAGCCCATCTCGCGCGCCGATCTCGCCCGCCGTTCCGGCCTGCAGCGCAGCACCGTCTCCCAGATCGTCGAGCAGCTCATCGGAGAGAAGTGGGTGCGCGAGGGCTCGCTGGCCTCGGCTCCGCGCGGACGCCGCCCCACCATGGTGGGCCTCAACGAGGATCTGGTCGCCATCGCGGTCGACATCCATCCCCGCCAGGCCACGGTCGCCGTCGTCGATCTCAACGGCCGCCTGCTCTCCCGCGCGCTCGCGCCGCTCACCTCCGATCCCGCCGCCTCCACGCGCCTGCTGGTCGAGTCCATGCAGCGCATGCAGCGCGCCTTTCCGCGCAAATCCACTGAGGGCATCGGCGTCTCGCTGCCCGGCCGCGTCGACCCGGAAACGCAGCGCCTCATCTTCGCCCCCAACCTCCACTGGCCCGACTTCGACCTGAAGAAAACCATCGAGACGAAGATGAGCCTTCCCGTCAAAATGGAGAATGCCGCCACCGCCTGCCTGCTCGCCGAGCTCACCTTCGCACGCATGGATGGCATTCGCGACGCGGTCCTCGTCACCGTTTCAGAAGGCATCGGCACCGGCGTCTTCGCGCGCGGCCATCTCATCTCCGGCAGCCACGGCATGGCGGGCGAATTCGGCCACGTCCCTGTCGATCCCGCCGGGCCGCGCTGCGGCTGCGGGCAAAAAGGCTGCTGGGAGATGTTCGCCTCCAGCCGCGCCGCCCTGCGCTACTATCGCGAGCTCCAGCCGCAGGCCCGCAACGTTTCCTACCAGGAGCTGCTCAACATGGCCGAGGAAGGGAACGCGGCGGCCGCTCAGGCTCTGGCCAAACAGGCTTCGTGGATCGGGCGCGGCCTGCGCATGATCATCGCCGGACTTTCCCCGAGCGTCATCCTCATTGCCGGAGACATTACGCCGGCCTGGCACCGCTTCGCTCCCGCCATCGAAAAAGAAGTTGCCGGCCTCACCCTGGCCGGCAGCCCGCCCGCCATCCGCCCCAGCCACGAGGGCGACATTGCCCGCCTGCGCGGCGCCGCGGCTCTGGTCTTCCAGCGCAACCTGCCCCGGGGATAACAATTCACAAGTACCGCCGCCCGGGCCGATCCTGTCCGGCGCGCCGCTCTCCCCCTAAAGTCCTGATTCCACGCTCGATTGCTGCTTCCGTCTGCGATTCCGACGGGTCTGAAACAAATAACCGAGCCTCGGGAAAGAACCTAAACGCTCTGTTTTCTCTGGATTCTCGCCAACATTTTCCCGCAAGGCCCCTTGACAGAGCGGGATTTACGCTCCTATAGTTCGGGACGCATATTAAAGCCGGTTTCGGCGGGATACGAAATGAAGAACTGAATCAATGGCTTCGCCGGCGATCGCCTGGAGCGTTCAGGGTCGCCCGCTGCCGCAACCCGCCGGAGGAAATCACTGCATCGTGGAGGCAGTTATGTCAGGAAGGTACTTTGGGAGAGTTGCAGGCGCGGTTGCGAAGTTGTTGTTCGTCTCCCTCCTGCTCGCGGCGTCGGGAAGCTTGATCGCGGTCCAGGCGCAGGTGCTCTACGGTTCGCTCTCAGGCGTGGTTACCGATTCCAGCGGCGCCGCAATTCCCGGCGCCACGGTCGCAGCGGTCGAGGTCCAGAAGGGACTGCACCAGCAGGCCACCACCGACGCCTCCGGCCTCTATCGCTTCAGCGAGCTGTTACCCGGCAACTGGAAAATCACCGTCACCGCGAAGGGATTCGGCAGCGTCGAAACCGACAATATCCACGTCGATCCCAACAGCGTCACCCGCATCGACGAGAAGATGGCCGTCGGCCAGGTGCAGCAAAGCGTCACCGTAACCGCCGCGCCGCCGCTGCTGCAAACCGATCGCGCCGACATCCACACCGACCTCTCCACCGCCGAGCTCCAGGAGCTTCCCACCGTCTCTTCTGAAGGGAAAAACTTCCAGGACCTGCTGCGCATCGTCCCTGGCTCGACCATCCCGGTCGAAAATAACTCTGCCGCCGGCAACCCCGAGCGCGCCATGACCGCCAACGTCAACGGCCAGTCCACCCAGGGCAATGACACCCGCATCGACGGCATTCTCGATGCCTATCCGTGGCTGCCCAACAACGTGGCCTACGTGCCTCCGGAAGATGCCATCCAGACCGTCAACATCACCACCAATTCCTACGACGCCGAACAGGGGATGGTGAACGGCGCTGAAGTCAACGTTCAGACCAAGACCGGCACGAATCACCTCCACGGCGACGCCTACGAGTACCACACCGACGCCGATCTCAAGGCCATCAACTACTTTGAGCCGCCGACCTTCAAACGGCCGGAGAACATCTTCAACCAGTTTGGCGGCTCGGCCGGCGGCCCCATTCTGAAAGACAAGCTCTTCTTCTTCGCGGATTATCAGGGAACCCGCCAGAGTCTGGCGCCCGCCGGCGGCAATCCGCAGACCGTGCCTTTCGGAAGCCTGCAGTACAACACCGCGGAAAGCGCCGGCTATTTCGATTTCCGCCCCTTCCAGACCGCTGCCTATGGTCTGGTCGACAAAGCTGGGAATCCGGTGCACATCTACGATCCGAACAGCGGAAACCCCGACGGCTCCGGCCGCACGCCCATCTCCTGTAACGGCATCGTCGACACCATTTGCCTTTCCCGTGTCGACCCCGCGGCGTTAGCCATGGCCAAGCTGATTCCGGCGCCTACCTCAAGCCTGGCATCGCTCGACAGCAACAACTATCTCGATACTCAAAAAGGCTTCTTCCATACCGACGACTACGATGCCAAGGTCAACTTCGTCCCCTCGCAGAAGACCACGGTTTTCGGCCACTTCAGCACCTCCCGGGGCGATATCTACGATCCTCCTTCTCTGGGCCCGGCGGAAGGCAATGCGACCAACGGCGGCCAGCTCGGCAATGCCACTACGCGCATCTACGTCATCGGCTTCGGAGGCACGCACACCTTCACGCCCAACCTGCTGCTCGACGGCAATCTCGGCTTCACGCGGCAGCACCTGGCCGCGGAAGCTCCGGACATCGCACAGGGGCCGGTTGGCCTGAACACGCTCAAGATCCCGGGAACCAACAACCCCCAGGATCCGAATGACGATCTCTATTTCGGAATTCCGGCCTTCCAGTTTGTGACCTTCACCAACCTCGGCAATCCCAATACCGGCAATCCTTTCGTCTTTCGCGACAACCAGTACGTCGAGAACGAAAACCTCACCTGGATTAAGGGCAATCATCAGCTGCGCTTCGGCGGCGAGTGGGATCACGTGCAGATGAACCACTTCCAGCCCCAGGGCGGAACCTTCCAGACCGCGCGCGGCTCCTTCGGAATGAACGGCACCGCAACCGAGCAGGTCAACTGCACCGGCGCGCCCATCACCAGGGAAACCTGCACCAACCCCGATCCCCCGGTGAATTTCCAGTACGGTTCGTACGCCGATTTTCTGCTCGGCCTGCCGTATGAGGATGGCAAAGCCGTCCAGGACAGTGACCCCATCGCGCTGCGCTGGTCGTACTGGGCGGTGTATGCGCGCGACCTGTGGCAGGTGTCGCCAAAGCTGAGCCTCGACTACGGCCTGCGCTGGGAGTTCTACCCCATGGCCTACAGCGATCACGGCAAAGGCGCCCGCGTTCTCGATCCCTCCACGATGCAGGTGCTCGTGGGCGGCTACGGCTCGGTTCCGCAGAACGACGGCATGCAGGTCGGCCACGGAGAATTCCTGCCCCGGATCGGCATCGACTATAAAGCGGCGCAGAACACCGTGGTGCGCGCCGGCTTCGGCATCGGCGCCGACAGCAATAACTGGCGTTACCTGCGCAACGACTATCCTGCCGACACCATCTCCAGTTACAGCGGCACCAACACCGGCGGCACCGCCAACTTCAGCGCGGCCGCTCCCTCCGACAGTCTCTCCGGGACCAATGCCACCGGGCCGTATTCCACTCTGCCCGTCGGCATCGTTCTCATCTCCACGCCGAATCTCAGCACCGGATCCATCCCGCTTCCCAACAACATCACCACCAGCACCATCGGCCAGTATCCGAAATTCCGCCGCGGCTACATCTACTCCTACAACCTCACCATCGAGCAGGAGTTCGCCGGATTCGTCGCCGATGCCGCCTATGTGGGCGAGCGAGAGATTCGCCCGGTGCTCAACCTCAACCTCAATTCCGCGCCGGCGGGCGGAGGCGCGGCGGGCGAGCAGCTCAACGCCAAATTTGGTGGCACCTGGGGCTCCATCAACACCCTCGTTCCCGGCGGGCACGATTATTACGACGCTCTGCAGACCAAGCTCACCCGGCGCTTCGGCCAGACCTCGACCATCGGGATCCTCTATACGTGGTCCAAAACCGAAGACTTCGAAGACAACGAAGAGCTGAGCTCCATTTCATGGCCCTATCCGGCCTATTTCGCGAGAAACAAGGCTCTGGCCGGATACGACCGCGATTACAACTTCGAAGGCTACTGGCTCTACAACCTTCCCTTTGGAAAAGGGCAGAGCATGGCCAACCACGGCGTCGCTTCCGCCCTGGCGGGAGGCTGGACGCTCAGCGGCGTCCTCAGCCGGCTCGGCGGAGCGCCGTTTACTGTGACCGATAACTCAGCAGCCGCGGTCAGCAATCTGAACGCCCCCGGCAATCAGCAGACACCGAATCTCGTCGCGCCCATCCACATCACCAAAGGCAAGCCTGCCTACAGCCCCGGTCTCTGCCCCAAAGGCACCAACAGCTGCAGCTACTTCGATATCACCTCGTTTCAGGAGGTGCCCGCCGACGAGCCGGCGACCTTCGGCAATGCGGGCCGGGATATCATCCGCGGGCCGGGCTACTTCGATGTCGACGCCAACCTCTTCCGGAATTTCAAAATCACTGAGTTCCTCACCTTCCAGTTTGAAGCCGACGCTTTCGGCGTGACCAACACCCCGCACTTCGCCAATCCGGATGCCAACATCACCGACTCCAACTTTGGCAAGGTCACCGGCGAGTCCCAGGGAGCCAACTCCTCTCTCGGCGGCAGCGGCGGCGAGCGGCTCTGGTATTTCGGCGGCAAATTGATCTTCTGATCTCTCCAAAACCAACCCGGGCCGGGACGATCTTCTGTCCCGGCCCTTCTTTCTTTTCAGAAACTGCTGCATTCGTTCGCGTCGCGAACCAAACTCGGCCGTTTCTGCGAGAATCGAAAGGGTCGCGATGTCCAGCATTCGCCAGCGCCGATTCGGATTCGTTTCTGTGTCTCTGCTGGCCGCCTGCCTGCTGGCCATCCCGTCCGCTCGCGCGCAGCAGGCTGCCTGGCTTCGCTATGCGCCGTTGCCACAAGCCAATCTCGCGGCCTGGGCGAAGATCCCGCCCGCCATCGTGACGCTCGACAGCTCGCCCACTGCCGCCAGTGCGCAATCTGAAATGCTGCGCGGCGTCCGCTCCATGCTCGGCCGCACCCTGCGCATCGAATCTCAGCTCCCCGACGAAGACGCGTGGGTCCTCGCCACCTCCGCAGAGCTGCGCGCCGCCTTCCCCGGCTACGACCCGCCCAAGCTCGGCCCGGAAGGCTTCGCCCTCACCACGTATTTCTCCCGCGGCCACAATTACTGGCTCATTGACGGCGCGGATTCCCGCGGCATCCTCTACGGCGCGTTTCATCTGCTGCTCGGCATGGCCCGCGGCGAAAGCTTCACCGCCATGCAGGGCTCCGATTCGCCCGCCGCGCCCATCCGCTGGACCAACGAGTGGGACAACCTCAACGGCACCATCGAGCGCGGCTATGGAGGCCGCTCCATCTTCTTTGACAACGGTTCCGTGCGCGCCGATCTTACCCGCGCCGACGACTACGCACGCCTGCTCGCCTCGCTCGGCATCAACGGCTGCGCCATCAACGATGTCAACGCCGATCCGCATCTGCTCACGCCGCAGATGATCCCCGAGATTGCGCGCATTGCCGACGCGTTCCGTCCCTGGGGCGTGCGTCTCGCGCTGGCCGTCGATCTCAGCGCGCCGCAATCCATTGGAGGCCTGGACACTTTTGACCCCGGCGATCCCCAAGTTGCCGCCTGGTGGCGCGCAAAAGCCGATGAAATCTACGCCGCCATCCCCGATTTCGCCGGATTCGTTGTCAAAGCCGATTCCGAAGGCCAGCCCGGTCCCTCCAAATATGGACGCAGCCCCGCCGTCGCTGCCAACATGCTGGCCGCCGCGCTCGCGCCCCACGGCGGCATCGTGATGTACCGTGCCTTCGTCTACAACCACCACCTCGACTGGCACGACCCGAAGGCCGACCGCGCCCGCGCCGCCTACGACATCTTCCATCCCCTCGACGGACAGTTCGCGCCCAACGTCGTCGTCCAGATCAAGAACGGCCCCATCGACTTCCAGGTGCGCGAGCCGGTCTCGCCGCTCTTTGCCGGCCTGCGCCACACCAACACCGCCGTCGAGCTCGAAGTCACCCAGGAATACATGGGCCAGCAGCATGAGCTCGTCTATCTGCCCGCGCAATGGAAAACCTATCTCGACTTCGATCTGCACGCCCTCCCCAACCGCTCCACGCCGCTCAAATCCATCGTCTCGGGCCAGGTCTTCCATCGCCCGCTCGGGGGATTTATCGGCGTCACCTGCGTCGGCCTCGATGACAACTGGCTGGGCAGCGACATGGCCCTCGCCAATCTCTACGGCTTCGGCCGCCTCGCCTGGAACCCCAGCACTTCCGCCGACACCATCGCCCGCGACTGGACCCGGCTCACCTTCGGCGCCGATCCCACCGTCGCCTCCACCGTCAGCCGCATGCTGATGTCGTCGTGGCCCATGGTGGAACGCTACACCGGCCCGCTCGGCCTGCAATCCCTCACCAACATCACCGGCTCGCATTACGGCCCGGCTCCGCAGTCGCAGGAAAACAACGGCTGGGGCCAGTGGATTCGCGCCGACCGCACGGGCGTCGGCATGGACCGCACTGACTCGAAATACGGGGGCAACGGAACCGGCTTCATCGGCCAGTATCCGCCGCAGGTGGCGGCGATGTACGAGTCGCTGAAGACCTGCCCTGACGATCTGCTCCTCTTCATGCACCACGTGCCGTACACCTATCGCCTGCACAGCGGCCAAACCGTTATCCAGACCATCTACAACCTGCACTATCAGGGAGCGCAGCAGGCCGCGGACCTCGTCACGCAATGGCAGTCGCTGCGCGGCCTCATCGACCCCAAGCCGTACAACGCCATGCTGAAGATGCTCGAGTACCAGGCGGGCGAGGCCATCGTCTGGCGCGACGCCATCACCCGCTGGTTCTATCAGCTCTCCGGAATCCCCGACGCCCTCGGCCGCGTCGACCACTACCCCAACCGCATCCCCGCCGCGCAGATGCAGCTCGACGGCTACACCCCCATCGACGTCCATCCCTGGGAGACAGCCTCCGGCGGCAAAGCGTATGTCTGTCAGAACCAGACCGTCTGCACCGCCTCCACGAAGTTCACGCGCCCCGCCGGCTGGTACACCGTCGCCGTCCAGTACTTCGATTACCGTGACGGCGTCTCCACCTTCGATCTCCTGCTGAACCACCAGAACCTCGCCACCTGGTCCGCCGGCAACGATCTCCCCGGCAACGCTCCCGACGGTGACACCTCGTCGCGCTTTACGCTGCGTGGCGTGCCGCTGCGCCCCGGCGACGTGCTCATCATTCAGGGCCATCCCAACGGCCAGGAGCCCGCGCCGATCGATTACCTCTCCATCGCGCCCGAACCCGGCCCAGGAAATCCGCAGCCATGAAGATCACCCGCGCCTCCGTCAACATCTGCTCGCCCGGCCGCAATTTCGTCACCCTGAAAATCGAAACCGACCAGGGCGTCTACGGGCTCGGCGACGGCACCCTCAACGGCCGCGAGCTTGCGGTCGCCAGCTATCTCACCGACCACATCATTCCCACCCTCATCGGCCGCGATCCCTTCCAGACTGAAGACATCTGGCAATACCTCTATCGCGGAGCCTACTGGCGCCGCGGCCCTGTCACCATGTCCGCCATCGCCGCCGTCGATATGGCTCTCTGGGACATCAAGGGCAAGGCCCTCAACACCCCCGTCTACAACCTGCTCGGCGGACGCAGCCGCGACGCCGTCCTCGTCTACTGTCACGCGCACGGCAACGACATCGAAGAAGCCCTCGACGACGTGGCCCGCCATCAGGAGATGGGCTATCGCGCCATCCGCGTGCAGAGCGGCATTCCCGGCCTCGACTCGACCTACGGCGTCCCTAAAGGCGCGCAGCCCTACGAGCCCGCCGAGCGGGGACTGCCCAGCGAGAGCCGCTGGTCCACCGAAAAATACCTTCTGCATGTCCCCAAACTCTTCGCCCGCGTCTGCGAGCGCTTCGGCGACGACCTGCACCTCCTCCACGACTGCCATCACCGCCTCACCCCGATCGAAGCCGGACGCCTCGGCAAAGAGCTGGAGCCGTTCCATCTCTTCTGGATGGAAGACCCCACCCCCGCGGAATTCCAGGAAGGGTTTCGCCTCATTCGCGAGCACACCACCACGCCCATCGCCACCGGCGAAGTCCTCAACTCCATCTGGGATGTCCACGACCTCATCCAAAAGCAGTGGATCGACTACGTTCGCCTCACCCTCACCCACGCCGGCGGCTTCACCGCGCTCAAAAAGATCGCCGACTTCGCCGCGCTTTATCACGTCCGCACCGGCTGCCACGGACCCACGGATCTCTCGCCTGTCTGCATGGCCGCCGCGCTCCACTTCGATCTCGCCATCCACAACTTCGGCATCCAGGAGCACATGCCTCACTTCGCCGAAACCGATGCGGTCTTCCCGCACGCGTATCGTTTCGAAGCCGGCTTCATGCATCCCGGCGACGCGCCCGGCCTCGGCGTCGAGCTTGACGAAAAGCTCGCCGCCCAATTCCCATATCAGCGGGCGTATCTGCCCGTGCTGCGCAAGCTCGATGGAACCGTCGCTGACTGGTGACCGGTCCCGATTCATTTCATTTCCGCACTGCCAGGAGTAAGCCGTGATCGTTGTGACGATGAAGCGCTGGATTCCCCTCCTCTGCGCCCTGCTCGCCGTGCCCGTCCTCGCGCAAACCCCCGCTCAGCCTGATTCCCAAACCGGCAAGCAAATCTGGTTCGATCCCGCCCAGCCCATCCAGAAGCGCGTCGACGCGCTTGTCTCCGCCATGACCCTCCAGGAGAAGGTCGATCAGATGATGAACGGCGCGCCCGCCATTCCGCGCCTCGGCGTCCCCGCCTACAACTATTGGAGCGAAGGCCTGCACGGCATCGCCCGCTCCGGCTACGCCACCGTCTTTCCTCAGGCCATTGGCCTCGCCGCCACCTGGGATCCGACCCTCCAACACCAGGTCGGCCACACCACCGGCATCGAGGCGCGCGCCAAATACAACCAGGCCATGCGCGCCAACCTGCACAGCATCTTCTTCGGGCTCACCCTCTGGGCGCCCAACATTAATATTGTTCGCGACCCGCGCTGGGGCCGCGGCCAGGAAACCTACGGCGAGGATCCTTTCCTCACCGGCCGCATGGCCGTCGCTTTTATCAGCGGACTCCAGGGCAACGACCCAAAGTACTTCCTCACCATCGGCACGCCCAAGCATTTTGACGCCTACAGCGGCCCCGAGCCCCTGCGCCACAAATTCAACGCCGCCCTCTCGCCGCGCGATCTCGAAGCCACCTACACGCCCGCCTTCCGCGCCGCCATTGTCGAGGGCCACGCCGACTCGCTCATGTGCTCCTACAACGCCGTCGACGGCACCCCCTCCTGCGCCAACAAAATGCTCCTTGAGCAGCACCTGCGCGACGACTGGCATTTCCAGGGCTTCGTCACCTCCGACTGCGGCGCCATCGACGACTTCTCGCGCCCCGGCGCTCATGGATTCTCCCCCGACGCCGCTCACGCCAGCGCCACCGCCGTTCTCGCTGGAACCGACACCGACTGCGGCGACGCTTACAAGGCCCTCGTCCAGTCCGTCCAGGAAAATCTCATTCCCGTTTCCGCCATCGATCAGGCCGTGGAGCGCCTCTTCACCGCGCGCATCCGGCTCGGCATGTTCGATCCTCCCGCCGAGGTGCCCTACGCGCAGATCCCCTACTCCGTCGTCGACTCGCCCGAGCATCGCGCCCTCGCTCGCCGCGTCGCCGACGAATCCATCGTCCTGCTCAAAAACGACGGCGTCCTGCCCCTCCAACCCGATCTGCACCGCGTCGCGGTCATCGGCCCCAACGCCGCATCGCTGCCCGCCATCGAAGGCAACTACAACGGCATCCCCTCGCACCCCTCGTTGCCCGTCGACGGCATCGAAGCCGCGCTGCGCGGCCACGCCCAGGTTCTCTATGCGCAGGGCTCGAATTACGTCGACGATCTCCCCATCGTGCTGCCCCGCACCGCGCTGCATCCGACGCAGGGCTCAAGCGAAGATGGCCTGAAGGGCGAGTACTTCGCCAGCACCGATTTCTCCGGCGCGCCTGCGCTTACGCGCACCGACAAGCAGATTGAGTTCGACTGGGACGCCGCCAAACCCGTGCCCGGCCTGCCCGCGCGCAACTACAGCGTCCGCTGGACCGGCGTCTTCACCCCGCCCGCGCCCGGCGACTACCACCTCAACGTGCACCTGAACGGCTGCTGGCCCTGCGGCGGTCAGCAGGCCTGGTCGCTCTGGCTCGACGGCAAACAGATCGCCTCCAACCAGACCCAGCCCATCCACACGCGTCACCAGGTCGACTCCGGCGTCGAGCTCCACTTCGACTCGACCGCCCCGCACTCCATCCGCGTCGACTACGTTTACCGCGGCCAGCTCTTCGGCGGCGGACTCACCCTCCAGTGGCTGCCGCCCGCGCAGGTCCTGCGCGACGAGGCTGTCCGCGCCGCGCAGCAGTCCGACGTCGTCCTCGCCTTCGTTGGCCTCTCGCCCGAGCTTGAAGGCGAGGAGATGCCCGTCCACCTGCCCGGCTTCGACGGCGGCGACCGCACCACCCTCGACCTGCCGCAAACCCAGCAGGATCTCCTCCACGCCCTCGCCGCCACCGGCAAGCCCCTCGTCGTGGTGCTCATGAGCGGCAGCGCCGTCGCCATGGACTGGTCCAAACAGCACGCCAACGCCCTGCTCGAAGCCTGGTATCCCGGCGAAACCGCGGGCGAATCCATCGCCGACGTCCTCACCGGCCGCGCCGATCCCTCCGGACGCCTGCCCCTCACCTTCTATGCCTCCGACAGCCAGCTGCCGCCCTTCACCGACTACAGCATGGCCAACCGCACCTACCGCTACTTCAGCGGCCAGCCGCTGTATCCCTTCGGATACGGCCTCAGCTACACCACCTTTCGCTATTCCAGCTTGCATCTCTCTTCGGAATCGCTCCAGGCTGGCGATCCTCTCGCCGCCAGCGTCACCGTCACCAATGCCGGCGACCGCGCCGGCGACGACGTTGCTGAGCTTTACCTGATTCCGCCCTCCGGCCAGGGCTATCCGCTGCGCAGCCTCACCGGATTCGCCCGCGTCCACCTCGATCCGCACGCCAGCGCCACGGTCCACTTCGACCTGAACCCGCGGGATCTGAGCGAAGTGGACGCCGCAGGACAGCGCGCCGTCCGCGCCGGCGATTACACAGTGTTTGTGGGGGGCAGCTCCCCCGGCACCGACGCGAGCCTCCCCGGCGTCACCGCGAACTTCAGCATCAGCGGAGAGAAGGAGTTGCCGCAGTAGCTCGCGCAAACATGGGCAACCGACAAGCAGCACTTAGATCGTTTGCAGCATCGCCTGAGGGGCGGCTAGATCGGGCACACGGACAATTAAGGGATCGTGCTCGCCTTTTTCGCGTGCCGTCTCCAAAGCGGTGCGCAGACCGGCTGCATACGCCACAACCGCTTTGGTCCGCTCCGAGATCGCAACCCACGCGCCCGGCGGCAGGCCTTTCAAAAGGCTCGCGAAATCAATCGTTGTTGCCGTGGCCATCACGTCCCTCTTTTCTTCGATGGCGTTTAGGTGCGGCCAGGATTCACGGATACCTGCTTGCACTCTATCCCCGCGGCCTCCTCACGTCCATACGAAAGTCCCCTCTCACTTCGATAGACTCGCCAGACGCGCCCAAAAGCAACAGTGCGCAAAGTTTTGGCAGAAAATGGGTTGGCTGACGCCAATTTCGCTGCCCACCCCCGCCCTGTCCAACTCACACCCTCCGGTGGTACTGTTTTCCCGTGCAGTTTTTGGGCGCGCCCCAGTCCTGAAAGCGTCCGTCGCGGCTCGTTGCCCCCTCGCTTCAGGACCTGTTCCCCATCCAGGTTCCGCGTGACCCCGCTGCACCCGAGGATCAGCTATGGCTACCGTCGCGATCGACCCCCGCGTCAGCTCCCGCACCGCTGACTTTGTCTCTACCGATCACCGCATGTTCATCGACGGCCGCTTCGTGAAGGCCGCCAACGGCAAATCCTTCCCCGTCTACAATCCCGCCACCGGCGAGGTCATCGCGCACGTCCCCGAGGCCGAAGCCGAAGACGTGAACCGCGCCGTTCTCGCCGCCCGCCGCGCCTTCGACGACGGCGCCTGTGTCCGCATGGCGCCCAGCCAGCGCGGCCGCCTGCTCTGGAAGCTCGCCGACCTGCTCGAGCAGAATCTCGACGAGTTCGCCGAGCTCGAATCCCTCGACAACGGCAAACCCTTCGCCATCGCCCGCGTCGCCGACGTGCCCTACGCCGTCGACATGTTCCGCTACATGGGCGGCTGGGCCACCAAGATCACCGGCAGCACCCTCCCGCTTTCGTGCGGCTACGACTTCCACTCCTACACCGTCCGCGAGCCCATCGGCGTGGTCGCGCAAATCATCCCGTGGAACTTCCCGCTGCTGATGGCCGCGTGGAAACTCGCCCCTGCGCTGGCCTGCGGCTGCACCGTCGTCCTGAAGCTCGCCGAGCAGACCCCGCTCACCGGCCTGCGCCTCGCGCAGCTCTTCGACGAGGCCGGATTCCAGCCGGGCGTGGTCAACATCCTCACCGGATACGGCGAAGGCGCCGGCGCCCCGCTCGCCGCTCACGAGCTGGTCGACAAGGTCGCCTTCACCGGATCGACCGAGGTCGGCAAGCTCATCGTGAAAGCCGCTGCCGGAAACCTGAAAAAAGTCACTCTCGAGCTGGGCGGCAAATCGCCGGCCATCGTCTTCGCCGACGCGAAGCTCGACCAGGCCGTCGCCGGCACCGCCAGCGCCATCTTCTTCAACCACGGCCAGTGCTGCTGCGCCGGCTCGCGCCTCTACGTCCACGAGAAAGTCTTCGATCAGGTGGTCGCAGGCGTGGGCAAAATCGCCGAGGACATCAAGCTGGCCCCCGGCCTCGACCCCTCCAGCCAGATGGGCCCCATGGTCAGCGACGAGCAGTACCGCAAAGTGGTCGGCTACATCGAATCCGGCATCACCGAGGGCGCGCACGTCGCCGCCGGCGGCCCCGTCTCCGGCATGGAGCGCGGCTGGTTCGTCCGTCCCACCGTGCTCACCAACACCAACCCGCGCATGAAGGTCGTGCAGGAAGAGATCTTCGGTCCCGTGGTCTGCGCGGTCCCGTTCTCTGACGCCGACATCGACAAGATCATTCAGCGTGCCAACGACACCGTCTACGGCCTCGCCTCGTCCGTCTGGACGCAGAATCTCTCCCTCGCCCACAAGGTCGCCCGCGGCATTCGCGCCGGCACCGTCTGGGTCAACTGCCACAACGTCTTCGACGCCTCGCTGCCCTTCGGCGGATACAAGCAGTCCGGCTGGGGCCGCGAGATGGGCGAGCAGGTCCTCCACAACTACACCGAAACGAAAGCGGTCACCGTCGCACTCTGAGTCATCAGGCGGGCAGAGACGACTCCTTGGTGCAGGGATTCGCTATGGGGTAGGCTTCTTTGACCCGAGTCTGAGTATGGCCACCTTACTTGGGGGGTTACGGGGGCAGCGGGAGATGCAGCGGGGCAGGGGGTAACAAACCATAATCACGGTACCAACAGCCATAATGTCTCCGAAAAAATCGACGCCGGAGTAGGCGGCGCCGCAGGAGGCACGGCGGGAGCTGGACTTTCCGCTGCAGGTGTAGACCCAGGCTCGGGATGTGCCAGCGCTCTTCCCGCCGCTCTTGTGACGGGCATACCCGGCTATGTTGGCACAATGGTGGGTTGGTCTGAAGGTTAGCAAAGCACCAGCGGACATAAGTGCGGCTGCAGTTAGATCTATTCTCGCGACAATCGGTCGGGGAACCTAATAGGTATGCTGGAGATGGTTGATGCTTTCATCGGTAACCGGCGTTTTGCTGTCCAGAATGCTGATTCCTTTATTGGGGTTGGTGGTATGGGGATGCTTCTATCTGAGACCTGGGCTCTATTATAGGTGTCCGGCATTAAAGCCATGGCAAAAGAATCTATATCAGATACTCTTGGCTTAGGAGCAATCGGCATCTTCATTTTGCAAGTCGATATAATGGATCGCTGGGCTCCAGGCGATGCTCAAGGCATTTACTTTCGCGCTTTTGTGCTGATTGAAGTTGGTGGGGGGCTCATCGTCGGCTTCTACGCGCTATTCCGAGAGCGAAAAGGGGCCGTAAATCGAATGTCCGGCGCCTCAAAGGTTAACGACGGCAAGTAGTAAGAGGACACTATATCTGCTTCTCGACCCAGTGTTAATTGTCCGTACTCCTGGGCCCGGTACTACAACCCGCAAAACGACCGGTTCATAAGTGAAGATCCAGGGGGACTTTCTGGCAGTGACTTGGACCTGTACTCATACGCCTATGGAAGTCCGACCAATATTTTCGACCCCACTGGCAGCTGTCCGTGGTACATGAACCGGTGCGTTCAAGCTGGCCTATGACGGCCTGGGGGCGGCGATTTGGCAAGACGATGCTGGGCGAGAACACCAATTTCCTGTACGACGGCCTCAATCCAGTTCAGGAACTGAATGGAACGACGGCTACCGCCCATCTCCTCACCGGAGGTGTGGACGAGCGATTCACGCGGACCGACGCGACGGGGACATTCAGCTATCTGACGGATGCTCTTGGGAGTACGGTCGCGCTGACCGGCTCGACCGGGAACTCGGACGTCCAGTACAGCCATGATCCCTACGGCAGCATGAGCATCACCGGCACCACCACCAATAGCTACGCCTACACCGGAAGGGAATTCGACGGGCTCGGCATCGACTATTACCGGGCCAGATATTACAACCCGCAAACCGGTAGGTTCATATCCGCAGATCCGATGGGGTTTAGAGCAGGTGTCAATTTCTACACCTACGTTGGAGGCAGCCCGCTCAACTTCGTTGATCCCTCCGGCCTGGACGGGGGAAATCCGTTTGTTTGCGCGGCAAGTAATGCGAGCAAGGTAAGTGTAGCCAGCATGTTAACCCTGGTTGGGGTGCCAGACTTTCCTGGTGATGCAGAGGGCGGGAATCCGTTCAGTGGCGCCACGGATTTGGTGCAAAGCTTCGTAACCGGATCAAGCGGCCAGGGCCCCAACACCCATTCGGTATTTTACAATCTCGGCGAAGGCGTGATTGCTGGGCCAACACAGGGATTTTCGCCCGTAATCAAGGCGCTCGCTTCTGCAGCTGGAGGACAGGCCGGGGCAGATGCGTTTGAACAAAGTCTGTGGTCCAAGGGGCTTGGCGATGTTGCGAGCGATACACTGAATAGCGCCCTTGACAACGTGCTAAACGAAGGCAGCATGACGTCTCTATTTGAGACGACGTCATTGGCCGGCTTTGATGCAGCGGAGTATGCGAGTGGTATTGGTGAGGCAAAGATCGCATATGATGCGCTCACCTATTGTGGGTCCATGGGATTGTGCGAGACGGGGTTCTTGCACTAGGGGGAGGTGTGATTATGCTACGACCTGGAGCGGCGCCGATAGGAGAGCAGTTATTAACATTTTCTCTCGGACCTCCAATTATGGCGTGTCTTTGGTGGATCATGAGCCGAGGCTGGGCTAGCACAGTGCAAGGAGGCAGAGTAAGCGATAGGACCAAGCAACGCCAAAAGTTGGAGTTCTGGATTCTGCTAGCCGCGATGTATGTGTTTGGGATTGGCCTGTTGCTTTATGAATGGCTCGCGTGAGTGTGAGATCTAATTTAGTGATCCCCGCCCGAATTCCTGAGGTGCATACCTCCGATTCTCTATTACGTGCGCGAATGTATGAACGATGATTTGCGCGAACAGGCACCGGTGCGTTCAAGCTGGCCTATGACGGCCTGGGGGCGGCGATTTGGCAAGACGATGCTGGGCGCCAACACTAATTTCCTCTACGACGGACTCAACCCTGTCCAGGAGCTGAATGGAACGACGGCTACCGCCAATCTCCTCACCGGAGGTGTGGACGAGCGATTCACCCGGACCGACGCGACGGGAACATTCAGCTACCTGACGGACGCTTTTGGCAGCACCATCGCGCTGACCGATTCGACCGGGAACTCGGACGTTCAGTATTCCTACGACCCCTACGGCAGCATGAGCATCACCGGCACAACTACCAACAGCTATGCCTACACCGGCAGAGAATTCGACGGCCTTGGCATCGATTACTACCGCGCCAGATATTACAATCCGACAGTCGATCGGTTTATTTCCGAAGATTCGCTTGGATTTCAGGGCGGTATCAATCAATATGCCTATGTAGCCGACGATCCTGTCGACTTCTTCGACCCACTGGGAATGGATCGGCAGCCGGGCCCCCCGCCCTGGCACAAGAACCGATGCATCACGAATGCCCTCTTGAGCGGTGCTGGGAGTACTGCTCTTGATGCGGTCGGAACGTTTGTGCCGGCAGGTGGAGCTGCTGAGGGAGCTGTTGCCGGAGCATTCAGCCTCTGGCATGGAGCCGCAGGAGTTTCGCAAGGAAGAAATATCTTCCGAGGAGTCATGCTTGCTGGGGGGATTGTTAACACGGCCTCAGCTGGTTCCGAGGGGAATAGTGTGTCAGTCGGCCTTGGCGTCCTCGGAATTGCAGCCACTCTCGGCAAGGCCGCTCCGGGCGTGGGCCAGATCATTTCTGGAATCTCAATGGGCGTTGACATTTACCAAACGGCAGTGGCGGTCGGAAAATGCAACTAATCAACAACTCAAAGAGCGACATCAAAGCACTTCAGCAGATGCGCTTACCGTGGTGGGGCGTACTGTGTGTGGTCGTCAGCTCTGCGCTGATTGCTTGGCTATTCGATCATTTCGGAAGACTTGAGCTTGCGCGACCAGCACTGTACAGCATCGGGATGCTTGGTGTCGTCATTGCTATAAAGTGGAAACTCAGGGGGCATTTGTGGTTTTGGGGAACGATGACCGTCCTTGCTGCGCTTCATGTTTTGCTGATTCTGCTCGTTCCCTGGACCGCCAGGTGGATTCCTGCTCTCGTGGTTATCCCAATCGCCATCGCTGACGTGTACGTGATGTTCTGGGTTGTTTCGGTTGTCGGCAACTACATGGAACGGCCAACGGCCTCGGAGGAATGAGTATCTCCCATCTTCAGCGTTTACTGATCGCTGATCGCTGGTGGTTACCTCCCTACCCCTTCCCGTGACGGCAATCACAGCATTCCCCTCTTTCCGGGCGTACCTTACCTCCGGCCCTGAGGGAAAGCATGTCCTGGCAGGAAGACTACCGTTCGCGCCAAATGACCCCCGAACAGGCCCTGCTCGCCGTCGCCAGCGGCGCCCGCGTCTGGATCCAGTCCGGCTGCGGCACCCCCTCCACCCTCGTCCAGGCGCTGGTCGCCCGCGCCCCGCACGTCCGCGACGTCGAAGTCGTCCACATGATGACCCTCGGCAGCGCCGACTACACACGCCCCGAGTACCAGGGCCACTTCCGCCATCGCGGCATGTTCCTCGGCGCCAACGTTCGCGAAGCTGTCGCCGCCGGCCGCGCCGATTACACCCCGATCTTCCTCAGTGAGATCGAAGGCCTCTTCAGCTCGGGCGCCCTGCCCCTCGACGTCGTCCTGATACAGGTGTCCCCGCCCGACGCCCACGGCTTCGTGAGCCTCGGCACCACCGTCGCCTGCTCCCTCACCGCCGTTGGCTGCGCTCCCATCGTCATCGCGGAGGTCAACGATCAGGTGCCGCGCACTCACGGCGACACCTGGATCCACGTCAGCCGCATCTCGGCTTTCGTTGAAACCTCGCACCCGCTCCTCGAGCTGCCCACCGAGCACTTCACTGACATCCATCTGCGCGTCGCCGGCCACGTCGCCTCGCTCATTCCCGACGGCGCCACGCTGCAAACCGGCATCGGCGGCATCCCCGAGGCCGTGCTCACCTGCCTCGAAGACAAGCACGATCTTGGCATCCACACCGAGATGTTCTCCGACAGCATCATCGAGCTGATCGAATCCGGCGTCATCAACGGCCGCGCGAAGAACCTGCATCGCGGCAAAGCCGTCGCCGCTTTTGTACTCGGCACGCGCCGCCTCTTCGACTTCATCGATGACAACCCCATCTTCGAGTTCCGCTCCATCAGCTACACCAACGATCCCTTTGTGGTCGCGCAGAACGACCGCATGGTGGCCATCAATTCCGCGCTGCAGATCGATCTCACCGGCCAGGTCTGCGCTGACTCCATCGGAACCCGCCCTTACAGCGGTTTCGGCGGCCAGCTGGACTTCATCCGCGGCGCGGCCCGCTCCCACGGCGGCGTTCCCATCATCGCCCTGCCTTCCACGGCGCGCGGCGGAAGCGTCTCGCGCATTGTTCCCGTCCTCGAACCGGGCGGCGGCGTGGTCACCTCGCGCGCCGACGTCCATTACGTCGTCACCGAGCACGGCATCGCGTACCTGCACGGCAAAACGCTGCGAGAGCGCGCCCTGGCGCTGATCGCCATCGCCGACCCGCAATTCCGCCAGGACCTCGAGGATTTCGCCCTGCGCTCGCACTATCTGGAGCGCAAAATGGCCCCCGCGCTCGTCTGAGCCGGCCGCCGGAAAGGAGTTTGCGATGGAACCCAGTTTTCAGTCCCCAGTCCCCAGTGGCACGGCTGCGCAGAAGGGAAAACGTGTGGGCAGATCGTTTCACGATCTCACGGTGTGGCAGCGTTCGATTGAAATGACGACGTTCGTCTACGAAATGACTGGCGAATTTCCAAAGTCGGAGACGTACGGACTCAGCTCGCAAATGCGCCGCGCCGCAGTCTCGGTCGCCAGCAACATCGCGGAAGGTTCGGGAAGGGGCAGCAAAGCGGAGTTTCGGCAGTTTCTGAATATGGCTCGAGGATCGAACTGCGAATTGCAGACGCAGATCCTTATTGCCTCGAACCTGGGATTCGGTTCGAAGGATCGGATCGCGGCGGCTGCGTCTCTGTCGCATGAAGTGGGACGCATGCTGCACGGACTCATAGCGTCCATCTCGCAGGATGTCAGGTAACCGCTCTTAACGGGCGACTCACAACTGGGGACTGGGGACTGGCACCTGGCAACTGGAGGGCTAATCGCAATGACAGCGAACAATCAACATCGAGATCGAGGCCTTCTCCTGATCGAGAGCGATGAGTGCAAAGGCTGCGGCCTCTGCATCGAAGCCTGCCCGCCGAAGGTCATCCGCCTCAGCGAAAAGCTGAACGCCCAGGGCTACCGCACCGCGCTCTATGCAGGTGAAGGATGCACCGGCTGCGGCATCTGCTTCCTCGCCTGCCCGGAGCCCGGAGCCATCACCGTGCTGCGCGCCCGCAAAACCATCGCCCCGCGCGCCGCCGCAGGAGTGCGCCCATGAGCCGCCAGTTGATGAAGGGCAACGAAGCCATCGTGCGCAGCGCCATCCTGGCCGGCTGCCGCGCCTTTTACGGATATCCCATCACCCCGGCCAGCGAAATCACCGAATCCGCCGCGCTGCTCATGCCCCAGGCGGGCGGCGTTTTCCTCCAGGCGGAAAGCGAAATCGCCGCCATCAACATGCTCTACGGCGCAGCTTCCGCCGGCGTCCGCGTCATGACCGCATCCAGCGGCCCCGGCGTCAGCCTCATGCAGGAAGGCATCAGCTACATGGCCGGCGCCGAGCTGCCCTGCGTCATCGCCGACATCACCCGCGGCGGCCCCGGCCTCGGCAACATCGCCGCCGAGCAGAGCGACTACCACCAGGTCGTCAAGGGCGGCGGCCACGGCAACTACCGCACCCTCGTTCTTGCGCCCCACTCCGTGCAGGAGATGGCCGATCTCACCGCGCTCGCCTTCGACCTCGCCGACCGCTACCGCAATCCCGTCGTTCTCCTCGCCGACGGCTTCATCGGCCAGATGATGGAGCCGGTCGAGTTTCCGCAGAGCGCCACCGAGCCGCAAACGCCCAAATGGGCCGTCACCGGCACGCCGGAATCGCGCGGCAACTTCATCACCTCGCTTCATCTCGATACCGATTGCCTCGAAGCCCACGTGCGCCAGCTCGAAGCCAAGTATTACCTCGCCGAGCAGCGCGAGACTCGCGCCGAAGACTGGCGCACCGAGGACGCGGAGATTGTCCTCGTCGGTTACGGCATCGTCGCCCGCATCCTCAAAGCCGTTGCCGCTGAAGCGCGCCTCGAGGGCTTCAACGTCGGCGTGCTGCGCCCGATCACGCTCTATCCGTTCCCTTCCCTGCATTTCCAGCGCCTCGCCGCGCGCGCCCGCGTCTTCATCGTCGTCGAGATGAGCAACGGCCAGCTCCTCGAAGACGTGCGCCTGGCCGTCAACGGCGTCCGTCCCGTCGAATTCTTCAGCCGCGTCGGCGGCAATGTCCCCACCCATCACGAAGTCCTCGCACTGGTCCGCGAACAGGCCCGCCGACTCGTCGCCGCGGCGTCGCCGGAAGAGGAGTGGATCGTCCATGTCTGAAGACACGACTGAAAAATACGAAATCGCCCGCTCCAAACCCGCGGCCTTCTTCCAAACCTACGAGCGCAAGGAAGACCTGCGGCACCAGACGCACTACTGCCCCGGCTGCGGCCACGGCATCGTCCACAAGCTGCTCGCCCAGGCCATCGACGACCTCGGCATCCAGGACCGCACCATTCTCATCAGCCCCGTCGGCTGCTCCGTCTTCGCGTACTACTATTTCGACGTCGGCAACGTGCAGGCCGCCCATGGCCGCGCTCCCGCCGTCGCTACCGCCGTCAAGCGCGCGCGCCCCAACAGCATCGTGGTCAGCTACCAGGGCGACGGCGATCTCTCCGCCATCGGCTCCGCGGAGATCCTCCACGCCGCCAACCGCGGCGAAAATCTCACCGTCATTTTTGTCAACAACGCCATCTACAGCATGACCGGCGGCCAGATGGCGCCCACCACGCTGATCGGCCAGAAGAGCACCACCTCGCCCCAGGGACGCACCTCGCGCGAAGGCTATCCGCTGCACATGAGCGAGCTGCTGGCCACGCTTCAGGCGCCTGTCCTGATCGAGCGCGTCGGCCTCGGCGACAACAAGCAGATTGCGCAGGCGGCGCGCGCGGTCCGGCGCGCCGTCGAGAACCAGGTCCGCGGCCTGGGCTTTTCCCTCGTCGAAATCCTCTCCCCCTGCCCCACCATCTGGAACCTGCCTCCCGTCGAAGCGCAGCGCTGGGTCCGCGACGTGATGGAGAAGACCTTCCCCCTGGGCGTCTTCTGCGATCGCACCAAAGATGCGCAGCCGCTGCCCGAGCCGGAGCCCGCGCCTCCGCTCGCCTCCATCCCGCGCATTCTCGGCATCGCTGCCGAAGACGCGCCGCATCCACTCTCCTCTGAACCCTCCGTGCCCGCCATCGATCTCCAGGTGCGCGTCGCCGGATTCGGCGGCCAGGGTGTGCTCCTGCTCGGCGAAGTCCTCGCGGAAGCCGGCCTCGATGCGGGCCTCGAAGTTTCCTGGCTGCCGTCTTACGGTCCCGAAATGCGCTCCGGCACCTCCAACTGCCACGTCCGCATCGCGCGCGAGCCCATCGACTCCCCACTCGTCACCCATCCCGACGTGCTTGTCGCCATGAACGAGCCCTCCCTGCATAAATTTGCCGCGAGCGTCCGCCCCGGCGGCTGGATCCTCTACAACGCCGACGCCGTTCCGCCCGAATGCGCGCCCAAAGGTGTGCACGTCCTCGCGCTGCCCTTCACGCACATCGCAGACGCGCTGGGCGACCCCCGCGCCGCCAACATGGTCATGCTCGGCGCGCTGCTCGAAATCGCCCGCGATCTGCCCGAATCCTGCGTTCACGCCGCGCTCGGCCGCCTCGTCAAAAGCCCGCGCTGGCTCGAGCTCGACGCCCGCGCTCTCGACCGCGGCCGCGACTTGCTGCGCGAAGCTCGTCAGGAGGTTTCCCATGCCTGAGGCCGATCCCGACATCGTCGTCTATTTCAACGGAGCGTATGTGCCGCTGCGCGACGCCCACGTGGGCATCCTCACCCACGCGCTGCACTACGGCACCGGCGTCTTCGAAGGCATCCGCGCTTACTGGAACGAGGACGACGCTCAGCTCTGCCTCTTCCGCGCCGTCGAACACTACCAGCGCTGGAAGCAGAACTGCTCCATCCTCCGCATCGATGTGCCCCTCACCGCCGACCACCTCTGCGAAGTCACCATCGAATTGCTGCGCCGCAACAATTTTCGCTCCAGCGTCTACGTCCGCCCCATCGCCTTCAAGTCCGCGGAGCGTGTGGGCGTCAGCCCCGATGCGCAGGATTCCTTCGCCGTTATCGCCCTGCCCTTTGGCGAATACCTGCACAGCGACAAGGGGCTGCACGCGGGTGTAAGCTCATGGCGCCGTATCGACGACAACGCGATTCCGGCCCGGGCTAAAATTTGCGGAGCCTACGTCAACAGCGCGCTGGCCAGCGACGATGCGCGGCGCAGCGGCTTCGACGAGGCCATCCTGCTCAACCAGAGCGGCCATGTTGCGGAAGGCGCCACCTGCAACATCTTTATGGTGCGCAAAGGCGCGCTGATCACCCCTCCCGTCACAGAAAACGTGCTCGAAGGCATCACGCGCGATTCCATCATCGAGCTGGCGCAGCGGGAGCTCGGCCTCTCCGTCGTGGAGCGGCCCATCGACCGCAGTGAACTCTATATCTGCGACGAGCTGTTCCTCACCGGAACCGCGGTGGGCGTCGCCCCGGTGGTCCGCGTCGACCATCGGCCCGTCAGGGAAGGATCCATCGGCGCAATCACGCGCGACGTTCGCCGCCTCTACTTCGACGCCGCGCTCGGACGTTTGCGAGCGTACCGGAAGTGGATTGTTCCTGTCCGCCCGCCACAGCAGGAAGCGGAGCCCGCTTCGCTGGCGGAGTTCGCGGTCCGTTAGCTCGAGCCGGCAGAAACCCTCGGCGCCGCTCCCGGCAAGGAGGATGCACTATGCAGGCAACCGCAGTCATCGGTAATGCGTACGACGTGGCCCTCGAGAATTTCGACGCCGCCGCCGACGCACTCAATCTCACCCAGGACATTCGGGAGATGATCAAGTATCCCGAGCGCATACTCACCGTCACCGTGCCCGTGCGCATGGACGATGGGCACATTCACCGCTTTGAGGCGCACCGCGTCCAGCACAGCTCCGTGCGCGGCCCCTCCAAGGGCGGCATTCGCTATCATCCCCAGGTCACTCTCGACGAGGTCAAAGCGCTCGCCACCTGGATGACCTGGAAGTGCGCGGTCGTCAACATTCCTTTCGGCGGCGGCAAGGGCGGCGTCACCTGCGATCCCAAACACATGTCCCAGGGTGAACTGGAGCGCATGACGCGCCGCTACACCAGCGCCATCCTCCCGCTCATCGGCCCGCAGCAGGACATTCCCGCTCCGGACGTCTACACCACCCCGCAGACCATGGCCTGGATCATGGATACCTACAGCATGACCAAGGGCTATCCCATCCCCGGCGTCGTCACCGGCAAGCCCATCAGCCTCGGCGGCTCGCTCGGGCGCAACGAGGCCACTGGCCGCGGCGTCTTCTACACCGTCCAGTGTGCCTGCGAGCACCTTGGCATCCCGCTCAAAGGCGCCACCGTCGCCGTGCAGGGCTTCGGCAACGCCGGCTCCATCGCTGCGCTGCTGCTGCACGAAGCCGGAGCCAAAATCATCGCCGTCAGCGATTCCACCGGCTGCGTCTACAGCCGCAACGGCCTCGACATTCACGGCCTCATCCAGCTCAAGAACCTCACCGGCCATGTTGAAGGCTACCCGGAAAGCGATCCCATCGATCCCGCTGAGCTGCTGGCTCTCAAGTGCGACATCCTCGTGCCCGCCGCGCTGGAGAACGCCGTCCACGCCGACAACGCCTCAGCCGTCGGAGCCAAAATCGTCGCCGAAGCCGCCAACGGCCCGCTCACGCCCGCTGCCGACCGCATCCTCGAGAGCAAGGGTGTCTTCATCATTCCGGACATCCTCTGCAACGCCGGCGGCGTCACCGTCTCCTACTTCGAATGGGTGCAGGATGAGCAGCACCTCTTCTGGGAGGCGCAGGATGTCTACAACCGCCTGGAGCGCGTCATGAAGACCGCCTTCCGCGACGTGCTCAAAATCCACACCGAGCGCAAGGTCCCGATGCGCATTGCCGCCAACATGCTCGGCATCGGCCGCGTCGCTGAAGCTGTACAGATTCGCGGCATCTACCCGTAGCACTCTGCATCTCTCACGGACGCGGCTCACCCGAGCCGCGTCCGCCTCTCGCCCGATGGGTCTCTGCGCTCTCCGCGTCCTCCGCGGTGAAGGTTTCCTCGACTTCCTGATTTTCTCCGAGGCGCGAAGCGCATGCCGCGTCAGCGGCAAACGGAGAAAGCCCCGGCCTTCAGGCCGGGGAACGGCTGCGACAACGACGAAAGGCCTTCAGGCCCGGAAAGCCGCGCAGCCACAGTCCGTCGCCCCGGACTCGGCTGCCTTTTCCGATGCACTCCGACCCTGCCGACCGCATCCTCGTGGCCACCGCGCGCCACCTCGGCGCGACTCTTGTCACTGCCGATAAAGCCCTGCTCGCGGCCGCGAAAAAAGGATCTTTCCTGGCGATGGATGCAGCCAGGTGAATGTGCCGGACGGCCGACGTTACGGCCAGAAACTTCGATGAGAGCAGAATAAGTGCCTTATCGGCTTCTCAATGGAAACAACTTCTCTCAGTCGGTGTGTCTGCGAGTTGGGCAGAGAAAAAATCCCATTCGATGCGTTGCACTTTTTCGCGATCGTCACTACTATGCACGTAGTAATTAAACCGGGTGTCATAGTAGACATGACGATGAATCCGAAATTGACGAAGCTCGAATTGCAGATCATGGAGATCTTTTGGACGCGTGGCGAATTGTCCATTCGAGATATTCAGGAGGCTTTCCCTGAGAGGTCCCGACCGGCCTACACGACCGTGCAGACGACTGTCTACCGGCTTGAGGCCAAAAAGGCACTCAGGCGAATTCGCAAAATCGGGAATTTTCACATCTTTGGCCCCGCGTTGTCTCGCAGCAGTGCGCAGAAGCGGCTCATCAATGACCTGGTTGGTCTCTTTGGTGGGAAGTCCCAGGTTGTGATGGCGCACCTGATTGAATCTGGCGATCTGACGCTGGACGACGTGAGAGAGGCGGAGAAGATCCTCCTGGACCGCGCGGCAAAGAAGTCGAAGTCTGACGGGATGGACAAGTCATGATCACCCAGTTCATGGAACCGCTCGGCAATCATCTCTGGCAATCGACACTCTTTGCTCTCTGTGTGGCTGGCCTTGCATCGACGCTGCGCGGTGTTCCAGCCAGAACGCGCTACTGGATGTGGTTTGCGGCGTCTTTCAAATTCCTCATTCCCTTCTCGGTTCTGCTTTCACTGGGGAGCTCTCTGGCGCAAATGTGTGTGACCAGCAGTAGGTTGCAGCCAGCGCCCTATTATTCGCTGGACGTATTCAGCCAGCCTTTTACATTTACGCCGGTGGCCATTTCCGAACCGATGAAAACCGCCCTGCTCGCGCCCTGGCACCAGTCCATTCACCTCTTCTTCATCGTTGCAGTGCTCTGGATAGCGGGCTCCCTGGTGGTGCTCAGTTGCTGGATGATTCGGTGGCGGCGCCTCGCCATTGAATTACGGAACGCGCGCCCTGCAACAGACGGCCCCGAATTTTCGGTGTTGCGCAGGCTCCAGGCGCTGCAAAATATTCGCCGCCCGGTGGCGTTATCGATTTCCGACACTTCCATTGAACCCGGCGTTCTGGGCTTGTGGAGGCCCACGTTGGTGTGGCCGCGTGGAATCTCAGAACAGCTCAGCAAGGCTCAGATTGAGATGATTATTGCCCACGAGCTGGCCCACATTCGTCGTCGCGACAATCTGACCGCGGCCCTTCACATGCTTGTGGCTGCGATTTTCTGGTTTCACCCAATTGTCTGGTGGTTGCAATCCCGTTTGCTGTGCGAACGTGAACATGCGTGCGACGATGCTGTCCTGATGCTCGTCGCTATGCCCGAAGTCTATGCGGAAAGCATTCTGCGTGCGTGTCAGTTCTCGATGGAGCTGCCGTTAACCTGCGTCTCCGGGATCACGGGTTCGGAGTTGAAACAGCGCGTTCGCCGTATCGTCTCGGACGCCCCTGTGCGCAGCCTCACGCGCAGCTGCAAATTCCTTCTCGCTGGTCTTACTATGGCGGTGATTCTGAGCCCGATACTCTTTGGTTTTGTTGATGTGCCGCGCGTCAGCGCCGCCCTCTTGCAGAATTCGGGGAGCAAGCCGGAATTCAGTTTTGAGGTGGCAACAGTAAAGCCGAGTAGCGGGCAGGAACCAAACCGCGGAACAATTACGTCTCCCGGCAGGTTCAGAGCAGAGAATGTGCCCGTCAAAGACGTCATCATGTTCGCGTATGACCTCAGGTCCAGCTCGCAGATTTCCGGATACCCCGAATGGGTGAATTCATCGGATTACGACATCGATGCGAAAACCGATGAGGCTACCACGGCGGCGCTGGATAAGCTGCCTCCCGATCAGCGGAGTCGTCAGGTGAAGCTCATGGTGCAGGCGCTTCTGACGGAACGGTTTCACCTTAGAGTGGGCTACCAGGTAAGGGAGATCCCCGTGTACGCGCTGGTGATCGCGAAGGGGGGACCGAAGCTGACGAAATCAACCGGACCAAAAATATTGGCGGGTGGAGGGACGCAGAGCGTTCTCAACGAGAGGAGAAGTGGTGAACTTGAATCTATCAATATGTCTCTGGACCAATTTGCTGCGGCAGCCCCTGACCTGTTCCCCGAGGTCGGCGATCGTGTCGTGGTCAACAAGACGGGGCTCACAGGCAATTACAACTGGACGCTCAAATGGACGCCTGAGGCTTCCGCGCAGCAGAACTTCGGTGGAGCAGACAGCACATCTCCTCCATCAGGCTCCGACAACTCTGCGCCGAGCTTATTCACAGCGCTGCAGGAGCAACTCGGCCTGAGGTTGGAGTCACAGAAGGGCTCCGTAGAGACGCTCGTTGTCGACTCCATCGACAAACCAACAGCGAACTAAACCATTGCATTCAGACCCGCGGACGATAGGGCCACGCTCAGCGAGGCGGAATCCGAAGGTCTGTGGGAAGAGGAAGAGAGAGGATAGTGTGGTCGTCCTGTATCCCATCCTTTCCATCAGATCGGCATTTCAACGTTTGGTAAACGAGTGCGTTGCGACACGGCGCGGAATCTACAAGACGAGGCACCCTTGCTGAGGGATCTCTCAGCGACTGTTTTGGCCGCAATACCTGCATTGCGGAAGTTTCGGCCTTGACGCCCCGTGAAGTCTCCGCGTTCTCCGCGCCCTCTGTGGTGAAAGTCTTTCCGGCGATAACCCCACTCAATGCCCCACCACAATCTCCGCCTTGTCCGTCTTCTCCGCATTCCTGAAGAAAAACAGAAACGGAATGCAGAAGAAGCTCAGATACCCCAGCAATCGAAAATCGTCGATGTAGGAGAGCAGCATCGCCTGCTGCTTCAGGTTCAGATAAATCTGCCCCAGCGCTTCGGCGCGCCCCGTCGGCGCTCCGCTCTGCGCCGCAAAATAATGCGAGAGCTGCTGCACCAGGCTCCAGTACACCGGATTCGTCGCCGTCAGATTCGCACCCTGGTTCACCTGGTGCCGCTGCTCGCCGCGCGTCAGCAGCGTCGTCACCAGCGAAATCCCGAAGCTCGCCCCCATGTTGCGCAGCAGATTGTAGAGCCCCGTCCCCGCGCCCATCAGCTCCCGCGGCAGCGTCTTCATGGTCAGCGTGGTCAGCGGCACAAACAGGAATCCGTTCGCGAAGCCGTTGATGATGTTCGGCCACACCACGTTGCTCATGCCCATTTCCAGGTTCAGGTGCCCCAGCATCAGCAGCGAAATCCCCCGGATCACCACCCAGATGGTGATCAGCAGCCGCTCATCCCACTTCCCCACCAGGGTTCCCGCGATCATCATCGACGCAATCGCGCCGAAGCCGCGCGGCGCCACCGCCAGACCGCTGTTATACGCCGTGTACCCGATCAGGTCCTGCAGGAACAGCGGCAGCAGCGTCGTCGTTCCGTAAATAATGATGCCCAGAATTCCGATCAGAAACGTTCCCGTCGCCAGGTTGCGATCGACAAAGATGCGCAGGTTCACAAGCGGCGCGCTCGTGCGCAGCTCGCGCACCACAAACGCCACCAGCGCCACCGCCGCGATGACCACAAACCACCGCACCCACACCGCGCCGAACCAGTCCACCTCCTGGCCCTTGTCCAGCGTCACCTGCAGGCAGGTCAGCGCAATCGCCAGGAATCCCAGCCCCATGTAGTCGATGCGCGTTCCCTTGTTGCGCTTCAGATACGGCGGGTCCTCGACGAACGTCGAGATCATGATCAACGCCAGAATTCCCACCGGCACGTTGATGTAGAAAATCCATCGCCACGAGTAG
>JBATVK010000022.1:0-31036 GCA_049671725.1 Acidobacteriaceae bacterium
CGAGCGACGAGCGACGACGAACTGGGGAAAATGGGCCCCAGCCCTCCGGGTTGCGGGGAAAATCGGGCCATACTTCATTCTCGCCCTCGACGGTGGACCCGCCACAGCCTTCGGACTCGGCTTCGTCTGGCCCGATTTTCCCTCGCAACGCCGGCCGCGCGAAAGTTAATAACAGCCTCTAGCCATTGGTTCCGCGGCGAAGATGGAAGAACGAATCGCGCGGACCATCCGCCCAGCCCGAAACTCCGTGACCAGTCCCTCACTGGCCCGATGTCGTCACCGGAATTGGCGCATTCTTCGGCGTCGATATGTACCCCTGGACCTCGTTCTTGCTGATGTTGTTCACCACCAGCTCGTAGAGCAGATGATCCTTGCCGGTGTAGAACTGGATCGGCTCATCCAGGCTGCGGTCCTTCTTGGGGATTTCCTTATCGTCGGAGTAAACCACCAGAGTAAAGCGGCTGTGTCTGGCGTCCGCTTTTTTCAACTCCAGCGCCACAGTGGCAACCGCCTCTTTATGTCCTTTGTGCAGCGTGAACTCGTAGTAATTGCGGTCGCCGATATGCTTCAGAATGTCCAGCTCGTGGGAATTCGTGGCAATCAGTCCGCTCTGGATGCCCATGTCGCCCTTCATCGACTGCAGTTGCGCTTCTGCCGTCTGCAGCTCCGTCTTCGTCGCGTTCAGGTCGGTCTTCACCCCGCCCACGTCGGTCCTCACGCCGGAGACGTCCGTCGACACCGAGCTGATCTGTTTCTGGTCCGCGGCGTGCTCGCTCTCGAAGTGCTGCGCCTCCGCCTGCTGCCGCCGCAGCAGATCCTGCGCCCGCTGCTCCAGTTGCTTCTGCGTCAGCCCCAGGGACTGGCCGAGCGTCTCGCTGGTCACTCGCAGCCGCGCATTTGTCTCCTCCAGTGCCGCGGCCAGCTTCTGATTCTGTTGTTGCGCTGTAGCCACCTGCGCCTCGGCATGGGTCAGCCGCCCGGCCAGAGAGTAGCTCCATACCAATCCCGCCAGCGCCGCAATCACGGCGGCCGCCAGCAGGCCGATCAGCAGCCCTGAATAGCTCCTCTGTTCCCCCGTTTCCGGTGTCTCGCTCATGCGTGCGTCCTCTTTCCTGACGAAGCAGAGGGTACGCTGTTTTTGACCCGCCTGCAAATATCGAAAGTAAGGTCTCCGGCCGCCGGCAGCCGCGATTTTCGCCCCCGTTCGCATCCGATTCAGGCGGACGATAATCTAGAGGACATGCCTCGCTACCAGTATCGGGAAATTGAGCCCACCCGTGAAGCCAAGGAAGTGTTCATCCGCTGGATCGAATACCTCGACGACGAATTCTCTCGCCACCAGAGTGTTACTCTGCGCGGCGAGATCGTCCGCGACAATCTGCATCAGCTTCTGCTGGGGCGCCCGCACGGCGGCCGGCTCAATTTCACCCTCGCGACCGAGCTGCCCTTCAATGTTCTCGAGCTCTCGCTCGATCCCGCCAACGTAACCCTGGAGCCGGAATACTACGGCGATATCGACCCCGACCGCTACGCCCTGGTCAAGCCGCTGGCCTGGTTCTGGCGCATGTTCGACCGCTCCCCCGTCGGCCTGAACCACTGGCTCGGCTTCCGCTTTCGCTCCATGCTGGGCAAGCACATCTTCAAAAGCATCGGCCGCAACGTCAAGATCTACCACGGCGTCGAGTTCACCTTTGGCTACAACCTCACCCTCGAAGACGACGTGATCATCCACAACCACGTCCTGCTCGACGACCGCGGCGAGCTGGTCATCCGCAAAGGCGCCTCCATCTCCGAACACGCCGCCGTCTTCTCTCACGCCCACGATCCCGTCGAGGCCTGCGTCATCGAGCACCGCCGTACCGAAGTCGGTCCCGACGCGCGCGTCACCTATCGCTCGCTCGTCATGCCCGGCGTCCGCGTCGGCGAAGACGCGATGCTCGGCGCTCAGGCTGTCGCCACGCATGATCTCGATCCCCATACGATCGTCGGCGGCGTCCCCGGGCGCAAAATCAAATCCAAGAAGGACGCAACGCGCCTCTCTCCAGAGGGCAGGGAAGAGCCCGGCCCCTGCGCCGAGCTTCCTCCCAACGACTAATCATCCGTCGAACCTCAGGGCGCAACGAACCCCTTTTTAGCTGACCGGTGCCCAGCGGACCGCTTCCTGGCTGCTCCCCTGATATCCTCGAATCGTCCCGATGGATCAATCCCACATCATCCTTGCGATCTTCGAGTTCGCCGTTCTCCTCTTCTCTCTCAGCGTCCACGAGGCGGCCCACGCCTGGACGGCCAACCGCCTCGGCGACCCCACCGCCCGCATGCTCGGCCGCATCACCCTGAATCCCATCCGGCATATCGATCTCTTCGGCACCATCATCCTGCCGGCCATCATGCTGCTCATCAACCCAGGCTTCCTCTTTGGCTGGGCCAAGCCCACTCCGGTCACCACCAGCAACTTCAAAAACCCCACCCGCGACGACATACTCACCACGCTCGCCGGCCCGGCCAGCAATATCCTTGCCGCCGTCGCTGCCACTCTGGTGCTGCTCGTCATTTCGCGCACCAGCCGCGACGGCGCGGCCATTGTGCATTACGTTGCCGCCTCCGGCGACCTCAGCATCCTCATGGCTTCCGGCTCGCTCCTCATCCCCCTGGTCGGACTCTTTTATCTGGCCATCTTCCTCAACCTCATTCTCGCCGCCTTCAACCTGCTGCCAATCCCGCCGCTGGATGGTTCCCACGTCTTCCGTCACCTGCTCCCCTACAAGGCGCTGCGCGTGTACGATTCCCTCGGCCTCATCGGCCTCTTTCTCATCTTTATCTGGGGCGGACCGCTCATCGGCTTCCTCATCAGCCCCGCTCTCTCCGCTCTCCGCGGCATTCTTCTCCATTTTTGACGCCCGGCACTCCGGCATTTTCCCGCCCGTCTGGCCGACTACAATCCAGTATCGGAATGAAAATCGCCCGGAAACCAACTCCGTTTTTCTTCGCTGCCGCCGCGCTGGCGCTTCTGTTCGTTTCAATCCGCCCCGCGCACGCCCAGCAGCCTTCCTTCCGCGCCGCCAACGGTCAATTCCTCCTCAATGGCAAACCCTTCCAGATCATCTCCGGGTCGATGCACTACGCGCGCATTCCCCGCGCTTACTGGCGCGATCGTCTCAGGATGGCCAAAGCCATGGGCCTGAACACCGTCACCACCTACGTGTTCTGGAACGCCCACGAGCCGCGCCCCGGCGTCTTTGACTTTTCAGGAAATCTCGACGTAGCGGAGTTTGTTCGCGAAGCGCAGCAGGAAGGCCTCTACGTAATCCTGCGCCCTGGCCCCTATTCCTGCGCGGAGTGGGAGTTCGGCGGCTATCCCTCGTGGCTGCTGAAAGACCCCACCATGGTGGTGCGTTCGCGCGATCCACAGTTTCTTGCCGCCGCGCGCACCTGGCTGCTGCGCCTCGGCAGGGAACTGGCCCCCCTCCAGATCGGCAATGGTGGCCCCATCATCGCCGTCCAGGTGGAGAACGAGTACGGCAGCTACGGCGACGACCACGCCTACATGGAAGACATCCATCACATGCTGGTGGACGCCGGATTCACGAAGGCGCAGCTGTTCACGGCTGATGGACCGGAGGAAATCCCGCGCGGCAGCCTGCCGGAGTTGCCCGCTGTCATCAACTTCGGGCCGGGCGATGCGCAGCACGGCTTTGCCCTGCTGAAGAAGCTCCGCCCCGCCGGACCGTTCATGGCCGGTGAGTACTGGGATGGCTGGTTCGATCACTGGGGCGCGCCGCATCAGGTGACGGACGCGCACCAGCAGGCCGCTGACCTCGACTGGATCCTGCGCCAGGGCTACTCGATCAGCATGTACATGTTTCATGGCGGCACCAGTTTCGGCTGGATGAATGGCGCGAATTCCAACGGGAAAAATTATGAGCCGGATGTGACCAGCTACGACTACGACGCTCCCCTCGACGAGAGCGGTCATCCCACGCCCAAGTACTTCCTCTTTCGCAGTGTGATCGCGCGCGACACTCACATCGCGCCTCCGCCGGTTCCTGTGCCCCCTCCGGTGACGACGATTCCCGCCTTCACGCTCGATCGCGCAGCATCGCTCTGGGACAATCTGCCTGCGCCGATTCATTCCGAGCAGCCCCTCACCATGGAGGCGATGAATCAGGCCTACGGCTACGTGCTTTACCGAACCAGCATCTCCGGCCCGGTCGACGGCGACCTCACCATCGGCGCCGTGCATGACTACGCCCAGGTCTACATCGATGGCAAACTGGCCGGCGTGATCGATCGCCGCCTCAATCAGAACTCGCTCCCGCTGCACGTCCAGGCCGCTCACGCGCGGCTGGAAATCCTGCTCGAGAATACCGGCCGGGTCAACTTCGGTCCCGCGCTTCCGGGCGAGCGCGTCGGCCTCCTCGGCGGCGTGCGCCTCGCCGGCCGCCTGCTCATCGGCTGGGACAATGACTCACTGCCCATGCTCGATCCCGGCAAGCTCGCCTATAAAAATCGTCCCTGCAGCGGCCCATGTTTTTACCAAGCGGCCTTCACCATCGCGCACCCCGCCGACACGTTTCTCGATACCAGCGCTCTGGGCAAGGGGATGGTCTGGATCAACGGGCGTCCGCTGGGCCGGTTCTGGAATATCGGCCCGCAGAAGACGCTCTATCTTCCAGGTCCGTGGCTCAGGTCCGGCCGCAATCAGGTGGTGGTCTTCGACCTCGACGGAGAGCCCGGACGCCAGTTGCGCGGTCTCGATCACCCGGTGCTGAACGCTGAGCCCTGAACGCTGAACGCGGTACGCCGAACGCTGAGCGCTGTACGCTGAACGCTGACCGCTGAACGCTGACCGCTGTGCCCTGAACGCTGTGTGCTGACCGCTACTTCACCTTGAACCGGTGCCCCATCCGGTAGACGATGCCCACCGAGATGGCGAATTGCTCGTTGAACCCGTTGCTGCCGTAGTCCGTCAGGATCGCGTCCGGCGCGATGCGAAACACCAGTCGCGGCGAACGGTTCAGGTCAATCGATCCTCCCAGCGCCATCGCCGGCGCAAACTGATTCGCGAACAGCCCTACCTCCTGCGGCGTATACGATCCCAGATCGCGCTGGAAGTCGCCGTAAGAGCCTCCGAAAAAGCCGTGCAGCATCATGGCCGCGTGCTGGTTGCTCATCAGTCGCATCTCCGGCCCGCCCAGGAACATGTATTCGGCAACAAAGGGTCCGTGGATCGGCACGTCGCTGGTCGCGCCCACGCCGCTCGTTCCAAAATATCCGCGCCCGTTAAATCCAACCCCCCAGCGCCGGCTCAGTTCCCAGATCGCCCGCGCATCGTAACCCCCCAGGTTCGCGCCCTGAAAGGTATTCGGTCCCGCATCGAAGTGCGAGTAGCCCATGCCGCCGTAGATTTCCCAGCGGTAGTTGTACTTCACCCCGGCCAGCGGCGCCGGAGGCGGCAATGGCTGATCCGGAGGCGGGCTCACTACCTGCCCATGCGCCGCAGCCGCGAACAACCCCATCACAGCGGCCAGCGCCGCCACTCCCAGCCTGGAACTCCACAAACCCTTCAACAGACGAATCCTCCAGCGGCTCCCAAAGAGCCGCCCTGCAAAATCTGTTCAGCGAACTTCCAGGATACCGCACCCGGACGCATTCTGTCCCAGGCATGCTGTTTCCGGTAGTGGCTGAAAAGTGCGTTGAAGGGCAGAAGGAACGAAAATGACAAAGAAACTCCATCCGCGTCGGCTGAATATCGACGCCACGAATCCAGACGCCATCACAATTTTCAATGTCTACGAAAGATCTCCCGAACTTCTTCGACAAGATCGGTTTTCAGGGCAATTGGGTCGAAGCCGACGCTCAGTATCTTCGCGCACGAAGGACAGGAATACGCTAAGCCATTCCACTTCGAGCCCTTCCCGTCATTGAGGGTGATAGCGCGGAAAAAGATTTGGCCCGGAGTGGTGTTGCAGTGTGGGCAAGTCATGATCGCGTCTCCTTTGGGGGAAGCGCAATCCTACCTCATCGGACCTCGGCTGACTAGGCGATCAGTTCGGCAATCGTCCAGATGTGGTCCGTGATGCCCTGCTCCATCGCCGGAGTGACGCGCAGGGTTTTGTGAACGCGGCAGAAGTTGTAATAGGCGAAGTGCAGCGCATAGGCCGCTTCCAGATTTTCCCACTTCTTCGAGAATGCATTCGTGAGCCGCGTCATGCGGCGCATTCCCATGCGGATGGTCAGATTCTGCCGCTCGACGTGCGAAGTGCAGATGCGATCGGGATCAGGGTTGCCCATGACTGGGACCGCCTCCGTGCTGATGATTTCGGCGGCGCTGTACCGCTGCTCGCCCTGCCGGGGCTTGCCGTACACCTTGATTAACTGCGCGTAGCTGACGCGATCCCACAGAATGACGGGAACATTTTTGGGATAGACGTGCCAGCCATCTGTGGTCAACTGGAACTTCTGCGGCGCTGTAGCATAGCGCAGTTTTTCGAGGAAGGCTGCAACGCCCGTCCGTTTGTCGAGGTGCCACGCCAGAACCAGTTTCGTGTTGCGCTCAATGGCGACAAAGCACCAAGCATCTCCGATGCCGTATGCCATCTCATCCTTGCGGATGTGGGTCTGTTTCTTCGCTACAAAGCCCCAGATTTCGTCCACTTCCACATCCCGAACCGGCAGTCCTTCGATCTTCTTCAGGAGCAGGCTGCGGCAGCGCTCGCCAGCCTTGACCACCAGGGAGAGGATTGTGTTGCGGTCCAGGCCGCTGATGCGCTCTGTCGAGCGGATGCTGTTCCCTTCGACCAGGAGCTTAATGGCCAGTTCGGTCTTTTCGGGCGAGATGTACATCGTACCCAGCGTCCGTGAATGCTGCTCCGTATAGGTCTTTTTGCAGTTCGGGCAACGGAACCGGCGCAGGCCATTGCGATGCTTGCCGAAGCGTTGACATTCGATCTGGCAGAATCCGCAAACCATTGAAATATCGGTTTTTGCTTCGCTCATCATGGTTTCAATAATACTGCTAGCGTTAGCTGTTTGTCAAGCGTTATTTTCGATGCGATGGAAGAATTTTCCCTTTACTTTTCAGGCATTTACGCCCATCATCAAATGGTGCGGGCGGTGGGACTCGAACCCACAAGCCCCTAGACAGGACGGCGGTTCTAGAGACCGCTGTGTTTGCCAGTTTCACCACACCCGCACGTTGCGCAAGACACAAAAGGGGAGCAGACAAACTGCTCCCCTTTCCCTTTTCCTGGTGGTCCTCGGATTGTCAGCTAGTGGAACATTGATCGACTATCGCCGAAACTGTCTGCGCTGGGAAGAGGAGAAAAGTGATTGCGAATCTTTCTCCGGGAGGAGATTAGTCCGTCAGAATTAAATTCCGGAGGTGGAGAAAAATAGGAGGATTATTTTTCTCCGGGGTACTTAAGAGCGATCCCGAAGTTTTTCAGAAAGGCTTCCAGTTCCTTGATTCGCTTTCGTATGCGCTCGCTGCAATACTCATTATGCTGCTCTCCGCCGCAGTCACACATTTTGGCCGCCAATGCCCTGTACGACCATCGATTCGCAATCCGAGCATCCAGCATTTTGAGTGTCTGCGGCCTTTTGTTTGGTGCTCCTCGACTGCTCACTGATTTAGCGACACTAGTGACGAATTTCCTAGCTTTGGAATAGGAATGGTCAACGTGTTCTACAAGCCAGTCACCAAGTAAATCTTGGTGTTCTTCAGGGAGAGGCTGGCGCACAGTTCCTGGCTTTCGTTGTTTGATCCATTTTTCGATTTCCTGGATTTCGCCGACCAGATGCGGATGTTTCGAGGCTTGCTCTCTCATTCCAGCAACTCCGCTCCGCGAATGCATCAGGTAAAGCTGCAAACGCTTCACGTATTCCGCGATCAAAGCAGTTGTAGCAGGATGTTTTTGAGGGTCAGGGGGATGCTCCAGACAATAGGCAAGGCTCTCCTCTATATGTGGTTCTACGGAACGCATTAACGCCGACAGGCTTTCCCACGCATCGCGTCCATTGGGGTCTGGCATCGCACCCTTGCGCCGTCGCGGGAAGGGTCTTACGATGTGGGTATCCAGCCGCACATCGAGAAGCCCCGGCCCCGCGCCGGGCTTTTCGTTTTTGAAGCGATCATTTTAACTGGTTTGGGCAAGGTTCAGGATTTACCATGTCTGGCGTATCGGAAGAGGCTGAAGATGCGACAGATTCAGACGAATAGGGAGATGAACCTTATAAAACTGGAAGGCAAAGGCTTCGTATTCAATGAACGCCCTGAAGTCAGAAGAGTCCATCACGTCACATGCGAAGCCGTAACCCACATGGGTACAAAACACCCCAAGTATTATTCTGAGGATCGGGCAAGGTCGAGAGTCTGGCTGGACAGGCGATTTGGCGCAGACGGATGGATCAACTGCGGAATTTGTCGGGGTTTAAATTCAACATCGAACTGACGATTATTTCGTTTCCTTGCGCGGTCTGCCTCCGCCGAACGTCTTGCGCTTTGCGGCCATCTGGCGGTAGTGCTCCGTGCCATGCTTGCGGGATGTGGTGCTGCCTCCCTTGTGGCCCAGCAACGCAGCGGCCGGCAGCTTCGTCTGGCTCAGAAGATCGTCGGTCAGAGCGATTGCAGCACGGAGGGATTCACGGGCGGCGGCGGTGCGGTTTTCCGGCAGTTCTGGAAGCGTGGCGAGGATGTGATCGGCCTCGGAGATGAGCCGTTTCAGCGTGGCGAGTTCCGCTTTGTTCGATGGCATGAGTTGACGATAGGACCGCCGGAACCGAAAAGCAATCGCTGGCTGTTTTCCGTCAACGCAGATTTCAGACACTACCCTGTTTCCCGGCCCGCGGCGTGGCTCTCGCCCCCGCATCCTGTACTCTGGAAAGCGTGACGGAAGCTGCAAATCCCGCGGGGCGCAGTTTCGACTCGCTCGCCGCCATGATGGAGGCCTACGCCGGGTACGCCGTCCACCTGGCCGCTGCCGATCATGGCATGAGCCTCGACTTCACGCCCGAGTCCGTCTCGCGCCTTGAGACCGTGATGTCCGCGCGCATTCCCGTCCCCGACGGCGACCTCGAAGAGGTGACTCGTCTCTGGGGCGCATATTTCGGTGAGCTCATCCGCCGCCGCTATCCCGCCGAGTGGATCATGAGCGTTTATCCGGGCGGCGACTTCGCCATGCCCGCGCTGGACATCGGCGGCTCCCAGGTTTATCCCCTGCTCAAGGTTTCCCGCCGGCTCACCATGGGCCCCGCCGAAGACCTCACCGCCTTCTACGCCAAAGTCGCCGCGGCGATCGAGGCCCGCAAGCCGAAGTAACTACGCATCGCGATGCGCGCGGCACTCCTCGCACTGGCAGTGCCGCCGCAGGTAATCCCAGGAATAGATCCCGCTGCCGTGCCCGTCGTTCCACTGGAAGCTGATGGCGTAATTCCCCACCGGGCTTGCGGATTTCGGCTTCGGGAGCTCCTGATACAGGGGCAGCAGCGTCGCGGGCTTCGCCTTCGCCTCGCCCGGCTCGCGCCCCTGCGCTTCCCGCTCCTCGTGGCAGGTGGCGCACGGGCAGGCATGGCGCAGCCACGCAAAGCTCCAGCGGCTGCAATGCCCGTCCGTCCAGTCGATCTCCAGGCCCTCCCCGGTCGTTTGCCGGACGCGGACCTTCGCCGGGGTCACCGCCTGGCGCGGCAATTCCCGCTCGGGGGCAAGCTGCGCCTCCGCCGCGCTGACCAGACGTATCCCTTCATGGCTCATGAACGATTCCCGCCCGCGGCTCTTGAGCTGACCGGCTCTCAGCTGACCGCCCCTCAGCTGACCGGCTCTTAGCTGACCGCTTCTTAGCTGGCCGCTCCTTAGCTCGCCTACGCTGACTGCAAAAACGCAACCGACTGCAGGCTTGTCACCTCGAAGCGTTTGCGGCAGCGGATGTTCGTGCAGGCCACCAGGTCATCCTGGCGCACCATGTACGACTGCGCCTTGGCGAACCGCGCCCGGTCCCGCTCGTCGGCATGACGCGGCAACGACGCCTTCCGCGTCCTCACCAGCCACCGAACCTGGTACTCGCCCGCCTGGCCGCAGTGCGGACACGTCAGCGTATGAGTGCGTTGCTCCGATTTTTCGTCGAAAAATTCGCGTTCATCCATGGCCCGGTTCTCCCCTGCAAGTATTTCACATCGCCGATGCGCTGAGGTGCTACTTTGTAGAACATCCGCAGCCGGAAGCCGGACCACGCGAGCCAGGCCATGCCGAAGAAGCGCTCAAAAAAGAAAGTCTTTTCCGCGGTGAAGGCCGTGAAGGCCAACGCCCGGGAGCGCGTCGGACAGCCCAAGCCCCAGCGCGTCCTGCCCGACACGTCGCGGGAAACAAAACGCGGCCGGAAGCATCCCAAAACGCTCTCCAGGCTGCTTACCGAGGAGGAATGATGGCCAAAGCCACCGGTCTGGGAGGAGTCTTCCTGCGCGCCCGCTCGCCTCAGGCGCTCTACGCCTGGTACGCGCAGCATCTCGGTCTGCCGCCCGCCGGCGAAGGCGGGTTTGTGCTCTCCACGGAAGGTCAGCACGCGCCCATCGCGTTCGCGTTTTTCCCCCAGGACGCGGACTACTTCCCAACCTCTCAGCCGGCGATGATCAACTTTCAGGTCGACGATCTGGATGCGCTGCTCGATCGCCTCGTCGCCGCGGGAGTCGAGGTCGATTCCAGGCGTGAGGCGTGCGACTTCGGCAAGTTTGGGTGGTTTGTCGATCCGGAAGGCAATCGCGTCGAGTTGTGGCAGCCTCCCGAGGAGCAAGCCTCGGAGCACTCCTGAATCAACGGTGGGATGTGCCTTCGTCCGCGTAGAACTCCGCGATTTCGCTCGCGTATTTCTGGGCGATGACGCGCCGCCGCAGCTTCATGCTCGGCGTCAGCTCGCCAGAATCGATGGTCCACTCACCCGCAACGAGGCGGAACCGCTTGATGGTTTCGAAGTTCGCCAGCGTGGTGTTCACCGCGTCGATCAGCGCCTGATATTCGGCGCGGACCTGTGGGTTGGTGGTCAGCTCCTCGCGGTTCGCTGCGTGGATGCCGTGCCCCCTCGCCCACGGTTCCAGCGCCGCGAAATTCGGCGCAATCAGTGCGGAGGCAAATTTGTGCCGGTCGCCCACCAGCGCCGCATTGGCGACCAGCAGGCTGGCCTTCAGCTTGTTTTCGATGGGCTGCGGAGCGATGAGCTTGCCGCCCGAAGTCTTCAGCAGCTCCTTCTTGCGGTCCGTGATGTGCAGAAATCCCTGGTCGTCGACGTGCCCGATGTCGCCCGTCCGAAACCAGCCCTCGGCGTCGAAGGCATCCGAAGCGTTCTCGTGTTTCCAGTAGCCGGAGAAAACATTCGGGCCTCGCACCAGCAGCTCGCCGTCTTCCGCGATGCGGTATTTTACGTTCGGCAGCGGCCGGCCCACGGAGCCCATGCGGTTTGCGCCGGGCGTGTTGATGGCGAGCACCGGCGAGGTTTCCGTCAGGCCGTAGCCTTCGAGGATGCGAATGCCGGCCCCCGCGAACCAGTGCGCGGTGTCGAGCCCCAGCGGCGCGCCTCCCGCAATGAAGTAGCGCACGCGGCCGCCGAATCCGGCGCGAATCTTGCTGTAGACGATCCTGTCGGCGAGCTTCCAGCCGATCGATGACGGCGTTTTGCCGGCGGCCACCTGATCGGCCTGCGGCTTGCCCGTGGCGACCGCCCAGGCGAACAGCCGGCGCTTGATGGCGGACTCCGAAGCTTTCTGCTCGGCAACCTGGCGCACTTTCTCAAACACCCGCGGCACACCGACAAAGATCGTGGGCCGGATGGCCAGCATCGTCTGCGGCAGCTTGTCGAAGGCGGGGCAGTAAGCGACCGTCGCTCGCTGCGCATAGAGCGCGTAATCCAGATGCCGCGCGGTGATGTGCGAGAGGGGCAGGAACGAAATGCAGGAATCGCTGGGCACGAAGCCGAACTCGGCCGTCGAGTAATTGACGTTGCTGGCGATGTTGCCGTGCGTGAGCCGAACGCCCTTGGGATCGCCCGTCGTTCCCGAGGTGTAAATCAGCGTGGCCAGATCGCCGGGCTGCACCTCGCGCGCTGTGGCGTCGAAGTCGGAATCGCGCTGAGCGCCGCGATCGTCGGCGCCCGCAACCAGCGAGGAAAATGTCACCGCATCGGGCACAGTTTCCTCATCCAGGATCACGGTATGCTCGAGCGGCGTGGCCGCGCGAACGGCGGCGATTTTGTCGTACTGAACGCGCGTGGAGACAAAAATCGCGCGCGAGCCGGAGTCGGCGAGCAGCGGCGCAATCTGCTCGGCGAGCAGGGTAGGGTAGATGGGCACGTCGGCCACACCAAGGGCCAGGCAGGCGAAGTCGGCGACCGCCCACTCCCAGCGGTTCTCGGCGAGGATGGCCACGCGGTCGCCCTTGCCGATGCCCCAGGAGCGCAGCGCGGCGGCGACGGCTCGCACCCGCTGGTAAATCTGCGCCGAAGAGAGGGGTTGCCATACCCCGCCGCCGTCCTGGAACAGCATGGCGCGCTCGCGATTGCTGTCCGCGAGTGTGAAGAAAATATCGTTGAGAGTCGAGAGCTGAAGCACCGCGCCGTTCACTCTATCCGAGCGTGGGCCGGGAAGCAAGATTACCGGCCAGCTCGGTAGTGTCCTAATTTGAAATCCACACGCTCAGGCTCCAATCGCGGCGTTCAAAATGCCACGGCTCCATTCGGATACGCTCTTGCCGCCAATCCGCGCTGCCTTTTCAAAAGCTCGCAGTTCGTCAGGCGTGACCCGCACACGCAGGAATTTGCCTTTGGACGCGCCTTTGGGCAGTTTCGGCCTGCCCGGTTTCCTGTTAGGTTTCTTTGCTTCGGTCACGTTCCCTTAACTCCCGTACGGTTGCGGCCCCTACGGCTGTTTCCGGGGATACCACAGGCGGAAAATACTGTACCCCAATAACTGTGAAGAGTCAAGATATTTTTGGGGTACAATTGCTGAATTATGGGGAAAATACTGGCGATTTTCGCTGTGATCCTGGCCATCGCACAGGCACCTAGGCCAATCCCACGGCAGACAGCCAATCAGCCCCATACCGAGGGTCAAAATCAGACAAATAGCGGCCAGAAAAGCACAAATCCATCCAAGAGGCTTTCTACTTCCGCTCAAAAACCACCCTGCCAAGGCACTGAAAACACAGCCAAGGATAAAGATTCCAAGCCCGATTATCCCGCCATAAACATCACCAATCCGGCTTCCATGCCTGAATCGTGGTCGTGGCATGACAAATGGCTGTGGGGATCAAATATATTGCTTGTGATCGTCGGATTTGGAACTATCGCCATACTGTGGCGGCAAACTAACCACATAGTAACTTCGGAACGTGCTTGGATGGTCACCGAGCCGTGCGACGCGAAGATACCTCCTGAAATTAAAGGAAAGACGACTGGCGTCAGACACGTCGGATTTTCTGTGCGATTTAAAAATATGGGGAAAACCCCAGCATTCTTGCTGGAAATTCGCTACTCTGGCAAAGTTTTGCCCTCCAAAGAAAGGCTCCCTGAAGTTCCTTCTGAGTATGAAGAAAGGGAAATCTTTAAGTGGGAAGGAAAGGGCATGCCGCTCCTTCCGCAAGATTTCATTCTTAAAAACCACGTAAATACGTGGGCTAAAGAACCGGTTTTGATTGATCGAGGATTCGACATTCTTTGGATCTATGGGTACATAAAATACAGAGACGCTTTCGGGGAAAACAGAGAAACTTGGTTCTGTCATCGATGGGTGCCGGAAATTGAGGGCTGGCAGAAATCTGGATTTATTTCGGATGGACCGGAATCCTACAATCACGCAACATAAAACCAGCGCCCAAATTAGGACATTACCGGCCACGTCCGCCCCATTCCAGCTCAGCTTTGCGCCGGCGTGCCCTGAAGGCCCAGTGTTTCCGCGTTCCGCTGCATCGCCCCAATGCAGAATCCGATGTGATCCTCCAGCGAAACCCCCAGTTCCCCCGCTCCCTTCACGATGTCGTCGCGGTTCACCCCGCGCGCGAATGCCTTGTCCTTCATCTTTTTCTTCACCCCGGCCACTTCCACATCGTGGATCGACTTCGTCGGCTTCACCAGCGAGCAGGCCGTCAGGAACCCTGCCAGCTCGTCGCAGGCAAACAGCACCTTCGCCAGTTGCGACTCCCTCGGGACCCCTGAGTATTCGGCATGACCCAGAATCGCCGTGCGAACTTCCTCGGGCCAGCCCTGCTCGGTCAGGATGGCGTTGCCGACAAACGGGTGCTCCTCCATCGACGGATGCTTCTCATAGTCGAAGTCGTGCAGCACGGCCGTCGCCGACCACAGCTCCAGCAGCGCCTCGCGCTCCTCCCCGGCCAGTCCGCGCTCTGAAGCTTCGCGCTCGGCGTAGGCGCGCACGCAGCATTCCACCGCCAGCGCGTGCTTGATCAGGCTCGCCGACTGCGTGTGCTCGTTCAGCAGGGTCCAGGCTCGCTCGCGGCTGAAGGTAGAGGATGCGGTCATCGGCTCAGGCTCCTTTTCGGCTTTTCCTGGGGTTTCCTGGGTATTCTCGGCAGACTCACAGTTTTCACTTGACAAGGAGGATACCCTCCCTGCAATGTATTTCCAAGGTCGACTGGCGGCGCGGCTACAATCGCGCACCGGTCACCCCGCATCGCTCGCTCTGGCGCTCTGCACAATCTATGGCAACCACCCTGGCAACCGTTGAGGCCCGCGAGGTACTCCGTTGCGACTTCTGTAGTCTGGTGCAATTCCGCACATCGAATTCCCTGTGCAGGCGTTGCCGTAAACCCCTGGAAATCGATGAGCCGGAGCCTCTGGCTCCGCAGCTGGTCAGCGCTGACATCCCCGGTTCGGAAGAGCGGGACGGCATCGACGTGGCCCGGGCGGTGCGCGAAGCGCGTCACGAGCGCAACCTCAGCCAGCGGCAGCTCGCCGGCCGCATGCAGGTGCCGCGCACCTACATCTCGAAAATCGAAAACGGTAAAGCCGTGCCCACCCTCTCCTCGCTGGAGCGGCTGGCGAACGCGCTGGAAATCGGCATCTGCGATCTGCTGCGCGATGGCCAGAGCCGCCGCGCATGCGACACGGCGGCAATTATGGCCGATCCCTTTTTGGCCGATATCGCGCAACTGGCGGCGAAGCTGGACGGCTTCCAGCGCTCCATGTTCCTGAACCAGGTGCGGGAACTTGCGCTGGGACGTCGGCGCCCCGCGTAACGGCTGGGAATCGCGATCGGACGGCGCGGGAGTGGGCTCGCGTGCGGGCCTGCACGGGTCTGTATAATTCGGCAGAGGGGAAACACCTCGCGTTGATCGCTTCGAGGCGCCCTGATCCGAGCAGGCGCGCTGCGGCGAGGATGCCGCCCCTCGAATGCCCTCCCTGAGCTGACCGAGGGCCGTCTGAAAGGAAGCGTTGTCACTCGATACCAGCCGTGTTCATGAGCTGCCCCCCGATGAGGCAGCCGTGTATCGCCGTCTTGATCCGGAGCGGATGCCGCATCACGTCTCCATCATCATGGATGGAAACGGGCGCTGGGCCGGTCGCCGCAGTCTCCGGCGCTTTCTCGGCCACCAGCAGGGTGCTGAAGCAGTGCAATACGTGGTGGAGACGGCCTCCCGCGTTGGACTTCCCTGGCTGACGCTCTACGCCTTCTCGCTCGAGAACAATCTCAAGCGGCCGCGCACCGAAGTGAATTTCCTCATGCGGCTGCTCAAGTCCTATCTCGCCAACAACGTCAAGCGCATGAACGACAACAACGTGCGCATCCGCTACATTGGCCGCACGGCCGAGCTCCCCGAGGAAGTGCGCGAGCGCATGCACTGGGCCGAGGACGCAACCCGCAAAAATACCGGAACCACCCTCACTCTGGCCCTGAATTATGGAGCGCGATCGGAGCTGGTGGACGCATTTCGCGCGTTGAGCCGCGAAGTGCAGACCAAAGGTCTCCGCCTGGAGGACATCGACGAGGCGGAGATCCATCGCCACCTCTACACCGCCTACATGCCGGACCCCGATTTGCTGATTCGCACCTCCGGCGAATTGCGCGTCTCCAATTTTTTGCTGTGGCAGATCGCCTATACCGAGATTTTCGTCACCGACCGCCTCTGGCCGGACTTTCGCGGCATTCACATGCTGGAGGCAATCGAAGACTATCAGCGCCGCGAGCGGCGTTACGGCGGCCTCAGTGATGGATCGGAATCCGACGACGTGGAGACTCTGCCCGCGAACCAGCTCGTCGCCGGCCGATAACAGTCAGAAACACGGCGCATCGCGTTGGAGCGGTGCGCCGTTTCTCGTTGCGGCGGCTACTCCGGATTTCCCGCGCCCTGCGAACCCAGCCAGACCTGCTGCGGAGCGGTCACTTTAACCTCAGGTGCGCTCACCTTCACCTTCAGGTTCTCCACGCTGGCTTTGCCACGCAGCGGCGCCGTGAATCCCAGCTCGTATTGGTTGTTGAGACGGCGGCTGAAATCGTCGAAATAAGGCGTCAGCGAGACCGGATTGCCGTAGCCGATCCAGTAGGAATTGCCGCCCGTGGCCTGGGTTACCTCTTCCAGCAGGTTCTGCCCGGCATTGTTTTCGTACCCTGTCCGGTCCACTCGCCCGGTGTCGCGCCAATAGATGCTGTAGACGACGACGTCCGCCCGAGCAGCGTCCCGCATGGCGCTCTGAACGTAGGGATCTTCAGGATCGTAGTGCAGCTCGTAGTAATCGACGCCATCCGTGATCATGATCACTTCCCGGAATGCCGAGCGGTCGCTGGACGGCCAGTGCTTCGCCAGGTCCGAAAGGCAGAAGTACGGGCTGGCGTTCATCCCCGGCATACCGGCGGGCAGGTGAATCTCCTTCGCCGCCGCGGCATGATCGGTCGTCAGCGGTCCGGCCAGCTTGGCGCGCCCATACTCCATGTACGCAAGCGTCACTTTAACGTTTGGCGGCAAGCCTTGAATAAAGTGATTGATATCGTCCATCTCGCGGCCGAGGCTCTCCCGCGCTCCGCTGTCGATCATCAGCACCAGCTCCACCGGAGCCTGGCTCGTGTGCTCCGATTGCCAGCTCGTGATCTGCGCGCTCTTGCCCGCTACCTGCACCTGGACGCTCTGCTCGGCAACGTTCGAGGGGGGCGCGTGTTCGTCTTTGGGCAGGACGGTAATCGTGGCCTCGCCCTGGCCCACGCCCTCATTCTGGGCCAGCAATGCGGGCGCGAAGGCAAGCAGCCCCGCGATCATGACGGTGAGCGATTTGGAGCGGTTCTTCATCGTGTTTCCTCTCTGGTGGTGCCCCGTGGAATCCGGTATCGGCCGGTTGGCCCGGGTCAGAAACCCTGAAAAATTTGCCAACAGCGGCAAAGTATTGCCGTTCAAAGTATTAGATGGCCTGGAGGAGCGATTTGTCACAGGTCGCGACGGCGATACTCCAGCGGCCTGGCAGGTTGTGGGCCTTTGCTTCGAGCCAATGGCGAGAGCCAATGCCAACCAGTAAGATCAATCGTGATGCGACAGAAAGAGGATTTCACCGCCCAGCGCTGGAAGTCGCTGCGGCGAAAGATGGCCGAGGCTGGAGCAGACGCCCTGCTGGTCACGCACTTGCCCGATGTTCGCTGGCTGTGCGGCTTTACGGGATCGAATGCTGCGCTGGCCGTGTTGCCGAAACGCGCCGTGCTGTTCACCGACGGCCGCTACACCGTCCAGGCGCGGCAGGAGACGCGCGGAGCGCGCGTCTCCATTGCGAAGCAGTCGGCGCTGAAGGAAGCCTGCGCCCTGCTCGCTGACCACGCGCGGCACGCGGCTTTCGATCCGCAGCACACCACCGTGGCCGATCTCGGCCTGATGCGTTCAGCCGTTCAGCCGAAAATCGGCCGCGGGTTCTTCGTCCCACTCCAGTCGCCCCTGGTTTCAACCCTGCGCATGGTGAAGGATGCAGCCGAGCTGGCTCGGATGGAGCGGGCGGCGAAGCTCGGCTGTTCTCTCTTCCAGGAAATTGTGCGGCGCATGCGCAGCGGCATGACGGAAATTGCCCTCGCAGCCGAGCTTGAATTCCTGGCGCGCGGCATGGGCGCCGAAGGCATGTCGTTCGAGACCATCGTCGCCTCGGGCGCGCGATCGGCGCTTCCGCATGGACGCGCCACCACCGCGCAGCTGCCGCGCAAAGGCTTCGTGACACTGGACTTCGGTGTTATCCTCAATGGTTATTGCTCCGATATGACGCGCACGGTGCACATGGGCCGTGCGAGTCGCGAGGAGCGAGCCGCGTACGATGCGGTGCTCCAGGCGCAACAGGCGGCCGTGGATGCGGTTCGGCCCGGCGCGTCCTGCGGCGATGTGGATGAGGCGGCGCGCAGCGTGTTGCGCAAAGCCGGGTTGGCTCGGTACTTTACGCATTCCACCGGGCACGGCGTGGGGCTGGAGATTCATGAGCAGCCGCGCCTGGCGGCCAGGCAGCAAGCTCGTCTGGAGCCGGGCATGGTGATCACGATCGAGCCCGGCGTTTATCTGCCGGGGAAGTTCGGCATCCGGATCGAGGATATGGTGGCGGTAACGCCCAGCGGTGGCCGGGTGCTGACACAGGTTGCGAAGGACTGGATGGAGATGGAAGCGGGCGAAGGCCGCACGAGAGCGAAACGATGAATGCGGAAGATTTGAAGGAACTGAAGGAACTCGTCGAGTTTCTGAAGGAAAACAAAATCGGTGAGTTTGCCGTCGAGCGCGGCGATCTGAAAGTCCGCATCAAGTTTGCGGACGAGGGTGGCGCCGACGTTGCCGGGCTCACGCGCCTGCTGGCCGCTCAGGGCTCTGCCCAGGCCTCGGCGTCTCATGGAGTCCTGCCTTCGGTGCATGCCGGCTCCGCGCCTGCGTCTGCGGAAGCGGCTGCCGAACCGGCCGAGGATGCAAATCTGCACATCGTGAAGTCGCCCATCGTGGGGACCTTCTACGAATCGCCCTCGCCCGGCTCGCCGGCCTTCGTCAAAATCGGCGACCGCGTCGAGGCTGGACAGGTGCTCTGCATCGTCGAAGCCATGAAGCTCATGAATGAGATTGAAAGCGACGCTACCGGAGAAATTGTGAAACGGCTCGTGCAGAACGGCCAGCCCGTCGAATACGGCCAGCAACTGTTCGCGTTGCGGGTTTCTTAGCCATGCGCAAGGTTCTCATCGCCAATCGCGGCGAAATCGCGCTGCGCGTCATTTGCGCCTGCAAGGAAATGGGCATTCGCACCGTTGCCATTTACAGCGAGGCCGACCGCCACTCGCTTCATGTGCGTTTTGCCGACGAGGCCATCTGTATCGGGCCGCCGCGCTCCGCGGAGAGCTATCTGAACGTGCCCGCCGTCATCAGCGCCGCCGAAATTGCCGACGTGGATGCGATTCATCCCGGCTACGGCCTGCTCAGCGAGAACGCCAACTTCGCCGAGGTCTGCCGCGCTTCCAACATTAAGTTCATCGGGCCTCCGCCGGAAGTGACGCGGCTGATGGGCGAGAAGGAGAAAGCCCGCCAGGCGATGAAGCGCGCGAAGGTGCCGATCCTGCCCGGTTCCGAAGGCGTCATCCAGAGCGAAGGCGAGGCCCTGGAGTGGGCGGAGACCGTCGGCTATCCCGTCATCCTGAAAGCCTCGGCCGGAGGCGGCGGCCGCGGGATGCGCGTGGTGCGTATGCCGGAAGAGCTGCCCGGTCTTTTCCAGGCGGCGCAGAGCGAGGCCGCCAACGCCTTCGGCAACGGCGATCTCTACATGGAGAAGTTTATCGAGCGCCCGCGCCATATCGAATTTCAGATCCTGGCCGACGAGCACGGAACCGCCATGTCCCTCGGCGAGCGCGAGTGCTCCATTCAGCGCCGCCATCAGAAGCTCATCGAGGAAGCGCCTTCGCTCCAGGTGACCCCGAAGCTGCGCGAGGATATTGCGCGCACCCTCAAGCGCTCGCTGGAAGCGGTTGGCTACCAGAATGCCGGAACCATCGAGTTCCTCATGGATGAGGACGGCAAGCTGTACTTCATCGAGATGAACACCCGCATCCAGGTCGAGCATCCTGTCACCGAAATGATTACCGGCATCGATCTGGTCAAGGCGCAGTTGCGGATTGCCACCGGCGAGAAGCTCTCCAGCATCGTCCCGGAAACCATTCCCATGCGCGGCCATGCCATCGAGTGCCGCGTGAATGCCGAGCACCCCGAGAAGTTCACGCCCTCCGCCGGAAAAATTACCGCCTTCAACGTGCCGGGCGGCAACGGCATTCGCGTGGATACGGCGCAGTATGCCGAGGGCGTGGTCCCGCCCTACTACGATTCCCTGATCGCGAAGCTCATCGCGCACGGTGCCAACCGCGAGGAGTCCATGGCGCGCATGCGCCGCGCGCTGGAGATGTTCATCGTCGAAGGGATCCACACCACAATCCCTCTCCACCAGCGCATCTTTCAGGACGACGAATTTCGCCGCGGCCATTTCGACACCAAGTTCATGGAGCGTTTCTTCGAGCGCGAGCGCGAACGCAAAGAAGCCGACCTGGCCGGTGCTTAATTCTGATGTCCGCCTTGCTGCCCCGGCGTGGCCAGGCGCTGTCCTGTAAAATTTGCGGTTATCCCCGGCCCGAATTCATGTTTCGGAGAATTCTCTCGATGCCCCGCATTTCCTCCTCTGTTGCCGCCATCGCCGCGGTCCTCGCCATAGCCGCCGGCGCCTGCGCCTCCGCCCAGACTTCCGCCGGTCCCGAGCCGGTGCCCATGCCTCCGCCCATCGCGGCCCCGGCGGACACGCCCTATCCCGGGACGATCGCCCTCACCGTCAATCTCACCAACACCACCGACCGCGTCGCCACCGTACACGAGACCATCCCCGTGCGCCCCGGCGCCATCACCCTCCTTTATCCCCAGTGGCTCCCCGGCGACCACGCGCCCGAAGGCCCCATCCAGGCTCTCGGCGGCCTCGTCATCACCGCCAATGGCCAGCGCATTCCATGGGTCCGCGACCGCGTCAACATGTACGCGTTCCATCTCGACGTGCCCGCCGGAGTCACCTCCCTCGACGTCGACTTCGACTATCTCTCCGCGATCCGCCCCCAGGATGGCCGCGTCGAGATGACCACGGTGATGGCCGACCTCTCCTGGAACACGGTGATCCTCTATCCCGCCGGGCATTTCTCTCGTGACATCCACGTCAGCCCGACCGCCATTCTTCCCGCCGGATGGAAGTACGCGACCGCGCTCGAGACCGATTCGAGCGACGGAGACACCGTCCACTTTAAGGAAACCACGCTGAACACCCTGGTCGATTCGCCGCTGACCACCGGCATCAACTACCGCCGCGTCGATCTCTCCACCGGCCCCGACAACCAGGTTTTCCTCGACGTTTTTGCCGATGAGCCAAAGGATCTCGATATCACCCCCGAGGAGTTGCAGGTCCACAGGAACCTGGCCATCCAGGCGCAGAAGCTCTTCGCATCGCACCATTACAACCACTACGATTTTCTGTTTACCCTCAGCGACACCCTCGGCGGGGAAGGCCTCGAGCACCACCAGTCGAGCGAAGACGGCACGCGCGCCGATTACTTCACAAACTGGCCCGCGCAGGCCCGCGAAGTCGATCTCCTCGCTCACGAGTACACCCACTCCTGGAACGGCAAATTCCGCCGCCCCGACGATCTCTGGACGCCCAACTTTAACGTCCCCATGCGCGACGATCTGCTCTGGGCCTATGAGGGCCTCACCCAGTACTGGGGCTATGTGCTCAGCGCCCGCTCCGGCATGCGCTCCGACGAAGATACCCGCGACCTCATGGCCGGCATCGCCGCCGGTTACGAAGCCAGCCCGGGCCGCGACTGGCGCCCGCTCGTCGACACCACTAACCAGGAGATCCTTTCCGAGCGCCGCCCCGTCAGCTGGGTCAGCTTCCAGCGCGATGAGGACTACTACGAGGAAGGCCTGCTCATCTGGCTCAGCGTCGACACGAAGATTCGCGAGCTCAGCAACGGCAAAAAGTCCCTCGATGATTTCGCGAAGGACTTCTACGGCATCGACAACGGCAGCTTCGTGACCCACACCTACGATTTCAACGACATCGTGGCCGCGCTCAACAAAGTCCAGCCGTACGACTGGGACACGTTCCTGCGCGACCGCGTCTACAAGCTGCATCCTGAGGTGCCCGAGGGTGGATTCACCCAGGGTGGCTACAAGCTCGTCTACAACGACACGCCGCCGGCCTGGGCCAAACACGCCGGCCCCTCACGCTTTGGAGCGAGCTTCGCCACCTCTCTGGGATTCAGCGTCGGCCGCGACGGCGTCATCGGCGGCGTCGATTGGGACAGCCCGGGCTTCAAGGCCGGCCTCGCGCCGGGTATGCAGATTCTCGCCGTCAACGGCAAGGCTTTTGCCGGCGGCGATTCGATCGATGTTCTGAAAGACGCGGTTGTGAGCGCCGAAAAAAGCCCCGGCGCGATCCACCTGGTTGTGAGAAAGGGTGACAGCGTGGTGAACGTCGACCTGAACTACCACGACGGCCTCCGCTACCCGCACCTGCAGCGCGTCGACGGCACCCCGGACCGCCTCGACGCCATCCTCGCCCCGGTGAAGTAACAGGGAAGAGTGCACGAAGCACATAGGCCAGGCCTTACCGCTTGGCCTGTGTGTCTGCGAAGAGCCTCAGACCCTGCCCGCGTTTTGAAGGAGCGCGGCTGAACAGCTTGCGGGAAGCGCATTCGTTTTCAAGGGGCACGGCTTCAGCCGTGCCGATAAGCCGTGAGAACCAAGAGGGCTTTAGCCCCTGAGGGAGGGTTTGTCAGGCCGGCAATCGGAGCTCTGACGCTGAAGTCAGTCTCATCGCTGCGCAACGCTCTCCAGCAGCTCGAAAAATTCCGGAAACGAAATCGCCGCCGACTCCGCCCCACGGATCAGCGTCTCGCCGCTCGCCCGCAGCGCGGCAATCGAAAACGCCATCGCGATCCGGTGATCCCCGCCCGAGTCGATCTCTGCCCCGTGCAGTGCCTGCCCGCCCGGCACATCCAGCCCGTCCTCGAACTCCTCCACCTCCGCGCCCATCGCCCGCAGATTTGCCGCCACCAGCGTGATCCGGTCCGACTCCTTCACGCGCAGCTCCTTCGCATCGCGGATGCGGATGCCGCTCTGTGTGTACGGCCCAATCGCCGCCAGCACCGGCAGCTCGTCGATCAGCTGCGCCGACAGCGCTCCCGAAATCGTCGTGCCCGTCAGTCCCTGCGCCGGCGCGTTCACCTGCACCGTCCCCACCAGCTCGCCGTTCTTGTCTTCCAGATTCAGCACCCCGATGTGCGCGCCCAGCGCGGTCAGCACGTCAAGCAGCGTGGCGCGCGTGGGATTGAGCCCCAGTGCGTCGAAAATCAGATTCGATCCTGGAAAAAGCGCCGCCGCGCACAGAAAAAATGCCGCCGAGGAAATATCCCCGGGAACCGCCGCTTCGATTCCGTGCAGCGTCTGCCCTCCCGCAATGGAGACCGTATCGAGCGACCGCTCGACCTCAGCCCCGAAGGCCCGCAGCGCCAGCTCGCCGTGATCGCGCGTGCGCACCGCTTCGCGAACCGTCGTTGTCCCGCTCGCCTGCAACCCGGCAAACAGCAGCGCCGTCTTCACCTGCGCGCTCGGTACCGGCGTGGTGTAGTTAATTCCGGTCAGCGGAGCTCCCTCGACCGCAACCGGCGCGTGTCCGTCCGTAAGCTCGATCCGCGCTCCCATCTGCGCCAGCGGCTTGCGAATCCTCTCCATCGGACGCCGGCTCAGCGACGCGTCCCCGGTCAGCGTGAAGCGGCCGCTCTGCGCAGCCAGCAGCCCCGACATCATGCGCATCGTCGATCCGGAGTTGCCGCAGTCCAGCGGAGCCGCGGGCGCCTGGAACCGCCCACCCGTCCCAGTGATCGTCACCGAGCCGTCCTCGCCGCGCGTCACCTGCGCACCCAGCGCCGCGACGCACGCAAGGGAAGACGCGCAATCCGCGCCCGTCGAGAAATTCGTCAGCCGGGAAATCCCCTCTGCAAAACCGCCCAGCATGGCGTAGCGATGCGAGATGCTCTTATCGCCAGGCAGGCGCAGGCTGCCTTCAATGGTTCGAGCCGGGGAGAGGACGCGTTCCTGAGTGCCGGTGTGCAAACAATTCTCCGTGAAAAGGGGATACATCCATCGTAACGGAGCCCAGCCCGCCCTCGCTCCATCTTGATTTCCACGCGGCCGCTGTGCGAGGCTCGGGTCAAAGTGAATCCCGAAGTCACCGCCCTGTTTGCCGAGGAGTATCGCGCCCTGCGCCCGCGGGCGCCCATGCCTCCCATCGAAGTCCGCTTCCGCCGCTTCACCTCCCTCAACACCACCATCCGCCTGCGCGAAGGGCACATCCGCGTCAGCCTCTCCGACCTGCTCGAGGGAGCATCCGAGACCGTTCTGCGCGCCATCGCCCACATCCTGCTCGCCAAGCTCTATCGCAAGCCCATCGACGCGGCCCACGCGCTGCGCTATCGCCGCTTCACCACCAGCGAATCCGTCGTCCGCCAGAGCGAGCGCATCCGCCAGACCCGCGGACGCAAAAAAATCCTCACCGCGCAGGGCCAGCATTACGACCTCGACGAAGTCTTTGAAGCTCTCAACCGCCAGTTCTTCCACGGGCTCATGGGGCGTCCGCTGCTCACCTGGAGCGAGGTCACCGCGCGCCGCCTGCTCGGCCACTACGACGCCGCCCACAACACCATCATGGTCAGCCGCGTCTTCGACCGCCGCGACACGCCCCGCTACGCCATCGAGTACCTGATGTACCACGAGATGCTGCACCTCCGGCATCCCGTGCGCCACCGCAACGGCCGCCGCTGCGTCCACTCCCGCGCCTTCCAGGAAGACGAAAAGCTCTTTCCCCAGCTGGAGCGCGCCAGGGCCTATCTGAAAACGCTCTGAGCGCCCCTACTTCGGTTCCGGCAGCTCGATGTGCGACCCCGCATAGATTTTCTGCTCGGCGGTTTTGTAATCCCCCGGCGTCGCCGTCATGATGCTCGGCACAAACGTCTGCGGGTTCCGGTCGTAGAGCGGGAACCACGTGCTCTGCACCTGCACCATGATGCGGTGTCCCTTCAGGAACACATGATCCGCGGCATGCAGGCTGAATTTGTACTCTTCAGGCGTATTGGCCGGAATCGCCTCCGGCTGCTCGAAGCTCACGCGATACCGCCCGCGAAAAATCTCATCCGCGATCATCAGTTCGTACCCGTCCGGATCGGCGTGGAAGTACGGATCGGCCGCCGGATCGATTCGCGTGCACCGCAGGCACGGCTCCGGCTGCTCCGGAAACACGTCAATCAGCTTCACCACCCAGTCGCTGTCTGTGCCTGACGTCGAAGCGATCAGGTCCGCGATCACGTTCCCCGTCACCGTCACGTCGTGGTCCAGCGGCGCCGTCTCGAAGGTCGCCACGTCCTTCCGGTCCGCATACGGACGCTGATCCTGCACCAGCCATGTGTACCAGCGCGACCCCGGCGCATACGTGGCTTCAATCGGCCGCATCCGATACGGCACCGGATTCGCCGGATCGGAAACGTACTCCTTGTACGCATGCGCATCCGACGGCCGCGTAAAGCTCAGCGACCCGTCGGAATCCAGATACAGGTCGTGATCGGTCACATTCTTCGGCGGCCACTGGCTGTAGTACATCCATCGATCCGTCCCCGTCTGGAACGTCGCCGTATTCTTGAGCGTGAACCCCGGCTGATCCTTCAGGTAGTACGCGAAGAACGGCGCTTCAATCTGCTTCCGGAACTCATCGCTCACCGGCTCCCCGAAATCCAGCGCGCCCAGATGCCGCGTGGTCCCGCCCCATCCCCCATGCCGCCACGGCCCCAGCACCATGTACACGCGATGCATCGGATCCGAAGGCTGATTGTGTTTCTCCAGCACCGCATACTCTTCCTGCGGACCCCACAGATCCTCCTGGTCCCACCAGCCGCCCACCTCCAGCGTTGGCGCCGCCACCGAGGTCAGGTGATATTCCACCGCCCGCTCCCTCCAGAAATCGTCGTACGCCGGATGCGCCAGAAACGCCTTCCACGTCGGCAAGTCCGTCGCGTCCGCCAGCTTGCCCGCCGCCGCAAACGATCCCGCATTCAGGAAGTAGGTGTAAGCATCCTCCTTCAGCTTGTTGAATGTGTTCTCCTTACTCGACTCCATCCCGATCACGTAGTCGTACCCATACGTCTGCCGGAACGCCCCGTTGTGAAAGAAATCGTCGCCCAGCCACACATCCGTCATCGGAGCCTGCGGAGAAATCGCCCGGATCGCCGGATGCGGGTCGATCCCCGCCTCCGCCGCCAGAAATCCCGGATACGACACCCCCATCACCCCCACGCGTCCGTTATTGTCCGGCACGTTCTTCAGCAGCCACGCCACCGTGTCGTACGTGTCCGTGCTTTCGTCCACCGCGTGCGGATCGCGATGGTCGGCCAGCGGACGCATCATCACAAACGTCCCCTCCGATTTGTAACGTCCGCGGATATCTTCCATCACGAAGATGTATCCGCTCTCCGCCAGCTCCGTGAGCGAGGAGTTGACGGAGTCGGAGCTGGCGCCGTCGACCCCGTACGGCGTGCGCTCCATCAGAAACGGCAGCGGCTCGTGCGTGTCGGTGGGGCGCAGAATCACCGCATGCAGCTTCACCCCGTCCCGCATCGGGATCATCACCTCTTCCCGCGAGTACGGCCGAAAATGGTTGGCGACGGGATGCGAAGAGATCTTCGGCAGCAAATCCTGCTCGCTGGGGGATGAAAAACGCATCGCGGCGACCTGCCCGTCGCTGTCGGCCACAAAGGTATACGTCACGTAGCCATTCCACGCGGAGAAAGCCGTATCCGATACGGCGGTCAGGTCGATCCGCGGTGTGCGCGCGCCCTCGATGTAGATGTGGTCTCCGTCGCGAAGCACGGAGAGCACGATGTCCGGCTCGTCCGGCATGCGGTACTGGCCCACATAGCGGTCGAGCGTAGCGGTGGGAACGGAAATTCCGGAAGCGGCCTTCTGCGCGCAGAATCCGCCCGCGGGCGCGGCGCAGAGCATGCCCAGGACAGCCAGGCGAAACCAGCTCGGAGACATGGGGAAATAGTATCTCGTTCAATTCGCTGGCCGCCGGGCATTTCTTTGGTGATCTTTGCCATCGCCGCCCGCCGATATATCATCAGGAATCGGATGGACTGATTTCCGGCATCCGGCCCACCCACGTTTCAATCAAGGTCAATGTTCAGCGGGCTCGGCAGGCGGGAGCCCACGTGTGTGCGCTACGCCGGCATCAGCGAGGAAAGGAAACAGGCAATCCGGTGACCCAGGCAAAGTCGGCAGTGGTAGTGGGCGCCCAGTGGGGCGACGAGGGCAAGGGCAAGATCGTCGACGTTCTGTCCGAGCGTTTCTCGGTGGTCGCGCGGTACGCGGGCGGTCACAACGCCGGCCACACCGTCATCATCAACGGACAGAAGTTCATCCTTCAGATCATTCCCTGCGGCGTGCTGCGGCCGGATTGCCGCGGCGTCATCGGCAACGGCGTCGTGGTCGATCCCATGGCGTTCCTGAAGGAAACGGGCCGCCTGCGCGATCTCGGCATCGACGTCGACAGCCGCCTCTTCGTCTCCAACCGCGCCCACGTCATCCTCCCCTATCACCGCATGATCGAGCTGGCCGCGGAGAGCGCGCCCGGCCGCCAGAAAATAGGCACCACCAGCCGTGGCATCGGTCCCGCCTACGAGGACAAGATGGCGCGCAACGGCCTGCGCATCGTCGATCTGCTCAATCCGGCGCTGCTGAAAACCCATATCGAGAACGCCTGCCGCGAGAAGAACGCCATTGCCCACGCGCTCTTCGGCACCGAGCCGCTCGATCCCTCCCAGATGTATGACGAATACGCGCTGGCCGCGGGAAAAATCCGCCCCTTCGTCACCGATACCGCGCTGCTCCTGAATCAGGCAATGCGCGAAGGCCACAGCGTGATGTTCGAGGGCGCGCAGGGCACCATGCTCGACATCGACCATGGCACCTACCCCTTCGTCACCTCCTCTTCGGCATCGGCGGGCGGCGCTTCCACCGGAACGGGCGTGGGCCCCAATCGGATCGGCACCGTCATCGGGGTCACCAAGGCCTACATCACCCGCGTCGGCGAAGGTCCGTTCCCCACCGAGATCCACGACGCTTTTGCGGACGCCCTCCGCGCCCGCGGCCAGGAATACGGCGCGGTGACCGGCCGGCCGCGCCGCTGCGGCTGGCTCGATCTTCCCCTCCTCCGCTACTCCAACCAGATCAACGGCACGGAGTGGCTGGTGGTGACCAAGCTCGACGTCCTCGATGAGCTGGACGAGATCCCCGTCTGCACCGGCTATGAGATCGATGGCAAACGCTGCGACACCATTCCGGCGGATATCCGTGGCATCGAGGCGATCCGCCCGCAGTGGACGAAGCTGAAGGGATGGCGGCGCTCGACCGAAGGCATACGATCGTTCGAGGAGTTGCCGAAGCCCGCCCAGGAGTATCTGCGCTTCATGGAGCGGGAGTCGGGCGCGAAAATCGGTATCGTATCTACAGGGCCGGATCGCGACCAGACCCTTGAGCTCCCTGAGTTTCATCAGGCCATGCAGCGAATCGCCGGAAAATGAGCATCAGACGAACGTCGCCGGAGCGCAATGTATGATCAGCTTCACCGTACGCATGAAGTTCCGCCCCGAGGATCGCCAGCGCATCGTTGAGCTGCTGTCCGAGCTGGCGAAGGCCTCCCGCCAGGAGCCCGGTTGCGTCACCTACGTCCCGCACTCGGTCGACGGCGAACCGGACACGGTTGTCATTTACGAGCAGTACGAGGACCAGAAGGCCGTGGACGCCCATCGCGCCTCGTCGCATTTCAGAGATTATGCCGTCGGCGGCCTGTACCAGTTAATGCTCGACCGCCAGGTGGAGAACCTGAACAGAGTGGCCTAGGCCTGGCGCCCGGGGCATTCATCTGCCGCTTTGGCGCGTCTGATAAGGTAACAGCGATTCCCCCAATGGGGGATCGCGCAACCTTCAGGCGTAAACCATAATGTTTCTCCAGCCAATGCGTATCGCCGGGCACGTTTCTTTTGACGCGCTGCGCCGATACGGGCTACTATCCGGTACGACCATGCGCCTCCGTTCGCTTTTCGTTTTGCGCCTGAGGAGGGTTCCCCAGCTTCTGACCGCGCTCGTGCTGGTGGCGGCCTGGCAGCCGGTCCTGGCGCTGCCGCATCGCGAAAATAAGATCGCCCACAAAGAAATCGAGGCCCTGGAGCAGCAGTGGCGTCAGGCGATCGTGACCAACAACGTCAGCGAAATGGATCATCTCCTCGCCGACGATTACATCGGGATCACCTCCAACGGCACCATCGAAAACAAGGCCCAGGCGCTCGCCCAGCGCCGCGCCGGAACCGTGCAGATCACGAAGCTCGACCTGAGCGATGTCCACGTCAGGGTCTACGGCGACACCGCCGTTGTTACCTCGGTTGCGGACCTGGTGGGCACCAACGGCGCCAGCGACATCAGCGGCAAATATCGCTACACGCGCGTCTACAACCGGCGCCTGGGGAAGTGGAAGATCGTCAGCTTCGAAGCCAGCCGAATCCACGACGAGGATGCCCGCTCCGGCAAATCCTGATCCCGGACGCGCCCCACCGGCCACCAGCTTCCGTTCACTCCTCGCGAATCGCCTTCATCGGATCAATCGACGCCGCTCTCTGCGCCGGCAGATACGCCGCCACCGTCCCGCTCAGCAGCAGCAGAGCTGCGGCCGCGGCCAGTGTCCATCCGTCGTGCGGCTTCACGCCGTACAGGAATCCCCGCGCCAGACGCCCCGATGCCAGCGCCAGCCCGCTGCCCAGCGCCACGCCCGCCAGCAGCATTCCTCCGGCCTGCCGCATCACCAGCCACAGCACGCTGGCGCGCGGCGCTCCCAGAGCAATCCGTACTCCCAGTTCGCGCGTGCGCTGGTTCACAACGTAGGCCAGCAGCCCGTACAGCCCTGCCACGCACAGCAGCAGCGCGGCCCCTCCAAAAATCTCCAGCAGATGCGCAGCCAGCCGCTGGCTCCCATACGAATCCGCGACGACCTCGTCCATCGTCGTGATCCTCGCCGTCGCCAGCTCCGGATTGGCCTGCCGCAGAACGTCCCGAATCTCCGGAATCACCACGCTCGCCGGTTCCCGCGTCCGCACCGCCAGATCCATTGCAATCTCATCCAGCACGTTGTAGAAAGTCGAGTCGGGCGTTGTCTGCGCCAGGCTGACTTCAATCTCCGGCGTAGACGGAGAGGCAATGCCCGTCTGGTGCACGTCCTGGAGCACCCCCACCACCTGGGAGTAAGCCGCCGGCTTCGCGCCCCGCTCCGTGCCCATCAGCTTTGTGCCCAGAATCGCCGCCGGGTTGTGCTTGTCCGGCGAATACGCCCGCGCGAACGCCTCGTTCACCACCACCGCTGCCGGCGCGTCCGGCGTATCCTCCGCGCGGAAGAAGCGCCCTGCCGCCATCGGAAAATCGAACACCTGCTCGATCCCCGGCGTGGCCGCCTTCATCATCGCAACCACCGACCGCCCCTTCATGCGCATCATGATCTGCATTCGGAATGTGTGCCCCAGCGGCACCTCCGTCATCAGCCCCGCACTCTCCACGCCGTGCAGATGCTGCACCCGCTCCAGCATCGGCTCGTACAGATCCACTGTCAGATTGCGATTTGCATACCGATAGGCCGGAATCTCCAGGCTGGCCACCACGATGTGATCCGTGCGGAACCCCAGCGGCACGTGCTCCAGCGAGTAGATCGTCCGCAGCAGCAGCCCGCAGCCCATCAGCAGCGTCAGCGACATCGCAATCTCCGCCGCCACCAGCGCTCCGCGCGCCCGGTGATGCTCCCGGCTCTGCCCCGTCTGCAGGCCCCCCTGTTTCAGCGCCGGCTCCAGCGGACCCCGCGCCGACACGACGGCCGGCCACGCCGTCGACACCAGCGCCGACGCCGCCGTCAGCCCCACCAGCGCCAGCAGGATCCACGCATCCGGC
>JBATVK010000023.1:0-82242 GCA_049671725.1 Acidobacteriaceae bacterium
CTGCCGGCCTGGGTGCGGCCGGCCGCGGCGGAGGCGCCATTTCCTGCTGGCGCTTCTCCAGGATGGCCTTCGCGACGTCGCCGACCTTGTGAACCTGCGACCAGTCGATTCGCGGCTTGGCCTCGGCTTCGGCCCTGGGCGCAGCGCTGGTGCCACGTCCGCGGTGAATATACTCGCGCACACGCTCGGCTTCGTCCGCCTCGAGCGAACTGGAGTGAGTCTTCTTCTCGGTCACGCCAACCGGAACAAGAGCTTCCAGAATTTCCCTGCTCTTGACTTCCAGCTCGCGCGCTAATTCATTGATTCGAACTGTGCTCATCCGTCCCCGTGTTGTTCCGACATCCCACCGGTGCTTACTTCTTCATACGTACGGCTCCTGCCTGTGGGTTTGCTATGTCTATCACTATCGCCAGATCTGCTGACTCTCTTATTATCTCTGAAAAGGCAGCCGCCGCGCGGCCCTTCGCGAGACAAAGCTGCCGAAAAGCGCGCGAATCCGCACTTTTCCGCCGCGGCCGCATCCCGGGCGCGAACCCCCTATGGAAATTCGCACCCCGGATCGCCTTCCGTTATGCGCCCGTACCCTCGTCGGTCTTCTTTTCGCCGACCTCTTCTTCGCCCACTTCCTCGACGTTTCCTTCGACGACGGCCTCGTCCCCGGCGGCTTCCGGATTCGCCTCAAGCTCGGCGAGCCGCTCGCTGGTATCCTCGCGCCCCGGAACCACCGCTTCCGCGCCTTCATCGTCCAGCGCCGGGCCGACTTCGGTGATCTCCGCGAGCCGCTCCTCGGCCACTTCGTCGTCGATCCGCCCGGAACCGTCTTCGCTGGCGGGCTCTTCCCCGCTCTGCGTCAGATCCTGCTTCAACGCATCGATTTCTTCTTCCGTAGAAGCCTCTTCGGCCTGGCGCGCTGCCGCTTCCGCATCGCGCGCCACTACCTCCGGAGGACGCTCCTCGCCAGGCTGGTACTCGCCGAAATAATGCCGCACCGCCACGCTGATCTTCTCCAGGGTCTTCTCCCCGATGCCGGGAATCTCCTCCAGCTGTTCGGGGGTCATGTCCGCCAGAGCTTCCACCGTGGTGATGCCGGCGGTTACCAGCTTTTGGATGATGGAATCGCCCAGCTCGCTTACCTGCTCGATCGGCGTAGCCGTAGCGCCGGCCATGGCCTGCATCTGCTGTTCCACTTCCTGGCGCTTCTCTTCCTCGCTCTTGATGTCGATCTTCCAGCCGAGGAGTTTCGCGGCGAGGCGCACGTTCTGGCCCTTCTTGCCGATGGCGAGGGAGAGCTGCGTGTCGTCCACGATGACTTCCAACTGTTTGTCGGTGAGGTCGGCGATGCTGACGCGGCTGACCTTGGCCGGCTGGAGCGCCTTTTCCGCGAAGGTAGTGATCTCCTCGCTGAATTCGATGATGTCGATCTTCTCGCCGCGCAGCTCACGGATGATGGACTGCACGCGCATGCCCTTCATACCGACGCAGGCACCCACCGGGTCGACGTCCTTGTCGCGCGACATGACCGCGATCTTGGTGCGCTCGCCGGCTTCGCGGGCAATGGCGCGGATGATGACGGTTCCGTCGTAGATCTCGGGCACCTCGCTCTGGAAAAGGTTCTGCACCAGATCCGGCGCGGCGCGCGAGACGATGACCTGCGGCCCGCGGGAGGCGCGATCGACACGCAGCAGCACCACGCGCACGCGCTCGCCGACGGCGAACTGCTCCAGACGGGACTGCTCGCGGCGGGGCATGCGCGCTTCGGCCTTGCCGATGTCGAAGATCACATCCTGCAGCTCGACGCGCTTGACCATGGCCGTGAGCACTTCGTTCACACGATGCGCGTACTCGTTGAAGACGGTGTCGCGCTCGGCCTCGCGCACCTTCTGGAAGATGACCTGCTTGGCCATCTGCGCGGCGATGCGTCCCAGCACGTCGGTGGGCTTGTAGAAGCGAATTTCGCCGCCTGCTTCGACCTCGGGGGCAAGCTCGCGCGCCTCTTCGAGGGTGATCTGGTTCAGCGGATCCTCGACCTGCTCGGGCGACTCCACCACCGTTTTGTAGACATAGGCCCGAATCTCGCCGGTTTCCTTGTCCAGCTCGGCGCGCATGTTCTCCTGGGTCTTGTAGTATTTGCGGGTCGCGAGCGCGATTGCGTCCTCGACGGCGGTGACCACAATCTGCGGATCGATGCCTTTATCCCGGCTTAACGCCTCAATGCTGTCGTAAAGCACATTTGCCATAAGTGTCTGTTCCTGTTACGAAATCAAAATCTTCGTGCTTCCACAATCTTCCGGGTTGCCGGTCCCTGGTGCCTGGTTGCAGTTGCCAGTCCCCAGTTGCCAGTCCCCAGTACTTCGTTCCCAGTACCCTGCTTTTCAGAACTCGGGCACCAGGTTTGCCTTCTCAACGTTCGCGAACGCAATCTCCACTTCGGCGCCGGGTTTCGCGGCGTCTTTCCCCTTACGCGCCCCACCCTTTGCTTTGCGCTCTGAAACCTGCAGTTTGATCGACTGCTCGTTGACTTCTGTGAGCCTTCCCTGCCAATGCCGGTTGCCTGCCACCGGCTCGAACGTCTGCACCTTCACCAGCATTCCCGCGAAGCGCCGAAAGTCCTCGCGGCCGTGCAGCTTCCGATCCAACCCCGGAGACGAAACTTCCAGCGTGTATTCGCCGCCCGGAATCAAATCTTCCACGTCCAGAACGGTCCCGAAATCCCGGCTGAACGCCTCGCAGTCGCCGTGTGTCACGCCGGCCAGGATATCGGCGCCGGCAGCCGAGCCCGCCTCGGAAGCAGCCTCAGCCAGTTTTCGCCGCTCCTCCGCGTTCTTTTCGATGAAAATACGCAGGGTGCGGTGTTTGGCGCCGCCGAGGAACTCGAGTTCGACCACGTCCAGCCCGTGAGAGGCCGCGACGCGTTGCGCCGTGGATCGAATCTGTTCCGCATCGAACGCCATAAATTGCGCAAATAAAAAGTGGGCTTGCGCCCACTCATTTCTCCGGCCGCAATCAAGGCAAAGCCGGACAAACTCGTCTGTCCCTATGATACCCGGCCCGGCGGCGGCTTTCAAATCCTCGCTGTGCTGTGGGATACTGAGCGGCGAAGCCGCCTATGCCGCGCACTCAAAAGGTACTGAATCCCTACGCGCAGTTCCTCAACGGGCAGGATCCGATGGCCGTGATCCAGGCCACCAGCGGACGCCTGCGCACCCTGGCTAAAGCCATTGGAATCGAGAAGATCAACCTCGCTCCGTCTCCCGGGAAATGGAGCGCGCGGGAAATCCTGTGCCATCTGGCCGACTGCGAAGTGGCCTTTGGGTTCCGGCTGCGGCAAACGCTGGCTGAGAACAACCACAAGATTCAGCCCTTCGATCAGGAAAAATGGGCCGCGCCCTACAAGCTCATCTCCGCCGACGACGCCCTGGCAACCTTTGCCGCCCTGCGCCGCTGGAACGTTCTGCTGATCGACGCTTCCCTGGCCGCCAATGCCGGCAAGACGGTGACGCATCCGGAGCGCGGCAAGATGACCTTTGGGACCATCGTGGAAACCATGGCGGGCCACGATCTGAACCACATCGCGCAACTGGAGCGGCTGGCGGCCTGACGGCCTTTTCCCCTCCCGCTGCAATCAACCTTCCCTGACGCCCGCGCATCGCAGTCGGGGACTATGCCTGCGACGATTCACTGGCCGGAAATCGCTCTGCGTCTGGTGCTGACCATTCTGGCCGGCGGCCTGCTCGGGATCGATCGCAGCCGCAACGGACACCCCGCCGGGCTGCGCACCACGCTGCTGGTCACGCTGGCCGCCTCGGTGTCGATGATCCAGATGAATCTGCTCATCCCCACTAACGGCAAACCGCCGAACTCATTTGTGGTGATGGACCTGATGCGCCTGCCACTGGGCATCCTGACCGGCGTGGGATTTATCGGGGCGGGCGCCATCGTACGCCGCGGAGACATCGTTGTGGGCATCACCACCGCGGCGACGCTCTGGTTCGGCACTGTGGTGGGACTGTGCCTGGGCGGCGGACAGATCATCCTGGGATCGACGGCTGCCGTGATCGGCTATCTTGTGCTGACCGTTCTGCGCTGGCTGGAGCGGCACCTGGAGCTGTTCCAGCCGGCGACCCTGGTGCTGGTGACGACGCAGCACGCTCTGAGCGCCGACACGCTGCGAGGGTGGCTGGAAGCTGCGCGTTTCCGGATCAGATCGGTTTCAGTGGAACATGAGCTGGCGGAAGACCGGCAGCAAATCCGCTGCGAGGTGCGCTGGCCCTCAGTGCGCGGCGCAGCGGAAGTGCCTCCGCTGCTGGCGCAACTGGAAGAGACTCCAGGGCTGATCCGGCTCTCGTGGCGGACGGTGGGCATCAACGCCAAGTGATTCGGGGGGAGCGCGGAAGGGCGTCCGCGCGTCTGTAGGGTACGGTCCGGAGGCCGGTAAGATAGTGTCGAGGTTTGGAATGAATCTGCGGAGGATTCCTCCCGGAGCAATGGTTGCAGGCGCGGTGCTGGCGCTAACGCTGTGCCTGCCGGGCTGTGGACAATTCTTCCCGCCTCTCAGCAGCACCGGCAGCGGCACCGGTACCGGCACTTCCGGGGGCGATTACGTTTTCGCGGGCAATTTCGGGACGAATCCGGTCAGCGTGGCCGGATTCAGCCTCGCCAGCTCCGCGCTGACCGCAGTCTCCGGCTCTCCCTGGGAAGTAACGCTGGAACCCACTGCGCTCGCGGTCACACCTGACGACAGCTACCTTTACCTGGGCAGCGCCGAGGGCGGCATTTACGTTTATACGATCAGCTCCAGCGGCGCCATCTCTCTCGGCAACGGCGGCACAGCCGTTGCTTCAGGCATCTATCCCGCGGTGCTCCGCGTCGACCCCTCCGGCAAGTGGCTCCTCGGCGCCGACGCTCTCAGCGGTACGGCTTATGTTTTCCAGATTCTCAGCGGCGGCGCGCTGACGCCCATCGGTTCCTCATCCATCACATTCAACCAGACCAGTCCCGCCACCGATCTCGAAATCACTCCCAACGAAGACGATGTGTTTGTCTCCTGCGGCACCGCCGGCATCTACACATTCACTTTCAACGACAGCACCGGCGCCCTGGCATGGACGAATAAGGTTCTTTCGCCGAAGAAGTCCGGCGACGCCGACTACGGCATGGCCATCTCGCCGTCCGGCGATTATCTTTTCGCAGCGGAAACCGGCATCAGCGCGGTGCGCGTGCTCGCCATCGGCAGCGATGCCGGGCTCACGGAGGTATCCGGCTCGCCGTATTCCACCGGCCTCGGTCCGTATGCCGTCCTCGTCGACTCCACCGGCAGCTATGTCTACGTCACCAACCGCACGGACGGCACCATCAGCGCCTTCACGCTCTCCAGCGCCGGCGCGCTCACAGCAATTTCCGGCTCGCCGTTCACCGCCGGCAAGCTGCCCACAGCCATCGTCGAAGATAATTCCGACACCTACATCGCCGTCGCCTGCGCGGGCGGCAGTTCCGACCTCGAGGTCTATACCATCGGCAGCAGTCCCGCGGGGGCACTGGTCAGCTTTAAGACGGCAACCACGGGCACGGATCCCACGGAAGCATCGAGCCTCGCCGCGACACACTGAGCGGTCTGGCCGCCCCTCGCCTTCTGCGCATCGAACTGCCGGCCACTGCCCGTTCCCTGATTCTGATATGCTGGCGAGTTTTGTTCTCCGGACTCCATGACTGAACACAAGACACCCGCTCTGCCCCGGCTTAACAACCAGCTCAGCTCCAGGCTGGATCCCAACCATCCGCGTTCGCGCAATCAGGCGGAGAGCATGACGTCGCTGCTCTCCCTGATTCGCGAGCAGGAAGCCGAAATCCGCCAGGGCGGCGGCGACAAGGCCATCGAAGCTCAGCACCGCAAAAAGCGCCTCACCGCGCGCGAGCGCGTCAGCCTGCTCCTCGACACCAACACGGAATTTTTCGAGCTTTCCCTCTTCGCCGCCTTCGGCATGTATGAGGAATGGGGCGGCGCACCCTCCGCCGGCGTCGTCACCGGCCTGGGCCGCGTCTCCGGACGCCTCTGCATGGTCATCGCCAACGACGCCACGGTGAAGGCGGGGGCGTTTTTTCCCATGACGGCGAAAAAGGTTCTCCGCGCGCAGCACATTGCCATGGAGAATCGAGTCCCGACGCTCTATCTGGTCGATTCCGCGGGGATCTTTCTGCCGCTGCAGGAAGACGTCTTCCCCGATCAGGACGATTTTGGCCGCATTTTCCGCAACAACGCTGTCATGTCGGCCATGGGCATTCCGCAGATCACGGCGATCATGGGCATGTGCGTGGCCGGCGGCGCGTATCTCCCGGTTATGACCGATCAGGTGCTGATGACCGAGGGCAGCGGGTTGTTTCTTGCGGGACCGGCGCTCGTCCAGGCGGCCATCGGGCAGAAGTATTCCGCTGAGGAGCTGGGCGGAGCGACGATGCACGCGGAAATCTCGGGCACGGTCGACTTCAAGGAGCCGAACGACCATCTCTGCATCGCGCGGCTGCGCTCGCTGGTCGGGAGGCTCGGCCATCCCGCACGCGCGCCTTTCGACCGGGCCGCGTATAACGCCGAAGACGATGCGCCCCGCTATGCGGCTGAAGAGCTTTACGGGCTGCTCGATCCCAATCCCGCGAAGGCCGCGGTGAACAGCTATGACATGCATGAGGTCATCGCGCGGCTCGTCGATCGCAGCGAGTTTGACGAGTACAGACCTGACTACGGACGGACGCTTCTCTGCGGATACGCGCGCATCGGCGGCTACGCTGTCGGCATTGTGGCGAATCAAAAGGTCGCGCAGCCGCAGACCAGCCACTCCGGCGAGAAGCGCGTGGAGTTTGGCGGGGTGATCTACGCGGAGAGCGCCGACAAGGCGGCGCGCTTCATCCTCGACTGCAATCAGAACCTTGTGCCGCTGATTTTTCTGCACGACGTGAATGGGTTCATGGTCGGGCGGGATGCGGAATGGAGCGGCATCATCCGCTCCGGGGCCAAGATGGTCACGGCCGTGGCGAATTCGGTGGTGCCCAAGATCTCCGTGATCGTCGGCGGCTCCTTTGGCGCGGGCAATTATGCGATGTGCGGCAAGGCCTACGATCCGCGCTTCGTCTTTGCGTGGCCTACGGCGCGCTATGCGGTGATGAGCGGCGAGTCGGCGGCGAATACTCTGGTCGAGATCCGCATCCGCCAACTGGAGCGCGACGGGCGGAAGCTGAGCGAGGAGGAGAAGCAGGAACTGTTCGCATCGACCAAAGCCACCTACGCCGAGCAGACCGATTGCCGCTACGCCGCGGCGCGGTTGTGGGTGGATGCGATCATCGACCCGGCAAAAACGCGGGAGGCGCTGATGCTGGCGCTGGAAGCTGCGGCGCTGAATCCGGATGTGCCCAGGTTCAATCCTGGGATTTTGCAGACCTGAAACCGCTGCGACGCTGACAATCCTCCTGTTCGAATCCGAACAGAATCGCCCGCTTTCGGACAATTTGTTTGCGCAGATGCCTGTCGAAGGCTGCTAAGTTCCCTTGACTGAACAGCCTTATCTGCGAGGGAATGGTCTGTGCATTGCTGCGTGAAGATGAGCCCAGCAAAGCCAGTTCAAGGAGACGCCCCGCATGGAAACGCTGCTTCAGGATGTTCGCTACGCCTTACGGCAGTTGCACAAGGCGCCTGGATTCACGGTAATTGCGGTGCTAACGCTGGCTCTGGGCGTGGGCGCGGCGACGGCCATCTTCAGCGTGGTGGATGCGGTGATCCTGCGACCGTTGCCATACAGCCAGCCGGACAGGATCTACGCACCGGTGACGCTGGCGAAGGAAGGCTACACGCAGCCATTTTCCCTGCCGAGTTTCAAGGATTTCCGGGCAGAGAACCATGTGTTCTCGGCTCTCTCGGTAGTGTGGGCTTATGGCAGCGTCAACCTGCAGACTCCTTCGGGACCGGTGGCGCTGCAATCGGTGCAGGGATCGGACGATTTCTTTGACGTGTTCGGCGTGGCGCCCATTCTGGGGCGGACCTTTCGCCCCGGAGAAGACGAGCCGGGAAAGAACGACGTAGCGGTGCTGAGCTACCAGGTGTGGAAGACAAATTTCGACGGCCGAAGGGACGTGATCGGCCGAACCATCGACCTGGATGGAAAGCCGTATACGTGTGTCGGCGTGATGCCGGCGGGCTTCCGCTATCCGCTGAGCAGGACGGACGCGATCTACAGGCCGCTGCATCCCGATCCGGCGCTGGTGGACCGGCGCGGCGACCATTGGCTGCGTACAGTGGGACGACTGAAAGCGGGAGTGACGCGGCAGCAGGCGCAGGCGGATCTGAACGCCGTCATGGCGAATCTCGGCCGGGCGTACCCGGACACCGATGGCGGCCGCAAGATACAGTTGGTGAGCCTGACGGACAGCGTGAACGGGGATTCGTCCGGTGCGCTGTGGGTGCTGGCGGCCGCGGTGCTGGCGGTGCTGCTGATCGGCTGCGTCAACGTGGCGGGACTGCTGCTGGCGCGCGGCGTGAAGCGCGAGCGTGAAATGGCGCTGCGCGCGGCGGTGGGGGCCAACCGGCAACGGCTGATCCGGCAGATCCTGACGGAAAGCCTGCTGCTGGCGGCGATGGGAGCGGTGGGGGGCGTGGCGCTGGCAGCCATTCTGCTGGCGGGGATGAAGACCTTCCTGGCCCATGCCCTGTCGCGCGGCGCCGACGTGCATATCGACGGAGTGGTGCTGGCGGCGGCTCTGGCAATTTCGGTTGCCACCAGCATCGCGGCTTCCCTGTTTCCGGCGCTGCGGCTCTCCGGCGCCGATCCCAGCCACGCGCTGCGCAGCGGCGGCGCCGCGGGCACATCGCGGGGGCAACACCGGCTGCGTTCGGTCTTCATCGTGAGCCAGGTGGCTCTGTCACTGGTATTGCTGGTGGTCGCGGGAGTGTTGCTGCGGGTGATTGCAGATACCCGCAACGAGAGCCTGGGTTTCGATCCGCAACACATTATGGCCGCGGAGATCGATCTGTCGCCGGGGCGGTACGAACATGCGGATGCCTGGGCGAATTTCTATCAGCCGATGCTGGATCGGGTGAGCCACCTGCCCGGCGTGGAGGGAGCGGGGCTGAACGACATCGTTCCCATCCAGAACTGGGGCTCGAACTCAGAGATTCACATCAGCGGGCAGCCGCCTTATCCACCGAACGAGGTGACGCTGGCCGAAGTGCGTTACGTTTCGCCCGGCTACTTCGACGCGATGGGGATTCATCTCCTGCAGGGGCGGATGCTGTCGCCCTCCATCGATGTCTCTTCGAATAAAGCGGGAACCATCGTGGTGAATCAGGCGTTCGTGAAGAAATTCATCCCGGCGGGACTGGATCCTGTGGGCCAGCATCTGGACGACAGCGACAAAGCCGACGAGAAGACGGCGATCGTGGGCGTGGTCACCGACGTTCGCCAGGACCTGAACCAAAAACCGCTGCCGGAGATGGATTACCTGCTGACGGAGATTCCGCCTAAGGACATCCAGACTTACCTGATGTCGACGAACCTGATTGTGCGCACGACGGGAGATCCGAAGGCGGAGATCGGTTCATTGCGGCGAGTCTTCCACGAAATCGATCCAACGCTGCCGTTCCGCGCGCCGGAGACGATGGACGAAATCATCTCCGACCAACTGGCGATGCAGCGGATGGAGAGCTGGCTGTTCGGCATCTTTGCCGGGCTGGCGGTGCTGCTGGCGGTGGTGGGCCTCTACGGGCTGATCAGCCACGAAGTGGAGATCGGCACGCGGGACATCGGCATCCGCATGGCGCTGGGCGCGTCGCGGGGCGAGGTGGCCACGCTGGTGCTGCGACGGGTATCGATCCTGCTGGCGGTGGGAATTGTTGCCGGGTTTGGGCTGACCTGGGCGGCGCAGCGGCTGATCGGATCGGTGGTGATGATCCACTTCAGCCACCAGGCGGGATTGCTGGCGGCCCTCGGGCTGGCAATGGCGGGCGCGGGAATGCTGGCTGCTCTGATTCCCATCCGGCGGGCGGCCTCGGTCGAACCCATGGAGGCGCTGCGGACGGAATAGAAGCGGCTGGAAATGCAGGTGCACCTGGCCAGAATCTTACCGAGGTAACACTCTGAATACCTGAGGTGGTTCGGTTTGCCCGGTGAGGAGTTATGCTGCACACATGTCCTCAAGTGCAGCAGCGCGAACGCGCAAGTCCAGTTCCGCGGATGCTGGCAAAGGCAGCAGTCCGAAAAAGAAGACCCATTTCTGGAGCGCAGGCTCCCATGCCTTCTGGCCCCTGCTCGTGTGCCTGATTCTCGATCCCTTTATCGTGCGTTTCGCCGATGTCGTCGCGCTGGAGGGGCCCAAAGTTTTCTCGCTTCTCTATCCATGGGTCCTGGTAGTGCAGGAGCCGGCGCTGCATCTTTCCAGCGACCTCACCAGCAGGCTGACGCAATGGATGCTCTACCTCCAGTTCCCTCTTTACGGGCTGCTGATGACGGTCACCTTTCGCGCCGGCAGGTTTCTGCGGGCGTTCTGCCTCGGTCTGGCCGCGCACTTCAGCGGCCTCCTGGTCATCGTGGTCTTCTCTCACATCGGTCAATAGGATCCGGGGAGAGATCATGATCGGCTTGGGAAAGCGGAGTCCAGGATGACCCGCCATCGCATGCTGGCGCGGATGATCGTAACCCAGCTGCGGTTGCGCTTCCTGATCGCTTTGATTGCCCTGACCCTCCTTTGTGGGGTCCTTGTGCTGGTCTTCCTGATTGAGTGGCACCGGCGCGGCGACACCTTCGCCCTCGCGCTGGGCGCGCTGTTCACCTTCTTCGCCTCCGTCATCACCGCCGCCGTCACCCTGACGTATCTTCACGTATCGCGCCGTTCGCTGGCCGCAGCGGAAGCGGCGATCGCCCTGCAGCGCGAGCAATGGCTGGCCCGCATCACGGTTCAGCCACGGTTCTGGATGGGCATCCGCGCCGAGACGACGGACCGCTTCGCGCACCGGCCGGTCACGGTCACGTACCGTCGAGACCGCAGCTCCGGCGGCGAGTACTACTACGACACCGTCTCGTGGCCGCAGGTCGCGGCGGATGTGTGGAACGACGGCGAGCGCTCCTTCCGCCTCTCCGGCTATCGCCTCTGGCTGCGCGACGAACCCCACCTCGCCATCGAGCGCCCGCTTTCCGGCTTCGTTGTGCCTCCCAACGAGCTGCGCTCCTTTCCGGTCACCCAGGAACTGATCGCCCTCAGCGTTCGGCAGCGGCAGTTTCAGGAGCGCTACGAGCGGCCGCCCTGCGAAGAGAGCGTGCTCGGGGTGCGTCTGCTCTACTCTGACTGGCACCAGGACGACCGCGCCACACCCGACGACTACTACCTCCTGCTGTGCCCACCACTGGCGAAGGAGTTATGCATCCAACGTATGGAACGCCATGTCTGAGGCCATCCGTGGTGACCAGAATTCGGATCGGGCCTTTTTCCTGCTGCTGACGCCGCTCGCGGCCCTGTCTCTGCCATCGCTGGCGTATTGCATTCTCGAGCTGGCGCTCTGGCTGCACGCATCTTTGGCCGCCGGGCCTCTGGTCTTCCATCTGCCGCCGCGCACCGTTTGGGACATGCTCTTCGCCATGCAGTCCAGCCTTTACGACTGGGTATCGCGGTGGAACTCGGCGGCCACACTCGTAGCCACCGCGTTTTTTGTCTTTACGCTGCTGCGCCCGCGCTGGCGTTCGTGGACTGGCCTCGCCCTGATACCCTACGGGTTGTTGTTGTGCGCGGATTTCACGCTGCGCTGGCGCTTCGCCCTCTGAGCCATGAACGACGCGGTCAAAATTGTCGAATGCCCCCGCGATGCGTGGCAGGCGCTGCCCAAATCCATCCCGTCCGAAGTAAAGGCCGATTATCTGCGGACGCTGATTGCTGCGGGCTTTCGCCACATCGACGCCGTTTCGTTCGTTTCTCCGAAAGCTGTTCCGCAAATGGCCGACTCGGAGCAGGTTCTGGACCTGCTTGATCCACCCGCGGACGTTGAGATTATTGGGATTGTGGTCAACCAGAAAGGCGCGGAACGCGCCGTCGAATGCGGAACCGTGTCGACTCTCGGATTTCCCTACTCCGTCTCCCCGGAATTCCTGCGCCGCAATCAGAACCAGACGCCTGAGGATTCCATCGAGACCCTGGACGCGATCGGCCAGGCCGCGTTTCAGGCTGGTCTGGGCGTGGTCGCCTACATTTCCATGGCATTCGGCAATCCTTACGGCGACGCGTGGGACCCGGATGAGGTCGTGGCGGCCTGCGATCTGCTCGCCGACTCGGGCATCACGCAGATATCTCTCGCCGACACTGTAGGCCTCGCCAGCGCGCAGCAGGTCGCGCAACTGATGAGCGCGGTGCTTGGTTCGATCGAGGACGGTATCGAGATCGGCGTCCACCTGCACTCACGGCCGGCGGACGTGGCGGCAAAGATTGCCGCGGCCTACCGTGCCGGATGCCGGCGTTTCGACATGGCAATGGGAGGATTTGGCGGCTGCCCCTTCGCGCAGGATGCGCTGGTGGGCAATATTGCAACGGAGTTAGCGGTGGCTGAGCTGGAGCGGCTGGGTGCAAACCTGCCAGCACTCGGGCCGCTCGACGCGATTCGCGCGGCAGCCGGAGAGATCGAAAGCAAGTTTGGGGCAGCCGTCCAGTAGCAGTTAGCGGACCGAAGGCTGTTGCGTTGAAGGAATTTGTTCGTTTGCCGCCGAACTGCGGTCAGGAACCCGGCGATAGCTGCCGCTGCGCCTCCGGATCAGAAACTGCTTCCGGCAAATCGCGCATTCCCAGGGGTACAAACCAAACAGCGGGTAGAGCTTCTCGCGAAGGACTCCATTGCGGGCAATTCGTGCGAGCTGCTCCTGTCCGCAATTGGGACACTGGAGCTTGGTGCGCGCTTTCTTCGTGCTCAACTCACGCGGCAGATCAGTCAAATCGAGCCTCTCCTCAAAGCCGTACCCCAAACCCCGCACGCAGGAATCTACCTTTGGTTGTCGGGAACCGGCGAAAAAACTTTAACATCAATCTAATGATTTTGCTAAGGAGTTTCGACGAAATTGTGACGACAAAGTTTCATACCTGATTCCCCGGCTAAAGAATCCACGATCGCCCATCGGGTTTTGGCCGCTCCGGCCCTACCCTTTACACTGGAATCGATGATTCCCACGCTTGAATGGACCGCCGACGGCGTCCGCTTTCTCGATCAGACCCGCCTGCCTCTGGAAGAAACGTACGTTCTCGCTACCAGTTACCAGCAAGTTGCGGACGTGATTTCCACAATGGTCGTCCGCGGCGCCCCGGCCATCGGCGTTTCCGCAGCGATGGGCCTCGCGCTCGGAGTCAGGAATAGTCAGGCTGCCACGGTTGCTGCCCTGGCCGCGGAGTTTGAGATCATGTGCAGCACTCTTGCGGCCACGCGACCCACCGCTGTCAACCTCTTCTGGGCCATCGGGCGAATGAAAATCCGGTTTGCCGAGCTGGCTGCGCAAACCGGCGCCACGCCCGCGACGGTTCGCGACGGCCTGGTCGCGGAAGCTCGGGCCATGTACGAGGAGGACATCCAAGCCTGCCGGCAGATGGGCGCACACGGTGCGGCGCTTCTGCCCCAGCGGGGCGGCGTCCTCACCCACTGCAATGCGGGGGCGTTGGCCACGTGCGGCTATGGCACCGCGCTCGGCGTCATCCGTTCCGCCGTCGAACAGGGCCACGAGATTCATGTTTATGCCGACGAAACGCGGCCGTTTCTTCAGGGAGCACGCCTCACCGCCTGGGAGCTGATGCACGATGGCATCCCGACTACGGTGATCTGCGACAACATGGCGGCCAGCCTGATGCGCCAGGGAAAAATCCAGGCCGTCGTGGTTGGCGCGGACCGCATCGCCGCCAACGGCGATGTTGCCAACAAGATCGGTACGTACAACGTCGCCATTCTCGCGAAGGAGCACGGCATCCCGTTCTTTGTCGCCGCGCCGTGGTCGACGATTGATCTGAAAACCGCTACCGGCGACGCCATCCCCATCGAGCAGCGGTCCGCCCGCGAGGTCACCCACCACGCGGGAAAACAGCTCACGCCAAACGGAGTCGGCATCGAGAACCCCGCTTTCGACGTGACCCCTGCGCGCTACGTCACGGCCATCATCACGGAACGCGGCGTTCTGCGGGCCCCGTACGAGGAGTCGCTGCAGCAGCACACAGAAGCTGCCGCCGCTGTGAGCTAGCCACAGGCCACAGGCTGCATTACTGCAGCCACTTCGCCCAGGGATAGAGCAGCAGGAAAAAGATCAGCGCCAGCACCAGCACGTCGGCGTAGAGCAGCAACAGCACCCCTCCGTGATAAAAGCTCCACTTCCGGCGCAGGCAGCGCGTGGTATCGACCGTGCCCAGCACCGCTCCGGCCGCCGGCAGGATGAGCCACGCCGTCGGACGAACGTCCGGAAATCCACCGCACACCAGGGCCACCACGAGGCTGAGGAGAACCAGCAGCGTACCCCGGAGGAGCGATCGTGCCCGTATATTGAAAACGGCGGGAGGCATACGGCATGTCCACTGTACAGAATCCCCGGCACTCTTCACCCGCGGCCCGCGATGCCGGCCCCGAGTCCGCGCGCCGCGCGGCCGAGAAACGCGAGCGCATTGTGCGCCGCGTGGCCCAGGAGCTGCGCGATGGCTACTACGTAAACCTGGGGATCGGCCTGCCGACGCTGGTCGCCAACCACGTTCCGCCCGGCATCGAGGTCGTTTTGCAGTCTGAGAATGGGATGCTCGGCGTGGGGCCGTATCCGCTGGCGGGCGAAGAGGACCCCGATCTGATCAACGCCGGCAAGGAAACGGTTTCGGCGCTGCCGGGGGCATCCTACTTTTCGAGCGCCGACTCGTTCGCGATGATCCGCGGAGGGCACATCGACCTGAGCGTACTGGGGGCGATGGAAGTCGACGAGGAAGGGACACTGGCCAACTGGATGATCCCGGGCAAGATGGTCAAGGGGATGGGCGGCGCCATGGATCTCGTCGCCAGCGCCCGCCGCGTGATCGTCGCCATGGAGCACACCACGAAGGACGGCGCGCCCAAAATCCTGAAGAAGTGCACGCTGCCTCTTACCGGCGTGCGCGTGGTGGACACCATCGCCACCGAAATGGCGTGGATCCGGGTGACCCCGGAGGGGCTAGTGCTGGAGGAGATCGCTCCGGGGCTCACCGTCGATGAGGTCCAGCGCGTGACGGAGCCGAGGCTGACGGTCAGCTCGACACTGCGCGAGATGACGGTTTAGGAGAAGCGAGGGGTCGATTCTGTGCATCAGAAAGCACGTCGCGCCCTGACGCGAATCTAAAGACAAATACGCTAACCTGATCGGAGAGGAAAACGACGATGCCGGACAAGAAAGCCGAACAGACGAACGAGCAGGCCCTGAAGGCGCTCATCGACGCGCTCAACGAGGACCTGGCGCGCGAATACCAGGCCATCATCGCCTACACCGTATACAGCAACGTTCTCTCCGGGGCGGAGTGGATGAATATCGCCGCGGAGCTGAAGGTGCACGCTACGGAAGAGCTGCAACACGCCATGATTCTCGCGGATCAGATCGATTATCTGGGCGGCATGCCCACGGCTACGCCCAAGACCGTGAAGCTCTCCAAAAAGGCCGAGGAGATGCTGCGCTTCGATCTCGACAACGAGACGGAGACGATCCGCAATTACCGGCAGCGCGTGAAGCAGGCAGAAGCGGTCGGGCACTATGCTCTGGCCGAGCAGCTGCGCCAGATCATCACCCAGGAACAGGATCACCAGCATTCCCTGGCGACGGCGCTGGGAATTGACGTGCCGAAGGTGCTGGGACAGGGGGCGTAGGAGCCCTCAGTGTGGCGCAGGGCGTGCGGGTTGGTATCGGCACGCCCGAGCGGGACTTGAGCAAAGAGCTCGGCGACACGCTCGGGGCGTTATTCCACCCGCAGCGCCGTCATCGGCTCCACGCCGGCAGCGCGGCGCGCGGGAATGACGGCCGCGAGAAATGCGGCTATGGCCAGAATCACCGCGGTTGAAACCAGCACCGCGGGATCCCAGGGCCGCACGCCGTAAAGCTGACTGGCCATGAAATGACCGGCCACAATCGCGCCAGGAATGCCGATGACCAGGCCAATTCCCGCCTGCAGGAAGGCACTGCGCAGCACCATCTTCACGATGCCGCCGCGGTTCGCGCCGAGCGCCATGCGGATGCCGATCTCGCTGGTCCGCTGCGCGACGGAGTAGGCGGTCACGCCGTACAGTCCAATACCCGCCAGCACCAGCGCCAGCAGCCCGAACACAGAAGTGAGTTTCACCATGAGTTCGGATTGCGAAAATTCATCCTGCACCTGTTGCTGGAAGGTTTCGAAGTTCAGCATCGTCAGGTTGGGATTTATTTGCGTCAGCGCGCGTCTGATCTGCGCTTCCAGCCCCGGCACCGCGCCCACGGTCTGAATCTCGACCGCGTTCATCTCCAGGTGCGATACGTTTTCCTCCATCTGCAGCATCTTTTCCTGGTACGTGATCCACTGCGACGCAGGCAGGAAAAACATCGGCCGGATCGTGCTGTCCGGGTCCCAGTACTGTGTGTTTTCCGTAACGCCCACAATCGTGAAGTTCCCTGCGAATTTCTGGTCGAAGTCGCCGAAGTGCTGTCCCAGCGCGTCTCCGTTCTTGAAGAACCTCTTCGCAAACGCCTCGTTCACCACGGCGACATTGGGAGCCGTCGCGTTGTCCTGCTCGGTGAACCCGCGCCCGGCGATGATCTTCGTGCCGATATTCTCGAAATACCCGGGACTCGCCCGCACCCACGACGCGCCGTTGCGGCCGCTGCCCGGAGGCGGCGGCGTCTGGCCCTCGATGTACACCTCCTCGCCCCAGTTGTCGCCCTCCATCGGGCTGTACGTCGAATAGGTCACGTTCCTGACGCCCGGAATGGCCGCCAGGGTGTCGTGCAGTTGCCGGAAAAAGGCGTCCGTCTGGGGTGCCTGGTAGCCCGCCATCTGCGGATCGATGTGCACGATGTATCGGTTCTGCGTCTCAAACCCGAAATGCTGGTGCTGCAGGTTGGTCAGCGAGCGGATCAGCAGCCCCGCCGCGCACAGCAGGGCGAGGGAGACAGCAGCCTGGGCTACCACCAGAATCTTCTGCGTCCACAGCCCGCTGTGCCGCGTCGACCGGTTCGCCCCTCGTAAGGCGTCGATGGGATCGGCATGGGCGGTCATCCACGCTGGCGCCGCACCAAACAGCATCCCCGTCAGCAGCGAAATCGCGAACGCGAAACCCAGCACCTGCGGCGAGGGCGTGGCGTGAATCGGCAGATAGCTCTTGCCCGCCACAGCATCCAGCAGCAGCCGCGCGCCCCCGTAAGCCACGCACAGCCCAGCCAGGCCGCCCACTACCGCCAGCACCACACTTTCCGTCAGGGCCTGCATCACTAACCGGCGGCGCGGAGCCCCCAGCGCTGCCCGCACCGAGGTCAGCGTCCTGCGAGCTGTGGCGCGCACCAGCATGAGATTTGCAAGGTTCGCGCAGGCAATCAGCAGGACGAACGCCGAGATCCACATCAGCAGGTCCAGCTCGGACTTGTACTGATCCTGCATCTGCTGCACGCCTCCTCCGCCATAACTCAGGTGCAGGGTCTGTTTTGGAATCAGAACTTTCTCGGCCGGATCCACCTTCGACAGGGGGCTGCGCAGAAAATCGCGCAGCTCCACCTGTAGTTGCGCCTCCATCTGCTTCGTGTTCGCGCCCGGCTGCAGCCGCCCAATCAGGTTCAGCCAGGTCAGCTCCGGCTCATCCAGTACATTGAAGCTGCCGTTCTGCACCAGCGGCGAGGCGCTCAGCGGCAGCCACAACGCCGGCGGATCGCTGGTCAGCTTCTCCCCGAAGTATCCCGGCGGCCCAATACCCACGACAGTGAATGCCTGACCGTTGATCAGGAAGGTTGCACCCACCACCGAGCGGTCCTGCCCGAACTTCTGCTGCCAGGTGCGGTAGCTCATCACCGCCGCAGGTGCGGCGCCTTTGGTGTCGTCGCTGGGCTGCAGCAGCCGTCCCGCCCAGGCTTGCAGCCCGAAGGTCTCGAATGCGTTGCCGGAGACAAACTCCGCCGGAAACGCCTCTGCGGGGTGGTTGCTGCCCTCGCGCCGCACGCCCACCTCGGTGCGCCCTGCCTGGAATGCCGCCAGGCTCGCGAAGCCCGGCGTGTGGTCGCGGAATTCCCGGTACTGCTCGGTCGAAAACAGCGACCAATCATCTTGCATGCCGCCGTTGATGCAGCAGTTCTCGTTGTCCCCGATGCGGATCAGCTGGCTCGGCTTGACCACCGGCAGCGACTGCAGCAGCACGGCATGAATCAGCGTAAAGATCGCCGTGGTCGCGCCAATCCCCAGCGCCAGGGTCAGGATCGCGGTGATGGTGAAACCTGGCGTCCTGAAAAACTGGCGCAGCGCGTAGCGAATATCCTCCAGCAGCATAGGGGACAAATCTCCTTATCTTCGTCATACGGTCCAGCGTGGCCCACGGTTCCCTGCAGCACGAAATCTCGAATTCGCTCACGCCCAGGTGTCGACAGTGACGTAGCGGACGGCTCCAGGCGCGTGCCGATCGAAAATCAACCGTGTGGCTGCCACGGACGGTCCACGATCCGCGCCCATGGCGATATGCCCACCGTCGTGCAGGAGGAGATTCGACCCGCGTCCGCGCCGGCGGTTGCGCGCGATGCCGCGCTCCAGATGCACCGCGATCTGTTCGGCGGAGCTCGGCCGCCAGTCGAAACCCATCGCGTTCCACAGCACCGGCGTCAGGCCGAGGTCGCGGGCTGCACGCAGCACGTCGGGGCGGCGCGCGCCATGCGGAGGCCGAAAGAAGCGCACACGCTCGCCGATCGCGTCTTCGATGGCCGCGTTGCATCCGGCCAGCTCCTCGCGCACACGGCGAGGGCTCTCCAGCGTGAGCCATGGATGGGAGACGGTATGGTTGCCGATCAGGTGCCCGGCGGTGCGAACGGCGCGCACCAGATCCGGACGCTGGCGCACGAACTTCCCGATCACGAAGAATGTTGCGCACACGTTGCGCTGCGCCAGCAGATCGAGCAGTTGCGGCGTCCACGCCTCGTTTGGACCGTCATCGTAGGTCAGCGCGAACTCCGCCGGATCGCTCCCGGCGACGATGGTTCGCCCGAAGATCTGGGACTGTGGCGAGAGCGCGGCCCAGGTGTATCCGCCGGCGGCAAGACCGGCCGCGGCTCCGGCAGTAGCGAGAAGTGCGAGCATTTTGTTACCAGTCTAAGCCGGGTTCACTTTGAGGCGCGGTCGTGGTATCTTCGACTTTCCTTCGCTGCCATGGCCAAGCTTTTCGAACAGCCCCGATTCATCGCCGTGGAAGGCCCCATCCGCGCGGGCAAGTCGACCCTGGCCCGGGTGCTGGCCGAGACGCTGCACGCACGGCGAGTGGTCGAGCCGGAAGACAATCCGTTTCTCGACCGCTTTTACGAGGGGCAGGCGGGCATGGCGCTGCCGACGCAGATGTGGTTCCTGATGGAGCGCTACGAGCAGCAGCGCGAGCTGGGCGATTTCAGCATCCCGGTGGTCGCCGATTATCTGTTCGAGAAGGACAAGATCTTCGCATACATCAATCTGACCGATGCGGAGCTGGACCTTTACAACCGCTATTACCAGATGTTTCGCGCGGAAGTGCCCACGCCGGAGCTGGTGATTTATCTGCAGGCCTCGCCAGAGGCGCTGAAGCAGCGCATCCGCCGCAAGGGCGTGCCGGGCGAGCGCGCCATCAGCGACAAGTATCTTGAGCAGGTAACGTCAGCGTACGAGCACTTCTTTTTTCACTATTCGGGCAGCGATCTGCTGGTGGTCAACACCAGCGACATCGATTTCGTAAACAACAACCGCGATCTGCAGATGCTGCTCAAGCGGCTTGCGGAGCCGGTGCGCGGGACGCAGTACTACCTGCCTCTGGGCTGAGGGGTTACCTGGGGCCTGCAAGCTGCTGAAAAGACTTGCCTTGAGAGCCGTCAAAAAAAATATTTGAATTTTCCTCCGCCTGACAGCCAACCTCAGCCCAGAAGCTGCATCTATATCAGCAACGACAGAGGCAACTTCAGGTGTAACCAACCTACCTGGTTTACAGAGACTCTTCTTGCACCATGCTCGCAGAAATCGCGAGCCCCTCAAGTCACTTCCGGATGTCCCCCCAAATGCCTCTGAAGCAGGCCCGCTGGAAAGCGGGCCTTTTGCTTTTTAGGTGAACCCAGGATCGCTTCCAGTCAACAACCGGACCGCATGCACTCTCAGCGCAGACGAGTGAGGCATCCTCGGTTCTGATACCATGCCAACTTCCAGCGCAGGAGAACCCGATGCTTCGAGTTGGCCTACCTCTGATTCTTTTCGCGTTCAGCATCGCGTCGGCGCAACAGGCCACCACCGCCGCGCAGGCGCCCAACAGCGACACCAGCTACATCGACGCCAGCGGCACGGCGCATGTGACGCGGGTGGTGCCCGTTCCGCCCGATCTGAGCCCGCAGGCAAAGGCGATGCTCGCGCAGCGAGTCCCCGACGCGGAGCCGCATTATTCGCTGACGCAGCGCCGCCAGGGAACCGATACGTGGCAGGCGCGCGCCGGAGAGGCCGCGCGTCAGATTTATCCCGTGAACCTTACGCAGAGCACCATCGCTGGCGTCCCGGTGAGGATTGTCACGCCGCTTACCGGTATGATTCCCGACTGCGTGCTGATCAATCTGCACGGCGGCGGATTCAACTCGGATTCGGGTTCGCTGACGGAGACCATTCCTATTGCCAATCTGACTCACATGAAGGTGGTCGCAGTTCTTTATCGTCTGGCGCCGGAGTATCCGTTTCCCGCCGCCGTCGATGACGCAGTTGCGGTGTACAAGGCGATGCTCAGGACCTACAAGCCTCGGCACATCGCCATCTACGGAACTTCAGCGGGAGCGATTCTGACCGGCGAGGTGGCAGTGGAGCTGAAACACCTGGGGCTGCCGGAGCCTGGAGCGCTGGGCATCTTCTCCGGCCTCGGGGACTTCAGCCGCGCTGGCGATTCTTCAGCCATGTACTCGCTCAACGGGCTCTCCGGGCATCTCGATCCGCCGGCAGCCGGGCCGCACGATCCCGGCTACGTGGGCAAGACGGACCCGCGCAATCCCGTTCTGTCGCCGCTCTTTGCGGATCTGCGCGGCATGCCGCCGACGCTGTTCATCACCAGCGAGCGCGACCTGCTGCTGAGCGGCACTACGATTCTGCACCGCGCCTTTCTGCGCGCGGGCAACGACGACGCGCGACTCATCGTGTTTGAAGGATTGCCGCACGCGTTCTGGAACAATGTTCGCCTGCCCGAAACGAAGGAGGCCGACGGGTACATGGCCCACTTTTTCACAAAGAATCTGACTCCATAGACCGCTCAAACCTGCCAGGATCATTCATAACGTATGCGGATCTCTGACTTGTTGTTTGGCCGGCCGCTTCCTACCTCGGAAGAGCGCGCCGAGCATATCGGCCCCGCCGCCGGAATCCCCATCTTCGGGCTCGATGCACTCAGCTCCGCCGCGTACGGCCCGGAAGCTGCGCTGACGCTGCTGATCCCGCTGGGACTAGGCGGCATTCATTACATCGTTCCGGTCACCGCGGCGATCCTCATTCTGCTGACGATTCTGTATTTCTCCTATTCCCAGACCATCGAAGCGTACCCGCATGGCGGCGGCTCCTTTACCGTCGCGGGTGAGAACCTGGGCATGCGTGCCGGCCTGCTGGCTGCTTCAGCGCTGATGATCGATTACGTGCTGACCGCTGCGGTCGGCATTTCCGCGGGGGTAGGAGCGCTGATCTCCGCCGTTCCGTCGCTGCAGCCGCATACTCTCGCTATTTGTCTGGGCGTGCTCATCCTGCTCACGCTCGTGAATATGCGCGGGGTGCGCGATACGGGCGTCGTCTTCCTGGTTCCCACCTATTTTTTCCTCGGCACGCTGCTGGTGGTCATTGGCGTGGGAATCTTTCGCAGCTTGTCGAGCGGCGGTCACCCCGTCCCCGTGGTCGCTCCACCGCGCCTGCCCATGGTCACCGCAGCCGTGACCTGGTGGCTGCTGCTCAAGGTGTTCTCCAGCGGCTGCACGGCGATGACCGGCGTGGAAGCCGTCAGCAACGGGGTGATGGCGTTCCGCGACCCAACGCGCAAAAACGCGCGCCACTCGCTGACCGTCATCATCCTTCTGCTGATCGTGCTGCTCGCAGGGATTGCCCTTCTCTGCCGTATCTACGGCATCGGCGCCACCGAGCCGGGCGGCGCCGGCTATCAGAGCGTGCTCTCGCAACTGACGGCGGCGGTGATGGGCACGGGGTGGTTCTACTATCTGACGATCGGGTCGATTCTGGTGGTCCTCGCGCTCTCCGCGAACACTGCGTTTGCGGACTTTCCCCGTCTCACGCGCGCCATCGCGCTCCAGGGCTACCTGCCTCACGTCTTCACCTTTCGCGGGCGGCGGCTCTTGTACTCCTGGGGCATCTACGTGCTGGTGGCGCTGACGGCTGCGCTGCTGATCCTCTTTGGCGGCATCACCGACCGTCTGATTCCGCTCTACGCCATCGGAGCGTTCCTCGCCTTTACGCTCTCGCAGGCGGGCATGGTGCTGCACTGGAAGCGCCGAGGTGGGCACGGAGCGACGGCGCGGATCCTCGTCAACGGCCTCGGCGCCGTGGCCACAGGGATCACCACTGTGGTGGTGCTGGCGACGAAATTCCTGGCCGGCGCGTGGGTTACAGCGCTGCTGATTCCGTGCATGATTCTGTTGATGGTTGCGGTCAAACGGCACTATAGCCGCGTCTCGCGTGAAACCACGTGCCCCGATCCGCTGACGGTGACCAACATCCATTCCCCGGTCGTGGTGATCCCCATGGACCGATGGAGCCGCATCTCAGCCAAGGCCATTCGTTTTGCGCTGTCCATTTCATCCGACATCCATGTGGTTCATATCGACTCGCCGGACGTGGATCACGGACACGACGAGCTGGCGCTGATGTGGGAGGAAAAGATCGCCGCGCCTCTGCGCAGCGCGGGCATGCCGGAGCCGACCTTCACGCGCATTCAATCGCCCTACCGGCTGATTCTGATGCCGCTGCTGGAGTTCGTTCTGGCGGAAGAGAAGCAGCATGGCGATCGCCATATTGCCGTGCTGGTGCCGGAACTGGTGGTGCGCCACTGGTGGGAAGCTCTGCTGCACAACCAGCGTTCCAGCCTGCTGAAGCTGATGCTGCTGGTGCGCGGCAATCAGCGCATCGTGGTCATCAATATCCCGTGGTACCAGACCTGAGGCATCGCCACACAAGAAACGAGGCAGCTTTTTGGGCTGCCTCGTGAAAAGACTTCAGTACATCAAATCGAGTCCAGTTGGTTGGGAGGATGCCTTAGACAGCGAGCCGCTCGAGGGCCTGTGGTTGCAGGACGGTGAGAGCAGCGCCGCGGATCTGAATGAGCTGATCCCGCCGCAATTGTCCCAGCACGCGCGTCACGGTTTCACGCGTGGTCGCGGTCATGGAAGCAATCTCTTCGTGGGTGAGGGTCATCATGCAGCGGCCGTTCTGGCTGTTGGCCGGCGCCTGCTCGCGGCTCCACTCGAGCAGGAGACCGGCAACGCGGCCTGAGGCGGTGGCGGGGAGGGCCAGACGCCGAACCTCAGCGAACGCAGCCTTGTACTCCTGGGCGACGGCGCGCGCCGCCCGCATGCTGGCATCGGGGTTGCGATCCAGGAAATCGAGCAGAGCCTGGCGGCGGATGGTTTTCAGCCGGCAAGGCTCCACGGTTTCCGCCGTCACTTCGTAAGGCTGGTTGGCCAGCGCAGCGGAGAGGCCCAGAACTTCGCCCGCCCGGGCGATCTTCAGAATCAGGGTGCGGCCCTCCCGGCTGGTCGCCGAGAGCTTAACGCGGCCGGAACAGAGGACGTGCACGGATCCGCAGTTATCGCCCTCGCGGAAGATGACGCCGCCGCCGCCGAACTGGACGATGGTTCCGAGTGGATCAAACTTGGTGAGCGAAGCGTCTTCCATACCGCAGAAGAGGTGCTTGCCGCGTGCCGGACAGTCCAGACATCCCTGATTTCTTTCCATTGTGCGATCTCCTGGGGAGCGTTGCCCGGAGATAGAGCACGGCTCGTGCCAAACCGCCGCAAAGCACCATGTGATTGAAATCACATGCCTTGGTGTGCGAGCTCACACTGCGGGGCGCTGCGTCCGGTGCTGCGTGCTGCGCCAGGGCGCGTCCGCGGGTGCGTGCTTTCGCGCAGAAGGCTGTGGAACTGTACCGTGCCACATCCGCATCCGGACGGCTCGATCCTCAGCCGTGCAGTAAGATTGATTGTCCCCTCCCCGCATATGGCCCTTTCGATCGTCATTGTGGACGACAATCCGGGTAGTCTGGATCTGCTCTCGACCGCCCTCTCCCATGAGGGCATCACGATCCACACCGCGTCGCGCCCCAGCGAGGCGCTGGAGCTGGTTCTCCGGCATCGGCCGCAACTGGTGCTGACCGACCTGGTGATGCCCGAGATGTCGGGCCTCGAAGTGCTGACGCGCATCATGGAATTCGCTCCGTCCACCGATGTGGTGCTGATGACCGCGCATTACACGACGGAGACGGCAGTGGAGGCGATCCGCAAAGGCGCGGCCGATTATCTGGAAAAGCCCATCCGTCTGCCGGTGCTGCGCGAGCGGGTGGGACGGCTGATCGAAGAGGCACGAAAGCGGCAGGCGCTGGGCGGTGAAGAGGAATTCGAAGGGCTGATCGGGACGAGCCAGCGCATGGCGGAAATGTTTGCACGCATTCGCCGCATCGCGCCGCACTACCGCTCGGCGCTCATTCAGGGCGCAACCGGGACGGGCAAGGATCTTGTGGCCCACGCGCTGCACACACGCAGCGGCGTGAAGGGGCAGTACGTGGTGCTCAACTGTTCGGCGGTGGTGGAGACACTCTTCGAGAGCGAACTTTTCGGGCACGTGAAAGGCGCATTTACGGGCGCCGACCGCGACAAGCCGGGGCTGTTTGAAGCCGCCAGCGAAGGCACGCTGTTTCTTGACGAGATCGGAGACATGCCGCTGGCGACGCAGGCCAAGCTGCTGCGGGCGCTGCAGAACCAGGAGATTCAGCGCGTGGGGTCGCTGCAGACGAAGAAGGTCAACGTGCGCGTGATTGCGGCCACGCACCGGAATCTGCGCCAGGCGGTTGCCGATCGCCAGTTTCGCGAAGACCTCTATTACCGGCTGACCATGGTGGAGATTCCGGTGCCGGCGCTGGCCGAGCATAAAGAGGACCTGCCGCTGCTCATCCGCCATTTCGTGGAGCACTTCGCGCGGCAGTACGGCAAGACGATTCGTGGCGTTACCCCGCGGGCGCGGCTGGTGTTGGAGCGCCATGCCTGGCCGGGCAATGTGCGCGAACTGGAGAATGCCATCGGGCACGCCTGCATGATGGCCGAAGGCGAGGAGATCGATGTCGGCGATCTGCCTGCGGTGGTGGTCGGTGAAGCGGCCGCCGCCTATGCCCAGCCGGTAATTGGCGATGGGGACGCAGGGACTCAAGCGATGGCTGCTTCCGAAGCTTCTCTGGCGGAGCATGAGCGCCAGCTGGTGGTGGGCGCGCTCGAACGCGCGCAGGGTAACCAGTCCCACGCCGCGCGAGCGCTGGGCATCGGCCGCGACGCGCTGCGCTACAAGATGAAGAAGTACGGGCTGCTATAACCGCAATCTCATGACGAAGAGCGTCTACATCATTGCTGGTCCCAATGGCGCAGGCAAGACGACTTTCGCAAAGGAATTTCTACCTCACTTGCCGATTGCCGCAACTTCGTAAACGCCGACCTCATCGCTCAGGAATCGCGCCGCTCGCGCCGGATGAGGCGGCGATCCGGGCGGGCCGTCTTATGCTCGACGAAATCAGACGCCTGTCTTTAGCTGGTGAGACCTTCGGCTTCGAAACCACGCTCGCCGGCAGAAGCTATCTATCCCTGATCCGCCAACTACAGCAGAAAGGCTATGAGGTGCATCTCTTTTTTCTGTGGGTGCCAAACGTCGAACTGCTCGTCTCCAGAATCAGAATCCGCGTGATGAGAGGAGGTCACAATGTACCGGTCGAGGTAGTCCGGAGACGGTTCACCCGATCGCTGAGAAATTTCTTTAATCTTTATCGGTCTGCTGCGACTTCATGGATCTTCTTTGACAATTCCGGAAGTTCGCCAGAAATTATGGCGCTTGAGCAGGGCCAGAGAGTCCGTATATTTGACATTGAGACCTTTCATGACCTCGAAACCCGGTTCGGAGTAACGCCATGACCCACCCCACGACGACAGATGCCCTGCCTCTCGACCAGCGTGCCCTGCTGGCCTTCCGCGAAGCTGTCAGAAAGGTCATTGAGGAACGCCGGCGCGAGGGCCTTCCGGCTTACATCTGGTCCAATGGCAAAGTGGTAGATGCGCTGGCGCAGCAGCCGCGCAGGAGGACCCGTCGCGCGCGCCCTGGCTCGGGTAGCTTGCACTAACTTCTATCCCTCCCCCCGGCCCAGTAACCTGGCCACTGTCTCGCGGAGCAATTCGGGCCCGGCGGGCTTGGACAGATAGTCGGTAAAGCCGGCGGCGAGGATTTTCTCGCGGTCGCCGCGCATGGCGCTGGCGGTGAGAGCGCAAATGGGAAGGTCGCGGAAGCGCGCCTCGCGGCGCAGCTCCGCCAGCACCCCGTAGCCATCCAGTTTGGGCATTTGCAGGTCCAGCAGGATCAGGTCCGGATGGCGCTCGCGGGCCTGGTCCAGCGCCTCTTCGCCGTCTCCGGCCTCGACGACGTCGTAGCCCGAGCGTTCCAGCACGGTGCGCAGCAATTCGCGGCTGCTGGGGCGGTCGTCGGCAATCAGGATCAGGAATCTTCTGGCAAGGTCAGCCATCAGCGTACTCAGCTCCTTCACGCGCGAACGTGCGAGCGCGTGTCGCTCCTGATGTTCTGGTGATTCCGGGGAAATTCCGCTGTCAGGATACGCCTTCAGGCTTCGCCACCGGAAGGGTGAACATGAAGCTGCTGCCGCGTCCAGGCGCACTCACCACTTCCATCCAGCCGCCGTGCATCTGCACCAGTTCCCTGGTGATGGAAAGGCCAAGCCCGGTGCCTTCGCGCACGCCGCGGGTGGTGTTGCCCACCTGGTAGAACTTGTCGAAGATATTTTCCTGTTCTTCCGGCGGGATCCCGATGCCGGTATCGCCCACGGTGACCCGCGCGAATCCGCTCACCTCTGCGGCTTCGATCCACACCGTGCCGCCTTCCGGGGTGAACTTCACGGCGTTGCTGAGCAGGTTGTAGAGCATTTCCTTAACGCGCAGAGGGTCGGCATCCACATCGCACAGCGCCTCTGCGCGATCCTCGATGCGAATGCTCTTCACCGCCGCGCTCGGGCGCACCGCGTCCAGCGCTTCACGGATGCTCCGCGCCAGGGGATAGCGCTCCCGCCGCAGCGTGAGTCCGCCGGCCTCGATCTTGCTCAGATCAAGGACGTCGTTGATGAGCTCCAGCAGGTGTCCCGAATCGTGATGGATATGCGCGATGAAGCGCTTCTGCGCATCGTTCAGAGCGCCTTCGCTGCCCTCCTGCAGCAGCTCGGCAAAGCCGATGATGGTGTGCAGCGGCGTACGCAGCTCGTGGCTCATGCTGGCCAGGAATTCGCTCTTCAGGCGATTGGCGCGCTCGATTTCGCGATTCCGCGCCTCCAGCTCTCCCGTGTATTGCTGTTGCAGCCGGTGGACTTCGCGCTCCGCACGCTTGCGCTCGGTGACATCGCGGATGACCGCGGTGACGTGCACTCCGCCCTCGGTATGGATGGGGCTGAGGCTGATTTCGACGGGGAATAACGAGCCATCGCGCTTGCGCGCGTGCAGTTCGAGGCCGCTGCCCATGGGACGGGTGCGCGGATGCTCCAGATAGTTGTCGCGATGCCGGTAGTGCTGCGGACGCACGGCGTCGGGCACCAGCATATCGACGGATTTTCCGATCAGCTCGTCGCGCTGGTATCCAAACATCTCTTCGGCGATGCGGTTCACGAGCACGATCTGGCCGTCGCTGGATACCTCGACAATGGCGTCGGGCGCAGCTTCCAGCAACTGCCGGAAGCGCCGCTCCAGGCGGGCCTGCTCTTCGAGCGCCAGGCGCTGCTGGCGCTCCGACATGTCGACGTTGGTTTCCAGCACATGCGAATCGCCGACACCCAGCTCGCGCGTCCAGCGGCTCAGCACGGTTACGCGCTGCCCCTCCCGCGTCTCATGCACCAGCTCGCCCTCCCAGTGACCCTCCTCATCAAGCTGCTTCGCAATTTCTTCAAGCGAGAGCGGGAATCCGGTTCGAAGCAGATCGTGGGTGATGCGCCCCCTGGCCTGCGCCGCCGTCCATCCGTAGAGACGTTCCGCCCCTTTGTTCCAGTAGACGATGCGGTCGCGGTGATCGCGTACGATGATCGGCTCGTAGGCCTGATCCAGCAACTGGGTCTGGCGCCGCGCGAGCTCGTCGCGTTCCCGCTGCTGGGTGATGTCGCGCGCAATCTTCGAGATGCCGATCAGTTTTCCCGCGTCGTCGCGTATGGGTGAGAGCGTCAGCGAAACGACCAGTTGCCTGCCGTCTTTGTGCCGCCGCAGGGTTTCGTAGTGCTCCACGACTTGATCGTTGCGCACCCGGTGCAGCAACTCCTGCATATCGTCCTGGTACCCGGGCCAGGCGAGCATGGTGATCGGCTTGCCGACTACCTCCTCGGGCTTGTAGCCGAAGATGGCCTGCGCTCCGCGATTCCAGGTTGTCATGATCCCGTCCAACGATTCGCTGATGATGGCGTCGTGGGAGAACTCCACGATGGCCGCCAGCCGCTGGCGCGTTTCCTCCGCCTGGCGCCGCGCGGTAATGTCGCGGCTGAAGCTGGCGATGCCGAGCAGTTGGCCATAAGCGCCAAAGGTGCCGAAAACGCGCATGTCCACGGTGATCGGGTCCCGCGTCCTGGCGTGTCGCAGGCGAAACTCGCCGAACCACGGGTCCCCGCGCAGGAGTGCTGGAAGAATCTCCGCTTCAAAGACTTCGCGCTGCTCTTCAGAATCGCCTCCGAAAACGGGATAAGCGCGAACGTCCTCCGTTTCGCCCAAGCCCAGCAGTTCCCTTCCGGCGCGATTGATGAAGGTGGTTTTCAGGGTCGCGTCGGTCAGACAGACGGAATCAGGGGTGTTATCGACGATGGCCAGCAATCGCCGCTGGCTTTCGGCGGTCTCCCGTTCGGCAGTGATATCCCTCCACTCGACCAGGGCGGCCTCCACCCGGTCCTGGGCGTCGAAGATCGGCTGCGCGCGCACCGAGATCCAGTAGCCCTGCTCCGATGCGGCGGCCCGAACATACATTTCCGTCTCCACCGTCTGGCCCTGGAGGGCCAGCGCTCCGGGCAGATCTTCGCAGGGCCACAGAGTTCGCCGGTCGGGCAGGTATAAGCCGTAGACCGCACTCCATCCGGAAACGGGGGGACCCTCGGGGGCGATCCCATAAAGCCGCTGCGCCGCGGCGTTGGCAAACTGAACGTGACCGTCGGGCGCCAACAGGACGACCGCTTCGTCGAGATGATCGGCCAGGACGCGCAGCAGCGCGGGATCCGGCTCCGATCCCGGAACCGGCTTGACGACGCCCATCGCGGCGCGGGGCGTAGCGGTTGACCTGGAACTGGGTCTGCGGGGTTTCATGCGCTCGCGTCCGATCGGCAGCACCGGGAATGAGGCGCCCGACGCTGCCTTGTTCAGATCGGCGCCACCGGGGTCGCACCCTGAAAGCAGTTGGCCGAGAAACCAATATCCTGGAATTGCTCTGTGTAGTGTATCTGCGTGCCGGCGAGCCTGCACCTGCGCGATTTGGCGCAGCTTCGCAATGTGGGCGCGTCCTGGCGCATCTTTTCCCGCTTTTCCAGCGTATTCGCCTTCAAAATCCCCGGTTTTGCAAACCCCCGCCGAATGGCCCGCGATGTGCAGTGGAATTGTGTTCACCGGGAGTGGGATTTTGGAAATTACTCTTCAGTACACAGAGGGTTCCCGTTTTATTGCCGGGGCTCGCCATCATCGGCTGGTCGTCGATCAACCGGCCGAAGACGGCGCCAGCGACCACGGCATGACCCCCGCCGAGCTGCTTCTCACGTCGCTGGGCGGCTGCGTGGGCCAGTACGTGGCACAGTACCTGAACCTCCGCGGCCTGCCATCGGACGGCCTGCTGGTGCGCGTTGAAGCGAAGCCGTCGGCGCGGCCGCTGCGCATCGCCAACTTCGAGGTGAGGGTGGTTGTGCCGGGCCTCACCGATCGTCAACTGCGCGCGCTGGAGAAGTCCTTCCCCGCCGGACTGGTACAGAACGCCATCGCTCAGGAGAATACGCTGCGCGTTACCGCAGTTTCGATGGACGCGGGCGACGTCAAATCCTGAGTGCTGTCACGCTTCCTTCCTGTGCGGGGAAACACTGCCAGCGATTCATTCCAGCGCGCAAGTTTCCAGGTGACACCGATCACTGCCAGGAATCGTCGCAGCTGCTAAGGTCCCTCCATGTCTGGACCACACCTGGCCGCGCGGTGACTGCGCCTTCCAATCCGTCAGCTGAAATCCTGTTAGCGACTGATTTCTGCGAATGCTCTCGCAGCGCCCTGGCATGCGCGCGGCAGATCGCGCAGCTGCGTGGAGCGGGCGTGCGCGCTCTGCATGTGCTGGATATGACCACGGCCCCCTCCTCCTTCACCATCGCGCGCGATTCGGCGGAACGGATGCTCCGCGAGGTTCGCCGCGAGCTGCGTTTCGCCGGCATCCGGGAGACGGCAACCCTGATCTCCGGGGGCCGTCCCGCGCGCGCCATCCGTGAAGCTACGGTGCGGTACCAATCATCGCTGCTGATCCTGGGGTTGAATGGGGCGCGCAGCAGCAAGCTCTCCGCCCTGGGGGCAACGGCGCGAGCCCTGCTGTCGCATGCTCCGTGTCCGGTTGTCACCGTGAACCGCAGCTGCGACGGGCGACGGCCGGCGAGTGAGCTCGAGAATTCCCTGTTTGTCACGGACGCCGCGCCGGAGAGCCTCGCTGCGGCGCTTGCGGCATGGCCTCTGGCGAGCACAGCGTGCGATGTCCCACTCTGCGCAGTTTTCGCTCCGAGTTCCCGTCGCTTGCCCAAGAAGTTTGCGGAGATACCGGAGCAATTCGCTCCTGTTCACCCGTTCAAGCACGAGGATGCTGCCGCGGCGATCCTGCAGCAAGCGGCTGCGAAACGGGCCGGACTGATTATTCTGGCTTTTCGTCCCGGCTCCCACCTTGATTCGTGGGCCTCGGGCAGCGTGGCCCATGGCATCGTCACGGCGGCAAGTTGCCCGGTGCTGACTGCGCGGTGCTTGCTGCGCAATCGGGCGGCGTTGCTTGGCAGGAGTGGAATGGCATGGTGGGCGAGGCGGGAATCGAACCCACAACCCCCGGCTTAGAAGGCCGGTGCTCTATCCGATTGAGCTACTCGCCCCAGCTTTGCGGCAAACTTCATTTTAGCCAGGCCTGCGGGGCACTCCGCGATGAGAATTCTACCCGCGCCTGGGGCGCGCTCCGGGATCAGAGAGATTCCGTCTCCAGGCCGCGCAGAAATCCTGAAAGTGTCTTCTCCGCCCAGTGGCCGTCGCCATCCATGGCGGACGCCAGAAACGCGCAATGTCCGCCATGCGGCGTCTCCACGAGCGTGACATGGGGATTGGCGAGAAGCGCCTCGCGGGTTTGCGGCAGCGTGCGAATGAATGGATCGTCGAGAGCATGGACGATCAGTGTGGGTACGCGCAGCGCACCAGCATATTGCGAGCTGGCCACGGAATAGTAATAGTCGTCCGCGTCCCGGAAGTCTCCGTAGCGTGCCACGATCTCCTGGTCGAAGTCGCGCATGGAGTGAATCCGCTCCACTGCTGCGCCGGCGTAAATCGCCGGATACACGGACATGCGGCGGCGCACCCTCGCCAGCATCGAGCGCAGGAAGTGCCACTCGTAGAGGCGGTTGATAGGCTGGTGCAGCGCGGCCGACGAAGCCGCCAGATCCATCAGGGGCGAAACCCCGACGACCGCTTTCAGCTGCGCCGGTACCCGATCGCCCAGCTCGCCGGCCAGCTTCAGCACGAGGTTCCCGCCCATCGAGTAGCCAACCAGCGCGATCGCTTCCACCTGCTGCTTCTCGACGAGGGCCTCGATCACGCGGGCCACGTCGCCGGAGCGTCCGGAGTGATAGATCGTTGGCGACAGGTCGTCGGTCCCGCCGCAGGAGCGCATGTTCATGCGCACCACGTTGCAGCCGGCGGCCAGCGCACGCGCCGTGTTGCCGACGATGTACTTCGAGCTCGACGAGCCTTCGAGGCCGTGCACCAGCACCACGGTCAGCCGCTGGCGGCGCACCTCGGGCTGCTGCCAGTGGCAGTGGCAAAGCACGCGGCTGGGGCCGTAGCCGGCCACCGGACCCTCAACCTCCACCAGCAACGGCTCGGGCTCGGGCAAGGTGAGACCGCGCGGCAGGAAGTTCCCTGCCAGGGTCTGCAGGTGCGCGTTGCGCAGCCAACGCCGCGGGATGAACTCTGTCATCCACTCGGCGCGCTGGGCCCCGGCCACCATTCCGCTCATTGCGCGCCCTTCCTCAGCGCATCGAGCACTGACGCGGCACGCAGCGCGCCGGTGGGCTCGTCCTCATGCTTGAAGTAGGCGAAGACGTCGCCCTGCCGAGCACGCTCGACCAGCCGCTCTCGAATTTCAGCCAGCCGTTCCGTCGCATAGTCGGTCTTGCGGAAGCGGTAATACGAAAAGGGCGCGGTCACAAGATCAGGCGTTTCCAGCTCGTCGCTTTCCGCCACGCACAAGGCGGCGCCATGCTGCTCCAGCGTGCGATACGTCAGGGGATCGAACCACGAGGGATGGCGGAATTCGAGTGCGATCCTCAGCTTCAGAGGCTTCAATTCGCGCAGGAACTCTGCGACGCGCTCGGTAGCGATGCGCATATTCGGCGGAAGCTGAAAGAGCGCAACGCCCAGCCGCCCGGCTCTGGCCACCGGCTCGAGCATCTCAGCAAAGGCATCGATGGCCGGCCCGCAGTTGACGAGGCGCTGAAAGTGCGTGATTCGTTGCGGGGCCTTGAAGGAGAAGCAGAAGTCAGGGCCGGTCTGCGCCAGCCACGTCCGGACCGTCGCCTCTGTGGGTAGCGCGCGGAATGTGTAGTTCACCTCAACGGAGTTGAGCCGCGTGGCGTAGTGCGCGAGGAGCTTCTTGGGCGAGAGCCCTGCGGGGTAAAATTCCGGGCGCCAACTGGGATAGGCCCAGCCTGAGCAGCCAATATACAAGCCGGCGGCGGCGTTCTTCGCTGATTTATGCTTCACGTGAGTGCGCAGCAGATGGGGCTGCAATCGTCCGGCTGGGGCGGCTAGTGGGGATCGAACCCACGACATCCTGAGCCACAGTCAGGCGTTCTGCCGCTGAACTATAGCCGCCATACCAAGCCTGATTGTAGCATTCGCAGCACCGCTTCCTCGCGCCGCAGGTGGCCATGCCGGACCGATTCCATCCCGAGATTCTTCCGCCGCAGCGGACGTGGCGCGCGTGGGCGGAGCGAGTCTTTTCCGACGCGAATCTTGACCGCTTTGCGCATCTTCTTGACGATTGTTTTCGCATTCCCGGAACAGGCATCCGACTCGGACTCGATGGCCTGATCGGCCTCATCCCCGGGCTCGGCGACGTACTCGGAGGCATCGCGTCCTGCGTGCTCATTCTGGGTGCGTGGGTGCGCGGCGTGCCGTATGTGACGCTGACCCGCATGCTGGTGAACCTTGCGATCGATGTCCTGATCGGGTCGATTCCGTTCCTCGGAGACATTTTCGACATCGCCTGGAAGGCCAACCGCCGCAACTACCGCCTGATGACGCGCCATCTGCGCCAGCCGCGCCGCCACACATGGAAGGACTACGCGTTTCTGATGGGCCTTGGCGCGGTGATCCTGCTGATTCTCGCCGCGCCGTTGATTGTGGTCCTGCTATTGATCGTGTGGCTTCTGCACCGGTGACGAGCGCCGCACCTGCATGAACACTGGGGCTCGGCGGAGGCGCTGGGATACAATCGACTCGTCGGGGCGTAGCGCAGTCTGGTAGCGCATCTGCTTTGGGAGCAGAGGGTCGGGGGTTCAAATCCCTCCGCCCCGACCAGGCAGCCGCTCTGCGTTGCCTTCCCGGGCACCCACGCCTTCCCAAATACCAAAGTTGTAGGGCCAATCCATGGCCGAAATGCCATAATGAGGTGCTTCAGGCCATCTGCAGCTGCAGGAACCGGTTCGCCGCATTGCGGAGATGGCTGGAGCCCCGAGCCTCATGGCGATCGAACTCAGCATTGTTATGCCCTGCCTCAATGAGGCGGAGACCATCGCCGCCTGCATTCGCAAAGCGCAGCGTTACCTGGACCGTTCCGGCATTTGCGGAGAGATTCTGATCGGCGACAACGGTTCCACCGACGGCTCCCGGGAGATTGCCACCGAGTTGGGGGCGCGGGTGATCGATGTGCCGGTTCGCGGGTACGGCGCCGCTCTTTCCGGCGCGATTGCGAAAGCCGAGGGCCGCTACTGCATCATGGGCGACTCCGACGACAGCTACGATTTCGAATCCCTCGATCCCTTTGTCGAGAAACTCCGCGCAGGCTACGCCCTGGTAATGGGCAATCGTTTTCAAGGCGGCATCGGCAAGGAAGCCATGCCCTGGAAGAACCGCTACATCGGCAATCCGACGCTTACCTCCATCGGGCGCCTTTTCTTTCAGGCGGGAGCGCGCGATTTCCATTGCGGCATCCGCGGTTTCTCCATAGAAGCCTTTCGGCAAATGGATCTGCGCACCACGGGCATGGAATTCGCTTCCGAGATGGTGATCAAAGCGACGCTGATGAAGCTGCCGGTGATCGAAGTGCCGGCGACTCTCAGCCCCGATGGGCGGACGCGGCGGCCGCATCTGCGCCCCTGGCGCGATGGCTGGCGTCATCTCCGCTTCATGCTCATGTACAGCCCGCGCTGGCTGTTCCTCTACCCGGGCGCGCTTCTCATTGCCGTGGGTCTGGCAGGCAGCGCGTGGCTGCTTCCCGGGCCGCGTTTCGTGCATGGCATCGGCTTCGACGTGCATACCCTGCTCTACGCCTTCGTTTTCGTGCTCCTCGGCTTTCAGCTGGTTGCCTTCGCGGTCTTTACCAAGGTTTTCGCGATTTCGGAAGGCCTGCTCCCCGCCGATCCGCGCCTCAACAGCGTTTTCCGCTATATCCAGCTTGAAACCGGCATCGCAGCGGGCGCCCTGCTGATCGCGCTGGGCCTGGCTGGATCAGTCTTTGCCGTCTCCGGCTGGGCTCGGCACAGCTTCGGCGCTCTCGATCCCGATCACATGCTGCGCATCGTGATGCCGGCCGTCTTTTCGCTGACGCTCGGCGTTCAGATCATCTGCAGCAGTTTCTTCCTCAGCATCCTCGGGTTGCGGAGAGTATCATGACGCGCCGCCGCTGGCTCTTTCTCGCCGCATCCCTGCTTCTCGGCGCAGGGCTGGTGTTCTTTCTCGTCCGTCTCGGACACATCGATTTCGAAGCTCTGCTCCATCAAGTCAGAAGCGTCAGCCTCATGGCTTTTCTTAGCCTCGTCGCCCTGACTAGCGCGCTCTCCTGGATCTCCACCGTCAAATGGCGCTCGATCGATGCCTGCCTTCGCCGATCCATGGATTCCTCGCCTTCACGCACGGAGGCATTCATGGTGTCCGCTACCGGCATGGCTCTCGGCACCATTCTTCCCGTCCAGTTCGGCATGACCGCTGCACGTACCCTCGGTACGCAGATGCACGGACGAGCTCTCACCCGCGGTACCGCGGCCACTCTCTTCGAGCAGAGCTTCGATTTCCTCGCCGCTCTCCTCATCAGCGCCGCCACCGAGCTGACCCTGGTCTGCAAGGAAACCTTTCTTTTCTGGCTGGCCGCTTCCCTCATCGCGGTGGGTCTCGGCATCGCGGTTGCCGGACCGGTCTGCATGTGGCTTGGCCGCACCTCCGCACCCTTCCAGCCCCCTGCCAGATCCTCCTCCGGTTTGACTGCTCGCCTCATCCGCGGCCTGGCCGAATTGCAGCGGTCGGGGCTGCTCTCCGCTCGGCTGGCACGTCGCCTGCTCCTGCTTTCCACTCTCCGATTCGCTATCCTCGCCCTCGTTGCCATCCAGACGGCCTCCGCCATCGGAGCGCACATCCCGTCCTGGCATCTCGCCGCGGCCCTGCCGTTCGTCACCGTCGCGTGCGCTATTGCCATCACCCCCGGCAGCCTTGGGATCAATGAGTTCAGCTTCGCTGTCGTTCTCCACCTGTTCGGAACTCCTCTCGGCGTTGCCGCTGCCTGGGCCATCGCCAATCGTCTTCTGGTCACTGCCGCATGCTTTGTGGTCCCCCTCTGCATTGCCCCGGCGTTTTGGCTTCAGCGCCTCGTCCCATCCGTGCGAGTGCACCTGAGGAGGTCGTGATGTCCTCGCCCTCCCTCCATCGCTCGGAGTCGGCCACTGGTGATCCCTGCATCCTGTGCGGGGCAAGCACCTGGACCCCACTCCGCGAAGGTCATGATCTTTGTCGGCGCGACGGCGACGTGACCTACCTCCTTGCCAGATGTGTCGCCTGCTCGCACGTCATGCAGCAGCCGCAGCCAGGCGCGGAGGAGCTCCGGGACGCCTACTCAGCGGACTACACCCCCTATCGCCCCGGATGGAAAAAGGGAGGACTGCGGCTTTGGCGCGTTCTCCGCAACGTCACTACATGGCGCCGCATTCGCCGCCTCAGAAACTGCGGCCGCGGCTCGGATCTTCTTGAGATCGGCTGTGGAGCAGGGGATTTCCTGCGTCAGGCCCATCGCCTGGGATGGAACGTGAAGGCCGCTGAATACAATCCTGAATTGGCAGCGCTTCTCCGCCGTGAGCTGAACTTCGATGTGCGCGATGGCGAGCTTCGTTCCGGCCTCTGGCCGCCCGCCTCCTTCGATGTCGTCGTAATGTGGAGCGTCCTCGAGCATATGCCGGATCCCCTCCATGGCCTCACCCTGGCCGCCGCTTACCTGCGCCCGGGCGGTATTCTACTTATCCAGATTCCGACAGCCTCCGGAGTCCGCGCCGGATCCATCTTCGGTGAGCACTGGGTCGTGCTCGACTTTCCCCGCCATCTGAATTTCTTCAGCCGCTCGTCGCTCGCCGATCTCCTCAGTCATGCAGGGCTGGAACCGGTTCTATTCCGCACCCCGTTTCTGGATACAGCCTGGTGCTATTGCGCCAGCGCCGTCTCTCTCATCGGTAAATCCCGTGGACTCGCACGCCTCGCGCGCGCCGCCTTCTTTGCTCTCTTTCTCTTTTTGTCTATCCCGGCCATTCTTTTTCGTTCCTGGACGGGAAAGGGCACGGAAGCCTTTGCCATGGCCGTCAAGCGATAGCCCGATGCCCCTCCTCGTCACCGTCATTCCTGTCCACCACGGAGAACGCTACGTCGCTGCCGCTCCCGCGAGTGTCTGTAGGAAAGGTTCCCGCATGACCCGTTCCCTTCACCTTCCCATCACCACCGAGGATCTCCACCCATGCCCATCGGCCCCCTGATCCGTTCCATCGCCGGCCCCTGGGAGCACCAGCTCGCTGAGCTCTACCGGCGCATTTTCGTCGATCTCGACGATTTCGCGCGGCTCCTGCAATCCTGGGTTCCGCAATCGCGCCGCATCCTCGAAGTCGGCTGCGGAGAAGGCGCTATGACCGAGCGTCTCGTCAGAACCTACCCGCTCGCCGCCATCACCGCCATCGACATCACTCCCAGGATCGGCCGCCTCTATCAAGGGGATCGCTCCTCCGTGACCTTCGCCCAGGAATCCGTCGAGTCCGTGGCTGCGCGTCAGGCCGCCTCGTTCGACCTCATCGTTCTCGCCGACGTCTTGCACCACGTCCCCATCCCGGTACGCTCGTCTCTGCTGGCCGCCGCTCGCCAGTCGCTTGCACCCGGCGGCGCTCTCGTCTTCAAGGACTGGATCGTCACCCGCACTCCCATTCACTGGCTCAGCAACTTCTCTGACACTCGTCTCACCGGGGACTCCGTTTCATACTTCACCCTCACCGGCATCGAAGCCATGCTCGCCGAAGCCTTCGGTCCCGGCGCCATCCGCCAATTCGCTCCTGTGCGTCCGTGGCGCAACAACGTTGCGTTCCTGGTTCAGCCTTCCGAGGTTTCCACTCCCCGCGTATGAGCGCTCTTCCGCCCCGCTTCGCCGCCTTTACCTCTAAACGGACGGATCCGCTGTGAGCTGCTGGCTCTCTGTCGTCATGCCGGTCCACAACGGCGAGCAGTACATCGCCGCCGCGCTCGACAGTCTCCGGAATCAGCTTTCCTCCGACGCTGAAATCGTTATCGTCGACGATGGCTGCGCAGACGGCACCCTCGACATTGTTCGCGCATACACTGATCTCCCCATCCGTCTGCTGACCCCCGGCCGCTTGGGAAACTGGGTTGCCGCCAGCAACTACGGCCTCCGCCACGCCCAAGGCGAATGGGCCTGCTTCCTCCACCAGGACGACCTCTGGCTTCCCAGCCGCGGTGCGCGCATCCTCGCGGAGTTGCCGGATACTCCCGGCACGCTTCTCCTTCACGACGCCGTCTTCATCGATTCCCACGGTCGCCCTGCTGGCCGCTGGACCTGCCCCTTACCCTCCGGCGACGTTGCCTGCTCCGAATTCCTTTCTCACCTCCTGATTCAGAACTTCATCGCGATTCCCTCGCCCGTCTTCCGGCGCAGCGCCGCCCTCGAAACCGGAGGCCTCGATGAATCGCTGTGGTTCTCCGCCGACTGGGACCTCTGGCTTCGCCTCGGAGCCGATGCACCCGTCCGTTTCTTCCCCGAAGCCCTCACCGCTTTCCGCGTCCACCCGCTCTCGCAAACCGCCAGCCGCAAAGTCTCCGCTGGCGAATGGGAACAACAGCTCACCACCGTCCTCGACCGTCATCTGCCGCGTCTTTCCGTGTCAGCCCAGACCCTCCGCCGTGTTGAGCGCGCTGCGCGCGCGTCGATCGCCATCAACGCTGCGCTCTCAGCCGCCTCGCGCGGAGCCCCGTTTCGTCCCTGGCCCGCGGCTGCTCAGATCCTTGCCCTCGGACCAACCGGATGGCTCCGCTACTTTCGCGACTCCCGTATCGCCCAGCGTATCGCCGCGCGACGCAGAGCCATTGGTTAGCGCCTCAGATGCGGCTGCAATTGTTACTCTGCTTTTCATAGAAGGAGTACGGCCCGATGCCATCGCAGACATCCCAACCGCAGACCCGGATCGCGACCCGCTGGCCCGCCGAAACGGTGTTCTATGCCCTTTGCTTTGCCGCGTCCATCTCCGTCTGGCTCCTTGCCATCCGCGCGCCACTCTGGCTGGATGAAACCGGCAGCTACTGGCAAATCAGCGGCGGATTTTCCCAGCTCTGGGCTCGCCAGAGCCTCTCCTTCGTTGCCTATCCCGGCATTCTCTGGCTTTGGACTCGCCTCTTCGGCGTCAGCGAAATCGCTCTTCGCACGTCCTCGCTCCTTGCCATGGCGGCCGCCATGTGGATGATGTACCTTGCGGCGCGTGAGCTGTTCGATCGCGAGATCGCTTTCATTGCCGCGCTCATCTTCTGCCTGGATCCCATTGTTGCCTTTACCGCCGTCGACATACGTCCCTATTCTTTTTCAGCGCTGGCCACGAATACGGCGATCTACTTGCTTCTTCGCCTCCGCCGCAGCGATTCCAACGCCCTCGCCATCGGTTTCGGCCTCGCCGCCGCCTTCATTTTTTACTTCCAATATCTCTTCGCGGTCATTCTTCCCGCACTGGTGTTCTGCTTCTTCTTGCTGAAATACCGGAACCCCAAAACCTGCTGGCGACAATTCGCGCTGGCGGCCGCAACGTTCGCGCTCGCCGTCCTGCCCACCATTCCCGGCGTGCATTATCTGTTCCACACCAGCGGGACGCATGTGTTTGAGCGTTCTCCGGGGCTGAGCAACCTCGCCTGGGTGCTGGCTCCCCTGTGGCTGTTTCTCTGCTGTTTCTTCGCGGCTGCGTTCGCGGTGATGTTTGCTCCTGGTCTGCGTATTCGCTTCGATCGCCGCCAGGCGGTGCTGTGCGCGGCGCTTGCGCTGACTCCGGCCCTGCTGCTCTTCGGCATCAGCGTCCTGACGCCGATTCATCTTTTCTCGCCGCGGCACGGCCTGATTGCGGTCCCCGGGGTCGCTCTCTGCTGGGCATTCCTGCTCAGTTGTTTTTCCAACCGGCTGGTCCGAGTCTTTTTCTGTGTCCTTTTCGTCTCCGGCATGGTGGTTCAGTACTATCATTCTCCCGACATGCGAAAGCATGTTTATAGCTGGAAGTACGCCATCGCCGTGGCCGAAAAGTACGCCTCCGCCAGCAACGCTCCCGTGGTCATCTGCAGCGACTATCCTGAGTCCGATTACGCGCCCATGCCGCTGCACGATGCCAGGCAGAGCAACCTCTTCGCGCAACTCGCTTATTACCCGCTGAGCGTCCCGGTTGTCCCGATGCCTCGCTCACTCAACCGCGAAGCCCTGCAGGTGGGCTCGCAATTCCTTGCCCAGGCTGAGCGACAGCACGAACAGTTCTTTGCCATGGCCTGCCGACCGTCGTGGGCAACGCTCAACTGGCTCACAGAAGCGGCGTCCTCAGAGTATTCGGTCCGCGATCTGGGCGTGTACGACTCCGTAAAGGTTCTGGAGTTCCTGCCGCGCACTCCCGCGGTTGCAGTGAAATGAGACAATCGATTCCCGCGCGAAATCCGCATGACCACTCCTGTCCACTTCCGCACCACTCGCGTCCGCTGCCAGTGCGATCGCCCGCATCCTCTGTCTGAGAACTCCCCCCTCCACGGTCTGCATCTGCACGGCACGCTCGAGCTTCGCCTGGACGACACGTCATCCGGGATTCCATCCGAAGACATCTGCATTAACGGATTCGCAGCGGCTCTCGCCCAGGTGCGTGATCATGTTCTCTTCGGCACCCGCAGGCCCGACCCGACCACCTATCTTTTGCAGGGGCCGCGCACCTGGCCGCTGCTGGAGTTTCTGCGCATGCACGATCTGCTGCGGGTAGCGGCCCTGGTCGATGGCGAAGGGGCTTCGGCCGTTCTGCCGGTGAGCGACTTTCAGCCGGCGGCCGATCGCTTTCTCCAGGAGTGCCTCGCCGCCATTGATTCGCATCGCTCCGGCATGCGTCCTGCTTCCGCCGCGGCGTTCTTCGAGGCTCGCTGCAACATCTTCCGCGTGGCACGCGCCGCTCAGGCTGAGCCGGTGTGGCTGCAGAGCGCCGCCGATCCAAACCGGAAGGCATCAGTCGATACGCCGATGGTCGTCTGCGGCCGTGTCGCGGAGATGAGCGCGGCGCACGTCTCCGGATCCATCCGGGGACACTGCCAGCACTGCGGCGCGCCCATCTGGATATCGCCTACCTCGCGGGTTCTGATCGAGGAGCAGGCGAATCCGGTCTGTTGCGTGCAGTGCTCCTCATCGCATCAGGAACCCGCGCCCCTGCCGGAGGTTTCGGCGGATGCCCGTGCCAGCATCGACCAGTTGAGAGCTCAGGCGGAACGGGCTTATGAGGGAGTGCACGAATTGCACGAAGACCGCGAGATACGCTGGCGCTGCGAGTTGGCCGTCGACTCGCTGCGATCGGCGGCACGGATCGCGCGCGAATTCGGGCTCATGGAGGAAGCTCTTGCCCTGGAGAAGCGCGCGGAACACATTCATTCCGTGTGCAGAAGACGGTTCCATGAGCCGCGGGACCTGACTTAGCGTCGCCGCCGCCGAATCACGCGCTCGCGCTACTGCACCAGTCCGCCCATCCGATCCAGTTCTTCGCGCACGCGCGTAAGGCCGAACATACACCGCTCGAATTCCGCCGACAGCCTCGCAAAGAGCGGCGCTTCGTCTTTGTACTCGAAGAGATCGAATTGCGAGACGATGTAGTAGCTCTGCTTGCCGGCTTGCACCATCTCCAGGAAACTCGACTCGCCGCTGTGCCGCCAGAGATGCGTCGACTCCGGATACATGCCGGTGGCGAACAGGGCGTAGTCGCCGATGTGGCGCCGAACTTCGCGCTCCTCGTCGAACGACGCCGCTGGGCCGAACACCGGATCCGCAGCCGCTACCATGTCCTGGATCGCTTTCAGCGGCCTGCCCTCCGCGTCGCGAATGGCATAGAGCTGTTCTGTCGAGCTGAACTCCGTGAGCAGGTCAGCCACATACCCGGTCATCTCCGGATCGTCGATCCCGCTGTGCCGGTGGTAGCAGCCGGTGACTACTTCGTGAAAGAGCTGACGCAATGGATGCTGGTCAGAAATCATTCTGCCTCCGCGCTGCTTCCGGTGCGAATCTGAGCAGGAATCGCCATAACTTCTGCTCGCTTCGGCCAGCGAAGCTCGCTGCTACTATGAACCGGTACTGTACTGCATTTGTTGCGCCAATCAAGAGCCTGGGCAGGTTCCTGGCGCAGTTTCCTGGCACTCACGCTGCTCAAGTGCGAAGGTCTGCACGGCACGTTCGCTCAGGCAACCTGACGTCGACGCGCCTCCTGTCGTCTAAGCCCGTGCGATTTCCTATCGGGACACCTCGGTCACCGACGACGGGCTGTCTCACATCCTGTCGTTATGACGCAAAGCAATTTCACCAGAGATTCCACCATCGGCGCTGTGGATGTCCTATGCTTTTGGGCAGGAGATTCCCCCATGCCCAGGCACACGCTGCCGAAACACGGCCCGAAGAAGTATCCCGCACGGTCAGCGCGGGCGACCCAAGCCCCATCGCCCTCCGGTCAACCGGTCTTTGCGCAGCCCAGTCCGTCGCCCGACCCCACTGGGTTCAAAAATCCGGTAACCGACCAGAACGATCAGGAGATCGCTCAGGTTGAAGCGGTTCCGCAGCCCACCGGCAACGCCGTGGAACCGGTGCTGACGCTAGCGCAGATTTACGGAAGCCAGGGCGCGTCGAAGACCAGCGCTATTACGGCTTCCGGCCAAATCGTCTTTCACTGCGTCGGGGATACCGGCAGCGCCGCGGGGCCGGAGACCCAGAATCTGGTTTCGGACAAGATGCTCGCCGACTTCAGCGAGACCAGCTCCGCCGATGTGCCCTCGCTTTTCTACCACCTGGGCGATGTCGTCTACTACTTCGGCGAGGCTACGTACTACTACGACCAGTTCTACGAACCGCTCCGCGACTATCCTGCGCCCATCGTCGCCATCCCCGGCAATCACGACGGCGTGGTCTGGCCAGGCGATCCGGCCGCGTCGCTGGCCGCATTTCTGGTCAATTTCTGTTCCGCCACGCCCGCGCAGTCTCCCGATGCCGGCGGCCTGGTGCGCACCACCATGATTGAGCCAGGCGTCTACTTCACGCTCGAAGCTCCCTTTGTCCGCATTCTTGGCGTTTACAGCAACGTTCTCGAAGATCCGGGCGTGATCTCCGACGAAAGCGGAACCTATCCGACGCTCGATCAGCGCCAGGTCACCTTTCTGACGGCCGCGCTCCAGCGCGTCAAGTCAGAGAATTTCGCGGGGGCGGTCATCATTGCCACGCACCATCCGCCTTATACCGGCGGATCGGACCACGGCGGCAGCTCCGGCATGCTCGCGGATATCGATTCTGCCTGCACCGCGGCAGGGGTCTGGCCGCACGCTGTCTTCTCCGGCCACTCGCACAACTACCAGCGCTATACGCGATCGATCAACGGCATGACCATCCCCTACATCGTCGCCGGCTGCGGAGGCCATTCACCGCTGGAGAAGATGCGAGCGACGTACCGCACACCTTACACGATCGATTCCACCCTCACGCTGGAAAGTTACGACGACACGGACTATGGCTATCTGCGCGTGATCGTCAACGCGACGACGATGAGTATTGAATTCCATCCGCAGCACGACGGCGGCACAACCAAGACACCGGACGATGTCGTGACCGTGACACTGGCTTCGCACACGGCAGTCTAACCGCTTCCTTCGCCGGAACGACAAGAGGCAGCCCCGTGAGGCTGCCTCTTGTCTGCCGACTTCTGAAGCGATCAGTGGGCGCCAACCGGCTTTGCGGCGCCGGCTTCCAGTTCGCCCAGCCGCTTCGACAGCAACTGCTCAAGCTGTTCCAGGGCCTTCGTGAAGCCTTCAATCCCTTCCTTCAGCTTGTCGTTTGCCATCTGGTCCGCCTGGTGCATCTGGTCGAAGATCGCCTTGTCCATGGGGATCCGCTCAATGTTCACCATGGCCATAGCGCGCCGCGGATCGAGCTTCCGCTCCAGCGTGCCTTCGGTGGAATCCAGTTCTTCGAGCAGATGCGGCGAGATGGTGAGCAGGTCGCATCCGGCCAGCTCAATGATTTCTCCGGGATTCCGGAAGCTCGCGCCCATGACCAGCGTGGTGTAGCCGAATTTCTTGAAGTAGTTGTAAATCCGCGTCACCGATTGCACGCCGGGATCGTCCGCACCCTGATAATCCTTGCCCGTGCTCTTCTTGTACCAGTCGAGAATGCGGCCCACGAACGGAGAAATCAGGGTGACCTTGGCTTCCGCGCATGCCACGGCCTGATGCATGCCGAACAGCAGCGTTAGGTTGCAGTGGATTCCCTCCTGCTCCAGCTTCTCGGCCGCGCGAATGCCTTCCCACGTTGACGCGATCTTGATCAGGATCCGCTGGCGAGAGACGCCCGCGCTCTCATACTTCGAGATGATGGACCGAGCCTGCGCGATCGTTCCCTGGGTGTCATAGGACAGCCTTGCATCCACTTCGGTCGACACGCGCCCCGGGACAATTTGGAGAATTTTCTTTCCGAAGGCCACGGCCAGGTTCTCGAAGGCCAGCTTCGTCACCTTTCCGTCGGCGGCCTGATCGCCAAGCTGCTTCTTCGCATCGAGCAGCACGTCGTCGACGATCTTGCTGTACTGCGGCATCTGCGCCGCCGCGGCCAGCAGCGACGGATTCGTGGTCGCATCCTGCGGCCGGACCTGTTCAATCGCATCGATATCGCCCGTATCGCCGACTACCGTCGTCATCTCGCGAAGCTGTGCAAGCAGGCTCTTAGACATTGTTCCTCCTCTTCAAGTCCATTATCCGGCATTTGTCCCTGGCGCCGGGTTCTTTGGTCCTGGACGGCAACATCAATTTCCGGTGAAGACTCCTACTCTGTAGGATGCCGCGCCCGAGCCCTCCGTCGCAGGCGCTTCAGCTGAAACCGGATTGCTCAGCGTCCCAATCCCCTCGACCGACACCTCGACCACATCGCCTGGCTTCATGGGAGCGACCCCCGCCGGCGTTCCCGTGGGGATCACATCGCCGGGCAAAAGCGTCATCGCCGCCGTAATGTGGCGCAGGAGCGCCGCCACGCCGAAGATCAGGTCGCGTGTCGTTCCCTCCTGCTTCACTTCACCGTTCAGCCGCGTCGATACCGTCAGCCCCGCCTCCGGATCGATCCGATCCGTGACCAGCGGCCCCATGGGGCAAAATGTGTCGAAGCCCTTGGCCCGCGACCATTGTCCATCGGACTTCTGCAGGTCGCGCGCGGTCACGTCATTCACGATGGTGTAGCCGCGGATGTACGGGCGCACATCTTCATCAGCTCGAATTTTCGTCGCGCGCTTCCCGATGACGATGGCCAGCTCACCTTCAAAGTCCACACGCTGCGAGAGCGCCGGAATTTGGATCGGAGCTCCCGGTGCAATCACCGCCGATGGCGCCTTCAGGAACAGCAACGGTTCTTTTGGCACCTCATTGCCCAGCTCGGCCGCGTGCTCGCGGTAATTGCGGCCGATGCATACGATCTTCGACGGCACTGCGGGCGCCAGCAATTTCGCGCCGGAGAGGGGCATCGGCGCAAATGCTCCGCTGGCCCCACGCGCCCACGGATCCTCCGGCCAGGGGGCCAGCACTCGCTCGATCCAGAGCTCCCCGTTGCGCTCTCCAACTTCTCCGTAATGCGTGCAGCCATCCTGTTCAAAACGGCAATATCTCATAAATGCATCCGCTCCCGATCCACTCTACAACCGCTTGCAGCGATCACTGCGGCAGTTCCTCTTCCACTGCGCCGCTGCGGGCGCTCTCGTTACCGTCGCGATCCACCGCGCTCACCGCGTAGGCATACCGGCGGCCTGGCAGCACATTCCGATCTTCAAACGACGGCGGCACCACAGGCGCCGCTCCCGAAATTCTCTCCCATCCTGACCCCGAGGTCACGTCGCTGCGGTAGACGACGTACCCCTCCAGGTCCGCCGCCGTATCCGGCGTCCACGAGAGGTCGATGGCCTTCGCCTGCTCATCCACAACCGCGGTCAACCCCGCCGGAACCGCGGGCGGGAAGACATCTTTCGCGTCGATGGTCACCGGCGCCGACGCTACGCCGGCAATCTCCAGGGTGTGCCCGTCCACGCTCACCTTCAGGACACGCTGCGCGGTGTAGCGCCAGAGATGATCGAGCGCCGCATCGCGATCCAGCGCTCCGCCTGCATCGCTGCTGCTCAGGTCCACTTCCAGGGTCTGCTCCTGCGGCGCAGGCGCTCCGCTTTCCTCGCTCGGCTTCGGGGCCTTCGGCTGGGTCACCAGGGTTCGATGGAGGCGCATCACCATCCCCGGCTCCGGCGCAGCCGGACGCCAGTGCACCACGACGCCGTCCGCCTGGGCTTCGAGGCGCAGGTCAGACACCGCCGGCGGAGCTGTTCCCGTTGCTATCCACGCCGGGTTGGATGGACCCGCCGTCTTGCCCGCACGGTTTTCCAGCTCCACAAAGAAGCTGATCCCGTGCGGCGTTCCAGTCTTCAATTCCGCTGGCATTTGTGCGGTAAACGCGGCAGGCTTGTCGGGAGCAAATTCGCCATCGCTATCGCCATGACAGAGCCTGGCGTCCAGGTGCTGAGCCGTCTTCAGCCCGTCCAACCAACACACGTGGGCCCGCTGCGGGCCCTTCAGTTCCACCTGGTCTGTCGTGTGACGGGGCATGGTCCAACGCAGTTCGACGTGGTCTCCGACGCGCACAGCGGTCAGGTTTTTCACCGGCTGAGGCAGCCACAGCGTGGGCGGCTGGGGGTTCGCGGCCAGCCCGCATCCGGCCAACAAAATCGCCAATCCCGATGCCGCCAGGCTCCACGCAGAGCTCTTCATGATTCTCCAGCCTATAGCATTTTTCGCGGTCGCCATCCGCCGCAAACGCAACAAGTTGCATCTCACGGGAAGAAGGGCGGGACATGCTGATGGTCCCCCGCTTACCACCGCCAGCCGCTTCTTTATATTTACGACATCGAAATTTCTTGTGATTTGGGAAACATTCTGGTAGCTTCGTTCATCGCAGAAATTCAGTCGATGTTCTTCGGGAAAGTCATGCCGAACCATCTTGAACCTGCTGCCCCCCATTTTGACGCTCCGCCAGAAACCGCACACGCGGCTGAGGCCTTCATAGCAGAGAAGCGCATCGGCGAGCGCATCCGGCGCCTGCGCCTCAAGCGGTCCATGGGCCTGGTGGAGCTCGGCCGGCTCGCCGGTCTTTCCGCCAGCTTCCTCTCCCAACTGGAAACCGGGCGCGTGGTGCCCACGCTGCGCAATCTCGCCCGCATCGCCATGGTCTTTGGCCGGGACCTTTCCTATTTCTTTGAACCAGAGCCGCACCCGCTGTTTCGACTGCATCGGCGCAGCGAGCGCGTGCGCCTTCCCCAGTCCGGCGTCGACCACCCCACGTACTATTTTGAGAGCCTGGCGTGGATGGTGCCCGAGCGGCAACTCGATCCCTACTACGCCGAATTTTTGCCCGTCGCAACCGCTGCCGAAGTTCGCCCTCACGTGCACCCCGGCTACGAATTCCTGTATGTGCTGCAAGGTGAGATGGAAATCAAACACGGCGAGCGCACCCACGCGCTCCAGCCCGGAGACAGCGTGTACTTCGACGCCGGAACCTCGCATGCCTACCGCTGCACCGGCGAAGAGCCAGCCGTCGCTCTCATCGTCACCATGCACCAGATCCTGCCTCAGCTGACAGCGGCACCGCCTCGCCTGGCCACCGCTCCCCATGCCCCCGCGCCGACTTCCGAGTCACCTGCGTAATTCCTTAACGCAGTCTGCAGCAATCCTCTGCCGGCCCGTCGTTGCTCGCGTCCAGCTCCACTTTCCACTGGCCGTCCGGCTGCTTCTTCCACACCGTCATATAGCGGCCCGACAACTTCAGAGTGTGCCCTTCCTGATCCTTCGAGACGCCGGTGTAATGCCCCCAGGTCACCCCCATGTCGCCCGAGGCCGCCATGCGCGCGCCCTCCGGCGTCCACGTGAGCTGGTAGCTGGCGGGAGTCCACGTCGCCCCAGCGGCAATTGCGTCGTATCCCACCACCGGAGCCTTTCCGTTGGCGAGCGTCACCGCATCGGGCGCAAACCATGCCGCAAATGCGGGACCTCCGCCTTTGGCCGTATCGTCGGAGAACTTCGCATCCAGCTGATACAGCATTTCCACACCCGGCGAGAGGGTCGGGTTCGTCAGCGGATTCCCTTCCTGGCTTGCCGACGGCTGCGACGCGAGCGGATTGAGCATCTGCGCCGGCGACGCGGCGCACATTGCAAAACAGACGAGGAAAACAACAGCAAACAGAGTGCGCATAAACACGATTCCTGCTTCTCAGAATAGCCCACCGCGGTCCCTGGCAAACGGTATATGCTGGCTGTTCCATGCTTCCTGGCGTGCTCAATTCAGGCTCACGCAAGCGTCCCGCCGCGGCACTTTCCGCGACAGGAATCCTGCTTTACGCCGTGGCCGCGTTGGGTCAGTACCTTTGGCCGGCGTCGCACAGCATCGACATCGCACTCCGCCTCGTTGCGCTGGCCCTGCTTGCCTGGGCTTCATTCCGTCGCCGCTCGCTCACCGGCTGGATCTTCGTCGGCATGCTCGCCGGCATTGAGCTGGGCGTCGATGCGCCGCACATTGCCCTGGGCTCTCGCGTCTTCAGCGACATCTTCCTGCGCCTGATTCGACTGATCGTCGCCCCACTCATCCTGGGCACGCTGATCACCGGAATCGCCGGCCATGCCGACAGCCGCACCGTGGGACGGCTGGGGCTCAAATCGCTGGTTTATTTCGAAGTTCTCACCACCATCGCTCTGATCATCGGCCTTGCCGCCATCGACATTTCCCGCGCCGGCGTCGGGCTCTGGCTAACGCACGCGGCCGCACAGCCTGGCGCCATTGCGACCCAGTCGTCGCTCTCCTGGCAGCAATTCCTCGTCCACATCTTTCCGGAAAACATCGCCGGGGCAATCGCCAGCAATGACATTCTGCAGGTCGCCGTCTTCGCCGTACTCTTCGGACTGGCGCTGGGCCGGCTGAGCGAGAGCAAACGCGCGCCCATGCTTCGCCTGGCCGAGTCGCTCACCGACGCGATGTTCGTCTTCACAAATTACGTGATGTATTACGCGCCGATCGGCGTTGGCGCTGCGCTGGCGTATACCATTGCGCACTCCGGACTCGGCGTGATGTTCAACCTCGGCAAGCTGGCGCTCACGGTGTACGTTTCGCTCGCCGTCTTCACGCTGGTGGCGATGCTGCCGGCCGCGTTGCTGGCCCGCATCCCGGTTCGAGGATTTCTGCGCGCCGTCGCCGAACCTGCCACCATTGCTTTTGCCACCAGCACCAGCGAAGCGGCGCTGCCCCGCGCCATGGAATCCATGGAAGCCTTCGGTGTTCCACGGGGCATCGTGGCGTTTGTGATTCCGACCGGTTACACCTTCAACATGGCCGGCTCGGCGATCTATCTCGCCATCGCGTCCGTGTTCACGGCACAGGCCGCGGGCATTCCTATGAGCCTTGGCCGGCAACTCGTCATGGTCGGCGTGCTGATGCTGGCCAGCAAGGGCGTGGCCGGGGTCTCGCGCGCTTCGCTGGTGATCCTGCTGGCGATGGCCTCGCTGTTCGGGTTGCCCACCGAGCCCATCGTCGTGATCCTGGGCATCGACGCCCTGCTCGACATGGGACGCACCACCATCAACGTCGCCGGCAACTGCCTCGCGTCCGCGGTGGTCGCGCGCTGGGAAGGCGAATTTCGCAAGGAGGCTCCGGCGCCGGAGACGATGGCGGCGCTGCAGGGCTAGTTTTTCGGAATCCTGTTTACTGAGCTGCGCTCCTCGGCTTCAGGCCCTTCAGCGAGCACGCCGTCGTCTGTTGCGGCTCCATTCCACGCGAGCGCGTAGTGTGGAAGCGGTGCAGGCGCAGATACTGCACGCGCAGCCCATCGATCGTCTGCGGCATGGAGCGCGGATTCCTGCCGATATCCACCAGCACCAGCAGCGCTGGCTCGGCAGGGTTGTCCCGGCTCTCCGTTACGCCCACACCGAAGATGGCTGGATCGCTCATGAGTGCCGGTGCGACCTGCTCCTCAACCGACTTCGCATTCGCGAGCGCCGACGCGGTCAGGTGCAGCCCCGGTTCCAGCGCGGGCATCGTTGGAGCATCGCCGCGCGCCACCGCGCCGGCGTCGGTCACGATCACCTGGGTACGCAATCCGTCAATCGTCTGAGGGACGCTCACGTTCGCATTCGGCACATAGACGATCACGGCAGGCTCGCCTGGATTGTCCAGGCTCGCGCCCGCTGTTACGCCCAGCGCTCCGTCCTCGCGGAGGACGGACCCCGCGGACTCGGCGACGGTCTGCGCCTGGCTCATGAGAGCGGCGCTGACCGGCGGAGGAGCGGTTGGCACCGCGGGATCGTAGCGCAAACAGGCGACGGAGTGCGGCGTATTCGTGCCCACCAAGGTCAGGCGGCTGCCGGCCTGCTCGCTCAGTTCGTGCAGCACATCGCCGATTGGATTCGCGACGCTCAGTCCGTGGCCGTCGCCATCCGTTCCGCCGGCGAAATACAGGCCGATCGCCTGCGCATTCGACCCATCCACCACCAGTGCGCCCGAATCGCCGCTATCGGTGAAATGCGAGCCGCTGATGCCGATCTGATTCGTGTAGGTCTTGGTAGTGTAGGGCTGCGTCTCGGCGCAATCCTTGTAATATTCGACCTTCACGGTGAGCGCAACCGCGTCGATGTTCGAACAGGTCAGGCCAGTGGTGCGTCCGCTCTTCACCACTTCCATGCCAAGGTTCGAAGCGTTGAGCGTCTCGCCGCGTCCAGCCATGGGCGGAGCTGCGCTCAGTTGCTGGTCCGGGCCGGAGGTACCCAGGCCCAGAATCGCACCGGTGGGATCGACCGCACCCGGAGCAGCCAGAGCCAGCGCCGCATCCACATTCGTCTGCGCTGATTTGAGCGGCACGAAGTACTTCAGCGTCCCGACGGGCAGCACGGTCGAGCCTGGCCGATTCAGTGGCGTGCATGCGCCGTCAATCAGGCCGGGCTGATCGATCGCGTCGCCCGCCTGACCCTGGTCCGACTCCGCGAGCACGTGGTTATTGCTGAGGATGTACTCGTTCTTCTGATCGTCTTCGACCAGCGCGCCCAGCGTTCCGCCGCAGCAATCGGCCACGTAGGAATCACCATCGCCGTCCTCGTAGGTGTCGTAATCGCCGTCGTTGCCGCCGGAGGTTCCCATGGCGGCCATTCCCGGCTGGATCAACTGATTTGTAACCGGGTTGCTGACAATTCCACGGCTGTCCACCAGCACCCGCAATGGCGAGGTCGCGCCGTCGCTGTTCACCTGGCCGACGACATACACCGGCTGCGCCGGAATTTCACTGGGTGCGCTGTACGTCACCGTGCAGGTCGTAAAGTGATCCTCGCTGCGCTGGCAGGAGGAGCCGCCCAGCGTCCCGAGGGTTCCGGCGGGCGTTGTACCGCTTCCCGTGGGCGAGGGCGTCAGCGACCAGTTCACGGTGCCCGCGTTCACTTCCGCAATTTCCGCGGTCACCTGCGCGCTGGCGCCCGGTGTCAGCGCCATATCCTGCGGCAGGAGCGGCTGAACGAACCCTGGCCGGACCGTGAGCAGCATCGAAACTGCGTCGCCCGGATCGCTGCGCAGCTTTGCCTCCACGCGCACCGTCACCTGATCGGACGAGAGCGAGCCTGGCGCCGTGTAAATGCCGGTTGCATCGATTTGTCCCTGTCCAAGCGCCGGCGCGTTCGTTCCGGAGACAATGCTCCACGTGACCGCTTCCGTCTCGCCCATCGGACCGGTTGCACGCAGCGCAATCTGGCCGTTTGTCGAAACCGAGGTCGCAGACGCACTGAGCGCAACTCCGCCGCCCGCCTGCGCAGGAAAGGTCATGGTGCCGCATCCAGCCATGGCGATCGCAGCCGCGGCCAATGCCAGCCGACTTAGAAGAGCGCGACGCATCGGGAACGAGTTATCAACATCTTAGACCCCTGAGCCCCGTTCCAGCGTAAACAAAAAGGAGCGCCGGCGCGCTCCTTTCGTCATGAGTAATAGCCCGATTCGGTCAGGCCGCGATGTTCGGCTCACGATCCCGCGCAGGCACCAACTGAGGCATGGCGGGGGCGGGCATCATCTTCACTTCGCCTGCGTTCGCAGCCTTCATCCGCCGCACTTCCCACGCGGTCAGCGGGCGCATCTCCCGCGCAGAGTAATAAATCTGCTTTCCGCAGTCGAGACACACCTCATAGGTCTCGGCCTCGATCGTAAAGGGGCGGGTCAGACGCGAGTGGCTGCAACCGAAGAGGATTTCCGCAAAGAAACTGAGAACCGTGTGCAGGCAATCAAGAAAAGTCTTCATTTTGCGCTCCTTTCGACATCCTCGGGTGCGCAATCCTTCTGATGCAGAAGCGGTGGAAATGTCGCCTGAAACTGTGTTTAAATTTTGGCCGCCACGCGCACCACGATCTTGCCAAAGTGCGCTCCCTCGCGTATTCTTTCGAACGCCTGGGGCGCCTGTTCGAAGCTAAATGTCTCATCCAGCGCGGGTTTCATCCCGTGTTGGGCAATCGCCCGTTTCATCTCCTCGAAATGCGCACGCGATCCCACGTAAATACCGCGGAGATTTACTTGCCGGTGCAGGAGCAGCGGAATCTCCACAGGCTCCTCCGACTGGGTCAGCACCCCGATCTGGGCCAGCGATCCGCCGATACGGAGCGACCGCAGCGAATGAGTAAACGTCCCGGCGCCGCCTACTTCCACCACCAGGTCCGCGCCGCGTCCCCCGGTCTGCTCCATCACCCACGCATCCCACTCGGGGGTGACGAGATAATTCACGCCCGCATCGAGTCCCAGGGCCCTCGCATGCGCCAGCTTGGCATCGCTGCTCGAAGTTCCCAGCACGCGCGCGCCCAGCATCTTCGCAAATTGCAGGGCAAACATCGACACGCCACCCGTTCCCTGCACCACCACCACATCGCCGGCCTTCACGCGCCCGGCGTGAACTACTGCGTTCCATGCCGTTACCGCCGCGCACGGCAACGTCGCGGCCTCCTCGTACGACAAGTGCCCAGGGACGCTCACGACTCCTTCTTCGCGCAGAGTCACCAGCTCCGCGAGCATCCCGTCGATGTCGCCGCCGAGGGCGCCGCGAATCTTCTGGGCATCTGGCTCACCATCGATCCAGTTCTGCATAAAGATACCGGCCACGCGGTCGCCCGGCTTCACGCGGGTGACGCCTTCGCCCACGGCGACCACTTCACCCGCGCCGTCGGAGCATGGAATTCGAGGCAGATGCATTTTGGGGTTATAGCGGCCCAACACGATCATCAGGTCGCGATAGTTCAGAGACACAGCGTGGACCTTCACCACCACTTCACCGCGCTGCGGCCGCGGATCGGGCAGGGTTGCCAACTCGAGCTTGTCGATACCGAATGAAGAAATGCGCCAGGCTTTCATGCTTTCACCGATGCAATAGAATTCGCGCAGGATGCAGCGTTCGCTGCGATACGCGCTACCATAGACTCATGGCAAGAGGATGGGAAAGCAAATCCGTCGAAGAGCAGGTAGAAGCGCAGACTCGGGATCGGCAACCAGCACCCACGTCCTCCAGCGATAGAAAAGCGGACTCCGCGCGCCTGCGCGAGCGTCAGGCCCTCGAACTCCAGCGCGACCGGATTCTCGACGAGCGTACGTCGAGTCCGATCCGGCGGAAAGCGCTCGAAGCCGCGCTGGCTGAGATCGAGTCCAAACTCGCGGCGCTGTGACTCGGTGTTGCTGGAATCTGCGCCAACATGGAGCAGCCGATGCAAAATTCCTGCTTTGAAGTCATCGGCCGAGTCGGCAACGGCAGATGCTTACAACAACCATCCCATCACCGCGGTCAACGATCATGAAGTCCGCATCAGCGTGATGACCGTGCCCTGTCACTGGCACTGTCACCCCGATTCCGACGAGAGCTTTCTCGCTCTGGAAGGCGGACTCTTCATCGACTTCGATGACCAGACAGTCGAACTCCAGCCCGGCCACATGATTACTGTCAGGCGCGGGGTTCGCCATCGCACGAGACCCGTCGGCAGGCGTTCGGTCAACCTGACGTTCGAGCGGGCCGGGGGACGGAGCGAAGCGCTTCTCTAAGTTTTCCGGTTGAACATCAGTGAATTGGCCTGATCCGTCGGTGTCATCAGCACATGAGCAATGTTGACGTGGGGGGCACGCGTCACCGCCCACACCACCGCATCGGCGACGTCATCCGGTGTGAGTGGAGCAATGTTCTGGTAGACCTTTGACGCGCGCGCCGTGTCTCCGCGAAAACGCACTTCGCTGAACTCCGTCTCCACCATCCCCGGATCGATGCTGGTCACGCGCACCGGCGTCCCCAGCAGGTCCTGGCGCAGTCCATCATTGATCAGCTTCACAGCGGCTTTGGTTCCGCAGTAGACGTTGCCGCCCGGATAGGCCAGCTCGCCCGCGGTCGAACCGAGATTGACCACGTGGCCACGCGAGCGCGCCACCATGCCCGCCACCACCACGCGCGAGACCCAGAGCATCCCCTTCACGTTGGTGTCGATCATCTCTTCCCAGTCCTGGGGCTTGCCTTCCCACAGTTTGTCCAGCCCGCGGCTCAGGCCGGCGTTGTTCACCAGCACGTCGATGGCGCGCCACTCCTCGGGCAACTCGCCCAGCGCCCGCTCCACCTCAGCGCGATCCTGCACGTCCAGGCGGAACGCGTGCACCGCGGAGGCGCCTGCTTCGAGCAGATCGACCTCCAACGCTTCCAGTCGATCCACACGGCGCGCTGCCAGCAACAAGCGCGCGCCCTCCGCCGCAAACGCCCGTGCGCACGCCGCGCCAATGCCCGCGCTGGCTCCGGTAATGAAAACAATTTGATTCTTCAGGCTGGTCTTTCGCATGCCCCGATCCTAATCTACAATGCCGCAGTGATGGCGAAAGAGTGGAGAGGATGGAAGAAGAGGAGATTCGTGCAGAAATCGAAAAGCGCAGGCGACGGGCCCTTGACCTGCGGATACATGAGACAATCTGGGATCTCTACAGATCACAGTTCAAGTACATAGCGGCCCACATAAACGAAGATCCGGAGTCGGTTCTCCCACAGGTGCGCGAAACGCTTCGGATTGTGGGCAATTTTTGCATCTTTGGTTTCGGTCCAGCAGAATACAAGATCGGCTGCTACGAGAAAAGCTCGAAATCGGACCGCTCCGGAAGCGATGAGATCGTTACTACATCATCTGTAGTTGAACTGGAGGCCGATGGGCAGGTGGTACTCGAGTTTTTCGTTCTTAGCATCGTCACGTACACAAGGGAGATGCCCTTCTTCGATGACATTCTCGGAGAGATTACGGGGTTCATTGAAGGGCCGTGGGTAGAAGCGATTCCTGACCTGCTCGCAAAAATGAGATCGCATGAGCAGGATGTTCGAAACAGACGGAATGCACCACGTGAAGCGCAGAAACTGAGGGAGGAAATGAAGCGCTTTGGCCTCTAGGCGGAACGCCCCAAGCCCGTGGAGTTTAGCAGATTTGCAATCGTATCCACTCCGCGCCTCGGGAAACGAACAACCAGCAACTAACAACTAATCACGCGATCCCGCTCTCCCGCTGTAATTCCAAATATCCCGCCGCCCAGTCCTGGTCGCGCATGCCGGCCTCGATCGCCCGGCGCAGAGTCGCCAGGAACACGTCCCCCAGCGGTGTCTTCACCTCAGCCGCGTGAGCCGCTTCGCAGAACAGCCTCATATCTTTTTCGCCCAGCGCCATCGTTCCTCCTGGTTTCTCCGGCGGATGCAGCATGATCTTCCCGTACATCTCGTAAAACGGCGACTGGAAGAGCGCACTGTTCACCGTTTCCAGAAACACGGCCGGCTCGACCCCCATGGCCTGCGCATAGAGGAAGCTTTCCGACAAGGACGCGATCATGGCGGTGATGAGGAAATTCCCTCCCAGTTTCAGCGCGTGCGCACTCCACGGCGTCTGCGCCACTACGGTGATTCCGCGGCTGAAGCGCTCCAGCAGGGGCCGCACGCGCTCCACCGCTTCTTTCTCACCCGCTGCCGCCACCCACAGCTTCCCTGCCTCGGCTACATGCGGACGCCCGAAGACCGGCGCAGCCACAAAATGCTGCCCACGCCGCGCATGTTCCTCCGTCACCTTCTTCGACAAGGCCACGCTCACGGTGCTCAGCGAGACATGAATCGCGCCCTTCGCCAGCGAGTCCAGCAGGTGGCCTGCATAGAGCACGTCCTCCAGAGCCGCATCGTCCATCACCATCGTGAAAACCACATCGCATCCTGCCACGGCTTCCGCCGGCGTTTTCGCCACGTGCGCGCCCTCGCGTCCCAGCGCTTCCGCATGCGACGCGGTCCGATTCCACACCGTCACATGGTCGCCGCTCTTCAGCAGATGGCTGGCAATGGGCGTGCCCATTTTGCCCAGGCCGAGAAAGCTAATCCTCATGGATTTCTCCCCCATTGAGATGAGGCAGGCTGACAGCTCGCTTCAGTATTCAACATCCCCGAGAATCGCCGCGCCCCAGGTCGCGGGAATGCGACCTGCCGCTGCGGCTTCGCTTTGCCGGGAGCGGCCAGCCCATCCTACGGCAACCAGCATCGCGGCGAGAGGGATGGTCAGCAACGCGCCCGTGATCCTGCCTGCCAGAAGCGAAACGAGGACTGCGCCGAAGGCCGCTGCGGACAGCCAACCCCCTGGCAACAGCCGTGCCCTGCGGATGAGAAAGAATGGAATCAGAAACAGACAGAGGTCCTGAGGATTGAAGTGGAAACTGACCAGCATGGAAGCGAGAAGGGCAACTGAAAATCCAACGTCGAGACTGGTCCAGGTCCACGCGGCCCACCCAATGGTCAATGCAGAAAGCCAAACCACCCATCCCAGGTGGTGCCCGCCGGATAAAGAGATGAGGCCGCGCCAGCACGCCATCTTGTCGGGGATGGAACTGAAGCCGCTGTCACCAAACCGCACGAGAGAGGGATACGCGGCGAGCGCCCGTACGCCGGTCAGCAGGACGGAGACGACCGCAATAACAGCCGCGCCAAGATACGCCCCACCGAACTCGCGCCATTTTCGCCGCAGCAGCAGGACGACCACAAATCCTGCGATCAACTGGAACTTCAAGGTTGCGAGACCCAGCACAACCCCGCCGGCCCATCGCCATCCCCTGCGCCACAGAGCGTAGACCGCAACGTACAAGGTGAGGATCAGAATGGATGTCTGGCCCAGGATGAGGCTGGAGGCCGTTGGGGCAAACGCCAGCGCGAGCAGAATCGGCCAGTCTCCGTGATCGACCCCGGCGAATCGCGCCAGCAATCTGACATCGGCGACCAGCAGAGCCCGCTGGAGGGCCGTCCAGGCCGCGAAGGCCGGGAGAAGCGGCAGCCAGCACAGCAGAAGATAAGGCACCAGGACCGCAGCCGGATAGTAGAACAGCCCTGCGTGCGGACGGGCAAACCTGGCCTGAAAGACGTGTTGCGCGCTCAGATCGTACAGAGCGTGCCGCGCGCCGTCCGTAAGCATGTGCGATGCGTAGTAGAAGACCTCAAAATCGGATGTCAGCGGCGAAGCCGGATTGGCTTCCGTCTCCCGAAACACCACGACGACAACGGCGAGAGCCACCAGCAGGAAAAACAGCAAGCCCCGGGAAATGCGCAGTTTGCCACTGAAGCCGGCCATCGAGGCCGACTCCCGATTGACTGCAGGGTGCCGAAAGAACATGGCCTGAACGCCCCCGAACGTGACAGTGGTCAACTCATTCCAACTGCCGGCCGCCGACCTGAGGACATCCAACAACCCGATGCCTGAGGCTGAAGCGGGGGGGATTCCGATTCATGCCGTGATGCCTGAAACGATGGACCCGGAGTGGGGACTCCGATTCATACCGTGATACGGGAAAGCTGAATTTTGAGTGGGCAACTCCGATTCAGAATAACTCATCCTGAACGGCGGTCTCTGAACTTTGTTGGCTGACGGCTGTCCGAGGCTTCTTCGCTCCGCCGACCACCGCGACGACTTCCAGACTTTCCAGCGCCGCCTTAGGGATCCAGATGCGCTGGGTATTCGAGCGCAGGTCGGGGGGGGTGAGGAATACTCCGTCGCTCGACACCAGGCTCGCGTCGTTCGCCGCCAGGCCCTCCACCAGTTCACCGTCCTTGAGCCGCACCCGGAGGAACAGCCCTTCGCCGCGCGGTCGCCCGGCGAACGTCTTGCGCAGCAGACGCTCAGGATTGTTCAGCTCCCCGGAGTTGAAATCCCGCACATAGCAGATCCACTTCAGGTCCTCGACCGCGAGCGCGACGACCTTTCCTTCCAGATCCAGCATTTCCACTCGACCATCGTGGACGAAATCGCCCGCGGCCAGGTAGCCAGCCAGCCAGTCGCGAGAGAGCTTCCGGAAAATCGCCTTTTTTCGGCTCGAAGACATGCTTTTTACACCCCGCCCCGGGGACCAGACCGGGAAAAGCAACGAGGATTGTTGCACATATTGACTGCCGCGCATCAAAAATTGGGCAGAACCGGTAGCAACGTGCGCGTCATTATGTTACATTGTTACCTTGGAAAGCAGCTCCTCTGTCCCATAAGTAACTGTGCTGTAGAGGTTTACGAATGGATTTCCGGGCAAAAGGGGACAGGATCGGAGCCTCACCAACGCAATTGCGCCAGTATCATGCCCGACTATAACTACCTTCTCGAAAATCGCCTTTCCCCCGCCCAGCAAAACGCCCTTCGGCTCGTTCGCGATGCCGCTCGCGATGCCGGCATGACCATCTTTCTCACCGGGGGAGCCGTCCGCGATCTCACCAGTGGATTTCCGGTCCGAGACCTTGATTTTTCCGTTCAGGGAAATGCTCTTAAGCTGAAGAAATCGCTTGAGAAATCTGGTAGCGCTCTGTCGGGTGAACACGAGCCCTCCCGGACACTTTTCTTCTTATTTCCGGGCGGTGTTCGCGTCGAAGTCTCCAGCGCCCGCCGTGAGGATTATCCCAAGCCGGGAAAGCCTGTTTACCACTGGGCCCCCATCCTTGAGGACCTGCGACGCCGCGACTTCACTGCCAATGCCATGGCGATCTCCCTGAATGAGGGCTCCTGGGGGCTGTTGCTCGACCCGCTGAATGGCTTTGCTGACATTGAGTCCCGCCATCTGCGCCTGGCGTCGAACTACGGCTTTCTTGAAGACCCATCCCGCATGCTGCGCGCTGTCCGTCTCGCCGCCCGTACCGGGTGGGAGATGGAGGCTCGGACGAAGCAGCGCTACGAAAACGCCAAAGCGGAAGGCGTTATCGACCAGATTTCTGCGTTCAGTCGTGGCTATGAACTGGAGGAGATCGGGCACGAAGAAGACGCCCTGAAAGCTCTGCGTGCGCTGGAGGCCGAAGGCTGGATGAAGGTGCTTTTCCCTGCCTGGACCGCAGCCAGGGCCGATTTGAAGGGGCTGGATGAGCTGACTAAAGTGCTCGTTCGCCTGATGATGCTGGGCGTCAATCCGGATCCCTCTGCGGCCCATATGGAACTGCTCACCGCGAAGATGCTGCCGAAGGACGTGGCCAGCCTGAAGCGGCTGTTCCCGCGCCACGGCTTCGTGGAGCAGTGGAACGATCTCGAAAAATCCGCCCGCGAGTTCTCGAAAGTTCTTCTTGGCAAAGGCGCCGCAACTCCGTCCGCAACCTGGAAGCTGATTGTGAGCTATCAGCCGGAAGCAGTTCTGTGGCTGGCATTCAGTTCGAAGCAGCCGCAGGTTCGCGAGAAGTTCAACAATTTCTTTAACGTCTGGCCGGAAGCGCGTCAAAAAATTCCCACAACCCTCATGGCGGAGATGCGCATTACGCCTGAGCTGCCCGAGTTCGGCAACATCGCCGAAGCGCTCTTTTTTGAGTTTATGGACGGTAAGCTCCAGACCGAGGAGGAGATTCGCGCCTTCCTCGAGCCCCACTCGCCGCCCGCTCCTCCGCCGCCTGTGGTGATTCGGCGGACACGCGGGCGCCGCGCCGAGCCGAAGATCGAAGAGGAAGAAGAGGAACTCGACACCCCGGCGGGACACGACGAGGACGAAGAGCACGAAGAGGCCGAGGGCGAGGCGGAACTCGAGGCACATCCGCTGCCGCCGAAGCCTGTTGCTGTCGGAAAGGCTCCAGCCAGGACGGCCGGAACGAAGGTGGCCGCTCCGGGTAAAGCTTCGAAGGAGGCTCCTAAGCCGGAGGCGAAACCAACGGTGAAGCCGTCGGCCAAACCCGAGGCGAAGCCCGTCGTGAAGACAGAAGCGAAGCCAGCCGCAAAACCGATTGCGAAGACGGAAGCGAAGCCGGCGGCGAAACCTGCGAAACCCGAGCCAAAGGTTGCCGCCAAGGCGCCGGCGAAGGTTGCGGCGAAGAAGCCGGCACCCAAACCCGCGGCGAAGGCGTCTGCAAAGGCTGCCAGGCCGGTGCCGAAGCCCCCTCTTAAGGGGCAGGCAAAGGGGCATGCTGCAGCTCGGAAGCCGACGAAGGTCAGTAAAGTGGTCGCGAAGCCGGCAGCGAAGAAGAGCTCAAAGCCGGCGAATAAGGACCAGAAAAAGAAGAAGCGCTGACCACTCTCCCCTCCGCCGGGCTCCGCGCCCGTTTTAGTGGGACAAATTAAAGTTGATTGTTTGCCCTACCTGCAGGTGGTGTTGCGCGATCGAACCTGCGGGCAATTCGATCACGTACTTCGAGGGCTGATGACCGCCGTAATTCGGACAGGTCGCGGCCTTGCCCCGGCACGGAGGGGTATTCGGGCTCATCTCCACGATGCGGTGATCGGCGTCCATCCAGACGATATCGAGCGCAATTTTGCAGTGATACATCCAGTAGGGATGGTCGCCGACATCCTGGTGCACGAAGAGCATTCCGCGACCCTGGGCCAGGTTTGTGCGCTCCATCAGGCCGTAATCCATCTGGATCTGAGTGGTCGCCAGTTCCACGTGAACGGTGGACCCGTCGGGCAGCATCACCAGGGTGGTCGCCGGACGCGGAGGAGCATACGGGATCACCGGCTCCTGCGCGCGCACCGCTAGCGTCACCGCCAACGCCATCCCCGCCAGTACCGCCGCAGCAGCCAGAAGCTTTTTCATCGATAACCTCTGCATTCATTCTCGCCGCAGCGACGCACTCCGCGCAAAACCAGGCGGCAACCCCCAAATTTTTCCGCCATGAAAGCGGAGCGCTCCGATTATTGCTGCCGCGCTCGCCAGAGGGCTCCCGCGGGAGGATCCGCAGGCTTCTCCAGAACGAGAATGCCCGGGTACCGCTCGGCAAGAGCGAGGGTGAGCGCCTCGCGCACGCCGGTTACGTGCTCCAGAATGCTGCCCGCCACGGCAACCGCAGGCGTCTCAAACGTCGCATCGCCTCCCTGCGGCTCGATCCGGCGGATGTGCTCGACAACGAGGCCGGCGAGCATTGCCAGGTCGCGACCGGCCTGGTTGACGACTTCGCGCGCGACGGCGTCTCCCTCCTCGGCCAGAGCGACTACTCCGGGCGCCAGCTTTGAGAAGTCGGGTGCGGGCCGAGCATTGGCAAATTCAATCAGCGCCGAGACGGACGGCAGCCCCCAGAACTCGCGCGCCGCTTCCAGCAGCCGCGTTGGCCGCCCTTCGTCGATGGCCAGGAATCCCCGGCGGAGGCTTTCCAGGCCGAGGAAATGCCCGGAACCCTGGTCGGCGAGCGCCGGACCCCATCCCCCGGCGCGGACCACGGCACCCGTCGCCGCGCGGCCAGCCACATTCGAGCCGGTTCCGGCGAGCGCGAGCACGCCCCGTTTGCCAAAGAAAGCCGAGTCGAGGGCGATCTCCACGTCGCCTACAATCACCAGCTCGCCGCCTACGTGGCGGCCGAAGGCGTCTCGCAGCCAGTCGGTGACGAGCGGCACGCTCTCGCCGGCCGTGCCCACGCAGCAGCGCGCGATCGACCGCGCCGCGACGCCCGTCTCCGACTCCAGATCGTTGAGGGCGCTGCGCAGATTCGCCTCGGCGGTCGCCGCGTCGGTCTTCATCCGCTTAATTGTGCCGGTGCGCACGCGAGCGAGCTCACGCGTCTCATCGCCGAGGGCAAGAACCGCCTTGGTGCCCCCCCCATCCACTCCCAGAAAAAACGCCATCCCACACCTTTCGCCAGTCCCTGTTTGAGCCGGGGGCCACGCGAGATTGTATCGTGATCCGCGAGTGGGTCACGCGCGGGGCGTTCGCAGAGGTCGAACGGAAGAGACGAATTACCGGCGGCGAGCTGTACGGCCAGAGGCTATGCTTGGGCAGCCAGGCGGCATTCGCCCTCGGCGACGGTTGGCGTAAGGACCAGCAGGCTGTCCACCTTCGTCATCCGAAAGAGCTCCAGCACGCGCCCGTTGACGCCCGCGACCACCAGTTTGCGGCCGTGTCGCTGGCAGGAGACGTAATAGTTGATGATGGCGCCCATTCCTGACGAGTCCATGTAGGGGACGCCGGTGAGATCGAGGACCAGGGCCTGCGGGGGGTCGGCACGCAGCGTGTTTTGAAACTCGAAGAGGGTGTTGAGGGTGAGCGGCCCGGAAAGGCGCAGAATGGCTGTGCCTGGCACCTGGCCCGCCACGCTTTCTAACGTCAGAGTTTCCGCGGACATAGCTGAAACTATAACGGGCAGGGGAAGCGATGAAAATTACAATCCTGTGAATCGCCCGGCGAGAGAGCCTCTCACCACAGGGGACGCGGAGAACGACGAGATCTTATGGGCGCGCAGGCGCTTTGACAACGATGAGCGAGGCGTCGTCTTCGAAGCGGCCGCCGCAGAAGGCTGCGACGGAATCGACGATCACGGACGCCAGGGCCTGGGCGCTCTGCTCGCCGGCTGCTTCCACCAGGGCAATAAGGCGCTGGTAGCCGAACTCCTCGCGCCGCCGGCGGGACTGGAGGATGCCGTCGGTCACGATCAGGAGGCAATCGCCCGGATGCAGCTCGATTTCCTGGGTCTGGTAGAGCCAGTGGGAGAAGATACCGATAATACCGCTGAAGCTGGCGGGGAAAGCAACGCTGCCGTCGGCGCGCACCAGCAGGGGCTGGCAGTGACCGGCACTCTCGTAGTGGAGACGCCCCGAGGCTTCAAGGACTCCGTACCACATGGTGACGTACTTCGCTGGAGCAACCGTGCCCGATAAGGCGCGGTTAACCAGCGTGCACAGCTCAGCGGGAGACGCGGCGCGCGGCGCATGCTCGCGCAGAGCAGAGTGCAGCTCGCGCGCCCGGGTGACCGCGCTCGGGCCCTTGCCGGAAACGTCGGCGACGCACAGGGCCAGGCGGGCGGGACTGTCGGGAGAGGGCTCGAGCGGAAAGACATCGAAGAGGTCGCCGCTGACCCGTTGGGAGGGCCGCCAGGCGCAGGCGATCTGGAAGCCGGGGAGTTGGGGAATCTCCTTCGGCAGGAGGCTGAGCTGGATCGCGCGCGCGGCCTCCTCGTCCTGCGCGCCGTTCGCCATCCAACCACCCCAGCTTGTCTTGTTCGCGACCAGCATCGTTGCGTCAGCGTAGCATCTGCGACCGGGGACGTGGCGAAATTTTGCGGGGGATTCGAGCCCGAGGGCTGAGAGCGGGTCCGGCCGCCGAGCGCCAGGACTTCCAGCAAAAATAGAAAGGCGCATCCCGCACGGGGATGCGCCTTTGGGAAACATCCGAAGGGTTCGGCTTAGGAAGCCTTCTCTTCGCCGCCTTCTTCGCCTTCCTTTTCGGCCATGGCCTTCTGCATCTCCTCGCGGCGCTTGGCGCGCGCTTCGGCACGCTTCTGGCGCTTCTCGTCAAGGACCTGCTCGGCGTCGACCAGCTCGATATAGACCTTCTCCGCGCCGTCGCCGCGCTGGAAGCCGGCACGCACGATGCGCAGATAGCCGCCGTTGCGGTCGCCGTAGCGCGGCGCCACAGTGTCGAAGAGGCGCGAGACGGCGTCACGGGTCTGCAGATACGCCAAGGCCTGGCGGCGGGCATGCACGTCGCCGCGCTTGCCCAGAGTGATCAGCTTCTCAACGTGAGGCCGCGCCGCCTTGGCTTTGGCCACGGTGGTCTGGACGCGATCCTCCAGAAGAATGGACGTGACCAGGTTGCGCAGCAGAGCGCGGCGATGGCTGGTGTTCCGTCCGAGTTTGTAACCTGCATTGCGATGACGCATCGTTCAGTCTCCAGTTGTCAGTCGTCAGTCCCAGGTCCCCAGTTGTCAGTCCCCGGTTGTCAGTTACCAGTCCCCAGCGCACAAGTACGAGCTGGGGACGGTGGACTGACGACTGATCGCTGCTTAAAAGTTCTCAGTTTCGGGCTGTATGGGAAGATCCGAATCCAGCCCATCCTCGTCCTCGTCGTCGTAACGGCTGTAGCTGGCGGCGAGCTGCGCGGCGGGCAGAACCGAAGTCGGTCCTGGAACCGCGTTGCCCTGCTCGTCGATACGCATGCCCAGCGACAGGCCCATCTGCGCGAGGATTTCCTTAATTTCGTTCAGCGACTTGCGGCCGAAGTTCTTGGTCTTCAGCATCTCGGCTTCGGTCTTCTGGACCAGTTCGCCGATGGTCTGAATGTTGGCGTTCTTGAGGCAGTTGTAGCTGCGCACGCTCAGCTCCAGCTCCTCGACGGAACGGTTGAGGTTCTCGTTCTTGAGCTGGATGCGGCCCTCTTCGGTGTGGCCTTCGGCTTCGATCTCTTCCTCGAAGTTGATGAAGATGCTCATGTGATCTTTGAGCAGCTTGGCGGCGAGGCCAAGGGCGTCGGCGGGAAGCACGGAGCCGTTGGTCCAGACTTCGAGAGTCAGCTTGTCGTAGTCGGTGATCTGACCCAGACGGGCAGCCTCGACGGTGAAGTTGACCTTGCGCACCGGCGAGTGGACCGAGTCCACGGGAATGAAGCCGATGCCGAGGTCGGAGTCAAAGTTCTTGTCGGCGGAGACATAGCCGCGGCCACGCTTGAGGCGCATTTCCATGTTGAGCCGGCCGCCTTCGCTGACGGTGGCGATATAGACATCCTTGTCGAGAATTTCCACGTCGCCGTCGGCTTCGATCATGCCGGCAGTGACCACCCCAGGCTGCTCTGCGTTCAGATAGAGCGCCTTGGGCCCGTCTCCGTTGAGCTTGAACGGAATCTGCTTGAGGTTCAGCACAATATCCGTGGCGTCTTCGACCACGCCGGCGATCGACTGAAATTCGTGCAGAACTCCCTCGATGCGCACAGCGGTGACGGCCGCGCCCTCGATGGAGGAGAGCAGGGTGCGCCGCAGCGCGTTGCCGATGGTGGTGCCGAACCCGCGCTCAAAGGGCTGCGCGCTGAACCTGCCGAAACGTTCGGTGAGCGTCTCCGTATCCACGGCCAGACGCTTGGGTTTTTGAAATCCTCTCCAAAGCATGTTGAATCACCTTTCGCACAGCGCTGCGAAGCATTTTGCAGTGCCTGTGCCGTTGGCTCCTTCTCAGGAAGGTTGAGTTGTCCGCGGTCCTCTGCGGCATTGCAAATTGCGAGTCTCCAGTTGCCAGTCCCCAGTATTGAAGGCTGGGGACTGTTGACTTCTTACTTGCTGTACAGCTCGACGATCAGCTGCTCGTTGACGGGCAGGTTGATGTCGTCACGCTTGGGCAGCGCCAGCACCTTGCCGCTGAGGCTGTTGGGCTCGATGGAGAGCCACGAGGGCGAGGGGTTGTGGCTGGCGAACTCGCGCGAGCTTTCCACCACGGTCAGCTTCGTGCTGTTGGGGCGGATCTTGATCTCGTCGCCGACACTGACCTGGTAGGACGGGATGTTCACCTTGCGGCCGTTGACCTCGACGTGACCATGGCGCACGATCTGCCGGGCCTGACGGCGCGAGCTGGCAAAACCCAGGCGAAAGGTGACGTTGTCGAGGCGCCGCTCGAGCTGCTGCAGGAGCAGTTCGCCGGTGACGCCAGGCGTGCGCGCAGCCTTCTCGTAATACGCGCGGAACTGCCCTTCGAGAGCGAAGTAGATGCGGCGCGCCTTCTGCTTCTCACGCAGCTGCAGGCCGTAGCCGACGATCTTGGCTTTGCGGTCGCGGCCATGCTGGCCAGGGGCAAAATTGCGCTTCTCGATGGGGCACTTGTCGCTGGTGCACTTGGTGCCCTTCAGGAACAACTTCATGCCTTCGCGACGGCAAAGGCGGCAAACGGCTCCGGTATAACGTGCCAATGCATTCTCCTTGATTCAGAGGCCGACCGGTTTACGGATAAAAATCCTTCGTCCCGGTCCACATACAGTTTACAGTCCCCAGTTGCCAGTCGCCAGTAAAACCCATCGCTGGGCCCTGGGGACTGGCAACTGGTACCTTGTCTTACACCCTGCGGCGCTTGGGCGGACGGCAGCCGTTGTGCGGCATGGGGGTGACGTCACGAATGGAACGCACCTCAATGCCGGCAGCCGCCAGAGCGCGGACCGCGGATTCGCGGCCCGAACCCGGCCCGCTGACCCGCACGTCCACCGAGCGGACACCATGGTCGCGCGCCATGTTGGCCGCGTTCATGGCCGCCTGCTGCGCGGCAAACGGTGTGCCCTTACGCGACCCGCGGAAGCCGAGCGAGCCCGAGCTCTTCCACGAGAGCGTGTTGCCCTGCTGGTCGGTGATGGTGACGATGGTGTTGTTGAACGAGGCCTGGATGTGCACCAGACCAAAGGGCACATTCTTGCGCTCGCGCTTCTTGAATTTCTTGTTGCGCGCGGCTTTGCCGGTCGCAGTCTTCGCTGGTTTGTCCGCCATTAGGTCTTCGCCGTCGCTTTCTTCTTGTTAGCCACCGTGCCCTTACGCGGACCCTTGCGGGTGCGGGCGTTGGTGTGGGTGCGCTGGCCGCGCACGGGAAGGCCGCGGCGGTGCCGCAGGCCGCGATACGACTGGATATCGATGAGCCGCTTGATGTGCATGGCGGTGTCCTTGCGGAGATCGCCTTCCACATCGCCCTGATCCTCGATGACCTGACGGATATGGTTGACCTCGTCTTCACTGAGGTCCTGGACTTTTCTGAAGGGATCGACGCTGGCGGCGCCGAGAATCTTAAGGGCGCGCGGCTGGCCGATGCCGTAGATGTAGGTCAGCGCGATTCTCACCTGCTTGTTGCGGGGGAGATCGACGCCTGCAATACGTGCCATAGGGTTCCTTCGTTTGCTCCGGCCGGACAGCCTGGCGGAGCGGTTGATCCAGCCCGATCACGGGCCGGAGTGACGAGAGCCGGGAAGATCTTCCGGGGTTCATCGCAAGCCATGACTTCGGCTAACTCGCCCCTGCCCCGATATGCCGGGGCACAACCCTCACTTGCGCGTCCGGGCGTTTCAGCCCTGGCGCTGCTTATGCTTCGAGTTCTCGCAGATCACCCGCACCACACCGCGGCGATGGATGACCTTGCACTTGTCGCAAATCTTCTTAACCGATGCCCGAACCTTCATAACAGTCCTCAGTTCTCAGTCCCCAGTCTCCAGATTGCCTTTGATCCCGCTGGGGACTGGCGACTGGTGACTGACAACTCATTTGTACCGATACACGATGCGTCCGCGATTCAGATCGTACGGACTCAGCTCCACGGCCACGCGATCGCCGGGAAGGATGCGGATAAAGTTCTTGCGCATACGCCCGGAGACGTGGGCCAGCACCTCGTGACCGCCGCTCTCGAGCTTCACCTTGAACATCGCATTGGGCAACGTCTCGAGAACCGTTGCCATGACTTCAATCGCGTCTTCCTTCGACAATCGCTATCCTCTGCGTGATTTCTGCTTGCCTGCTCAGCCGCTCCCTCAGGGGCTGAAGCCCCCAACGTTTTGCGGCTCGTATGGCACGACCGAAGCCGTGCCCTGATACAAAAACCAAAACCCGCCGTTTCGTTCGAGCCCCGGCACAAGACCCGCAAGCTCAACTCGATTCACCCTGCCATCCACGATCGATGGCATGCACTGCATCAGACGCCTTACTGCGTCAGCACCAGAGCGCCGTCGGCAGTAACCGCTACGGTGTGCTCGAAATGCGCGCTCCAGCTTCCGTCTTCCGTTATCGTCGTCCAGCCGTCATTCAGGACCTGGACGCCGGGTCCGCCCGCGTTGACCATCGGCTCGATGGCCAGAACCATACCGGCCCTGAGTTTCGGGCCCTGGCCGCGCTTACCGAAGTTGGGCACCTGCGGATCCTCGTGCAGATGCTTTCCGATCCCGTGGCCCACAAAATCCCGTACGACGCTGAAGCCTTCGGCCTCAACCATCTCCTGCACCGCAGCGCCCACATCGCCGAGGGTCGCTCCGGGTTTGACTGCCCGGATCGCGCTGCGGAGGGACGCTTCGGTCACTTCCAGCAGTTTCCGGGTCTTCTCAGAAACCTTGTTCCCCACCGCCACGGTAATCGCCGAATCGCCAAAGTAACCGTCGATCACCACGCCGGTGTCGATGGAAACGACGTCGCCGTCGCGCAGCCTTCGTACCGCCGAGGGGATGCCATGCACCACTTCGTTGTTGATCGAGGTGCACAGCACACAAGGATACCCATGGTATCCCATAAAAGCCGGGGTCGCCCCCAGCTCTTCCACTTTTGCCGCAGCCACGCGCTCCAGATCGAGCGTGGAGGCCCCGGGCTTGACTGCCCGGCGGACATGCTCCAGGATCTCCCGGACCACCTGCCCGCTGCGCCGCATCTTTTCAATCTCCTGCGGCGTTCTGATGCTAATGGCCACCTGTCGAACCTCTCAGGCGCGCCACGGCGGCCATGACGTCGGCCGCAACCTGATCCACCGGCTTCTCGCCGTCCACTTCCGCGAACCGGCCCAGCGCGCGGTAATGCTCGACGACCGGAGCCGTCTGCGACTCATACGTTCGCATCCGCTCCCTGAAAACTTCCTCAGTATCGTCGGAACGCCGCACCAGAGGGGTGCCGTCCAGGTCGCATGTTTCATCGACTTTGGGCGGCTGCAGGTAGATGTTGTAAATCGTCCCGCAGACTGGGCAGGTGCGCCGTCCGGTAATACGGCGCAGTAACTGATTATAACTGACCTGAATACTGACCGCAACGACGGGCAGAGCGTGAGGATCGGCCCCGATGTGCTGGTCCAGCCACTTTGCCTGCCCCAGGGTACGGGGAAAACCGTCGAGGATGTAGCCCTGGGCCGTATCCGGCTGCTGCAGGCGCTCGGCAACCATCTGGTTGACCAGTTCGTCGGGGACGAGATGGCCCTGGTCCATGACGGCTTTGGCCTTGAGACCGAGAGGCGTGCCGTGGTCGCGGTGGTAGCGGAGCAGATCGCCCGTGGAGATCTGGGGAATGCCCCACTTTGCGACCAGCTCTTTGGCCTGGGTTCCCTTGCCGACACCAGGAGCGCCGAGCAGAAGGATCGGCCCCGGCGTCAGTTTGGTGGACTGCTGCTCCATTCCGTGCACCGCAGCCGCAGCCACTGACATTACCAGGCCCGCCTTCCGCGAACGCGCCCGCTCTTGGGCGAGAAGCCTTCGTAATGGCGCATGATCAGGTGGGATTCGACCTGATTGACGGTATCCATGGCGACGCCGACGACGATCAGCAGCGAGGTTCCGCCGAAGTAGAAGTTGAAGCCGAGACCGTTGGTGACCCAGAGCGGCGCGTGCTCGAACCAGCTGCCGACCAGCCACAGGTGGTTGAGGTGAATGCCGCTGATGAGGAGCTGCGGAATGATGGCCACCACGATGAGATAGATGGCGCCAACCATGGTGATGCGGGTGAGGATGTCGTTGACGAAGTCGGAGGTGCGGCGGCCGGGGCGGATGCCGGGGATAAATCCACCGTACTTGCGCATGTTGTCCGCGATGTCGTCGGGGCGGAAGACGATGGAGATGTAGAAGTAGGCGAAGAAGACGATGGCGACCATGTAGATCAGCTCATACGCCGGCTCGCCGGGACGGAGCGCGTCGAAGGTGCGCGAGAGCCAGGCGCTGTTTTTGACGAAGGCGGCCTGAGCAAAGAGCATGGGCGCAGACAGCACCGAGGCCGCGAAGATGATGGGCATAACGCCGCCGGAGTTCACCTTGAGCGGGAGGTGCGTGGACTGCCCGCCCATGAGGCGGCGGCCCACAATGCGCTTGGCGTACTGAACGGGGATGCGGCGCTCGCTCTGCTCGACAAAGACGATGAAGGCGACCACCGCGACCATGAACACGACGAGCATGATGAGCACGGGGACGGTGAGGGCGCCGAAGCGCTGCGATTTAGCCGTATTGATGAGATCGGCGATGCCCTGCGGCAGGCCGGCCACGATGCCGGCAAAGATCAGCAGGCTCATGCCGTTGCCGATACCGCGCTCGGTGATCTGCTCGCCCAGCCACATCACAAAGGTGGTGCCGGCGGTGAGGGTGATCACGGTCATGATGATGAAGCCGAAGCCGGGATCGAGCACCATGTTGGCGGAGCTGCGCAGAGCGATGGCGATGGCCGCGGACTGGACGACGCCGAGCCCGACAGTCATATAGCGCGTCCACTGCGTGATCTTGCGGCGTCCGAGCTCACCCTCTTTCTGGAGCTTGGCCAGCGGCTCGTAGACGACGGTGAGCAGCTGGAAGATGATCGACGCCGTGATGTACGGCATGATGCCGAGGGCGAAGATGGTCATCCGGCGCAGGGTGCCGCCGCTGAACAGGTCGACCAGACCCAGCGAGGAGCCGGCCTGGCCGCTGAAGAACTGTTCCAGCGCCGCGACGTTGACGCCCGGCGTGGTGATATGCGCACCCAGGCGGTAGACGGCCAGGATGCCGAGGGTGAACAGCACACGGCGGCGCAGATCCGGAATACGGAAGATATTGGCAAACTTCTCAAACATGGGAATCTGGTCTCATTGTAGCCGGTGGCCGGTAGCGAGTGGCCATAAAGAATCTCCCACTGCGAACCACAGGCTACTGGCCGCCCGCTCCTACCACGATTGCCTTGCCGCCGGCCTTCTCGATCTTTTCCTGCGCCGATTTGGAAAACTTGTGAGCGTGCACGGTGACGGCGATTTTGAGCTCGCCGTTGCCGAGCACCTTGAGCAGCTCGCCGCGCTTTTTCAGCAGACCCTTTTCCGTCAGCTTCTCGAGAGTGAGCTCTTTCTCGCCCAGTTCCGCGATGCGGTCGAGGTTCACGACCGTGTACTCAGTTCGGAAGATGTTGGTGAAGCCGCGCTTGGGCAGACGGCGGTGCAGCGGCATCTGGCCGCCTTCAAAACCGCGCATGAGGCTGGAGCCGGATCGCGATCCCTGGCCCTTGTGCCCGCGGCCGGAGGTCTTGCCGGTGCCCGAGCCCATACCGCGGCCGATGCGCTTCTTGTTGCGATTCGCCTTCTTTGGCGCCTTCAGATTGGAGAGATTCATTGTGTCCTCGCTCAACGCCCTCCGGAGTTTCACCGGAGGACTCGCTTGTTTTCAGGGGTTACGGATTACCGTTTACGGGTTAGAGAAGCTTGCGCTCGCGTGCAATTTCCAAACCCCAGACCGTAACTCGTACTCCCTAGCTGTTCACGATCCGCACCAGGTGCGGAATCGTTCTGACCATCCCTCGGATCGAGGGCGTATCTTCGCGCTCGACGATCTGGTTGAGACGCGTAAAGCCCAGGCCCTTGACGACCTTCTTGTGTTTGACCGGCGCCTGGATCATGGACCGGAAATACTGAATCTGGATGGTCGCCTTCGTGGCGGCCTTTGCTTCGGTCTTTTTCTGCGCCATGGCTAGATCTCCTGCGCCTGTTTGCCGCGGATGGCGGCAACTTCGTTGCGGTCGCGCAACTGCACCAGCGCATCGAAGGTGGCCTTGATGACGTTGTGCGGGTTGGCCGTGCCGAGGCTCTTCGTGAGCACGTTCTGCACGCCGACGGAAGTCATAACCGCGCGCACGGCGCCGCCGGCGATGACGCCGGTGCCTTCGGGAGCGGGCTTGAGCAGCACCTGGCCGGAGCCGAAACGGCCCAGCACCTGGTGCGGGATGGTGGTCGCGGTGAGGTTGACGCGGACCAGGTTCTTCTTGGCCGCTTCGATTCCCTTGCGGATGGCCTGGGGGACCTCGCGCGCTTTGCCCGAACCGTAGCCGACCACGCCGGCGCCGGGATCGCCCACCACGACCAGCGCTGCGAAGGACATGTTCTTGCCGCCCTTGACGACCTTGGTCACACGGTTGATCGCCACCACCTGATCCTTCAGGTTGAACTGCCCGGAATCCAGTTTCTTTCTCAGTATTGCCATGTGCTTAGAACTCCAATCCTGCTTCGCGCGCGGCATCGGCCAGCGCCCGGACGCGCCCGTGATAGAGGTATCCGCCGCGGTCGAAGACGACCTTGCTGATGCCCTTCTCCTTCGCGCGTTCGGCGATGAGCTTGCCGATTTCCTTTGCCGCGGTAACGTTGCCGCCGGTTTTCATCTTCGCCGCGACCGTGGAGGCCGAAACCAGGGTGACGCCGTTGCTGTCGTCGATGACCTGGGCGTAGATATGGTTCAGCGAGCGGTAGATGTTCAGCCGCGGCCGCTCTTCCGTTCCGGCAAGCCGGCGGCGGATGCGGGTGTGCACGCGCTGCCGGATCTCGTTTCGCTTCCTCTGCGGAATCATTCCTGTTTTCCTTCCTAAAAGCGGGCCCGCCCTGCGAGTCCGTTCGGGTTTTTGAAGCAGGGGATACGGTGTATTGTTTAGCCGTTCTATACCGTAGGCGGTAGTCCGTATTCCCTGCCTTACTTAGCTCCGGTCTTACCGACCTTCTTCTTCAGCTTCTCGTCGGAGTAGCGCACGCCCTTGTTCTTGTACGGATCGGGCTTGCGGAGGGAGCGCATATCGGCCGCCACCTGCCCCACCTTCTGCCGGTCGATACCGCTGATGGTCACTCGGGTCTGCTTGGCATCGATGGCCGCGGTGATGCCGGTGGGCAGCGGAAACTCGATGGGGTGCGAATAGCCGAGTGTGAACACCACGGTGTTCTTTCCCTTCAGCTCGGCGCGGTAGCCGATGCCGACAATGTCCAGATCCTTCGACCAGCCTTTGGTGACGCCCTCAACCGCGTTGAAGATGAGCGCGCGGGTGAGGCCGTGGATAGCAGCCTGCGAATCGCTCTCGCGCACAGCATGGATGTGGCCGTCCTCGGTTTGCAGCTTGATCCCGCCGGGGATGGTCTGCTCCACCTTGCCTTTGGGCCCTTCGACGGTGACCACGCTGCCGTGCACGGAGTACTTCACTCCGGAGGGCAGCGGGATCGGCTTCTTTCCAATTCGCGACATCGTCGTAATCCTTTGTGGCTTGCGAGTCCCGATTCGGCTTGCGCTTCATCGTTCCACTGCAGCCTGGCGAGTGTCCCTCGCCGATCTTCCCCGGGCCAGCAGCCCGGCCATCTCTCTACCGCTCGGAGTGAATGGCGCCGCTTGCGCATCCTGCCGGACGCGCAGCCCTCACCAGATTTCGCAGAGGACCTCGCCGCCGACGCGTTCCCGGCGCGCCTGACGGCCGGTCATAACGCCGCGCGGCGTGGTGAGAATGCTGATGCCGAGACCGCCCTGGACGCGGCGGATCTCGTCGCGGCCGACGTAGACGCGGCAGCCGGGACGCGAAACGCGCTCCAGATCGCGAATAGCGGCCTCGTTGTTGGCGCCGTACTTCAGGTACACCCGCAGCACCGCGCGGCCGTTCTCTTCGGTCGTCTTGAAGTTGGAGATGTAGCCCTCTTCCTTGAGAATGCGGGCGATCTCCGCCTTCAGCTTCGAGGCCGGAACATCGAGCTTCTGGTGACGCGCGCGGATGGCATTGCGTATGCGCGTCAGAAAATCCGCTACCGGATCAGTCAAACTCATCGTTTCTCCTTCATCCCCCGTTCGCTCCGGTCCTCAGGAGAACCAGCGGGAATGTCTTCTTCTGATTTCGGGCTCGCGCCCTCCATCAACACCTGTTGTTGCGCCCGAAGGGCGCGGTTGCCTGAACGGACGAGTCCTCACCAGGAGGACTTGGTGACGCCAGGAATTTCGCCTTTCAGCGCCAGCGAGCGGAAGCAGAGGCGGCAGACGCCGAATTTGCGCAGAAACGCCCGCGGCCGGCCGCACAGCTGGCAGCGGTTATGTTTGCGGCTGCTGAACTTCGGCTTGCGCGCGTCTTTTACCCGTTTTGCAGTTGTTGCCATAAAATCTCTCGTCCTCTCGTTTACGCCGTCTGACGGAACGGCATGCCGAACTGCCTGAGCAGCGCGCGCGCCGAGTTATCGTCCTGGGCCGACGTGACAATCGTGATGTTCATGCCCTTCAGCTTATCCACCTTCGCGTAGTCGATCTCCGGAAAGATGAGCTGATCACGAATGCCGAGGGTGTAGTTGCCGCGTCCGTCGAAGCTCTTCGTCGACACGCCGCGAAAGTCGCGGACGCGGGGCAGCGCCACCGAAATAAGGCGGTCGAGGAACTCGTACATGGTGTCGCCCCTCAGCGTGACCATGGCCCCGATGGGCATGTTCTCGCGGACTTTGAAGGCGGCGATGGATTTCTTCGCGCGCGTGGTCACCGGCTTCTGGCCGGCGATGGCGGCCAGGTCCGCAGTGAGCGGATCCAGCATTTTGGAGTTCTGCGTGGCTTCGCCGAGGCCCATGTTGAGCACGATTTTCTCCAGCCGGGGCACGGCCATCGGGTTCTCGAGGCCCAGCTCCTTCTGGAGCGCGCCTTTGATTTCCTTGTGGTACTTCTCTTTCAGTCTCGCTGCCATGATTCTTCTCTCTTAGCTGTTAGCTGTTAGCTGTTAGCTGTTAGCTGTTAGCCTTTAGCAACTTGCGCCGTATTCTCCTCGCGCAGCCTTCGCTAACAGCTAAAAGCTAACGGCTAACAGCTGGTCTCTACTTTTTCTTCTTCGCCTCGATGGTTCCACCGCACTTGCGGCAGAGGCGAACTTTCACATCGCCCTCAAACTTGTGCGCGACGCGGGTGGGCTGATTGCAGCTGGTGCAGACCAGCATCACGTTGGAGACGTGAACCGGCGCTTCCTGCTCAGCAATGCCGCCCTGGATGCGACGCTGCGGATTCTCGCGGAGGTGCTTCTTAACCACGCGCACGTGCTCGACGAGGATCCGGCTCTGGTCCGGAAAGACGCGCAGCACGCGGCCCTTTTTGCCGCGGTCGCTGCCGGAGATGACCTGCACCGTGTCGTTGCGCTGAATATTCAAACTCATAACCTGTCCTCTGTTCCCTGCTCGTTACAGAACTTCCGGAGCGAGGGAGACGATCTTGAGAAACTTCTTTTCGCGCAGCTCGCGGGCCACGGGACCGAAAACGCGGGTTCCGACCGGCTCGCCGGCGTCGTTGATGAGCACGGCCGCGTTGGTGTCGAAGCGAATGTAGGTTCCGTCCCGGCGCCGCGTCTCCTTGCGGGTGCGGACCACCACCGCCTTCACCACTTTGCCCTTTTTCACCTGGCCGTCGGGCGAAGCTTCCTTCACCGCGGCGGTGATCACGTCGCCCAGCCCGGCTTTCAGCCCGCTGGCGCCGCCCAGAGGCAGAATCATCTGCAGCTTGCGCGCGCCGGAGTTATCGGCGACCTCGAGCATGGTTCTCATCTGCACTGCCATGGCACTCTCTCCTTATCCTTGCCCGCGTTCCGCGCGCCGCTAAACCGCCGCCGGAGCCTTCTCTTCCACCTGCGCCAGAGCCGAGCGGCGCACGATCTCTTCGAGATTCCAGCGCTTCAGCTTGCTCAGCGGACGCGTCTCGCGGATCCGCACCATATCGCCGACGCGCGCGGTGTTCTGCTCGTCGTGCGCGTAGAACTTGCGGTTCGACTTAACAATGCGCTTGTACTTGGGGTGCGCCTTGCGCATCTCAACTTCGACCACGATGGTCTTCTGCATCTTCGTCGAGACAACCTGCCCGACTTTCTCATTGCGGCGCGATTCGCGCCCTGGTTTGTTCGCCGTTTCGCTCATGACTTAACCCTTCTTCACGCTCGTGGACCGAGATGCTTTCTTTCTGCTGGCCGACGGCTTCGCCGCACGCTTTGTAGCCCTGCCACCGGATTTCCGGCCGGCCGCCGACTTTTTGGCAGCCTTTTTCCTGGCGGGCTTCGCTGCCTTCTTCCGCGCCGGTTTGGCGGCCGCATGCTTACGGGGCGCGGCATCTTCAGAGCCGGCAGCGGGCTTGCTGACCGCCGTCAGATGTAACCCCAGCTCCCGCTCCCGCTCGATGGTCCTGATGCGCGCAACATCCTTGCGCAGCTCGCGGAGCTTCTTCACACCCTCGGTTTGTCCGAGCTTCATCTGAAAGCGCAGACGGAAGAGCGCCTCGGAGGTCTTGCGCGCCTCCAGCTGCAGCTCGTCGTCGCCCAGATTGCGAAACTTCCCAGCTTCCATCGCTTCTCTTCTCTCTCCGGCCACAAGGCCAACTAAGAAACTACTTCGCGGCTGCGGTTGCCCTCACGTCGTGCCGCTGCACAAACTTCGTTTTCAGCGGCAGCTTGTGGGCGGCCAGGCGCATGGCTTCCTGCGCCATCTCCGGCGTAACGCCTTCCATCTCGAAGAGCACGCGGCCAGGACGCACCACCGCGACCCAGTGATCGGGTGCGCCCTTGCCCTTGCCCATACGGGTTTCGGCCGGTTTCTTGGTCACCGGCTTATCGGGAAACAGCCGCAGCCAGATCTTGCCGCCGCGCTTGATGAAGCGGGTCATGGCGACGCGGCTGGCTTCGATCTGGCGATCGGTGATGTAGCCGCATTCCATGACCTTCAGACCGTAGTCGCCGAACGACAGCTCGCTGCCGCGCCACGCCTTGCCGCACATGCGGCCGCGCTGCTGCTTGCGATACTTCACTTTCTTTGGCATCAACATAAAAAGTCCCCAGTTCGTAGTCTCCAGTTACCAGTTGCCGGCAGTCCGCTGGGGACCGATAACTGGAGACTGGCGACTGCTCTTAAAACACTGATGTGCCCACCGCAGCCTGCGGCTCGCGCCGCTTCTGCTGGTAAATATCCCCGCGATAGATCCACGTCTTCACGCCGATCACGCCGTAGGTGGTGCGTGCTTCGGCAAACCCGTAGTCGATGTCGGCCCGCAGCGTGTGCAGCGGCAGGCGTCCCTGCAGATACCACTCGGAGCGCGCGATCTCGTTGCCGTTCAGGCGGCCCGAAACGCGGACCTTGATGCCCTTGCAGCCGAAGCGCAGGGCCGAATCCACGGCTTTGCGCATGGCGCGCCGGAAGCCAACGCGCTTTTCCAGCTGCAGCGCGATATTCTCGGCGACCAGCTGGGCGTCCAGCTCGGGCTTGTTCACCTCAAGGATGTCGATGAAGACATCGCGATTGGTGCGCTTCTGCAGCTCGCCCTTGAGCTTCTCGATTTCCGCGCCCTTGCGGCCGATAACGATGCCGGGACGGGCGGTGCGGATCATCAGGCGCAGCTTGTTGCCGGGCCGCTCCACTTCGACGGAACTGACGCCTGCGGCCTTCAGCTTCTCCTTGAGCTCGCGCTTCAGGTGCACGTCCTCAATGAGCAGCTTGTCGTAGTCGCGGCTCACGAACCAGCGCGAGCGCCACGGCTTGTTGATCCCGACCCGGAATCCGTAAGGATGGACTTTCTGTCCCATAATCTAAAATCCTCTCGCCACTACTTCTTCTTCGCGGGCTTTTTCGCCGCGTGTTTCTTAGCCGATTTCTTCGCAGCAGCCTTTTTCGGAGCCGCCTTCTTCGCCGCGTGTTTCCTGGCCGGAGCCTTCTTTGCCGCGTGCTTCGCGGGCTCCGCTTCCGCCGCCGCGTGCTCTTCTTCCACGCGATGCACCAGGTGCTCGGCCTGGCCGCGTTCCGCCACCGAGATGGCGATGTGCGACAGCCGCCGCTGATAGCGGTAGGCGCGGCCCATCGGAGCGGGACGGATGCGCTTCATCCGCGGGCCCTCATTGGCGATCGCCGATTTAACGTAGAGGTTGTCCAGGTCGACGTCGAGGCCCTGCTCCTGGCTGAGGTGGTTGGCGTTCTGCAGCGCGGAACGCAGCACCTTCTCAACCAGCGGAGCAACCGCCTTCTTCGTGTACGCGACCGTGTTCAGCGCCTCTTCCACGCCGCGGCCCTTGATCAGATCGAGCACCAGGCGCGCCTTCTGCGGGGACACCCGCTGAAATCGCGCTTCGGCCCGGAATTCCCGTGTCTCTGTCTGCATGCCCTTACTCCGACCCTTCTACTTCGGCTTCGCCGTGGTCTCGGCGGCCTTCATCGAGTGGCCCTTGAAGACGCGCGTCGCCGCAAATTCGCCCAGCTTGTGGCCGACCATGTTTTCCGTGACATACACGGGCACAAACTTCTTGCCGTTGTGCACCGCGATCGTGTGTCCCACCATTTCGGGATGGACGGTGGAGCGGCGCGACCACGTGCGCACGACCTTCTTGTCGTTAGCGCGGTTCATGGTCTCGATTTTCACCATCAGGTGCCCATCCACGAAGGCGCCCTTTTTTGTCGAACGTGCCATCTCTGCCCTCTACTTCGCTCTGCGGGACACGATGAATGCGTCGGTCCGCTTGTTGTTCCTGGTCTTGTAGCCGCGCGTCGGTTGTCCCCACGGCGTCACCGGATGGCGTCCGCCGGAGGTTTTGCCTTCGCCGCCACCATGCGGGTGATCCACCGGGTTCATGGTGACGCCGCGGTTGGTGGGCCGAATGCCCTTCCAGCGGTTGCGCCCGGCCTTGCCGATGGAGACGTTCTCGTGATCGGTATTGCCCACCTGGCCGATAGTCGCCATGCAGTCGATGAGCACGCGGCGGGTTTCGCCGGAAGGCAGCTTGAGCAACGCGTAATCGCCTTCCTTGGCGACCAGTTGCGCGGAAGCGCCTGCGGAGCGCACCATCTGCGCGCCCTTGCCGGGCCGCAGCTCCACATTGTGCACGGTGGTGCCGGCGGGAATGCTGCGCAGCGGCAGCGCGTTGCCGACGAGAATGTCGGCGTCCGGGCCGCTCATCACCGTCTGCCCGACTTTCAGGCCGACCGGCTGCAGGATGTAGCGCTTCTCGCCATCGGCATAGCTGATGAGCGCGATGCGCGAGGAGCGGTTGGGATCGTATTCAATGGTGGCCACCTTGCCCGGCACGCCGTACTTCTCGCGCTTGAAATCGATCAGCCGCAGCTTCTGCTTGTGGCCGCCGCCGTGATGGCGAATGGTGATGTCGCCCGAGTTGCGGCGTCCGCCGGTCCGCAGCTTGCTTACGAGCAGCGGCTTGTACGGCTTGTCCGTCGTGATCTCGTCCCGCACCAGCGTGGTCTGAAACCGCAGCGTCGGTGTGATCGGTCTGTATGTCTTGATCGGCATTGTTGTAACTCTTAGCTTCCAGCCGTTAGCTCATAGCTTCGTGCTTCCGGCTCGTTCTGCGTTACTGCGTGGCCCAGTTCCCTGTTCGGCGCCCGCTAACAGCTAACAGCTGTCAGCTAACGGCTGCCGTTACAGATTGTTCACGTAATCCGGCATCTTCTCGCCGGCCTTGAGGCGCACATACGCCTTTTTCCAGTCGGCGCGATAGCCGGCAAACTTGCCGCGGCGGCGTTCCTTGCCCGCCATGTTGACAGTGCGCACCGCATGCACCTTCACCTTGAAGAGCGTCTCGACCGCCTGTTTGACTTCGGTCTTGGTAGCCTTCGCGTTGACCTCGAAGACCAGCGTGCCCTCGGCTTCCTTGGCCCGCAACGCCTTCTCGGTGATCATGGCCCGGCGAATTACGCTATAAGTCGTCGGCATCAGGCCACCTCCGCTTTTCTGCCCTTCGGAACCGACTTCTTCAGCGATTCCTGGAGCTTTTCAATGGCCGGCCGCGAGAAGATGACGCGCTCCGAGCGCAGCAGGTCGTAAGGATGCACTTCGTTGTTCAGCATCAGCTCCACGCCCGGGAGGTTGCGCGCGCCCAGCAGCAGGTTGCGGCCGAGGCTCTGCCCGTTTTCGACCAGCAGCGCGGTTCTCTTCGCCTCAAGCTTGTTGAGCGCGGCGCGGTAGAGCTTTGATTTCGGTTCCTGCGCATCGAGCGACTCGACCACGGTCAGCTTGCCGTCCGCCAGCTTGACCGCCAGCGCCGAGCGCAGCGCACCGAGGAGCTTTTTGCGCGGAAACGGATATTCATGCGAATGAGGCACCGGCCCGTGCACCGTGCCGCCATGCCGCCACAGGGGCGAACGGATGGAGCCGATGCGGGCGCGGCCCGTGCCCTTCTGCTTCCACAGTTTCTTGCCCGACCCGGCGACCAGTTTGCGGTTCTTCGTGGCATGAGTGCCCTGGCGGAGGGCGGCGCGGTAATGCTTCACCGCCTCCCACAACAGCGCCTCGTTCACCTGCCCGAAGACCTCGTCGGCCAGCTCCAGCGAGCCAACCTTCTGTCCTCCGAGATCCACTACGTCAATGTTTGCCATCGTCTTCTCTTTCAAACTCAGCTTCCAGCCGGTAGCTGTTTGCTGTTAGCCATCTGCAACCACCGCGATCGTTCGATCCACACCGCCAACGAACTGGCGGCTAACGGCCGCTCTATTTCTTCTTTCCTACCGCGCGCTTCGAAGCCTTCAGCGGATCGACCGTGCCCGAACCGGCGAATCCACGGCGCTCGCGCGGCGGAGCCTTCGCCTTGCTGATCAGCACGTAGCCGTCGCGGGCGCCCGGAACCGCACCCTCGACCATGATCAGGTTCTCGTCCAGATCGATGCCGCGAATGCGCAGATTGCGAACGGTGACCTGGTCGACACCCATGTGCCCCGGCATACGCTGGCCGGGAAAAACGCGCGACGGAAATGACGATGCACCGATGGAGCCCTGCACCTGGAACATGTGCCCGTGCGACTTGGGGCCGCCGCCGAACCCATGCCGGCGCACGACGCCCGCGAAACCGCGACCCTTGCTGGTTCCGATCACGTCAACGTATTTCTCGTCGGAGAAGATATCGACCAGCACGCGATCGCCGGCTTTCACGCCGTCGGTCCCGGCTTCGCCTGCGGCGCCCGGCTTGCTGGCTTCGATTGCGACTTCCCTCTCAACCCTCACCGGCGCGACATTTGTCTTCGCGAAGTGTCCGGCCTGCGGCTTGGTGACCTTCGAGGCCTTGACGAATTCGACGAGCCCGATCTGCGCGGCGTCGTAACCGTCTTTGGTCGCGGTCTTCAACTGCGTGACCACGCACGGACCGGCCTGCAGGACGGTAATCGGGTGCACGTCACCCTTCTCGTCGAACACCTGCGTCATGCCGATCTTTTTTCCCAAAATCCCTGTAACTGGCATCGTCTTTTCTCTCCCTCATCATGCGGAACGCTCAGCGCCGCACTGCCGGATTCTTCAGTTCCCGGTTGCCAGTCCCCGAAGCCGCTGGCAACTGCGACTGACAGCTATTTTTCGAACGCCTTAATTTCCACGTCCACGCCGGCCGGAAGATCCAGCTTCATCAGCGCGTCCACCGTCTGCTGCGTCGGCTCCAGAATGTCGATGAGGCGCTTGTGAGTGCGAATTTCAAACTCCTCGCGCGACTTCTTGTCGACATGGGGCGAACGCAGAACGCAATACTTGTTCTTCACTGTGGGCAGGGGAATCGGCCCCGCCACCTGCGCGCCCGTGCGCTTCGCGGTGTCGACAATCTCGCCCGTGGAGGTGTCGAGCACGCGGTAGTCGTATGCCTTCAGCCGGATTCTTATTCTCTGTCCAACCATGATCTTCTGATTCTTTCTGCGGAGCAGCTCTCACCACCCCGCCTGTCCCAATCTGCTGCCGCCGGCTTTTGCGGCGAAGCCGCGTCCGCCTGGACGGCCAGTCCTACGCGATAATCTCGGAGATGGTACCGGCGCCGACCGTGCGTCCGCCTTCGCGGATGGCAAAGCGCAGGCCCTTCTCCATGGCCACCGGCGTGATCAGCTCCACTTCCAGCTCCACGTT
>JBATVK010000024.1:0-58664 GCA_049671725.1 Acidobacteriaceae bacterium
CCGCAGGTCCGGGCAGCCGCGGACGCTCCGTGCAGCATCTTAGCCATCCGCGCGCGCGCATTGCCCCCAACGCGAAAAAGGCGAACGGCGTCGTTGTCCCGGCTCCGGCGACGAATCCCCAGAACTGACATGAACCAGGCGGCGTGGCCGCAATCGCCGCGGTTTGTCGCGGATCACAGCGCAGCACCGCCTTGCGCGGTACTCTGTTGGGGTGCGAATCCTTCTGACTGCCGGCCGTCTCCTCACGCCCTCGGAAACCGTCGAACGCCCCATGGTCACCATGGAAGACGGCGTCATTGCCGGGCTCACCTCGCAGAATCACGCAAGCCTGCCTGCCGGCCGCCATGTGGATCTCGGGGATGCCACGCTGATCCCGGCTCTTTTCGATGTGCACATCCACGGCAGCGGCGGCCACGATTCGATGGAGGCGACGGAATCAGCGCTCAGCCAAATTGGCGCATTTCTCGCGCGGCGCGGCGTGGGCAATTATCTGGCGACGACGGTGACCGCGCCCCTCGAGACACTGCTGCGGTCGCTGAGCGGGCTCGCCAGGCTGATGCACGCTCCGCTCGAAGGCGCGCGGCCGGTGGGAATTCATCTGGAGGGCCCGTTTCTTTCACCGCACAAGCGCGGCGCGCATGCCGAGAGCCAGTTGCTCGCCCCATCCGTCGCGCTCTTCGACCGCATGTGGCAGGCCGCGGAGGGCAACATCCGGCTGATGACCATCGCGCCCGAGCTGCCCGGCGCGGAAGAGACGATCGCGCATGCGACCCAACTGGGCGTGCGCATCAGCCTGGGGCACAGCAACGCCGAAGCGGACGCCGCAAAGCGCGGAGTGCGCGCCGGTGCCGTCAGCGCCACGCACACCTACAACGCCATGCGCAGCTTCGATCACCGCAATCCGGGCTTGCTGGGCGAGGTGCTCACCAACGACCGCCTGTTTGCCGAGATCATCTGCGACGGCCTCCACGTCGATCCCGCCGCGGTGCGTCTCTACTGGAAGGCGAAGGGGCCGGAACGCGGGATTCTGGTTACCGACGCGATGGCCGGCACCGGCATGCCCGACGGCACTTACATGCTGGGTGAGCTGGAAGTCCGCGTGAAGAACGGCCGCTGCGTGATTGGCGACAACACGCTGGCCGGCAGCACCCTCACGCTCGACCAGGGCGTGCGCAACTTCGCGGAGTTCACCGGAGCGAGCCTTGCCGAAGCGGTCGCGCTGGCCACGCGCAATCCTGCGCGCATGACCGGCTTCGAGGGCGAGATTGGCGAGATCGCTGTCGGCCGCTCCGCGGACCTCGCGGTACTCTCGCCGAAGAACGACGTGGTCGAAACATTTTTGCGTGGGACGCCTTGCGGGATGGCGGCAGCGCCGGCTTTCAACGGATAAATCTTCTGCCGCGATGCGCCGTCATCATTGCGCCGCGGCTGGGGTCAGCACTCCGCGCAGCACGTTCAGGCTGCCGTCGACCGGCGGGCTCTTCAGCCCGAGGATTTTCACGATCAGCGGATACACATTCACGTTCTCGAAGGGCTTCAGTGTCACGCCGGCGCGAATGTCCGGGCCCTCGGCGTAGAAGATCGCCTTCATCTCCGGCATCAGGAACGGATCGAAGCCGTGATTTCCCACCTGCGGCGGCCGGTCTTCGTGTCCCGCAGCGGGCGCTTCGGCGCGAATGGCGTACGGCCCCTGGGCCACGATGATGGGGTCGCCCTCGCGCGGATTGCTGTTGAAGTGCAGTTCGGCAGGAACTCTCGCGCGCCGATAGACGATGAAGCGGCTATCCACTGACTTCAGCTTTTGATACACGGTATTGGCCGCGGCGTCGGTGGGCGCATAGAGGTAGGAGCCTACGGTGACGAAATCCGTGAGGGGCGCGTACTGGTCGAGGTCGATCCAGCCGCCGTCGATCTTCGCCATGCCGTGATCGGAGACGATGATGAGGTCGATCGGCAGGTGCAGCGCGTTCAGGTCGTGTTCCAGCGTGCCCATCAGCGCGTCCACGTGGTGAACGGCTGCGGCGGTCTGCGGGCTGTCCGGGCCGTACTCGTGACCGGCGTGGTCCACGTTGGCGTAGTAGAGGGTGATGAAGTGCGGCCGCTGCGCCGGCGGCAGCTTCAGCCAGGCAATCACCTGATCGATGCGTTCGTCGTCGGGAAACTTTCCGTCGTAGTGCAGGTAATACGTGGGGCGTTCACCGGCAATCTCCGCCTCGGAGCCCGGCCAGAAAAAGCATGCGCTGCGCATCCCCTGTTTTTCCGCCAGCGACCACAGCGGCACGCCGCCGTACCACGAGCCATCGGCGCTGGTTTTTGGATCGGTGTAGCTGTAGCGCTCTTTGCGCGCGGGGTCGTAGAACGAATTGCCCACAATGCCGTGGTGCTCCGGATAGAGCCCGGTCACGATGGTGTAGTGATTCGGAAAGGTCAGCGACGGATAGGCAGGAATCATCCCGTCGGGCACGCTCGCGCCGTGTGCTGCGATAGCCAGCAGGTGAGTGGCGCCGTACATTTTCGCGTAATCGTAGCGGAAGCCGTCGAGTGAGACGAGCACCACGTAATGCTTGCCGAGCTGATCGGGCGCATTCGGCCCGTGCGGAACGGTGATGACGGGCGAGGTCTGCGCGTGAGCCGCGGCCAGCAGGCAGCAGAGGAAGAAAGGAACCCACCACGAGCGTCGCGTCATGCTTGTTGACCCTGTTTCCTCAACGCTACACCCTGCCGTCACGCGTACGCGGCGCTCATGGGCTGGAACTCCTCGCCGACCCACTCCGTGAAAGCGTCGCTGGACTGGCTGCGGCCGAGGAACTGGTGGACGATGGCGCGCCCCGGCATCGAGCCGCCGGGCTCCAGCACGGTGCGCCGGTAGCGCATGGCAACGGGCGAATCCAGCAGCGCGGCACGCGGAAACTGGCTGAAGAAATCCAGCGCAATCACCTTGTCGTACAGATAGGTGTAGTAGTTCGACGAGTAGCCGACCAGATGGGTGAAGCTCGCGTACATGCGGTTGCCGTCAATCCAAGCATAGGGCAGGAAGCGCGCGTAGAGGCTCTCGAGCAGCGCGTCGGGATCGAGAGCCGCGGGATCCAGGCGATGCGTTTCGAGCGAGTAGGTGGTGTAGAAGAGCTGCGTCCGCACCCAGTCCGCGCGCCCGAAGGCTCCGGCGCGGTTCATGCGCAGGACCAGTTCGGCGGGGATGGGTTCCCCGGTTTCGTGGTGGTGCGCAAAGGTCGCCAGCAGCCGCGGATCGCGGAAGAATTCCTCCAGCATCTGCGAGGGCACCTCGACAAAATCGCCCTCCGTGGAGATGCCGCTCACGCCGGCCCACGCCTGCCGTCCGCCCAGCAGCGCGTGCATCAGGTGGCCGAACTCGTGGAAGAACGTCACCACGTCGGAATACTGCATCAGCCCCGGATTGCCTTCCTTCGGCTCAGGAAAATTGCAGATCAGCGCCGCCTCCGGCAACTGCCGTCCGCGCACGCCGGGAATGAGCGGATGCGCGGAGAACCACTTGTCCTTCCCTTCGCGCGGATGCATATCCAGATAGAAGCGCCCCGTCAGCTCCGTTCCGTCCCACACCTCAAATGCGCGCACCGCCGGATTCCACACATCGGGGTTCTCGATCCGGCGGAAGGTGACCTGGAAGAGCTTTTCCGCCGTCGCCAGCACCCCCGCTTCCACGCGCGCGTAGGGGAAATAGGGGCGCACCGACTGCGAATCGAAATCGAACGCGGAGCGCCGGTACAGCTCCAGCCAATAGCCGCGGCTGGCCGCGTCAATCTGCGTCAGCCCCGGCTGCTTCGACTGCGCGAACTCCAGGATCATGGCGTACTCTTTCTCGGCGCCGCCGCGGCTGGCCTGATCCAGATCGTCGAGGAATGCCTGCATGTTCGCCGCCGATTCCATCATCTGGTCCGCTGTCGCCAGGTCGGCCCAGTGCGGAAAGCCGAGAATCGCCGCCATCTCCTGCCGCCCCGCCAGCAGATCCAGCAGCACCTGCCGGTTCGCCGGATACGCCCGCGTCTGATAGGCCAGAAACATCCGCCGCCGCAGCTCGTCGGAGCGGGCAAAGGTCATCACCGGCGCGTAGTCGGGGAAATCCGTCGTCAGCACAATCTTTCCGTCGGCTCCCGGCGGATGCGCCGCAATAAAATCCGGCGGCAGGCCATCCAGCTCCGCGGCGCTTTCCACCTCGACGGTTTCGCCGCCCTCCTGCACGTTGCGCGCGAAGGTCAGCGAGAGCAGCGTGGCCTTATCCTGCAGCTCTCTGATCCGGGCGCGCGTCGCATCATCCTTGTCCACACCGGCTAAACGATATTGCAACAGCGTCCGTTCCAGATAGTGCCGCGCCGCCGCATCGGCCTCGCCCGCATCGATCTGCGCCAGCGCCTGGTAGACGTCTCGATTCAGCGAGAGCTCCACGCCGACCTGCGAAATCTTCTGCAACAGGTTCTCCGCAGCGTCGCGCACGGCTTTTTCCGGATAAACGCTGTGCAGTAATCCGGTCTCGGCACCCGCTACGGCCAGCTCAGCGACCGCATCGTCGTAAACGCGCAGGGTGTTCTCGAGGGTGCGCGGTCCGGCAATGGCGGTCAGGCGATCGAGCGCCTGCTGGTGGCGCTGAAGATGCTCATCCACCCACGCTTCGAGCGCGGGCGGATCGACAGAGCCGGTTCCGTTGGGGTTCCAGGGAGCGAACGAGCGCTCGGAGACAAGCGAATCCATGAAAAAAGCCTCTGTTGGCAGGGTATCGCAGATGTCCGCACGGAACCCGCGCTCTCGGCGACGCGCATGGGTCAGAGGTTTAGAGGCTCTGGAGGATCGGTTAGCTGCTGACGGGCTGTTCCTGCCGGCGTTCTCCGGCGGTACGCGCCAGCTCCAGCTCGGCGTGCGACGGCGTGCGTCCCTTTTGCCGGTACAGGCGCAGCAGCAGCGCCAGATAGTCGAACGCCACCCGCGCGGTGGCCTTACTCGCTCCCGCGTAGCGCCGTCCGAAGGTGAACGGCACTTCCACCACGGAGCGGATCTCGCCGCGCGCCAGGATCTCCAGCAGGATCTTAAATCCGGACTTCTGCAACCCGATTCCGTCGATGCACGAGCGCCGCACCATAAAGAATCCCGACATCGGATCGCACGCCCGCAGTCCCGCGCGTTGCACCGGCAGCGTCATCCACACGGCAACGCGCGAGATCAGGTGGCGCGTTGGCTTCCATCCGCGCAGGCTGCCCCCGCAGGCGTAGCGGCTGCCTACTACCAGATCGGCCCCCGCATCCATCTGCGCCCACAGCCTGGGCAGCAGCTCCGGCGGATGCTGCAGATCCGCGTCCATGACCGCCAGATGCGGAGCCTCGGATTCCTCCCAGCCGCGCAGCACGGCGCCGGCCAGGCCGCGTTCGCCGCGCCGCACGATCAGGCGGACGCGCGGGTCCTCGGCCGAAATCCCGGCGATAATCTCCTCGATTCCGTCCCGGCTGTCGTCGTCCACTACAATGACTTCATACGCAACGTCACAGCGATCCAGGGACGTACGCACGCGGCGGAGAAGGGGCAGGATGTTCTTCGCTTCGTGGAGAGTTGGGATGACAAGCGCCAGCCTGGGGCGGCGCGAAGCAAGACGTCGGGCAACCAGCCGTCTGGCATTCCGCACCGGGGCCAAAGGGCTCGTTTTGCGTGGATTCATACAGACCTGGAATGACGCTCAAAAATTCGCAGAATTATCGTCCCAACAAGAATTTCTTGCTGCTCGCAGGCCTGACAATCATGGCTTTGCTGGTGGAAGGATACCACCCCGGCGTGGAAGATGACGCGGTTTATCTTTCTGCCATCCGTCACCGCCTGAACCCGGCGCTCTACCCGCACGACGCGCGGTGGTTCACCCTCCAGATGCAGGCCAGCATTTTCGACCGCCTGATGGCTGGCTGGGTGCGGCTCACCCACATGCCCATTGGCGTCTCGGAACTGCTGGGGCAGGTTCTGGCCGCCTTCTGCCTGTTGTGGGGCTGCTGGGCCCTGGCCCGGCGCTGCTTTTCCTCCGCGGCCGGACAGTGGGCCGGGACGGCTCTGGTCGGCGTTCTCTTCACCCTGCCTGTGGCCGGCACCGCGCTCTACATCTTCGACCAGTACCTGCACCCGCGGGCCATCGCAACCGCGCTGATTCTGGCCGGCGTCGTCGCCGTGGTGGAGCGCCGCACCGTGCTGGCTGCGGTCCTGTTGCTTGCCTCCGTCGTCGTCCATCCGCTCATGGGCGCATACGGCGTGTCGTACTGCGCGATCCTGTGGATCACCGCACGTATCCGCCGACGCGCGCCGCAGCCGGTGCGCGTGCCCGCTTCCGCCCTGGCCGTGGTGGCGGTGCCCCTCTGGATCTTCCAGGGACCGTCGCCGTCATGGAGGCTCGCGCTCAGCACGCGCAACTACTATTTCCTGGGCCGCTGGACGTGGTACGAATGGCTGGGCGCCATCGCCCCCATCTTCATTCTCTGGCTCATGGCGCGCTGGGCCGGACGCGCCGGGCGGCCCCAGATGTCCCTGCTCGCCGGATGCGCCGCGATCTTTGCCGTCTTCCAGCTGGCCGTGGCCTGCGTGGTGCTGCTCACTCCCCAACTGGTGCGGCTCACGCCCATGCAGCCCATGCGCTACCTGCACCTTGTCTATATTCTGATGGCCATCCTGGGCGGGGGACTGATTGGCGAAAAGCTGTTGCGCGCCCACATTTGGCGCTGGGCATTGTTGTTTGTGCCTCTGGCCTTCGGCATGTTCTGGGCGCAGCGCTCGCTTTTTCCCGGCACGGAGCACCTCGAACTGCCCGGCATCGCCTCGAACAATCCCTGGCTCCAGGCCTTCGCCTGGGTCCGCCACAACACGCCCAATGACGCCTACTTCGCCCTCAACCCTTATTACATGCAGTTGCCCGACGAGGATTACCACAGCTTCCGCGCCCTGGCCGAGCGCAGCGAACTGGCCGACGCCGTGAAGGATGCCGCGGTGGCGACTCAGGTCCCAAGCCTCGCACCAGAATGGCAGCAGCAAACCGAGGCCGTAGCCGGCTGGGACCATTTTCAGAAGGCGGATTTCCTCCGCCTGCAGCAGCAATTTGGCGTGAACTGGATCGTGGTAGAGCGCCCTGGGGTCGCTGGCCTCGACTGCCCCTACCGCAATCAGGCTGTAGCCGTCTGCAAACTCTGAGGGGATCAGCCCTGCATGTGGCCCGGTAGTTCTTCCACGGTAAACGGAACCTCCGGGTCGGGTTCCAGGGCAACACCCTTCATCCAAACGATGCGGCCCTGCCATTCCACCAGCGGCCAGACTTTGCGCGCGGCGGCATCCGCTCCGGCTCCGTTCTGCATGCGCGAGAAAATTTCTTTCAACGGTTTGGCCGCTCGGGAGTAGCGCATCCGCACACGATCGCCGGGACGCGGGGTTCGCAGCATGGCCGCCGGAACCGCTGTGTCTTCTCGCAGCGTGGTCCGCAGCACCACACCCAGTGCCGAGACTTCTCCGGGAATCGGCAGCTCCACAGCCGCCGGCGTCTCAGCGGCATCGTCCGTCGCTGCTTCCCGCACCAGGCGCAGCTCCCGCGGCGTTCGCTCCGCGCGCAGATCGGCGGAGAGCTGCTGGCGACGCGTGCCCTCCGGCTCGCACAGCGCCATCAGGCGCTCCGTCTGCTCGAAGTTCAGGACGCAGTCGAGCTGCCTGGCCGCGGCGCGCAGCACCCTGCGCCGCAACGCCGGAGCCAGCACGCGCAGTCTCTCCAGCTCCATCCCCACGCTGCCTGCATGCGGATGCGTGCTCACCGTGCGCCCTCCGCCACGGACCGGGCGACCCGGCAACAGCAGCGGCGGCAGGACCCGGGCCAGTTCCGCCTCCCACCAGCTTTCTTCGTCGCGCGCCAGCGTTGCCATGTGGGCCAGCTGCTCCGCGATCCTCGGATTGAACGCCGCCAGTTGCGGCAGCAGCTCGTGCCGAATGCGGTTCCGCGTAAACGCCGGGTCCTGGTTGCTCGCGTCCTCGCGCCACGGTTGCTCGATTTCGCGCAGCCACGCAACGATCTCCGCGCGCGTGATGCCGAGAAACGGCCGCAGGATCGTGCCGCGCGCGCACGCAATCACCGGATGAATCCCACCCAGGCCCTCCGTCCACGCCCCGCGCAGCAGCCGGTGCAGAACCGTCTCTGCCTGGTCGTCGAGCGTGTGCGCTGTGGCGATCACATCGGCGTGGCCCTGCGCCAGCAGATCGCGAAACCAGGCGTAGCGCAGATGCCGCGCCGCCTCTTCCAGCGTCTTTCGCTCCGCTCGCGCCGCTGCGGGAGTATCCACGCGACGCTCGTGGAGCGGCAACCCCAGCCGCTGGGCAAGTTCCGCGACAAACTGCGCGTCCTCATCCGCCTCAGCGCCGCGCAGTCCATGGTGCAAGTGGGCTACGGAGAGCGCGAGTCCAATCTCCGGCGCCACCTGCGCCAGCGCGCGCAGCAGAGCTACCGAATCCGCGCCGCCGGAAACGGCCACGGCCACCCGCATGCCTGCGCGCAGGTGTTGGCGATCGAGGTGGGGCGCGGGTGTCACGCCCTCATGCTATAGCGTTTTCGGGTACTGATCTAAGCGCGAGCGAGCAGCGCGTCCACTTCCTGCCGGCGCGGCATCGAGGGCGCCGTTCCCGGGCGCGTGACGGAAATTCCCGCAACGGCGCATCCGAATCGCACCGCCTCGACAAGATCGCGGCCCTCGGCCAGTGCGACCGCGAAGCCGCCGCTGAACGCGTCGCCCGCTCCCGTCGTATCCACCACCTCGCCTGCGTGGAAGGCCGGCACATGTTGGCACAGAGTCGCATTCTTCACCAGCGCTCCCTGGGCTCCCAGCGTGACGACTACGTTGCGCACGCCGCGCGCCAGCAGCACATCGGCTGCGGCTTCGGCGTCAGCCAGCGACGAGACTCTCCGCCCGGTGACGATCTCGGCTTCGGTCTCGTTTGGCGTTATATAGTCGCACTGCGCGAAGATCGACCCCGGCAACGCGCGTCCCGGCGCGGGATTGAGGATCGTCGGCACTCCGAGCGAATGGGCCAGCGTTAAGCCGAACTCGACCGTGGGCACCGGCAGCTCCAGCTGCGTGACGAATGCGGCTGATTCGGCGATGAGCGGCTTCGCCGCGGCGACCTCCTCGGACGTCAGCTCAAAGCACGCGCCGGGAACCACCACAATGGAATTCTCGGCGCTGTTCGCGTGGACGACGATCAACGCTGCGCCGGTCGGGGTGTCGGTTGAGTACAGGCAGGTCGCGTCGATGCTCTCTTCCTGATACGTTCTGCGCGCCATATCGCCGAAGAGATCGCGGCCCACCTTGCTGATGAAGCTCACGCGCGCCCCGGCCCGCGCCGCGGCCACAGCCTGGTTCGATCCCTTGCCGCCCGGACCCATCCGGAAGCCGCTGCCCATATACGTTTCGCCCCATGCCGGCAGTTTGTCGGTGAGAAATGCCAGGTCGGTGACATAACTGCCCATCACAGTTACAAATTTGCCGCCCATTCCTGTTTATGTCCTCAATTTGTTCCTGTCACTGTATCGTATTCGCCCTCTTATGAACCGTAGGCGCGCGCAATCAGGACCAGAGCCAGCACATACGCCGTGAACATAGCGGCCAGATACCCTTTGGCCTTCGCATTCGCCCCGCGAAACTCCTTCCACGCAAAGACGCCCCACAGGCACGCCACCATCGGCGACGCCTGGCCGATAGCGTACGAGATCGCCACCCCCACCAGCGATGCGGCGACAAAATTGCAGACCGTTCCCAGCCCCCAGATGCCTCCGCCCAGCAGGCCCAGTGCGTGGTACGACGCGGGCGCGCGGAAGTAGTCCGCCGCGGCTACCGGCGTTCCGGTAATCGGTTTGCGCATGAGCAGGGTATTGAAGAAGAAGCAGCAGACGAAGGCGCCAAAGGTGAGGCACACCGCCGTCGTGTAGGGGGTCAGGGTTGCGCCGCGCGTCATTGCCCGCGTCACAAAGGGCGCGAAAATTCCCATCAGCAGCCCGGAGATGATGCACACCACCAGACCGCGCCGCGATATCGCTTCCGCGCCACTCCGCAGCGCCCCGTATGACTTCCCGACCAGAATCAGCGCGACCACCGCCATTCCGATCCCGGCCGCCAGCAGGGCTGCATTTCCCCGCGGCTGCAGCGCATAGCTCAGCGCCACGCCCTCCACCAGCGCGATTCCGATTGAAACCGGAAACGCAATCGCCAGCCCGACCATTTCAATGCCGGCGACCAGCAGCGTATTCGCGATGTTGAAAATGAATCCGCCCAGCGCGGCGTAGAAGAGATTGATCCCGTCGGCCGCATGCAGGTTGGCGAGGAACGCGCTCGCGCCGCCCCGGTAGCTGCCCATGGTGAAGGCCAGCAGCAGCGACACGAGAAAGATCCCCAGCGCGTAGTCCCAGTAGTAGAGCTCGAAGCGATAATTCCTGGTCCCTTTGAAGGTGTTGGCGAAGGAGCCCCAGCAAACAGTGCTCAGAACGGTCATCAGCAGAGCAGCGTGAAACGTCGTCGGAACAAACATGCGCCAGCAACTCCCGGCTCGCGCAGCCGGCGAAAGAACGGGCTGCACACGAGACACGCCATTATGCCCTGGCACGCAACCAGTTGTGCGCGAATGCGCCTCGTGACGTGCAAGAATCGAAGAGGGCATGCGCTGAAGGCGCATCGCCGGATGATCGCGAACGCCGAATTGCACGATTGCCGCGGCAGCGCACGCTGCGATTCGCTCCCGTCCACCTTTCTTCGAAGGAGATCTGCGAATGAAAATCGCATCCTCTGCCTGGACGCTCGTCTTTCTGGTCTCAGCGGGACTTGCCGGGCCTGCGTCTCTGGCCACAGCGCAGACTTCAGGCCCCGCGCGGACTGCTGCAAATCACGCTCTGCGGGCCACGATGCAGGCAGACGGATCCTATGAGCTCGATTTTCCCGCCGCCGGATGGAAGCTGCAGGGGAAGCTCCCTGACATAACCGGCAAGCTCCGCGAGTCAGCCGGCACCGATAGCATCGGAGCGTTTCATCAGATCAGCGCCTCATTTCTGAATGGTGCGCGGACGGCGGAGATCCGTGTCTACGAGACGGAGCCCCTTGCTCTTTTCCGTGACGAGTGGAGGGCTGCTGGCGCCAACGCGGTGCCGTTTCCCTCCTTCGAACGCCTTCCCGAAGACGCGTCGCGACTCTCCTTCCGACAGGAAAATTTTGCTCCCTACGAGTTCGGAAAACTCGGTCCTGAAGGTCCCTGGACTTTCTTCGACAAGCAGGACCACGCGATGATCCTTTCTCCCGCCGATCACTTCCTGGTTTCCACGATGGAAGCGCAACCGGATGGCACAGCCACGAGCGGAATCGTCTCTGAGATTCAGCAGATACCGGCAGGCTTTTCTCACGGCACGCTCATCGCCGCCGGAACCGGCATCAATCGCGTCTTCTCCATCTGGGGATCGGCCCTGCTGGCGCTGGGCGGAAAGCAAAGACCGGCAAACGACGCCAATGTCACGCTGGCCAGGCTCGGCTACTGGACCGACAACAGGACAACCTATTACTACAAGTTCGATCCCAAACTGGGTTATGCCGGAACGTTACTCGCTGTTCGCGATGAGTTCAACAAGCTCGGACTTCCGCTGGGTTATCTGCAGCTCGACAGCTGGTTCTATCCCAAAGGTCCTGACTCTCGCTGGAACGAGGGCGGGTCAACTCTGGAATATGGCGAGGATGAGTATCGTGCCGACAAGACCCTCTTCCCGCAGGGGCTCGAGGCTTTCCAGCGCGATCTTGGCCTCCCTCTGGTAACGCACGCGCGATGGGTGTCTCCGCAAAGCCCCTATCACCGGGAATACAAAATGTCGGGCAATGTAGTTATCGACCCTAAGTTCTGGAGTCAGACCGCCGACTATCTCCACCAGGCCGGCGTAGTGACGTATGAGCAGGACTGGCTCGACCACAACTCCCATACCGCCTTGAACCTGACCGACCCACCGCTCTTTCTGGGGGAGATGGCCCGGTCCATGGCCAGCGAGGGCATCACCATCCAATACTGCATGCCCCTGCCCAGCGATTACATGGCGAGCACGTTGTATCCCGATGTCCAAACCACCCGCACCAGCGACGATGGCTTTGAGCGGGGACAATGGGACGAATTTCTGTATGACTCGCGCCTCGCCACCGCGCTGGGGCTCTGGCCGTGGACGGACGCTTTCTTCAGCAAGGATTTGGGCAATCTGATCATTTCCACGCTATCCGCGGGCCCGGTTGGCGTGGGCGATGCCCTCGGCAGCGTCGACGCCGCGCATCTCCACGCCGCCGCCCGCAGCGACGGTGTGATCATCAAGCCCGACACCTCCCTGCTCCCCATCGATGCGGTCTATCAGCGCGATGCCGCGGGCGAACAAGCTCCGATGGTCGCAGCGGCTGCGACTAACTTCGGCGACCTCAAGATTCAGTATGTCTTCGCCTACCCGCGTCAGGCTTCCGATTCCCAGGTTACTGTGCCCCTGCGTGATCTGGACGTTACAGGCTCAGTCTTTGCCTATAACTGGGTGACGCATCAGGGGCAGATCCTTCCGCCCGATGATAGCCTCAACCTCGAGGTCACAGACGGCTGGGCCTACCAGGTGCTGACTCCGGTCACGCGCTCCGGCCTGGCGCTGCTGGGCGACACGGACAAGATCGCTCCGCTGAGCAGGGCCATCATCAAAAACCTGACCGCGAGCGAAGATGGGCTTTCCGCCACGATCCAGTTCGCACGCGGCGAGACGGAGGAGACGATTTCAGGATATGCTGCTCGCCGCCCGGCGATCCGAGCTGTCTCCGGAGCCGCAAAGAATCTGACTTACAGCGAACAAACGCACCTATTCACTGCGAGAGTTACTCCTGGTAACTCAGGAACAGCAAAGATCGACATCACCGCTCACTGAGCGGCTTATCCCCGTTGTGGGGTGAACTCCAGGGTCAGGACCTGGAACGGCGCCAGATGAAATTCGTGCGGAACGTGCGCGTGGATCTCGATTGCCGGTTTGTTCGCATCGTCTTTCCAGGGGCTCTTCGCCATGTAATCCTGTGCCGCGCCCGCGGGCAGCTCGAATGCCTTCTGAATGTCGATGTCGATCGTCTGCGGCTGATTGCTCGGATTGCGCAGGGTGAGGATGCCTTTCCCAGGCGTCCACGAGGCCCAACCGTACACCTCCAGCCACGCCGGATTGCCGCCAATCCAATGCGTATCCTGGAGCACGTCAGCGTTGGCGTGCGACCAGTTTGCAGCTTCAGCCAGATCGTCCCAGTTCTGCTTCGTCAGCAGCGACGGAGTAATGTACATCTCCTGGCATTGCGTGCCGGTGCCGAAATATGAGCGCACCTCGTTGCGAAAGTCATTGTCCGGATCGGTATTGAGATTCTTGTCGTACCGCGCATAAATAATGCCGTGCAGCATGAGGGAGTTGAGCGGATAGAGCGGGCCCTCCTGCACGACTTCCTGATATGTGTCCGCGTCGCGATAGGTAATCCAGCGTTCGCGATAAGGACCGACCCCGGCGACGCTCTGATCGTCGCCACCCCGCCAGATAGAGTCCGCGTAGAAGGTCCAGAAAGGCGAAGGATACGTACCCGTGGTGAGATTGATGTAAATGTTCGGCTCCGCCTTGCGCAGCACCCCGATCAGGTGGATCATGGCGTCAAAGTCGCTGTCGAACTCGCTGCCGGGGAATACCGAGTCGGCGTTTCCGGTTCCGTCAAACTTGAACTGGTTGATGCCGTACTGATGAATCATCTGCAGGCAGACATCGAGAAAGTGCTGGTAATACTTCGGGCCGGAGAGCGCGAAGCCGCCGTTGACAATCTCGTAGCCGGCCGCCGCGCCAAACTTCAGGCGTTCCTTTTGTGGACCGTCATAGCCGCCCCACGGCGACATCCAGACGCCAGGACCTGCGCCGTATTGCCCAGCCGCCGCGCTTACCTTCGTAAAGCCGTCGGGGAAGCCGCTGTTGAAGCTCCACAGGGAAGCGTGGTTATCCCAGCCATCATCGAAGAGGAAGGAGCTGAGCGCCACGCCGCGCTTCACATGCAGTTCCGTGCCGAAGGCGTTGATGCGGTTCAGCGCGCCGGCTTCGTCGTAGGGCGTGAAGTAGCCCAGATCGTACCAGGAGTTGTAGTGGAGAAACGTGCGGTAGGGATGAGCACGCTCACGCTCAATGTAACTGAGAAAGTCGCGGCGTAACTCGCCGGTGCGCACCATCCCGATTACTGAAGAGTAAGTGACGGACTGGCCCGCCCTCAGGGGCAGCTCGCGATCCAGCACCGCGGTTGCGCGATCGCCGACCACATAACTCTCCGAGAGCGGATCCTCGAACGCGAGAAAGAAATCCCCGGCGACAATTGGAGATCCTTTCACCGAGCCCACCACGTGTGCTCCCGGAATCGCCGTGTCGATCAACCGGACTTCCGAGATGGGCAGATCCTGCTGCTCCGCGGAGATGGTGAGAATCTGCCGCACATAGCTGGAGCCGTCGCGCAGCACGACCGACCACTGCAGGTGGACCTTGCCGTCCGCGCTGGTCAGAGGCAGGTCGAATCGTTCGCCGGCCAGGCGGGCCGCGTAGCGTGCCGCGCCGGGATCGGGCGTGAGCTGCTCCATGCGGGGTTGACCGTCGACGCGCACATTCGCCTCATCGCAGATGGCGCCATCCTTGAGCAGCACGCTGAACGGGTCGCCGACGCGGATGGTCGCATCGTGACGCTCATCCGTGACGGCGAAATCTTTCAGGCGCCCATCCGAGATCGTCCAGCTGGCCTCGGCTACCGCATTTCCGAGCGTGTAGCGCTCGCCCTGTACGCGGGCGACAGCCTGGCCCGGATCCTGCGCGCGCGCGGCCAGCCAGGACGATGACACGATGAGCAGCCATGCTGCATGCGCGCGAAGCGCTCTGGCGGAAATCAAAACTTCCTCCGATTGAAGAGCGATGGGATTCGGGACGCGTTCTGCCACTGCGAAGCAGCCGCATCCGGGCCATTATACTCTGTTCGTAAGAAAACACAACATAACGAAATGCATCGGATACTGACTAACGGCTGCGAAAAGGTTCAAAAGGCGGCCGGCAGCGTAGTTAATGCCCCGATCAATCGCTTGGATCGCCTCATCAATCCATGCGACTGTTGCACGGCATAGTTATCTCCGTTTGCCTATTGCGGATTCGATGTTGTATAAGCGTTTCATTTTGATTGCCACTCAAAGGGCGATGCGAAACCGGCCAGAGCAGGGTCTGAAGTCACGTAACGGCCGTCACCGATCCCACCTCTTTCGGCTCCGAGGATCGCAACCAATACACCGGCGCCGGTTACTTCAACACCGCTGCCGACATTCTGAAGTCGGTTCCACTGCCGCACCGGGAAGGCGGGCATACCACGCCTGGCCGCCAGGGTGAAACAATTATCCGGTTGTACGGCAGGTTCCCCGCGGCGTTCCGCAAAGGAGCCGGCACGGAGCCATATCGATGACGAAAGTAAAGCTGCTTGCCTGCCTGGCGGCGATCGCCCTCTTTCCCCTTGCGCTCGGCGCTCAGATGGTGGATCCCGCCATCGACGCCGGCAATGGGCCGTTCTCGTATTACAGCCAGCCCACCGGCGAAATCGGCGTCATGGATGCGCCTTCGGGAACGGAGATTTCGCCCGAGGGTTTTCTGTACACCGGCTATGGCGAGCTGATGTTCTTCACGGGAAATCCTGAAGTTCCCATCCACGAGCGCGTGAAGACGCTGCTGCGCGGCTATCTTCCCGTCGTCCTGTATGACTTCACGCGCGACGGCGTCCGCTACAGCTTTGAAGCCTTCGCGGCGACGCTCGACGGCACGCCGTCGGGCACGCAGGTGGACTTCATCCGCGTGCAGGCGGAAAACACCACGCCGGAACCGAGAGTCGCCTGGCTCTCCAGCGGAATGCGCTATGAGGGCACCGTCAACAGCGCCGACGGGGTCGCCAACAATCGCTTCGCGCGCCCCGCGGAGCCTGGCAAGCCCGGGGATTACAGCCAGCCCGGCGTAGCTTACTCCGCGCGCTGGACGTACGGTTCCAGCGAGGATGCGATCGAACGCGACGGGCAGGTTCTCTATTACTTCTCGCAGACTGCGCCGCATACCGTTCGCTACACGCTCGAAGCGGGCCCCAGATCTTCGGGCACGCTCCAGCCGTACGTGCTGAAGATCGGGGCCACCACTCCCGTCGGCATCGTGCGCTACGAGCTGCCTCTGAAGCCTGGCCAGACGGTCAGCCTCGACTGGAAGCTTCCCGTGATCCCGGTGGACGCCGGTTCGCCCGCGGCGGCGCGCATCGAGAGCGCCGGATTCGATGAGTATCTGTCGCGAATGGTCGATGGTTGGGAGCGGATCCTGGGCCAGGGGATGAGCCTTTCAGTGCCGGAGACCAAAGTCGACGACGCGTTCAGGGCCAGCCTCGTCTACGATCTGATCGCGCGCAACAAGATCGGCGACGACTACGTGCAGACGGTCAACGATCTTCAATATCACGCCTTCTGGCTCCGCGATGCCTCCTTCATCACCCGGATGTACGACGCGACCGGATACCCGGACTACGCGCGTCAGGATATCGACTTCTTCTCGAAGTGGCAGCAGCCGGACGGAAACTTCCTCTCCCAGGGCGGACAGTTCGACGGGGTCGGGCAGGTGCTGTGGGCGTACGGCCAGCATTATGCCATCACGCACGATCCCGATTTTGCCGCCGGAGTGTTTCCCGCGGTGGCCAGAGCAGTCGCGTGGATTCAGCAGGCGCGGCAATCCGATCCGATGCATCTGCTGCCGGCAACCACGCCGGGCGACAACGAGGCCATCACCGGACACGTCACCGGCCATAACTTCTGGGCGCTGGACGGAATTCAGAACGCCATTCTTCTCGCCGATGCCACGGGACACACGCAGCAGGCCACGCAGTTCCAGCAGGAGTACAACGACTACCACGCAGCGCTGATGCAGGCTCTCGATCGCGCGACGCGCAACACCGGCGGGTACATTCCGCCCGGCCTGGACGGCCAGCAGGACGGGCAGGACTGGGGCAACATGCTCACCATCTATCCGGGGCCGGCGCTCGCTGCGCAGAACCCCATGGTCAAAGCCACTCTTGACGCAACCCGCGCCAAATACAAAGAGGGCATCATGACCTACGCCGACGGGAGGATGCTGCACGATTACCTCGGCTTCACCAATATGGAAATCGAGCTGATCCTCGGCGAACAGCAGCTCGCCGTGGAGGACCTCTACGCCGAGCTCGTCCACACCAGTTCCACGCAGGGAGGGTTTGAGACGGACATTGTGCCCTGGGGGGATCGGAATTTTCACGACAACCTTGTGCCGCACGGCTGGTACGCCGCGCGGCTGCGCATCGTCCTGCGCAACATGTTTGTGCGCGAAGAGGGAACGGATCTGCATCTCCTCTCGGCCATTTCACCCGAGTGGATCCAGCCCGGCAGCACGATGCAGGTCGACCGGGTTCCCACGAATTTCGGGACGGTTGGGCTGCGGCTGAGCATCCTGTCGCCGACCGAGGCACAGCTCTCCCTGCACGATTCCTGGATCGATCCGCCGACGCACATCGTTCTGCATCTGCCGTGGTTCATGGAGACGCAGAAGATCGTTGCCGACGGCGTCTCCGTTCCTGTGACGGGGAGCTCGGTATCGCTTCCGGCGCAGGTGCGGACCGTGCAGATCACGTGGCGGAAGCGCGACTCTGCTCCGGAGCTGAGTTATCAGGCGGCGGTGGCGCGCTATAAGCAGGAGTATGCGGCGCACTACGAGCAGTTTCTGAGGACAGGGAAGTAGGTCGAGGTGCGCCTGAAGACGGCGCGTCCTGAAGCGCACGGTTCAGGATCGGCCGTGCGATGGCGGCCGGACCGGCTCACGCCTTTACTGCTTCGGCTCGATGATGCGGTACTCACCGCTGACGTGGAGCAGGCTCATCAGGTAGAGCATGCCGTCGTAATAGCGGCTAAAACCGGAAGGGATGGGCGTGTTCCAGAGCGCCTCGGTGAAAAGCCGGGCGCGGGCGCGATCGGTTGCGGCGAGGCTGGCGACAGCGTTGGTGCCGACGAGGCCGGCGGGATGGCCTTCAGGCGTGACTCCGGGCCGATTCGGGACCGGGATCGGCCGACCGTCCAGCGTGTACAGCGGGCCGTAGCGATCGATTCCCCGCTCCGCGAAGAATTTCTGAATGCGGCCGCTGAGAGTTTGTTCCGCGGGAGCTTTGTGCCACCAGGACCAGTCGACGGACCAGTTGCGGGCGACGCGCCACGCGTCGTAGCCGAAGACGCCGGACTGCTGAAAGCGGCTGGTGTGGGGGGCGCCGTCGAAGTTGGCGTAGTCGGGCGCGAGGCCGGTCTGCGCATTCGTGGTCTCGACGAAGAATTTGCGGCTGGCTTCGGCGGCGCGCTGCCAGAAATCACGATCGGCGGGCGGACCCCAGCGCGCGAAGAGCTCGTAGAAGGCCGGGAGCTGGTAGGAGGGATCGGTGAAGGGATGAGGCATGACCTCGGGGACGAAAAGGATTATAGGCGGCGAGAGGTTCACCTCGGGGCCGTCGGTGCGCGGGCCGAATTTCGTCATGCCGGCGATGACCGGACGGTGGACCATGGCGGTGAGGAGCTTTTCGGCCCGCGCGTGATAGTCGTAGATGCCGTGGCCGCCCGGCCAGCGATTGCCGGCGAAGAGCAGCGCCATCGCGAAGAATTCCTCGCCATCGGGTGCGGGCGTTTCGGAGTTGGGCTGGCCGTCGGGCTTGCACGACCAGCGAAAGTACTCGTAGCCGGGCGCTTTGGGATCGGAAACGTACATGTACGTCATCGCCCAGTTCCAGAGGGCGTCGAACTCCGGCTTTTTGTTGAGCTGGACGGCGATCATCATGCCGTAGGACATGCCCTCGGTGCGCACATCGTGATGCGCCCAGTCAGTGAGATACATCAGCGGGCCGTCGGCGTTCGATCCGGCGGCAAAAGCGACGGCCTGGGTCTGCGGATCGCCGTGGAAGAGCTGCCGGTACGCGGTGTCGATTTTGGCACGGATGGCGCGCTGGGAATGGCCGTCTTCGCGGAAGAGGTTGGGATAGCGGCCAGTGGCGAAGGCGCCGGAACCGTTCTCGAGGGGGGATTGAGCGTGGAGAGAGAGGCAACAGAGCAGGGCTGCCATCAGCAGCGTAACCCGTGCTGAACTTCGCGCTGAGATTCTTGTCACGCCCATCCTCCGCCGTCTGTCTGATCGCTCCCCTTAGACTAGAACCGCGCTTGCCTGCGGAGCGTGCTCTCGCGCAGACTGGACAACGATGCGTACGCCGCTTCTTCTGCTCACCTTGTTGCTTGCCTCTGCCGCTGGTCATGCACAGGACGTTCACGTTCGCGTCTCGCCCACGGTGACCACCGGGATTCATGGGACGACCGAGTTTCCGACGATTCAGATGGCGATCGATCACCATCCCTGGCCGGGGCCGGGCGGGCGCGTGATCATCCAGATCGCGCCGGGTATTTATCACGAGCGGCTGAATATCACGCAGAACCATCCGAACATCACGCTGCTGGGCATGGGCCAGTCGCCGGCGGACGTGGTGATCACCAACAGCCTGAACGCGAAGGAGGCGGGAGGGACGTTCTTTACCGAGACGGTGGAGGTGGATGGGGAGGGATTCGAAGCGGACAACGTGACGTTCGAAAACGCGGCCGGGAACACGGGACAGGCGGTTGCGATTGCGGTGCGGGCGGATCGGGCGGTTTTCAAACATTGCCGTTTTCTCGGGCACCAGGACACGCTGTTTGCCGACTGGGGACGGCAATACTACGTGGATTCCTATATTGAAGGCGGAGTGGACTTCATCTTCGGGAATGCGGCGGCAGTTTTCGATCACGACGAGCTGCACGCGAACGGACCTGGGTACCTGACGGCGCAATCGCGGACCTCACCTGAGCAAACTACCGGGTATGTCGTCCTGAACAGCCGGGTGACGGCGGACCCCGGTGTGAGCAAAACCTGGCTGGGCCGACCATGGCGACCCTATGCAAGGGTTGTGTTTATCAATACGCAACTGCCGGCGGAGGTGGTCCCGCAAGGCTGGAACAATTGGGGCAGCGCCGCCAACGAGCATACTGCATGGTACGGCGAGTACCACAGTACGGGCCCCGGAGCGCGACCGTCGGATCGGGTTCCCTGGGCGCACACGCTGACGGCGGACGAGGCGACACGGTTCCAACCAGGGGTATTTTTGGCTGGAGCCGATCACTGGGACGCATCCGCGGAAGCTGCCAGGCTGCCGTAAACGCACGAAATTTCAAACACTTAGCCGGACCGGCTCAGTCGAAAATCTGTATGCTGATGAAAACAGATGGCTTGCTTCGACTGCCCGCGCGCAGAAAGAGCCCCTGAGACAGGCAGGAGGGCGGTCTGGACAAGCACATGGAAGAGCCGTTCCTCTTCCATGCCGCCGAAGGTGCCCGCTTTGCTATTGCATCGGACCCTAAACCTCTTTAATATGCGGCAATTGCGGGTATGAAGGCAGCGTCGGCAGGAGAACCGGGTGCGGCGAAGCGTCCCAGCCCTTCGGGGGCAGGAGACCGACGGGATTCTTCCGTCAACGGAAGCTCCGGCGGCGACCGGGGTTTGGCGGTGACCTCGACCCACTTTATCCGGTCCAGGATCGGCAAGATTTGCGTGGCGATCACGGGCAGCTCCCCGGCGGAGATGCTGCAGAATGCCGAGGAGATCGTCCGGGAGAATCATTTCGTCGAGTTTCGCCTGGATTACCTGGCGAACCCCGTGGCCGCTTTGCCGAAGCTGAAGCAGTTTCTGTACGAGCGCAGCGAAGTAACCGCAATTGCAACCTGCCGACGCGCTGCAACGGGCGGGAAGTTCAAGGGGACCATCGCCGCGGAACTGGAAATTCTCGGCAAGGCGGCACAGGCCGGCTGCCACCTGGTGGACGTGGAACTGCAAACGGCTGAGCATCTGAAGCCGGCACAGCTGAAGCAGCTGCGGCAACACGGTTCGGCGCTGATCATCAGCTGGCACGACTTTGAGGCCACGCGCGACCTGGATGCGGTCTTCGAGCGCATCCAGCCATTCCAGCCGGAGTTCGTGAAGATCGTTTCCACGGCGAAGACGCTGACGGATAACGTGGCCATGATGCGCTTCCTCGACCGGCGTCGCGACGAAGCGAACCTGATCGGGATCTCCATGGGCGATCAGGGGACGATCAGCCGGGTGCTGGGGTTGCGCGCGGGCAGCGTGTTCACTTTTGCCTCAGCGCATGCGGGCGAGGAGACGGGCGCCGGGCAGATTGACGCGCGGACGCTGCGCGAGACGTGGCGGATCGACCAGATTGACGCGTCGACGAAGGTGTATGGCGTGGCCGGGAACCCGGTGCGCCACTCGCTGTCGCCGCTGATGCAGAACATGGCTTTCCGGCGCGAGACGGTGAACGCGGTCTTTCTTCCGCTGCAGACCACGCGCATGAACGACCTGCTGACGCTGACGCGGGAGGTGCCGCTGCACGGACTGGCCATCACCATGCCGTTCAAGAGCGAGATCATCAAGCACCTGGAGAAGACGGACGCGCTGTCGGAGAAGATCGGGGCGTGCAACACGGTGGTGCGCGCCCAGGACGGGAAGCTTTACGGGTTCAATACCGACGTGGCGTCCATTGTGCGGCCGCTGGAGCGGCGGCTACCCCTGAACGGAGCGAAGGTTCTGGTGCTGGGCGCAGGCGGAGCAGGCCGCGCGGCGGTCTTCGGGCTGGCGGAAAAGGGCGCGGATGTGGCGATCTGGAACCGGACGCCGGAGACAGCCAAGAAGCTGGCGCGCCAGGCAAAGGCGAAGACCATCCGGCGCGAGCAACTGGCGAAGACGAGCTTCGATGTGATCATCAACGCGACGCCGATCGGGATGCGCGGCAACAAGGTGACGAGCCTGCTGGAGCCGAAGGAACTGAACGCGCGGCTGGTCTTCGACCTGGTCTACAACCCGATCGACACTCCGCTGATCCGCATGGCGCGGGAAAAGGGACTGCCGGTGGTGACGGGGGTAGAGATGTTCGTCCACCAGGGGGCGCGGCAATTTGAGATCTGGACGGGCAAACCGGCTCCGGAAGAAGAGATGCTGCGGGTCGTGGTCCATGCGCTGCGGCAGGAGAAAGACAGAGCGTAAGCCGGAATGCAGGGCCGGCGATGGGTTCCCCCGAGAGCGGATGAGTTACGAGGGGGAATGTGCGCGATCCGGCTGGCTCCAATGGGCGGCGTTGTGGCGTCCGCCGGAATCCAAGGTACTGCGTTCATCCAGAAAAAGACCTGGTGAGACGAGGTGGCGTTTGGCTATGATTGAAAGACGCTCCCCATGAATCGGAACCTCAGCGCATCCACGGTCGACCGGCTCATTGCATTAGCTTCCGACGAGAAGCCGGCGCCGGCGAAGACGGCCGGCGCGTTGCCTCAGGAGACAGGGGAGACGCGCGGGCTGGAGACGACGATGCCGCTGCTGGCGGAGCCAGCGCCCGGGGCCGACGACAACCCCATGCTGAAGGCGCTGCTGCAGTACCGCATGCTGATGCCGTACATGACGCGGATGCTGGAACCGCAGAGCCAGGCGGACCCGACGCTGGCGGCGCTGGCTACGGAACTGAAACAGAGCGTGGGCGATCTGCAGCTGGCACAGCGCGATCTGCGCCTGACGGTGCAGGACCAGCTGGTGCAGATGAAGCGCGTGGAAGAGGAGATGAGCCGCACGCGCGAGGCGACGGAGCGCAATGCCGCCGAGGCGTCAGAACTGGTGGAGGACATGAAGTCGATGCGCTCGCTGGTGCGCAAGGCCGCTGCATTCCTGGGCACGATGCTGACGGCGCTGGTGGTGCTGGTGATCTGGCTGCTGATCCGGAGCCCGCACCCGCACTAAATCGAGCCAGGCAACGGCTGAGCCCGGCTGAGCCTCTCCTTTGAATAAGGAGAAGCGCATGGGCGAGCCGCTGAAGAGACAGGAAAAATCCCCACAAAATGCCGATGAGGCGCGCCGCGTTGCCGCGGGGCACAGACGCACGCCGCCGACAGCTTCAGAAGGCGAGGAGCCCGTGGACACGGAGCGCAGCGGGGTCACGCTGAACGAGGCGATCCATGCGCACACCAACCGCCCCCACAAGGGAGACGTAGGCCGGCCTGGAACGAACGAAGAGGTCTTCCAGGGTTCGAAACAGAAAGAGCTGAAGGCGGACTGATGCCGGTGGCGCATGCGCGTTGGCAGAGGGGGAACTTTTGCGGATGCGGCGCAGAGGTTGCCCGCGTTTTCCCCTGCGAAGAGAGCTATACTTCGCGCAGAACCTGAGAATTTTGCACGGCGAGGGGTAGGAATGTCGACGCTCAGCCTTGAGGAACCCGAACTGCCAGTGGAAGCCGACGATTTCAGCGCGCTGGAACAGCGTATTGTGCGCGCGGTGGAGCTGGTGAAGAGCGAGCGAGCGGCCCGCGCCGAAGCCGAGCAAAGCGCGGCGCGCTTCCGGCAGATGGCCGATGAGAAATCCGCGGCGCTGGAGCAGGCGCAGGAACAGTTGCGCGCGCTGGAGCGGGAGCGCGAGCAGGTGCGCCATCGCGTGGAGCGCCTCCTGAAGCAGATGGACGAAATCACGTCCTGAAGATTATGGCTGACAACGAAGCTCAGGCGATCGCCGTCGATATCTACGACCAGACCTACCGTCTGCGCGGCACCGATCAGGCCTATGTGGAGAAGCTGGCGGCGCTGGTGGATACGAAGATGCGCGCGGTGGCGGCGCACGGGCGCACGGCGGATTCGCTGCGGGTGGCGGTGCTGGCGGCACTCAACATCGCCGATGAGCTGCTGCGGCTGCAGGAGCAGTATGAGGCGGCCACGGCCTCGCCGGAGAGCGCTGCCGCACTGCGCAGCCGGGCGCATACGCTGACCGGGCTGCTCGACGAGGTGCTGGGCGACGAGCGCCGAGCGGGATAGCCGGGCGTTCAGCGGATCAAAAACAGGACATTCGCGGGAGGGGAAAGATGACTGCGACTCAGGCGGGAGTTGCGTTTGGCCGCGTCACGCCGGTGCTGCGGGTGCGAGACGTGGAGGCCAGCACCGCGTACTACGTCGAGCATCTGGGATTTCACGTGAAATTCCGCACGCCGGGATTCATTTCCGTATCGCGGGGCAAGTGCTGCCTGTTCCTGTGCCAGGGCGACCAGGGACACACGGGCGCGTGGGTTTGGATCGACGGCGTGGACGTGGAGGCAGTCTACGCGGAGTATCGGCAGTCGGGTGCGAAGATCCGCCATCCTCCGACAAATTATCCGTGGGCGCTGGAGATGCAGGTGGAAGACCCGGACGGCAACGTGCTGCGGATCGGGTCGGACCCACGCGCCGGTGAGCCGACCGGCGAATGGCTGGACATGCAGGGCGTGCGGTGGCTGCCGACCGAGGACGGAAACTGGAAGCGGGCATAGAACAAGGCGCCGCGCCCGGATGTTAACCGGATATTTACCGGCATTCGCGAGCAACCCAAAATGATCCTGGGCACCTCTCTTATGTCCAGGAGCCCAGGAGAGCTCCACCGATGGTGCCCGGCCTGCTGGTCGCGACTGCTGTCGCTGTTCTGACTTTGCCTACCCCTGCCCGCTTCGAGTTGAATCGGGATTCCTGAACCCCGCCGGATGTAAGGCTGGCTGCTGTCGCCGCCAGTGCAGGCCCGCCGGACGTTCGCGGTGTCCCGGCCCCACCCCTCACGAACGAGCCAGCCCTGCACGAATCAGGAGTCCAGGAGCGCTCCAAGCCATGCTTGTCTGTAGTCTTTCGGGGCCCACAGGGCCGACAGCAGTGATTCCACTTTTAGCCCCCCAAACCAATCCCACCTTTGAACTGAGCCGAGACACCCACGTCGCAATCGCAAACCCTCAGTTCAGCGAAGTCGCCAGCGGCGACTTCCACCACGACAGAAAGCCGGAATTCATCGTCGGCAGCCCGCCGCAGCGGGATAGCGTTCCGCGGCTGAGCAACGGGGATGGAGCGTTCCAGGCGCCGAGCAACATCGACCACCGCAATCTCGATACCGCGCAGAAAACAGTCGCAGTGATTTAGCTGACCTGGCGATCGCGGAGCGACGCGCGCCACGACGGCCCGCGCCTGCTCATCGGGCCCTTGCCGAAGTCTGCTGAGCCGGCTGCTTCTGTACGACGCGATGTACGGTTCGGCGCAACTGCTCCAGAAGGACCCAACCTTTCACGATTCAGGAGCCAGGAGTTCTCCTATCTATGCTGTACCGGTTATTGGCCGCCGCTTTGCTGCTGAGCACATCCGCTCTTCTCGCCGCACAGACTACACCCAGCTTTGAAATGAACCGCGACACTTACACCATCGACAACGCCGGAACCATCGTCCAGGGCGACTTTAACGGAGATGGCAAGCCGGATCTCGTGATGGGGGGCGGACCGTCCTCGCAGGATCAGCTAACCCTCCAGCTGGGCAATGGCGACGGCACCTTCCAGGCACCCACCGTCATCGGTACGGCGGCCGGCGGTTCCCAGATTCGGGATCTGTTAGCCGCCGACATGAACGGCGATGGCAAGCTTGACGTCGTCGCGTGCATCTATGGAGTTGGCTTCGAGATCTTCCTGGGTAATGGCAACGGCACCTTCCAGCCGGGGGTGGTGGTGGATGTGCCTAACGGCCCGGAGAGCATCGCGGCCGGCGACTTCAATGGCAACGGACGGCTGGACATCGCGGTGGGCGATGACGAGGGCGACGTTGAAATCTGGACCAACGAAGGTGGAACGAGTTTCGCCGAGACAGCGACTTATAGCCTGAACGGCGGACTGCTGCACATCGATAAGATTCGCGCGGGAAGCATCAATGGCGACGGCGTTATCGATCTCGCCGCCATCAGTTCCAACACCGCTTATCTGCTGTGGAACGACGGCAAAGGCAACTTCACTACCACTACGCTCAACGTCTATCCCGGAGTTCAGGACCTGAATGTCGCCGACCTCAACCAGGATGGGATGGACGATGTGATCGTCTCCTACGCCTGCGACTCCAGCGGCTCGGAAACCTGCCAGGGCATCGACGTCTGGTATGGGCAGGGCGATGCAAAGACGTTCTATCGCCACGCAGTTACCGCTTATAACGTGACCCTGAATCAGGTTTGGGGCGTGGATGTGAATGGCGACGGAATCGGCGATCTTGTAGCCGCCTCCGGCACCTACGGTCAGAGCCAGGAGACGGTGTATGTCTTTACCGGAAATCCGGATGGGTCGTTCAAGCAGACTCCTCTGAGTTATGTAACCGCGAACTTACCCACTGGTTATCCCGCGGGTGAATACACCTCCAGCGCCATGGTGCCGGGCGACTTCAATCGCGACGGCATGATCGACTTTGCGCTGACCCTCCCGCCGGTGTCGCAGACGGAGATCCTCATCAACGGGGGAACTCATGCGCCCTGCGCGACCAGCCAGATCAGCCCCGCAGTAACGGTATGCCAGCCGGTGAACGGGACGTATCTGCCCAGCCCGGTCACTGTCGAGGCCAACGCCCATGACACGAACACAGTTACCGCCATGCAGGAGTATATCGATGGCAATCTCGATTACTCCGAGGATGTGACCAGCTTCACTAAGTCCTTCACCCTCGGACTGGGTCCGCATTTGCTGGTCACCAAGGCGTGGGATGCGAGCGGGCTGAGCTTCCGCTCCGACCGCAACATCACGGTGTACAGCGGGACCCCCTACCCGGCCTGCCCGGCAGCCTATCAGAGCGCCAGTATCTGCCTGCCCTCGGGAGCGAGCAGCGCTACACCGGTCCACATCCTGGCCAATGGCTGGTCGGTGGGTGCTCCCACCGCCGCGCAGCTCTATATCAACGGCGATCTGGTGGTCAACAACGATGACTGCTCGGGCAGCGGTAACTGCCTGGGTGGCACATCCTATGTCGACACTACGCAGAGCTTGTCCAGCGGCTCGTACGACCTGGTGTTCAAGCTGTGGGACGCGAACGGGAACGTGTACGAAGCACAGAAGACGATCGCGGTGAACTGACGAACGTTCGCGGAACGGCGCAGGCCAGCCAGCCTGCGCCTGCTCATCGGGCCCTTTGCCGAAGTCTGCTGAACCGGGCTGAAGTAAGTCGCAGTCAACGGTTGAGCGCAACCGCTCTGGAACGATCCAACCCTTCATCCATCAGGAGTCCAGGAGTTCTCCCCACTATGTTTCATCGAATTCTGGTTGTTCTGCTCCTTGCGGGGACGACAGCCACTCTGTCCGCACAATCCAGCGTCAGCTTTGAGATGTTTGCCGACACCTACACGGTACCCAACCCGAACGGCATAGCGTCAGGCGATTTCAACAACGACGGCAAGCCGGACCTGATCGAGTGCTGCAACAGCACGGGCCTGATCTTCCGGGCCGGCAACGGCGACGGATCGTTTCAGGCACCGGTCACCGCAGCTACCGCCAGCGATGGCGCCGCGCAGCTGGTCGCCGCCGATGTAAACGGCGACGGCAAGCTGGATCTGGTTGGCCTTCCCGCCTACGGAAACTACCCGGAGGCGCCGAACGGCACGGGTCTGGCGGTATGGCTGGGCAACGGCGACGGCACTTTCCAGGCGCCGCAGGTGTATGCCACGACTAACAACACGGACGATGTGCAGGTGGGCAACTTCTTCGGCGACGGCCGTCCGGACATCGCCGTCGGGGAGAGCGGCGGTGTTATTGACCTGTTCCGGAATGAAGGCAACGGGACATTCGTCTTCGACAAATCAATCAATCTCGGCACCGGTTCCGAGTCGCAGATGACACTGGCGGCCGGCGACCTGAACGGCAACGGCGTCTCCGACCTGGCCGTCGCCGCCGAGTACGGGTCAGCGGGGACCGGGGCGCTGTACGTGCTGTGGAACGACGGCAAAGGCGATTTCACTCCGAAGGAACTCGACAGCAGTTATATCGAGCCCACTGTTTCCATCAGCCGCCTGAATGGCGACGGCCAGATGGATATCCTGGTGAGTTACACCTGCGACGATACTCCGAGCGGCATGCAAAGAGGGCCGACCTACAATCCCTGTGCAGGTTTCGACGCGTATTACGGGCAGGGAGGAAACACTCTTTATAAGAGCACGCTGATCAACGATCCGGGAGTCTACAACTTCGGCATCCCGTTTGGGGTGGATATCAACGGGGACGGCTACGGAGACATTGTGTCCGAAGGAGGCACGAGCTGTTACTGCCAGTTCGGACTGTTGGTGTGGCAGGGGAACGCGAATGGGTCGTTCCAGCAGACGCCGCAGGAGTTCATCAACAATACCGGCGGCAACGGCGAGATGACCATGGCGGACTTCGCGCGCAACGGGATGATGGACTTTGCGACCAGTTCGGGCAACGACGATGTGACCGAACTGTTCCTCGACTCCACGCCGCGCCCGGCGTGCGGGACCTACACCATCAGTCCTTCGGTAACGGCCTGCCAGCCGGTGGACAACACCTATTCGCCGAGTCCGGTGCGCGTGGAGGCGACCTCCTACGACACCACGAAAGTAACGGCGATGCAGGAATACGTGGATAACAAGCTGGTGTACTCCGAGCCGGTGAACAGCCTGGACACGACGTTGACAGAGCCGGTGGGATCGCATTTCTTCGTAACCAAGGGATGGGATTCCAGCGGCCGCAACTTCGTCGCGGACCGCACGGTGAACGTGTACGACGGGACGCCTGGGCCAACCTGCCCGACGACGATGAATTCAGAGAACATCTGCCTGCCCGCCGGCACAAGCAGCGGTTCCCCGGTCCTGATCCTCGCCAACGGCAATACGGGGGATGCGGTGCCGACGGCAGCGCAACTCTATATCGATGGCACGCTGGTCGTGAACAACGAGGGCTACTGCCAATCCTCCGGCAGCTGCACGGGCGGCACTACATACGTGGAGACGAGCCAGAACCTGTCAGCCGGAACACACCAGCTGGTGTTCAAGCTGTGGGAGGCGGGCGGCGGCGTGCTCACCGCCTCGAAGACGATCACGGTGAATTAAGAAACGGCGTGGCGTGGGCCAGGCAGCCCGCGCCGCGCCGATCGCGTCAGGGCTACGCTGCCCGGCATAACCAGCAACGCACGATTCCACCCTTCGCGAGATCAGGAGTTCAGGAGTACTCCCACTTATGCTTCATCGAGTCATGGCCGTGGCGCTCCTTGCCGGAGCCGCGGTAACCCTTCAGGCGCAATCCACCCCCAGCTTTGAACTGTACGGCCTCAATTCCTGGAGCGTGGCTGCTTCCGACCTAATCGTCCGCGGCGACTTCCACAACGCCGGCAAGCAGGACATCGTATACGTGGGCAACACCAGCTCGCAGACCGTAATCACCATGCTGACCGGCAATGGCGACGGGACCTTCCAGGCGCCGCAAACGGTCGCGACCCCGAGCGCGTTTTCGAACGACCTTACCGTGGCCGACATCAACGGCGATGGAAATCTGGACCTCGTTGCCGCCACAGACAATGGGATCGAAGTGTTTTACGGGAACGGCAACGGCACGTTCCAGCCAGGCGTGGAATATGCAACGACCGCGACCGCCGATTCCGTCGCCACGGGGAACTTCTTCAACGATGGATACCCCGACGTCGCGGTCGGCGATAAGAATGGCAACGTGGAGCTGTTCAGGAACGTGGGCGGGAAGAGCCTGGTGCTGGCTTCGACCGTGAACATAGCCAATAGTTCGAGCGCCACCGGCACTCTGGTCCGGGCAGGCAATCTGGACGGCACCGGCCAAACCGATCTGGGTGTGCTGGTCAACACCGGCACCTCGGGCGGAAGCGTCTATGCCGTCTGGAACCAGGGCAACGGCACTTTCAGCGCGGTCAAGCTGGCCAGCTACCCGTCTCCTCTGTCGCTGAACGTAGGCGCTGCAAACGGTGACGGGATCGACGACATCCTGGTCTCGTATTACTGCGATCCCAGCGTGCCTCTGGGTACTTCCCAGACCGCATCGTGCACGGGTATCGACATCTTTTACGGCCAGGGCGACCAGAAGATGATCCAGCGCACGGTGGTCACCGACCAGCCCGACCTGGCGGGGACGGTCTGGCCTGTCGATGTAAACGGCGACGGCATCATCGACCTCGTATCGACCGGCTACCACGAGCAAATCGACGGCTACTCCGGGCTGATGGTATGGCTGGGCAACGCCAACGGCACATTCCAGCAGACGCCGGAGTACTACTTCGCCGATACCGACAACGCCGGTCCCATCGTTCCCGGCGACTGGAACCGCGATGGCATGATGGGCTTCGTGATGCTGTATGGCTCGGGAACACAGGTGTATCTCAACGGGGATAATCGCGCCGCCTGCGGCACTTACACCATCAGCCCCTCTGTTACGGCATGCCAGCCGGTGGACCAGACTTACTCGCCGAGCCCGGTAACTGTGCAGGCTAACTCCTACGACACGACAACTGTCACGGCCATGCAGGAGTATGTCGACGGCACCCTGAAATATTCGGAGCCGGTGACCAGCTTCGACACCACCTTCTCCACCAGCCTGGGGACCCATTTGTTCGTGACCAAGGGCTGGGACGCGAGCGGGCGCAGCTTTGTGGCTGATCGCACCATTACGGTGTACAACGGGACGCCCTATCCGGCCTGCCCGGCAGCGGTGGGCACAGCGAATATCTGCCTGCCTTCGGGCACCAGCAGCACCTCGCCGGTGCACATACTCGCCAACGGGGCCACGGACGTGATCCCCTCGGCAGCCCAGCTCTACATCGACGGCGATCTGGTGGTGAACAACACCACCCCGGCCACGTCGTATGTGGACACGACCCAAAGCCTGTCGGCCGGAACGCACACTCTGGTCTTCAAGATGTGGGATGGGAACGGGAACGTCTACCAGGCCACCAAGACCATCACGGTGAACTAAATGAACGAAGCGGCGCGGGCTAACCAGCCTGCGCCGTTTCCATTTTTTAGTGCACCGCGCGCAGCAGCGGCCACCAGCGCCGGACATGCTGGCAGTAGGCGGCGTAATCGGGGCCGAAGCTGCGCCGCAGCGTCGGTTCCTCGTAGAGCACGACAAAGAGGTGAAACACGATCAGAAAACCAGCGGCGTAGGCGAGCAGCCAGAGGGAGCCATAGAAAAGCGCCGCGCCGGCCAGCACCAGGGCAGCGCCGATATACATGGGATTGCGCACAAAGCGGTAGGGTCCGCGCACCACCAGCCTCCGCGGCGCGTCGAAGGGTGCGGGCGTGCCCTTGCCGAGACGGATGAAGCTGGCCACGCACCACAGATCAAGCGCCGCACCCAGGGTGAGGACGGCGATGCCGGCGATCTGTGGTGAGGCAAACGCCGGCGGGCGATGGATGCCGGTGGCGGATAACAGACGCGCGGGCAGCCAAACCAGCAGAAATCCGACGAAAGCTGTCGCGTAAACCAGGGTTCGCATAACGAGGGCCATGGAGAGCCGCCTTTCAGTCCGAGCGGAGTCTAGGCCGGGCGGCGCGACGCGTCAACAGAGAACCGGAGCAGCCGCATGACCTTCGGAACGCGGCGGCTGTATCGCGTTTCCTTCCCACGGACGCGTGGTCAGCGGTTTGGCCAGCGAAGTGGTTCTGGCGAAGGGCGACGCGACATGCTACAGTCTGCGGATTCTTCACTGAGAGGGTTCGCTGCATGAGACGACTTGCCTGCTTTCTGCTCCTCATCGCTCCTGTCGCCTGCTGGTCGCAGAGCAAGACACCACCCACCACGCTGCGCGGCATCCTGCTGGAACAACTGCGCACCACGCATACCCAGGAGGACTGGTTTGTGCCGGCGAATACAGCGGTCGCGGGGCTGACGGCCGAACAGGCCAACTGGAGCCCGGGTCATGGCGGCCACTCAGTCGGTCAGCTCGCGTACCACCTCTGGTTCTGGGATACGCGGGCTCTGGAGCGTTTTGAGGGCGTGAAGCCCGGCCCCTACGACGGCAATAACGACGAGACCTTCAACAATTTCAATGACGATCAGTGGAATGACCTGGTCAGGAAGCTCGACAAGGTGATGAGCGACTGGGAAACGGCGGTCGCCAATGCCGACGACCAGAAGCTGGCCGCTAACGCTTCCCTGGTGGAGCACGTGGCGATGCACAACGCGTATCACATTGGACAGATTCTGTACGTGCGCAAGCTGCAAGGGGTGTGGGACCCGAGCAAGGGCGTGCACTAACGGGCTACCGCCAGAACGAGTGATGGGGGTCACTGAGGGATGGCGAACGCAGCGCTAGAGTGAAGGGTCGCCACCCGGCGCAGAGGCGGATTCCCATGTTGTTCGGAGAGCTGGCGCAGGAGACGCGCTACGCGCTGCGTCAGCTGAGGAAAAATCCGGGATTCACAGCGCTGGCTGTGGTCACGCTGGCCCTGGGGATCGCGGCCAACAGCACCATCTTCAGCTGGATTGAGGCGACGCTGCTGCAGCCCATCCCGGGCGCCGCACAGACGGATCGCATGATCACGCTGGAGCGGGGCGAGCGCAGCGAGCATCCCAGTCCGCCGCTCTCCTACCCGGATTACGTCGGTCTGCGCGACAGCACGTCCAGTCTGTCCGGGCTGCTGGCGCACCACGAAGACTATATGGCATTGACCGGGACCGGCAAGCCGGAGCGGATTTACGGCGCGCTGGTGTCGGCGAACTATTTCCGCGTGCTGGGCGTGCAGGCCGTGCTGGGGCGCACCCTTCTCGATGCGACCAACAAGGAGGCCGCGGGACAGGCGGAGGTGGTGCTCGGGTACGATCTGTGGCGGAATCGTTTTGGCGGCGATCGGGGAGTGATCGGCAAGGTAATACGGATCAATTTGCGTCCCTACACGATTGTCGGGGTGGCGCCGAAGGGCTTTCAGGGTTGCGAGACGGGGCTGCGGGCGGACGTGTGGATTCCGCTGGGCATGGCGCCGCAGGTGTGGGGATTCGACTTCATGGAGGACCGCGGCGTTTCCTGGCTGAATGTGCTGGGCACGCTCCGACCGGGAGTGAATCGGCGGCAGGCGGAGAAGGAACTGGACCTGGCGATGCAGCATATCGCCGAGGCCTACCCGGACTCGCACCGGGGGAACAATCGGATCACCCTGGATCCGTTGTGGCGGTCGCCGTTCGGAGCCAATGTGTATCTGGCGGGGACGCTGCCGATTCTGCTGGCGCTGGCGGCAACGTTGCTGCTGCTGGCGTGCGCGAACGTGGCGAATCTGCTGCTGGTGCGGTCGGTGGGGCGGCGGCGGGAGTTCGCGATCCGGCTCTCCATGGGGGCGAGCCGCTGGAGGCTGGTGCGGCAGCAGATGATCGAGAGCCTGCTGATCGCGCTGGGCGCGGGCATGGCGGCGGCGCTGCTGACCCTGGGGACGGCGCGCACGATGGCCGCACTGCTTCCGGCGACGACGCTGCCGCTTTCGCTGAACGGGCAGATGAACGGCACAGTGTGGCTGCTGACCATGTCGGTGGCGGCGCTGACGGCGGTGATTTCCGGGGCCGCGCCTGCGCTGCGCGCTTCGCGCGTGGAAACCATGTCGATCCTGAAGGAAGAAGCGGCAAGCACGGCTGGCGGCCTGGGCAAGTCGCGGCTGACGGCGGGGCTGGTGGTGGCCCAGGTAGCGCTGTCGCTGGCGCTGCTGACGTGCGCGGGGCTGTTTGTGCGGAGTTTGCAGGAGGCGCAGGCAACGGATGTGGGCTTCGATCCAAATCACGTACTGCTGGCAACGTTCGATCTGGCTCCGATGGGGTATTCGGGCGCGAAGGGAATGGCGTTCGACAAGGAGCTGCTGACGAGGCTGACAGCGATGCCGGGGGTGCAGGCGTCGACCGTGGCGGATTTCTCGCCGCTGAACTATACGATCCATTCGGACGGCGTGCAGCCGGAGGGCTACGTTGCGCGCATGCACGAATCGATGGAGGTGGATCGTGGCATCGTGGGGCCAAACTACCTGGCGACGCTGCGGACACCGCTGCTGGCGGGGCGAGACTTTACCGATGCGGACACGGCCGGCAGCCAGCCGGTGGCCATTGTGAATCAGGCGCTGGTGGATCGTTACTGGCCGGGACAGAACGCCATCGGGAAGCGGATTCAACTGTGGGGCCAGTGGAGAACGGTGGTGGGGGTGGCGGGGAACGGCAAATACCGGCGGCTGGTGTACGATCCGACGCCGCTGGTGCTGGTGCCTCTCTGGCAGAACTACCGCGACGAGGAGATCATTCACCTGAGAACCGCTGGTAATCCGCTGGCAATGGCCGCTTCCGTGGAGCGGACGGTGGGACAGATGAATCCCGACCTGCCCCTGTATAACGTGACGACGCTGCAGGACAACTTGAAGGTTGGGAGCCTGTTCGAGCGGATCGCGGCGGATCTTGCGGGGTCGTTTGGATTGCTGGCGCTGCTGCTGGCGGCGGTCGGCCTATACGGCGTGGTGGCGTACACGACGAAGCAACGAACCCATGAGATCGGGATTCGCATGGCGCTGGGGTCGGAGAAGTCGGCGATCTTCGGAAAGGTGGTGGCGCTGGGCCTGCGGCTGACGCTGACGGGCGCCGCCGTGGGAGTGGCCGTATCGCTGGTGCTGACGCGGTTCCTGCGCAGCCTTCTCTTTGGCGTAGCCGCCGACGATCTGCTGACCTATGCGGCGGTAACCGTGGTGCTGGGAGCGGTGGCGCTGGCGGCGTGCTTTGTTCCGGCCTGGCGAGCGACGAAAATCAATCCGATGACGGCATTGCGGCATGAGTGAGAGATCCGCGGCCGTGCGTTGATCCGAAAGATGACTTTCGGGGGAGCACGATACTGTATAAAACCAAACAAAATTGAAGACTGATCGTGCGGATTCGGGAGTTTTCAGGCAGAAGCCCTGATTTTTTGTGCAGCCGACATTTCCGCATCGACGGCGACACATCAGGACGCGCAAATCGGCGGACCAGGCCCGATCGACTGAACTACAATCTCGGGCAATCATTCGAAATGCCAGGTCGCGGATCATTCCAGCGATTCTTTGGTTTGGGAAGCGTAATGCGTGGCCGCCTTCCAGCCCAGGTATACAGATCCGGATTGCGAGGGGGGACAATGGTCGCACCCAGGAGAAGGATCTCCGCGGTGATTGCGCTGTTCTTCGTGAGTCCGCTGGTGGCGGAGTATCTGCTGGGAGATCTGCCCCTGAAACTGCTGGCGGCACTGATTGTATTGGCGCCAGCCTACGGCGGCGGGGCGGTACTGATTCGCGAGACAGCGCGGCGAGCGGGTCGCGGCTGGCCGACGATGCTGATGCTGGGCGCGGCCTACACGCTGATCGGCGAAGGCTTGGTGACGCAGTCGCTCTTCAATCATGACTATCTGAAGATGCACATGCATCTGCTTGACCATGCCTACATTCCGGCGCTGGGCATCGGAGGGTGGTGGACGTTGTTCATGTTCAACCTCCACACGTTCTGGAGCATGGGCGTTTCCATTGCGCTGGTGGAGGCGCTGTTCCCTGCCGAGGCCGAAACGCCCTGGCTGGGGCGGGTGGGCGATTCGGTCGTCGCTGTCGTGTTCCTGCTTGGTATCGCCGCGAACTTCGGCATCGGGTTCAGGCAGAACCAATTCCTGGCATCCCATGCGGACCTTCTTGGCGCAGCAGTGCTGAGCGTAGTGCTGATGGTGTCGGCGTTTCTGATCCCGGCGCGGAGAGCGCGCGGGGCCAGCGGTATGGCGCTGAGTCCGTGGATTACCGGAGCCGCAGCGTTCGTGCTGGGCATGGGAGTGATGAGTACGCCGCCGACGTGGGGCTGGGCTGCGGTGGGTACGCTGCTGGCGATCGATGCCGTGTTCCTGGTTCTGGTCGCTCTCTTTTCGCGACAAACCGGATGGAGCGCGCTGCATACTCTGAGCCTGGCAGCTGGCGGCGCGCTGAGTTACGGCATTCACGCATTTGCCGGGAAGCCGCTGGTCGGCGGACTGCTGTGGATGCGCATCAGCAATACGGTTTTTCTCGCCGCCGCGGTTTGGCTGATATGGTTGTGCGCGAAGCGCGTCATCCGCTACCAGACGCCAGCCTGACGTTTGACGGTTCGCGGCGCTGTGCCGCTACGCCCGGAGGATGAACACGACGCAGGTTGCGACGTGAGTGACAGATCCGCGGCCGCGCGTTGATCCCAAAGGCGATTATCGGGGCAAATGGTTCCAAATCGGGCACGATAGCGCCGACGAAGAATGAATGCCGCTTGCCAAACCGGGAACACTGCCGTTAGCATCCACTCCAGAGACCGGCCTGCAAAGCAGGTGAGGATGGTCAACGCTGGATGAACCTACATTCATGCGAACAGGGAGCTCGACTCGACAATCGGCTCGGTGTGCAGTGTCCGCCAGTTCGGAATGCCTAAAGAGCCGCGGAGAGTTCCCACCGTCTTAGGACGGGTTCACCAGCGCATCGTCCCACGGCCAAGCGGGTCGGATTCTCGTTCCTGGTGTTTCCGCACACCTGGCGCACTTGCGTACGCGTGCATCCTCTCCTTTTCCATTTCGGGCACATTGCAGTTCCCACCTATGGCGTCCTGACAGCGGCGGCGCTGCTGGCGGCGCTGGCGATGCTGGTGCAACAGGCGAAACGCCTCGATCTGCGCGCCGATAAAGCCTGGAACCTGGGGCTCATTGCGATTCTGGCGGCGCTGTTTGGCGCGCGGCTGCTGCTGGTGGCGGCTCACCTGCGCGCCTTTCGCGCGCATCCCTTCTGGGTGCTGGGGCTGGCGAATATCTCGGGCACGTGGATCGCGCTGGGCGGGGTGGCCATCGGCCTTGCGGCGGCTGTGCTCTATGCACTGGCGGAAGGATTGCCGCTGCTGCGCACGGCGGACGCCGCGGCTCCCGCAGTCGCGCTGGCCTTCGCCATCAACCGCATTGGCGCCTTCTGCGGGGGCCTCGCGTGGGGCACGCCGACGACGCTTCCATGGGGCGTGAGCTATCGCAGCGTGGTGGCCTATCTCTGGTACCGCACTCCGCTGGGGGTGACGCTGCATCCGGTGCAGCTCTACGATGCCGCGGCGTCGCTGGCGATTTTTGCGCTGCTCGTGGGTTTGCCGCATCGCCGCGATGGAGAAACTGCGGGGGCGTGGCTGTTTCTGTACGGGGTGTGCCGGTTCTTTGTCGAGTTCTATCGCGGCGACCCGCGGGAGCGCGTCTTTGGCGGAGCGCTTTCGCTGGTTCAGGCGCTGGCGATTGTCGCGGTGATTCTGGGTGGAGCGCTGTGGCTGCGGCGCGAGCCGCAGGCGGCGACGCCGGGAGAGATGCCGGCCCCGTCTTCCTGAGGAGAGCGCCGGCGGCGAAAAGGCCGCGAGCATCGATGTCCGCGTGCGGGGCGAGCTCGTTCGCGGGTAAGATGCATGGTCGGCATCCCATAATAGTGGGTGCTGCGTTTCCCCGGCAGCAAACTATTCTGCGATGAACCTGCCCCTCCTGCATCCTTTGCGCACGCGGCTGCGGCGCCTGCATCATCAGGCGCGCGGCCAATACTGGTTTCCACACCTGCCGCTGGCGCTGCTGCTGGCGCTGGGCGGGGTGTGGATCCTGCACGCGCGCTTCGGGTCGGACTGGCGCGGGTATCTGGATGCGCTGCTCACCGGCCACTTCTCGCTGAGGCCGCGGCTGCTGCCGCCGCTGCTGATCGGCGCCGGCATGCTCACCATGGGCGTGGCGCTGTTGTGGCGCTCGCGCCTGGCCTGGACGATGGCGGTGCTGCTGGCGGCTCTGGGCGTGGTCAATACCGCGCTCACCGGACACGCGCACGCCCATCTTCTGCTCAGCTATTTTTCCTTCGTGGTGATCGTGCTGCTGCTGGCGTGGCGGCACTTCGACCGCTCCAGCCTGGCGGCGAGCACCGTCTTCGCGCTCACCTCGGTGGTGATGCTGCTGCTCTACGCCACCTTCGGCAGCTACTATCTCGGGTACGAATTCAAGCCTCCCATCCACGACCTGGTGACGGCCCTCTATTACGCCATGGTGACGATGAGCACGGTGGGCTACGGCGACATTGTGCCGGCCACCACGGAGTCGCGGCTGTTCACCATTTCTGTCGTAGTCCTTGGGGTCGCGGTGTTTGCCACGTCGCTCACCGCGGTCATCGCGCCGCTGGTGGGGCAGAGCCTGCAGCGCATCCTGAACCGCAAAGGCGGGAACATGAAACGCGAAAATCATTTTGTCGTCATCGGCAACACGCCGCTGGCTGTGAATACCTGGCGGGAACTGGCGCGGCGGGGGCGTCCGGTCACGCGCATTCTGCGCGAAGCGCCGGACGAGGCGCAGACGAAGGACACCGACGTCGTGGTGGGGGACGCCAGCATGACCGAGGTGCTGCGCGAAGCCGGCGCGGATCGAGCGGAAGCGGTGCTGGCCATGATGGCCGACGACTCGGAGAACGCCTTCTGCGTGCTGGCGGTGCGCGAACTGGGCGGGACGGCGCGCACGGTGGCGGCGGTGAACGACGCGCGCCACCTGAGCCGCGTAAAACTCGTCCAGCCCGACGTGGTCATCGCTCCGCAGGTGCTGGGCGGGGAACTGACGGCGATGCTGCTTTCCGGCGAAGAAGTGACTCCGGAATTCGTGATGCAACGCGTCTTCCAGCAGAGCAGCGGCGACGGAACGACGAGCAAGACGTCGTAGACTGGTCCCATGAAAGGCCGATTTCTCCTTCCTATGCTGCTCGGAGCTTCTCTTTCACTCTCGGCGCAGAGCCCGGCGGGATTTCCGCCGCCGATTTTTCTCTGGCCGCATGGAGTGCCCGGAGCGCTGGGTCACGCCGAAGTCGACCAGCCGCGGATGTATGCATTCCTGCCGAAAACGCGCTCGACCAGCACCGCGGTGCTGGTGATTCCGGGCGGCGGATACCAGAATGTCGCCATCGGCCACGAGGGCGTGCAGATTGCGGGTTGGCTGAACACGCAGGGAATTCCGGCGTTCGTGCTCGATTATCGCGTGGCGCCGTACCACTATCCGGCTGAGATTGAGGACGGCGAGCGGGCCATGAGGCTGATACGCGCGCACGCCGCGGAGTACGGGATCGATCCGAATCGCATTGGGGTGTGGGGATTTTCGGCCGGCGGGCATCTGGCCTCGACCATCGGAACGCACTGCGATGCGGATACGGTGCCGCTGGCAAACCCGGACGCCGTGGACGCCGAAAGCTGCAAGCCGGACTTCATGATCCTGGCGTACCCGGTGATCAGCATGGAATTGCCGGAGGCGCACGCGGGCTCGCGAATGAATCTGCTGGGGCCGGATCCCAATCCCGCGCTTGCGCACAATCTGTCGAACCAATTTGCGGTGACGAACGACACGCCGGCTACATTCCTGTTTGCGACGAGCAACGATCCGACGGTTCCGGTGGAGAACAGCCTGGACTTCTATCGCGCGCTGATCGCGCATCATGTGCCGGCGGAATTACACCTGTACGATTACTCGAATCACGGCTGCGGACTGTGCGGATCGATCCAGCCGCTCTCCACGTGGCCGACGCTGTTGCGCAACTGGCTGGTGCAGCGGGGATGGATTCCGCCCAACGCGCCCGCTCCGCCGCCCCCCATGCCCAACCTGCCCATGTGGATTCCGGGACTGAAGGGCCCGGGCGAGCCGCCGCCGCAATCGTAACCATGGAGAGCACATATTCGGTTCCGGCGGAAGCCGCGGGACAACGGCTGGACGCGTGGCTGACGGCGCAGATGGCAGGCGTGAGCCGGGAGCGCGTGCAGCTGCTGCTCAGCCAGGAAAAAGTCCGCCTGGATGGCAAATCTCCGCGCGCCTCTCACCGGCTGCGTGGAGGAGAAACGATCGAGGTGCTCGGCGATCCTGCGCCCAGGCCGCTGAAGGCCTTCGCTGAAGACATTCCGCTGCGAATCGTCTACGAGGATGAGGACCTGTCGGTGATCGACAAACCGGCAGGCATGATGGTGCACGCGGGCGCGGGCGCGACCGAGGCAGGAACGCTGGTGAACGGGCTGCTGCACCGCTATCGCACGCTGTCTTCGACGGGCGACGAGCTGCGGCCGGGGGTGGTGCACCGGCTGGACAAGCAGACCAGCGGGCTGATCATCGTGGCGCGCAACGACGCGGCGCACGCGCGGCTGGCAGAGATGTTCTCGGGCCGGCGGATCAAAAAGACGTATCTGGCGCTGGCGCATGGGGCTCTGAAGCAGGATCGCGGGACGATTGACGCGCCCATTGCGCGCGATCTGGTGCGGCGCACGCGGATGACGACGCGGCGCGAGGACGGTGCGCGGCACGCAGTCTCGCATTACACCGTGCTGCGGCGAATTCGGTCGCGGTTCGGCGACTTTACGCTGGTTGCGGTGCGCATCGAAACGGGGCGGACGCATCAGATCCGCGTGCACATGGCGTCGATCGGCCATCCGGTGGTTGGTGACACGGTGTACGGCGCGCCGGCGCGCATTCCGGATACCTCACCGCGAAAGAAGAACGATCCTGAGCCGGAGGCGCTCAAGCTCGACCGGAATTTTCTGCACGCGGCGGAGCTGGAGTTCGCGCATCCGAGCACGGGAAAGACGCTGCACCTTGAGTCGCCGCTGCCGGAAGAGCTGGAAGAGTTTCTGCGCAGTGTCGAGGGGGAATGAGTCAGGCGGGGAGCCCGTGGCCTGTGGCCCAATCCCGCCAACCGGGAAACTTACTCTGATACCTTGACGATCTACAACGCGATAGTGTAGACCGTCACAGTATGGGAAAGCCAAACGATCTCGTCCAGGGAACGCTCGACCTATTGATCCTGCGCACCATCGATCCCGAGCCGATGCACGGGTGGGCGATCGCCAAGCGCATCCAGCAAATCTCCCGCCAGGTGCTGCAGGTGCAGCAGGGCTCCCTCTATCCCGCGCTGCACCGGCTGGAGCAGCAGGGGTGGATCCGCGCGAAATGGGCGGAGAGCGAAACCGGGCGCCAGGCGAAGTTCTACTCGCTGACGGCGGCGGGACGCCGGCAGTTGGAACAGGAAACGGAGAACTGGAATCGGCTGTCGGCGGCCATCGATCTGGTGATCGAAGGGGCATAGAGACTCGCCTTCCAGGCAACGGTGCGGTGCGTTCAGGGACGATCCGGGGAGGGACGCGATGCGATGGCTGGATCGGTTACGGATGCGGTTACAAATGCTGGTCCATCGCCGGCGTGAGGGCACGCGGCTGGATGCGGAGCTCGAGTTTCATCTGGAGCAGCAGATCGCGGAGAACGTGGCCGCGGGCATGGGCGCCGACGAAGCTCGATACGCGGCGATGCGCAACTTCGGCAATTCCGTGGCGATGCGCGAGCAGGTGCGCGAGGCATGGAGCTGGAACGGGCTGGATCGGCTGGGCCAGGACATTCGCTACGCGACGCGCCAACTGGTGCGCGCTCCGGGGTTTGCGGTCACCGCTATTCTCACGCTGGCCCTGGGCATCGGCGCGAACACGGCGATCTTTACCCTGACGCACGCGCTGCTGCTCAGCAGCCTTCCGGTGCGTGATCCGGGTCAGCTGGTGCGCCTGGCCATGGACTTCCACATGGGCACAGATCGTAGCCGTAATGAACCCCTGAACCTGCCGTTCATTGAGATGACGCAGCAGCGGGCGCGATCGTTTTCCGGGGTCTTTGCGTGGTGCGTCTACGATTTCGTGTTTCGCGATGGCGATGTGATCGGAGGGCGGCGCGGGGCTATCGTCGGCGGCAACGCGTTTCAGGTGCTGGGCATTCATCCCGCGGCAGGACGCCTGCTGACGCCCGCCGACGATCAGCCGGGCGGCGGACCCGATGGATGGGCGGCTGTCATCAGCCATCGCCTGTGGGTCGAGCAGTATCATGCCGATCCCGCCGTGATTGGCCGGCACATCAAAGTGACGGGGCAGGGAGTGACGATCGTGGGCGTGGCGCCCGCGGGATTTGAGGGCGTGCTGGTAGCCGAGCATCCCGATCTCTACCTGCCGATGGAGTTCGCGGCGGCCATCGGTCGCACCGAGGAGCAGCTGCATTCGGGCGCTGGCCTGTGGCTGGACGCTTTCGCGCGACTGAAGCCAGGCGTAAGCCGCGGCGAGGCTCAGGCGGAGATGAACACGCTGCTGCCGAAGATGCTGGATGCGGTGCTGCCACCGGCCATTCGCCGCCTGCCGCAGGTGCAGAAGACCACGCTGCGCGTGGTTTCCGCGCGGAGCGGCTGGAGCCCGCTGCGGATCGAATACACGCAGCCGCTGCTGCTGCTGCAGTTGCTGGTGGGCGCGGTGCTGCTGATCTGCTGCGCGAACCTGTCGGGGCTGTTTCTGGCGCGGGCCTCGACGCGGCAACAGGAGTTTGCCATTCGCGGCGCACTGGGGGCGGGGCGGCGGCGGCTGATGCGCCAGATGTTTGTGGAGAGCCTGATGCTGGCGCTGCCGGGAGCGCTGCTGGGCGTCGGGCTGGCGTGGCTGGCAGGCCCGTGGCTGCTGCACGCGGTGAGAAGCAACCAGTCGGAGGTCTCGCTCTCGGTGGCGCCGGACTCCACGGTGCTGGCGGTAACGGCGGCCTGCGCATGCCTGTGCGCGCTGCTCTTCGGCATGGCGCCGGCGTGGGTGGCCGGACACACGAATCTTGAAACGGCCCTCCGCACCGGCGGCCAGCGCGCGGGCGGCAGCAGCGCGGGAGCGCGGCGCGTCTTCATTCCGCTGCAGGTGGCGCTGTCGCTGACCTTGCTGGTGGTGGCCACACTGCTGGGCATGACGGTGGTGCGGCTGCGCACCCAGGATACCGGCTTTCGCGCCCAGAATGTGATCTTCTACGTCGCCGACTTCGGACGGCTGCCGCAGAAGGGCGCCGATCTGGTGACGCTCTACCGGCGCATTCTGGCGCGCATGGAAGAGAAGCCAGGGGTGGAGGCAGCCAGCGTCGTCGAGATCATGCCGTTTTACGGATGGATCTACAACGACGGCTTTACCACGTCTGCGGACGCACAGCACAGCGCGACAAAGACGGCGGACGTGAACGAGATTGCCGCCGATTATTTTGCCGCTGTGGGCACGCACATCCTGGAAGGACGGGATCTGCGCAACGACAACGCCGATCTGAATTCCTGCGTGGTGAACCGGAGCGCCGCGGATCTGTACTTCCCTCATGCGTCACCGCTGGGCCAGATGCTGCACCAGATTTCGCACAACCTGGTGACCGGAGTGACAACCGTCCGCGACTGCCAGATTGTCGGCGTGGTGCAGGACACCAAATACGACACGTTGCTGGAGTCGTCGCCGCCGATCGTCTACCGGCCAATCTCGAAGGACACTCCTGGGCTGCCGGGGCTGTTCTTCGTCCTGCACGCGCGCAGTTTGAAGGAGGCGATGGCGGCCTATCACAGCGCTATTCACGAACTGGCGCCAGCCAGCCCCTACACCGATCCCGCCACGCTCGAGGAGCTGATGCGCGATTCGATGGCGCGCCAGGAGCTGCTGTCGGTGCTGTCGGGGTTCTTCGCCGTGCTGGGGCTGCTGCTGAGCGGCATCGGCATCTACGGGCTGGTGGCCTGGAGCGTGACGCAGCGCACGCGGGAGATTGGAGTGCGCATGGCGCTGGGCGCGAGCCGGACGCGCGTCTTTCTGCTGGTGGTGCGGCAGATCGCGGTGCTACTGGTGGTGGGCATCGTAGCCGGTGGAGTGGGCACATTCTTCGCCGCGCGCGCGGTGCGCGCCTTTCTGTACGAAACGCGTGCTGAGAATCCTGGCGTCTTCATCGTCGGCGCTGTGGCGCTGCTGCTGATCGGGTTGCTGGCGGCGATCATGCCTGCACGCCGCGCGGTCTCCATCGATCCAATGGAAGCGCTGCGGACGGAATAGCGTGAACCCTCCGCAACAGTAGAATCGATGAGGAGGGTTGCAACGATGAAGGTTCTGTATACCGCGGAGGTGACGGCGGAGGGCGCGCGGCACGGGCATGTGCGCAGCTCCGATGGACTGCTGGATCACGATCTGGCGCTGCCGCCGGGGATGGGCGGCAAGGGCGACAAGACCAACCCCGAGCAGCTGTTCGCGGCGGGCTATGCGGCATGTTTCGGCGGCGCGGTGGAGTTCATGGCGCAGCAGGCCGGGAAAAAGACCGGCGTGGTGAAGGTGCGGGCGCGCGTGGGCGTGGGGCCGTTCGACGAAGGCCAGGGCGAGGGATTCACGCTGCACGTCGATCTGCATGTGACGATTCCCGAGCAGGACCAGAAGGGTGCGGAAGAGCTGGTGGCCGCAGCGCACCGGGTCTGCCCGTACTCGAACGCGACGCGAGGGAACATCGACGTGACGCTAACGGCGCAGGGCGGGAAGTAGCGAGGGTCGGAATGGTATCGAGCCGCGAGCTGTTCGACGAGCTGTCGTTCTACACGCTGGCGCAGCCGCGGCCGCCCTTCATTCACCAACTGGCCATCGACGCGTTTACCGCGCAGCGCGCCGATGAGAGCACGAAGCCGATGGCGGTGATCTTTGCGCTGCTCGGGCTTTACCTGCACGTCGAGCACAACTTCACCGGACTGCAGGTGCAGGAAGCGCACATGCGGCTGGCAAGAGTTCCGCGGAGCTGGCCAGGTTTGCCTCTGCCGCGGAGCCGCGGGATGATCGAAGTCTCTGACGTCCTCGCCGCCGAGCCGGGGCCGGCGCGCGACGCGATGATCCATGCGTGGTGCGAGTCGGTGTGGCAGGCCTGGTCGGAGAGCCGGCAGGCGATTGTGGAGCTGGTGCAGCGGGAGCTGGGCGTAGGCTGAGGCGGCAGGAGCTATAGCTTCTGGGCGCGCTGCACGTCGCGCACGCCGGGCAGGCGGCGCAGGCCCTGGACGAGGCGGTTCAGGTGGCGCACGTCCTCGGCATCGAGGACAAACTCGATGAGGGCGTCGCCGGCATCGCCGGGATGGGTTTCCACGGTGCGGATGTTCGCCTCTTCGTCGCTGATGACGGCGGTGATTTCCTTGAGCATGCCGGCGCGGTCGTCGCAGTGGATGGTGAGCTTGACGGGGTAGGTCTGCGGGCGGCCGGCTTTCTCCTCAGGCGCGCGCGCCCAGTCGACAGCGATGCGGCGGTCGGACTCGTAGAGCAGGTTCTGCACGTTGGGACAGTTGCGTGCGTGCACGGCGACTCCCTTGCCGCGGGTGACGTAGCCGATGATCTCCTCGCCGCGGATGGGATTGCAACATCGCGCGCGGTAGACGAGCAGTTCGTTCGCGCCCTCGACGACGAGAGCGTCGGTGCCGCTGGTTGCTGCCACGCGGCGGACGGCGTCGGCGCCCGGCGTGGCCGGCGTGACCTCCGGTTCCGGCTGCTGGTGCACCAGGCCGGGAGCGAGGCGGTTGAGCACCTGGCGCGCGGAGTACTTGCCGAAGCCGATGGCCGCCATCAGATCGTTGGGGGTGGGCAGGCTGTAGTCGGCGGCGAGACGCGCGTAGTCGGCCTCTTCGAACTGAGAAAGCGGGACCTTGTATTTGCGGGCTTCGCGCTCCAGCAGCTTGCGGCCGATCTCAATGGCGCGCTCGCGCTGGTGCTCGTTGAGCCAGTGGCGAATTTTGTTGCGGGCGCGGCTACTCTTGACGAAGGTGAGCCAGTCGCGGCTGGGGGTATGGCCGTTCTGGGTGATGACTTCGACGATGTCGCCGTTGCGCAGCTTGGTCCGCAGCGGGACCATGCGGCCGTTGACGCGGGCGCCGATGCAGGTGTGGCCGACCTCGGTGTGGATGGTGTAGGCGAAGTCGAGCGGCGAGCCATCGCGCGGCACCACCACAACCTTCCCTTTGGGCGTGAAGGTGTAGACCTCCTCGGGGAAGAGATCGATCTTCAGCGTCGACAGGAACTCGTTGGGGTCGGTCATGTCGCGCTGCCACTCGACCAGTTGCCGGACCCAGGCGAGGCGCTGCTCGTCGCGCGCGCTCACCGGCGAGCCTCCGGCCTTGTATTTCCAGTGCGCGGCGATACCTTCCTCGGCGATGCGGTGCATCTCCTCGGTACGAATCTGTACCTCGAACTGGTGGCCGCCCTCGCCCATCACGGTTGTGTGCAGCGACTGATACAAATTGGGGCGCGGCATGGCGATGAAATCCTTGATGCGGCCAGGCACCGGGCGCCAGATGCTGTGGATGAGGCCGAAGACCGCGTAGCAGTCCTGCACGCTGGAGGTGATGACGCGCAGCGCGAGCAGATCGTAGACCTGGTCGATGGAGGTCTGCGACTTCACCAGCTTCTGGTGGACGCTGTAGAGGCGCTTGATGCGCCACTCCACGCGGGCCTGAATGTTGTTCTCGTGGAGTTTTTCGGCCAGCAGCGCTTCTACGCCGGCAAGAAACTGCTCGCCCTCGGTGCGCCGCGCTTCCACGGCTTCGTGGAGCTGCTCCCAGGTGATGGGATCGACGTAGCGAAAGGCCAGATCCTCGAGCTCGCCGCGCAGTTTGCCCATGCCGAGGCGGTGCGCGAGGGGCGCGTAGATGTCGAGGGTTTCGCGGGCGATGGAGCGCTGGCGCTCGGGCGTGAGGTGCTCGAGGGTGCGCATGTTATGCAGGCGATCGGCGAGCTTGATGAGCACCACGCGCACGTCGCTGACCATGGCCAGCAGCATCTTGCGAACGTTTTCCGCCTGGCGGTCTTCGCGGTTGGCAAACTGGATCTTGTCGATCTTGGTGACGCCCTCGACGATGTGCGCGACCTGCTCGCCGAACTTCGCGACGATGTCAGGGGTGGTGACGGGGGTGTCTTCGACGGCATCGTGGAGCAGCCCGGCGGCGATGGCCGTCGAGTCCAGCTTCATTTCGGCAAGGACGAGCGCGACCTCCAGCGGGTGCAGGACATAGGGTTCGCCGGAGGCGCGGAGCTGGCCTTTGTGATGCTCGAGGCAGAATTCCCAGGCGCGGCGGATGATGCCGAGGTCGTCGCTGGGGCGGTTGCGATGGACGGTATCCAGGAGCTGAGCGAATTTCTCAGGGAAAAGATCGGTAGTTTTGGCAGGCGTGTCCGACCGAGACCCCGGATTTGCCACCCCATCGGCAGGAGCCGCTGGGGACCCCGGTTTTGGGGGCCGCTCGACGGGGAGCGTGTGTGGCTGGACACTCGCCATGATTCATTATAGGCGGGGTTTGCGAGAGGCGCATCAAAGCCCGCCAGCACCGCACACGTACGGCAGGGCCTGCGAATCGTCAGCGAAGAGGGTCCGTATCGCCAGACATTCTGCGCCGGTAGGTCTCCGGCGACTCGATAGCGAAGGTCGTGTGGCCTGCAAGCGCCAACAGGTCCTGATCGCCGGTGACCAGGGACTGCGCCCGGCCGCAGTGCGCGAGATCGAGAAACGGCTGGTCGCGTGGATCTCGACACGTGGATGCGCAGGAGGCCGTCACTTCCACCACCTCGCACCAGGGAAGATAGTCAGCCAGCAGTTCATCGCGATCCGCGGAGGTGAGCTGGAATTTCGGGTAGGCGAGAACCCGCACGAGTTCAGCGGCCGTGGGCGATGAAACCAGAGGCAGGCAGTCACTCTCGTGCCAGTGGCGGCGGAGCCATGCAAGCTGGCCAGCGGGAAACAGGAGGGCGGAAACAACGGCGGAAGTGTCGAAAACGACCCGTCGGCTCACGAAGATTCTCGCGCCCAGGAAACAGCCGCGGTCACATCATCCTCACGGATTCCCAGTTGAGCCAGGCGAGCACGAACCTCGTCCGCACGGCTTTCGCGCAGCGGGCGGAGGACAATGGAGTCGCCATCGGTACTGACGTCGAAATAATCGACGCCGTTGAAGCGCGTCACGACGGCTTTGGGAAGGGTGATCTGGTTCTTGGATGTCTTTTTGGCAAGCATAATCAGATTTCAGTGTAAACCATTTGTCTGTAAACAAGGATTCCTTACATTGGGATGCGGTCCTGGGCTGCTGTGCGAAGATGCAAAAGGACAACGTGATGGCAAAACGCCCTGTACGGGATCACTCTTCGGCTCAGAAAAAAGGCAAGCAGACGACGCAGGTGCCTTTGGCAGCTGGGAGTAAGGCGGACCATGGCCGCGAGCTTGTCGCTGCGGAAAGCGCGGACGCAATTCCGGGCGCGGCTCGCATCTCCCGCCGAGCGGCGGATCGTCTGCGCGCGGGGCACGTGTGGGTGTACCGGTCGGATGTGGAACACTGGCCAACGCCCCAGCGCGCAGGCGCGCCGGGGACTCCGAACAATTCTGAGTCGCTCTCGGCGGGGTTGATGCCGGTGACCGATCGGCGCGGCGCTTTGCTGGGGACGGCTCTCTACAGTCCGGCGTCGGAGATTGCGCTGCGGCTGATTTCGCCGGAGCTGGTGGCGGACGAGGCGGCGTGGCTGGACATCCTGCGCACGCGGCTGCGGGCGGCAATGGCGCGGCGGCAGCCGATGCTCGATGAGGAAAGCAATGCCTGCCGGCTGGTCTTCAGCGAGGCGGATGCGCTGCCGGGGATCACGGTGGACCAGTATGCGGATCTGGTGATTGTGCAGCTGCGGCATAAGGCGCTGGATACGGACGCGGTGCGCGCGGCGGTTGCGGAGACGATCCGCGAGACTGTCGATGCGGAGACGATTCTGGAGCGCGAAGACCCGCGCATTCGCGAGCTGGAGCAACTGAGCGTGCCGGCGTCGGCGACGCTGTTTGCGAAGCATTCAGAGGAGCCGGTGACGAGCACCGTCTTCCGGCTCAACGGGCTGCGCTTTCATTTCGACGCGACCAGCGGGCAGAAGACAGGCGCGTTTCTGGATCAGCGGGAGAATTACGCTGCGGCGGCGCGCTACGCAAGGGGCGAGGCGCTCGATGTGTGCACGTATCAGGGAGGGTTTGCGCTGCATCTGGCGCGTGCGTGCCCCCGGGTAACTGGCGTGGATGTCTCGCACGCGGCGCTGGAAGTGGCGGAGCGGAATCTCCAGGAGAACCGCGCGGCGCTGAAGGATGCCGAGGTGGATTGGATCGAGGCCGACGCGTTCGATCTGCTGCGCGACTGGAGCGATGCTGGGACGCCGTACGACACGATCGTGGTCGATCCGCCGGCGTTTGCGAAGTCGAAGCGCGCGGTGGAGGGGGCGCTGCGCGGGTATCGCGAGCTGAATCTGCGGGCGCTGAAGATGCTGCGTCCGGGAGGGCGGCTGATCACCTGCTCGTGCTCGCACCATGTGTCGCTGGGCGAATTCGTGGAGACGCTGCGCGCGGCGGCCGGCGACGCGCGGCGGCGGGTGCGCCTGCTGGAGATACGCGGCGCGGCGGCGGATCATCCGGTGGTGCTGAATATTCCGGAGACGGAATATCTGAAGTGCGTGGTGGTGGAGGCGGCCGGTGGCCTGTAGCCCTCCCATATCTGCCAACTGAGGGCAGATGTGGGGCCCACGGCACTCGGCTAGGTCAGGTCAGCGTAAGTGGGTGAGAGCTCGCGCAGTTTGCGGACCACGTCTACGAGCAGGTCGGCGACGAAATCAACCTCCTCTTGCGTGTTGAAGCGGCCGATGCCGAAGCGGAGGCTGGAGTGCGCGGCTTCTTCGCTCAGTCCCAGCGCGCGCAGCACGTGCGACGGCTCGATCCTGGCCGAGGTGCAGGCGGAGCCGCTGGAGACGGCCACGTCTTTCAGCCCCATCATCAGCGTTTCGCTGTCGACGCCGTCAAAGGTCATGTTCAGGTTGCCGGGGAGACGGTGTTCCTGGGAGCCGTTCACGTGGACACGATCGAGGGCCGCGGTGAGTTTCATCTGGAGGCGGTCGCGGAGGGCGGCGAGGCGCGGGGATTCGGCCTGCATTCCCGCAGCGGCGAGAGCGCAGGCTGCGCCGAGGCCAACGATGCCGGGAACGTTCAGCGTGCCGGAACGCATGCCGCGCTCGTGTCCGCCGCCGTGCATCTGCTCGGCGACGGGAATACGGGGCGAGCGGCGGCGCACATAGAGCACGCCGATGCCCTTGGGTCCGTACAGTTTGTGGCCGGAGATGGAGAGCAGGTCGATGGCGGTACGGCTAACGTCGACGGGGACCTTGCCTACGGCCTGGGCCGCGTCGGTATGGAAGAGGACGTTGCGTTCGTGGCAGAGCGCGGCAATTTCCTGAATTGGCTGCAGCGTGCCGATTTCATTATTGGCGGCCATGATGGAGACGAGCGTGGCGCCAGCGTCGAGCGTGCGGCGGAGATCGGTGAGTCGGATGCGTCCGTCGTGATCGACGGGGAGGATGGTCACGCGGCAGCCTTGATTTTTGAGCCAGGCACAGACATCGAGGATGGCTTTGTGTTCCGTGGCCTGGGTGACCAGGTGCGGCGACTGCCCGGCGGCGCGGGCACTTTCCACGATCCCCTTGAGGGCAAGATTGTTGCTCTCGGTGGCGCCGGAGGTGAAGAGGATCTCTTTGGGGGAGGCGCCGATGAGCGTAGCGATCTGCTTGCGTGCGGTTTCGACGGCCTGCTCGGCGGCCCATCCGAAGGAGTGGCTGCGGCTGGCGGCGTTGCCATAGGTCTCGGTGAGGAACGGCATCATCGCGTCGAGAACGCGCGGGTCGAGGCGCGTGGTCGCGTGGTTGTCGAGATAGATGGGGAGATTCACCGGGTTTCTCTCAACAAAAACAAGCTACCTCAGGGGCTCAAGCCCTCTCGCTTTCCGGCTGCCCTCGGCGCGCTGAAGCCGTGCCCCGTCAAAGCGTTCGCTGCGCGTCGCGTCTCGCAGGCGGGACTCGCTTACAGCTGAATGGTGACGAGATCGGCATTGCGCTTCGTATGGACCTCGGCATCGGCGGCAGGCTCAGCCAGGTCGGCGATGCTGATGCTGCGCAGCAGTCCGGAGATCGACTCATTCACGCGTGCCAGCGGCTCTTTGATGGTGCAGGAGTCGGTGAGGTCGCAGCCGCTGTGGCTGGGTCCGCAGGAGGTGATGAAGAGCGGGCCGTCGATGGCGTGGATGACCTCGAAGGCGGAGATCTCGCGCGGGTTCTTGAGCAGCGAATAGCCGCCGCTCATGCCGGCGTGGGAGCGGAGGATACCAACCTTCGCCAGGCGCTGCAGGATCTTGGCCAGCAGCTGCGGCGGAATGTGGTAGGCCTGGGCGATGTCGCGAGCGCTGAGCGAGGCGTCATTGGGGTGCTCAGCGAGGAACTTGAGCGCCATCAGACCGTAATCGGCTTTTTTGGTGAGCCGGAGCATAAAGGGGCCGTATAGCAAGTTTACGGCCTCAGGGAAGTGAATTCAATGGAAAGGGATAGCGGCTGCCGGAGCGGGAAGCGGAACGCGTCCGAGTGCATAGCGCCCGAGACACAGGTGGAAGGGGTTTTCCCCTGGCCAACTGCGATTTGACGGGGGCGCATCTCACTGAATTGCGTTGTTTTGGGGTTGATTGCTCATGGTCCTGCACCCACATTCCCCCGTCGTTGTTGTTCTTTCCTCCGCCATCACGGTTCCCCTGAGGAAGCTGTGCCACGGCCATGGCGCGCGCGGAGGAGCCATTCGATTTGGCAGCTAGACGAGATCCCCTTTCAGCCGGCGCCCGGCTGGTCCCGGGGTGGCCGGTCGTCGATCCGCGTCTTCACCTGGCCGCGATTGTCGATTCCTCGGATGACGCCATCATCAGCAAGAACCTGGATGGGATCATCATCAGCTGGAATCCTGCCGCGGCCCGGCTGTTTGGCTACTCGGCTGAAGAAATCGTGGGTAAGCCGATTCTGACGCTGATTCCGCCCGAACTCCACCACGAAGAGGACGAGATCCTGCGCAAGCTGCGCGCAGGGGAGCGGATCGAACACTACGAGACGGTGCGGATGAAGAAGAACGGAGAGCGGTTTCCGATCTCCGTGACCATCTCCCCGATCCGGGACGAGAGCGGGAAGGTCATTGCGGCGTCCAAAATAGCTCGCGACATCAGCGAGCGAAAGCGATCCGATGAGAGCCGGTTTCGTCTGGCAGCGATCGTGGAATCCGCGGATGACGCGATCATCAGCAAGGACCTGAACGGTATGGTGAGGACGTGGAACGAGGGCGCCCGGAGGATGTTCGGATACAGCGCGGAGGAGATGATTGGGCAGTCCATCCTGCGCCTTTTCCCCGACGACCTCCGTTACGAAGAGGACGAAATTCTGGAGAAGCTTCGTGCGGGCGAACAGATCCAGCACTACGAGACGCGACGCGGGAGGAAGAACGGCGAGGTTTTCGACATCTCGGTGAATATCTCGCCGATTCGGGACGAATCAGGGAGGGTCATTGGCGCTTCGAAGATTGCCCGCGACATCTCCGACAGAAAAAAGCTGGAACGGCTGCTGGTGCAGTCAGAGAAGCTGGCGGCGACGGGGCGGATGGCGGCGGCGGTGGCTCACGAGATCAACAACCCTCTGGAATCGGTGATGAACCTGATTTTTCTGGCGCGCCAGTACAGCACGCCGGAGAGCAAGGTGTGCAGGCTGCTGACGACGGCTGAGGAAGAGCTGGAGCGCGTTGCGCACATCGCACGGCAGACGCTTGGCTACTACAAGGACACCAGTTCGCCGGTCGAGGTGCACATCCACGACCTGCTTGAAAACGTGCTCACGGTCTACAACGCGAAGATGTTGTCGACGGGGATCGCTCTGGACACGCGGTTCAGCGACCAGCAGAAGATCACGGTGAGCAAGGGAGAGATGCTGCAGATTTTTTCGAACGTGATCGCCAATGCGATCGATGCGATGCGGGAAGGCGGGGTGCTCAGCGTTTCCACGCACAAAGTTCTGAACGGCTCGCAGGACGGGATCCAGATTGCGATTCAGGACAGCGGCCACGGGATCGAGGCAGCCCATCTGAGCCGAATCTTCGAACCCTTTTTCACGACCAAGGGAAATCTGGGGACGGGAATCGGACTTTGGGTCGCCCGGGAGCTGGTGGAGCGGCGCGGCGGGAAGATCTCGATTGCGAGCAGTACGACTCCGCACCACTCCGGAACGACGGTGACCATTTTTTTGCCTCTTGCCCATCCAGGAAGAGCTGCCGCGGGGAACGGATGAAAGCGCCGACGGAGGGCTGAATGCTCCTGCAACTGAGATCGAGATCCGTTCTAGCGGTAGATGACTCGGAGAAGATTCCTCCCCTACTGGCCGAGCCAGCAGAGAACGGTTTGGACCAGGCGCCGCGCCGGGCGAGGGTCCTGGTGGTCGACGATCAGAGGCTCATCGCCGACACAGTGGCCGAAATTCTGACGAACGCGGGTTTTGAAGCGGTCGCCGCTTACGACGGATGGCAAGCTCTGGAGATTGCGAGCCGGTTCAGGCCGGACTGTCTGCTGTCGGACGTGCTGATGCCGCGGATGAATGGAGTGGAGCTGGCCATCACGCTGCGCCAGAAAGACCCGCGCCTCACGATCCTGCTCTTTTCAGGGCAGGCAGGCATTTCGGAGATCCTGCTGGAGGGACAGCGCAGGGGCTATGAATTCGAACTGATCGCGAAGCCGATTCATCCTCTCAAACTGATCGAACGGCTCAAGCAGGAATAGCCGCAATCCTGAAAAACAGCTGGCGGATCGTCAGCGCCCGGTATGCGGCGGCTGCGCAGTTGCGGCGTCGTAGACGGCGCGGGCGACCTCTGCGATGACGTGTTCGCGGACGGCTTCGGGCGCGGTCGAGTCGGCGACCAGAACGGCCAGAGCGACGCGGCGTCCGTCGGGGAGGGTGATGAGGCCGACGTCGTTGGTCGCGTTCAGAAAGGTGCGGTCGACGCCGGAGGTCCCGGTCTTGCCGGCGACGACGGTGCCGGGCGGGAGCAGGGGCATGATGCGATGGTCGCCGGTGTGGGAGGACTCCATCCAGCCGAGCAGGAGCTGGGTGTGCTCGGGGGTGAGCGGGGAACGGTCGGCGAGGCGGCGGAGCAGGGCGACCATGGCGCGCGGCTGGGCGACGTTGCGGTTCTCGAGGCGCTCGTCGCGGTTCTCCGCGGCCTCGGTATCGCGGATGCTGATGCCGGAGATGCCGAGGGAGCGAATGTAAGCGTTGGCGACCGACGGGCCGCCGATGAGGTGCAGGAGCTCGTCGGAAGCGGCGTTGTCGCTTTCGATGACGGCGCGGCGGATCAGGTCGGAGAGCGGGTCGGAGAGTGCGCCGTGGGGGTGCGCGTCGCGCAGCGGGCTGTAGACGCCAGGGGCGGCGATTTGGGACGGAACGAAATGGATGGGCTGGTCCAGGGTGAAGCGGCCGGTCTCGACCAGGTGAAGGACGGTCATGGAAATCGGCAGCTTGTAGACGGACTGCATGGGCAGCGGCTCAGTGGCGTCGAGGTCGCAGTTGAGATCGGTGCCGGGAAGCGAGCAGGCGACGCCGACGCGTCCATGGGCCTGGGCGGCAATGCGGGCGATCCGGGCGCGGAGGGCAGTTTGGGAGTGCGCGGGATGGGGGAGGGTGAGGGCGAGAGCGGTGAGGGCGATGAGCGGGAGACGTGCGCGAAGCATAGGAGGGGATTGTAGCGAGGGACGCTGCTGCATGGGTGGTGCAGGAATCAAGAGAAGCAAATCTGTGCGGAGAGGATTATGGTGGCAGGGTTGGGAGAATCCGGAACTGAGGGAGAAGAAGCGTGAATCGGCGGAATTTTCTGAAGGTGGCGGGGACGGGGACGGTGGGCGCGTTGGCTGGCGCGGGGATCAGCAGTGCGGCAATGGCGCAGCCGAGCGGGGAGGGGATTCTGCTGCGCCCGGCGCAGGAGGAGCCGCAGAAGCCAATCGGCGCGAACGACCACATTCAGATTGCGCTGATCGGCGCGGGCGGGCAGGGGCAGTACGACACGGCGACGGCGGCGCAGGTTCCGGGGGTGAAGGTGGTGGCCGCGGCGGACTGCTACGACGGGCGGCTGACGCACGCGAAGGAGCTGTGGGGAGAGGACATCCAGACGACGCGCGACTACCGGGAGATCCTGGAGCGGAAGGACATCGATGCGGTGATCGTGGGCACGCCGGATCACTGGCACAAGCAGGCCTCCATCGACGCGATGCGCGCGGGCAAGGACGTGTACTGCGAGAAGCCGATGATCCATCTCTACTCGGACGGGCCGGAGATGATCGCAGCGTCGCGGGAGACGGGGCGGATTCTGCAGATCGGCAGCCAGCGGGTGAGCAACATGCTCTACATCAAGGCGAAGGAACTGCTGGCGGCGGGGGCGATCGGGCAACTCAACATGGTGGCGGCGCACTGGGACCGCAACTCGGCGGTCGGGGCGTGGGATTACACGGTGCCTCCGGACGCGTCGCCGGAGACGTGCGACTGGCAGCGGTTTCTGGGCACGGCGCCGCAGATTCCGTTCAACGGCGAGCAGTTTTTTCAGTGGCGGAAGTGGAAGGCGTACGGGAGCGGCGTGGCGGGCGACCTGTTCGTGCACCTGTTCAGCGGGACGCACTTTATTACCGGCGCGAAGGGGCCGACGCGGGCGATGGCGACAGGCGGGCTGCGCTTCTGGAAGGATGGGCGCAACGTGCCGGACGTGATGCTGGGGCTGTTCGATTATCCGGAGGGGTTCAACCTGGATTTGCGGGTGAATTTTGTGTGCGGCGGCGAGGAGAATGAGGCGCTGATCTTCACGGGGTCGGAGGGGACAATCCAGATCGGAGGAGATAGCGTGACGCTGACGCGGGTGCCGCGCGAAACGGAGCCGGGGCTGATGATCGGGAGCTTCGCGAACGCGATGCAGCAGGAGATCGAGAAGGCGTATCGGGAGAAGTATCCGGAGACGCATCCGGCAGGGCCTCCGGCGGCGCGGGTGGAGCGGTATGTGGCGCCGGAGGGGTACAGCGACAGCTACGACCACCTGCACAACTTCTTCACGGCGGTGCGGACGCGGCAGCCGGTGGTGGAGGACGCGGTCTTCGGGTTCCGGGCAGCCGGCGCGGCGCTCTTGAGCAATCTGAGCTATGACCAGGGCAAGGTAGTGGAGTGGGATCCGGTGGGGATGAAGGTGGTGTAGGAACTGCAGGAGACAGGATTCAGTGATCAGAGCCCAGCCTATCGCCAACGGGGCGATCAGGGTGGAGCGCTCGGTCTGGGTTTGGCGCAGCCGGCGGGGAATAGCCTTTTTTTGGGGGGCTGCGGCTTCTCGCTGAATTCGCTGGGCTTCCGAGGTAATACCCCGCGGGTATTACCCTGGAAGCCCTTCGTTCATGTGCGAGGGCGTTTTGCGCCAGGTCGGGCGATCCAATCTCCTCAAAGAGCGCGCGTGCCCGGCCTGGGCCGAGGCTCAAAGCAAAAGCCCTGTTCTTCGGAGAACAGGGCTTTCCTAAGTCTCAGCATAGGTGGATAGAGAAATAGAAGCAAGAAGAATCGGAGGCGAGGACGGTACGGAGGTCATGGGCGGTCCCAGGCGGCGGGCGCGGCGCTGCTCGCCGGCGAAAATCAGTCGCCGCTTTCCAGCGACTCCGCCTTGGCCAGCATGTCCTTTTGCCACGCGTTGTCGCCGCCGTATCCAACTTGCGTCCACAGCCAGGTGCCTTTCCCGTTTAGAAGCCAGGTCTGCGGGATCGCGAACCCGTTCAGCAGCTTCATCACATACGAATATGCGGGGAGAACCGGGAATGTATATCCCTTCTTCTTCAGGAACGGTTCAACCATTCCGGGATCCTCGTCGAGGTTGAAGGTGAGAATCTCAATGTCCCGACGCTCCTTAACCTGCTCATACAGTTTTTCCAGCTGGGGCAGTTCCGCGTCGCAGGGGCCACACCACGTCGCCCACAAATTGATCACAACCACCTTGCCGCGAAGGTCGGCGAGCGTCCAGGTCTTGCCGGAGAGATCGGATAACGAAAATGCCGGAAGCGGTTCCGTGGGCTTTTCCCAGCGCGCCGCGGCAGCATTGGCAGTCTGCTTTGATGAGTTCGGGCGCCATGAGGCCCAAGCGGTTTCGCTCCCTCCGAGTTGGTTCCACAGAGCGTAGGCTTCGTCGCCCAGCTGATCCTCCAGCTTGCCGTCGCTGAACTGCGGCTGCTCCAGGCGTGTTTGCAGCGCCAGCCGGTAGTAGGCCAGGGCGTCCATCCTGCGGCCCTCCAGCGCGGCCAGCCGCGCCCGGTTTTGCCAATATGCGGAGAGATGCTCTATTTCCGAAGGAACAGGCCCCTCCACCTGCGCCTTGATGGGAGCCGCAGCTCCCGGCTTGTCCACCCGAATCGCCGCCAGCAGCAGGTCGCCGTCCAGCTGGGTGTCGCGGTACCAGTTGTTCTTCGTCGCGTCGGCAATATCCTTTTGGGAGAGATTGTCATTGGCGTTCGCGACCGCGTCTTCCCTGGCATCGAGCTCACGCTCGCGTTCCAGCAGATCGAGCGCCTGCGCCGCCTGCCAGTTGTGATCCAGCAGGAACTCGGCCGCATACGCATACATAAAGGGCGCTGGACCCCAGTGCTCCGCGGTGTCTTTCACGTAGGCATTCATCGCCGCCAGACCATCGGATTGGCTGATGGCGTCGTCGGCTTTGGCGGCGAAGAAAGCCGACTGCACCAGGTCGTGATACGCATCGGGAAAATCGTGCAGCCATTGGTTTGTGGCCGCGAGGTTCGCCGCTTCCCACTTCTTCCACGCATCGGCATCGGCTTGGTTCGCCGGCTGGGGATGATCGTCCTGCCAGCGGGCCTCAAGGATCTCCAGGGCCTGGTCCGAATGAGGGTAATCCGTCAGCAGTGCGTCCTCTTTCCCCGCGATCACCTTCTGCGGCGCGCCGCTTTGCTTATAGCCACTGATTAAGAAGGCAGCCCACGCGGCATCCGGCTTCGGGTTTGCCGTCTCAAGCCTTGCCAGGTCGGCGGCGATCTTCTTCCGCAGCGCGGGATAATCAGCCGGTGGCGTTATCCGGAATTCGAGACCCCACAGGAATGTGTACTCTTTCAGAACGGCAGGGTCGGTCGCCGCGGCAAGATAAGCACGTTCCGCCGCCGCCACTTCGGCCTGCAGTCCCAGGTTCTTCGACAGTTCCCAACGCATGAAGGCGTCCGTGGACGTAGGGCACAGGTGCCAGAACTTCTCCAGGGTCTCCTGCTCTTTGGCCTTGTCCACGGTCTTTCCGCCCGAGTAAATCCACGTCAGTCCGGCATAGGGCCAGGCGAACTCAGGTGCCAGGGCAATGGCCCGGTCGTCCAGCTCAACGCTTTTGGGCGTGTCCTTGCCGCGCAGCACGGTCGCCGCCAGATAGAGCATCAACGGGTCGTCCGGATGTTCCTTTGCCTCTTGCAGGAATTTCTCCTGTAACCCTGCCAACTGCTCCGGATGCGAGTCATCTTCGTTCTCGGCGACTGCGATCAATCGCCGCCAGGGCTCGAGCTGGCGCGGATACCTTGCGGCAAGGGCCGCCGCCACCTGCTGCGTGAGCGCATTTCGCCCGTCGAACGACAGAGCTCCAAACTCTGGTGTGCTGAGTTTGTTATGCAGGGCCTGTTGCACTTCCGGCGAAGCCTCACAGCCGGGAAGGGAAACTGAGGATTGCGCGGCTGCGTGTTGCGCTGTACCGCCGAGGAACGCGGCAAGGAGAGCATAGACGAAGCATTTGCTCCACATAACGACGGAACCCCTCCCCAAAGACCGGCCTCATCGGTCGTCTAATTTGCTCGTCAGGTGTACGAAAAGCCGTGTCGAAGGCCGAAAGCGGCTCCCGAGTCTTATGAAAGGGGTTGTCAAGAGACAGGGCTCTCCCGTCGCGGAGCGACTGTCTCTTAACAACCAGCCCCACCCCCCACGCTTCAGGTTTTGTCTCGATTGCAGTTCTTTCCTTGCAGAGTTAT
>JBATVK010000025.1:0-2747 GCA_049671725.1 Acidobacteriaceae bacterium
ACCATCCTCCGGGCCATCCGCCCTGAGGAGAGGGCAGCAGCGGAACAGTTCGCAGCGTCCAGCTAGTCCCCATGTTCTGAGCGGGTGCGCTCGGAACGCGCCCGCTCTCCAATTCACGCTCGACAACTTCCAAAGGAGTACTTCCCATGACAGCTACAGTTGAAATGCAGTCCGAGTATCGTAACCTGCCGATTCTCAATCTCACCGAATCGCCAGCCAACCCGCGCCGAACCTTTGACGAAACGGCTCTCAACGAACTGGCCGAGTCCATCCGAACCCAAGGTGTGCTCTCGCCGCTCTTGGTTCGGCCCAAAGGCCACAGCTACGAGATCGTAGCGGGGGCGCGGCGTTACCGCGCGGCGCAACGGGCCGGACTCGATTCCGTTCCAGTGCGCATCGTGGAACTCACCGACGCACAAGCCCTCGAAACCAGCATCGTTGAAAACCTGCAACGGCGCGACGTACACCCGCTGGACGAGGCAACCGGCTACGTCTCGCTCTTGCACCTCGATTACACTGTGGAGCAGATCGCGGCCAAGTGCGGCAAAAATCCTTCTTATGTGGCCGCCCGCGCCCGGCTCGCACAGCTTGCCCCGGCAGTCACCGAAGCCTTCGCCAAGGACGACATTGGCGTGGGCCACGCGCTGTTGCTGGCGCGCCTGCAAGCGGAACAGCAGGAGGAAGCCCTTACCGCTTGCTATCAAGAAGCGTACACGAACGGCAGCAAGGCCAAGCGCATTCTGCTCCCCGTCCGCCATCTCCAGCAGTGGATCGAGCACAACATTCTCCTGGAGCTCGCCGCCGCGCCATTCTCAAAAGAGGACGCGCAGCTTGTACCCGAGGCCGGTTCCTGCGTCGATTGTCCCAAACGCACAGGCCACAACGCGCTGCTCTTTGCCGAGATCGGGGCCAACCAGCCCGATTCGTGTAGCGATCCGAAATGCTACACGGCCAAGATCGACGCGCACGTGAAGCAGACCGTTGCTACCAAGCCGAAACTGGTACAGATCAGCACGGCCTATGGGCAGCCGAAGGACGGCAGCGCGGCGATTCCCCGCAACAAGTACGTCGAAATCCGGCAGGACAAACCGCAGCGCAAGAATGAGCGTGACTTGCCCGAATACAAATCGTGCAAGTACACCGCCGAGGCCATTGTCACCGAAGGCACCGAGAAGGGCGAAACCAAGCGAGTGTGCGCCAATCCCGAATGCCCGGTCCACCACCCGAAGAAACAGCACCAGCGGAATCATGCCGATGCTGCATTCAAGGCCGAGCAGCAGAAGCACCGCCGCGAGGAGGCACTGGCTCAGGCCACCGGCTTGCGTGTGCTCAAAGCAATCGGCGATGCGGTTCCCGTCCGGTTGATGAAACGTGACCTGCTGTTTGTGGCCGAACGGTTCACGGCGATGCTGGAGGAGCGGAGCCTGTCCGTTCTGATCCGGCAGCATGGCATCGGCAAGCCCAAAAACGATGCGCCCCCGGCCAAAATGCTGGCAGCGTTTCTCCCCAAGGCTGAAGAAAGCAAGCTGGGCCGCATCTTGGTGGAGACGGCCATTCTCCTGTCCGTGCACAACCAGACCGACGCGGCGAAGGTTCTCCGCGACGCCGCGCACGCTTACAAGGTTGACGTTGACGCCATCTCCTCGACAGTCAAGCAGGAATTCGCCGCGAAGGACAAGGGAAAAGCCGGCAAGAAAGCCACGCTAAAATCGGTTCCGAAGCCTGCGAAGAAAGCAGCAGCGTAAAGCCCCAAACAGATCGAAACCTTGCGCGGAGTCAGCGAGACCGGCTCCGCATTTTAGTGTCCGGCTGCCCGTTTGCCCACCCTTTTACGAATGCCCGACAAAGGCGGGGCGGCAGCTTAGACCCTCCCGACGGGCAGCGCCGCCCTGAATGGGCGGCAAATGCCGTCTCCTGCAAGTGAACTAGCGACCAATTGGAAATTCTGAATGCGGGCACGATTCTCAGCAATAAGTCCGCTCCGCGAACCGTTTGAAACCTCAGCATGATGTAGCATTTCTCGCAATCCCAAACGGGCTAATCGTCGCTCAAAAACGCTCCATCTCGGTAGTGGAGATATTGGCGTGCTTTTCGCGACAGTGCGATGGGTTTTATCTGGTTTTATTTATTGAGATCGTCGTGTTAGAGGTGCGCTTGCACAGCGTCGCGGAATGCTCGTGCGCAAAATACGACGATCTAACCCAGATAACGTCGAACGAAACTCGCTCCGGTTAAAAGCCGAATCTCCACTGATAAGAGAAATACCGCCTCGATCGCAATGTTTATACCCAAGTGTTGGCTGGGCCGACAGCGTGAGGTTCAAATTTCTCGAAACTCGGCATGAATGCAAGCTGCGCGAAGTCTGATTGAGCAGCACCGGTGGAAACTGCGCGCCGTGCAGCATCGACGCGGTCTGAGATAGGTGAGCGCAAAGCCACGACTTCCGTCCGGTTTGCATAGGCCGTTTGAATTCCGCGTTGGATCAGAGCCTCACAAACCGCAGCTTGGATAGCCGAGTCGAGCCCTCTGACTACGGCGGATCCACCCGTCAGTACGATCTTCAAACTAGGCATCCGAGCATCCGGGAGACGGCGCTCATCAGGCACCGTGCGGATATATTCTCCTACCCTCCGTGCAATCTTTGAACGCCATTCAGTGACAAACGGCTCATGTATCCAATCTTCCGGCGCACTGAGCTTAAGAGTCTCGGCCTCGGCTTGCGTAGCCGGGTGGTGGTTGAAGCTGTT
>JBATVK010000026.1:0-19669 GCA_049671725.1 Acidobacteriaceae bacterium
AAGCGGGCGAGCGGGTGGTGGCGCTGGAGGCCGCGCAGGCGGTGGAGGTGCTGGGCGCGAACACGATTGCCGAGATGATGGAACTGGACGGGGCGATGCGGCTCCAAAAAGCGCGCGCGCTGATGGCCGCGGGGGTGAGCATCTTCCAGCCGGAAACGGTGAGGATCGACGCGGGCGTGGAGGTGGGAGCGGACACGGTGATCGAGCCGTTCGTGCAACTGCTGGGGGCGACGCGGGTGGGCAGCGAATGCCGGATCCGATCGTATGCGGTGCTGGAGAACACGACGCTGGGGGACCGGGTGGAGATTCTGCACTCGTGCGTGATCGAAGATGCGGCGATCGAGAAAGGCGCACGGCTGGGCCCGATGGCGCATCTGCGGCCGGGGTGCCATATCGGCGAGAACGTGCACATCGGGAATTTTGTGGAAGCGAAGAAGACGCGCATGGGAGCGGGGTCGAAGGCGAATCACCTGACGTATCTGGGCGATGCTCAGGTGGGCAGCGGGACGAATATCGGAGCGGGGACCATCACCTGCAACTACGACGGCGTGAACAAATATCCGACGGTGATCGGGGACCGGGTGTTTGTGGGGAGCGATTCGGCACTGGTGGCGCCGGTGGCGATCGGGGACGGCGCGTACATTGCGGCAGGATCGGTGATCACCGACGATGTGCCGGCCGACGCGCTGGCGCTGGGCCGGGCGCGGCAGGTGAACAAGGAGCACTGGGCGAAGAACCGGCGCGCGCAGCAGGAGTCGCGCAAGAAGGGAAGCACCAGGAAGTAGGCGGGGGACGCGGCGGGGAAATGCGGCTCAGGCGGCCTGTTCGCCGTCGCCCTGCATCAGGGCGAGCTCGGCGCGGAGGCGCAGGCGAGCGGCGATGGCGGTGCGGAAGACTTCGGCACTGGTTTTCTGAAGCAGTTCGGCGACGCGAGAGGCCGGATAACCCTCGACATCCATGAGCAGAAAGACGAGGCGCTCGAGAGCGGGCAGGCAGCGCAGGGCTTCTTCCAGATCGGTGCGGAGGATGTTGCGGCCGCAGGGGAGATCGCCGCTGGGAGGAATGGGGAGCCGTTCATCGACGAGGTCGACGCGCTGGGCGAGCTGCTGGACGAGTGCGCCATCGACGATAGCCTGGTCGGGCTCGTCGGCGGCGTGAAAGGCGCGAACGAAGGTGTCCTGGAGGATATCCTCGGCCTCGATCTCGCTGCCGGTCATATAGAAGGATACGGAAAAGACGCGGTGGCGGTGGCTGTCGTAGACATCGCGCTGGCGGTCTTCGAGCCTGCGCGGAGCCTGCTGACGGGCTGAGATCCGCGTGAAGCGTTTATCGATATCGAACAGCATGAGGTCGCCACATCTCCTGGGAGAGAATCCGGCAAGAGGAAGCTTACCACAACGTAATGCGGTGGATGAAACGATTCCGAGGGTAAAAAGCCGAGCTGAAACAGCGCAGCCCGGGAGCTTCCGATGGGGCAGGAGTTGTTGATTCAGAAAGAACCGGCAGGGTTGCCAGGGGGGAGGAATAGTGTGCTCGGTTGGGAGACGGCCAGGGTAGGATAGATCGGGAACAGGCCTTTCCCGGGACGACCGGATTGTCGTGCTTCTCTACCCCATTCGCGGTGGAGGACCCTTTCTCCTGGAATTGCGCTGTTTGAGGTCCGACCGAATCAGAAAGCTGCGAGGCGTGGCCGGGAGGGGCAGTGACATCAGAGCGCATATTGATCGTGGACGACGAGCCGTATGTGCGCACACTGATGGCGGCCATGCTGGAGAAGTCGAGTTATACTCCGGTGCTGGCGGCGAATGGGCTGGAGGCGATCGAGCACATTGAAAACGACCCTCCGTACGACCTGATTCTCTCCGACATTGTGATGAACGGGCTGGACGGGATCGGCCTGCTGGAGCGGATCCGGGAGCTTCACCCGGACACGCCGATGGTGATGGTGACGGCCATCCACGACGTGGGGGTGGCGATCTCGGCGATGCGCAAGGGCGCCTACGATTACCTGCTGAAGCCATTCGAGCGCGAGCAACTGCTGGTGACGGTGCGGCGCGCGCTGGATTACCGGCGGCTGGTGCAGCAGAACTCGGTATACCGGTACAACCTGGAGCAACTGGTTTCAGCGCGCACGGAAATGCTGCGGCAGGCGATGGCGGATCTGGAGCGCTCGTACGACATCACGCTGGAAGCGCTGGGCGATGCGCTGGATCTGAAGGACGCGGAAACCGAGGGACACTCGCGGCGGGTGACGGCGTACACCATCGCGCTGGCGCGGCATTGCGGGGTGGAACTGGCGCAGACGCGGGTGATCGCGCGCGGCGCATTTCTGCACGATATCGGCAAGATGGCGATTCCGGATGCGATTCTGCTGAAGCCGGGGAAGCTGGATCCGGAAGAGGTGGCGGTGATGCGCGAGCACTGCGCGCGGGGCTACCAGATTCTGCGCAAGATTCCGTTCCTCGAGGAAGCGGCGGAGATTGTCTACAGCCACCAGGAGTATTACGACGGGAACGGATATCCGCGAGGTTTGAAAGGTGACCAGATTCCGCTGGGCGCGCGGATTTTCGGGGTTGCCGATACACTGGATGCCATCACCTCGGATCGACCTTATCGCAGGGCGAGCACCTATGAAGCCGCGCGGAGGGAGATCGAACGGTGCGCAGGAACGCAGTTTGACCCGGCCGTGGTGGAGGTTTTCCTGGGGCTGCCGGACAGTCTTTGGGAGGATCTGCGCGCAGAGATGACGCGCCATCCACGTTTCTCGCCGCTCTCGTTTGCCGGGGCGATTGAAGATCTGAAGGTATAGATTCGAATTTCGCCGAAGATCCGGAAGCAAGGAGAATTCGCGATGCCGCTGCTGGACGATAAAACGATAGCGTCGAAGCTGCAGTCGTTGCCACGCTGGAAGCTGGACGGCGGGGAGCTGGTGCGCCGCTGCGAGTTCAGGGATTTTGTGGAAGCGATGCAGTATGTGAACGGCGTGGCGGAGCTGGCCGAAGGCGCGGGACACCATCCGGACATCGACATCCGCTACAACAAAGTGAAGCTGGCGCTGATGAGCCACGACGCGGGAGGGCTGACAGACCGCGATTTCGATTTGGCGGCGGCGATCGACAGCCTGAACTGAGGGCGGGGCCAGAAATCCCGGAGCGGCCGAGGAAACGGCACAACTTTTATTCTGAATTTCCGTCTTCAGGAGGAGAGGGAATTGGCGGCGGCTGGGAAGGCTGGCGGAGTTTGGCCAGAGATTTTCGATCCCAGAGGGCTACAGCGAGCCCGCCGAAGAGGGCGGAAGTGGCGATCAGCAGGCCAGTTCCGAGTAATCGCAAGCCGCGGCGGGACGGGGAATGGGGTTGAATTTCGGCAGAATCAGCATCAGGGGACATGCCAATCGTCCCTCCGGGGACGAAATCGAGCGGGGTTTCTACAACTTTCGAGTGTAAATGGATTGTGCGGGATCGATTTACGGGATACACTAGGTTGAGTTGAGGAGCGGCTGTCCGGCTCCCGAAAAATTTAGAATGCTACCTGATCGACCCCGCGGGGCATCAGATGTAGTGAAGGGTTTAGTAACCAGACCGGCGACTGAAGAATTCGCGGCTGGTTCCAGGTTGCGTCACTGGCCTCCCGGCACGAACAAATGACCGTTCGTGCCGTCTTTTTTTGCCTTTTGCAGCCTGGGCTTCGATTTCTCGGAGCCGGCCTTCCCTTTCCCAGTGGAAAACATGCCTGGTACGATAGAAGCCTGGAGAGCTTATGGTGAAGCGAATCCTCGGCAGCGCGGCTCTGGGCGTCCTGATCGTGGCTGCGTATGTTCTTCCGGCGAATACGCTGACGGGCGTGCACGCGCAGTATTCCAACCCGCAGGACGATATTCCCGCGTATCACGCGAACCCGCCGGCGCCGGGCCAGGCGCTGCCGCCGATTCTCTCGGGACAACAGCTCACCGGCGTGTACTTCAGGAAGACGTGGCAGGTGGCGGTGTACAAGGAAGCGGCGCAGATTCCGAATGTGCTGTATCAGCTTCCCTGCTACTGCCGCTGCGACCGCGAACTGGGGCACACCAGCCTGCACAGCTGTTTCGAAGGGACGCACGGGGCGATCTGCGAAACCTGCGCGGCGGAAGAAGCTTACGCGTACAGGATGACGAAACGCGGCTGGAGTCCGGAGAGGATTCGAGCGGGGATCGAGCGCGGCGATTTCCGATCGATTGACCTGAACGCGCTGGGGAAGAGCTGATCTCCGCGCGATCTGCAACGAAGGTGCTGCTGCGCAGCGCCGTACTGTCGCTGCTGCTGACGATGGGCGTTGGTTCGGTTTCGGCGGGCGTGAAGCATCGTACGAGGACATCGACGGTGATGCCGTGCCCGGGGGTGACGCTGACGGCCAGTTATCTGGCAGAGGCGACGCCGGGCGCGGGGCCGGGATTTCTGTTTCGCATCGACAACAGGACGGCGCACGCCATCCGGCTGGAGCGGCCGGTGCCATCGAGCGCGCACTGGTATGCCGAGGTGGGGAACCGCTGGCTGTGGCGCTCGTCGGCGGGGCGGGGCGGCGCGCTGGTGGATGCGGAGCGGCCCAAAGGAGCGATGTTTGCGTACCGGCCGGCGACGACGCCCAGGGATCCGCAGTATCTGACGGTGCCGGCGCATGGATCGCAGCAGTGGGCGGAGGCGATGGGGGAGCATCCGGCGATTGCTTACGATCCGAGCTGCCCGATGTGCAATTATCCGGGGGAGTCGCAGTACCAGGCGGTGTTCGCGTACGCGTACCTGCCGGGGGCGGGCGAGGACGAGGCGGATCTGCTGCGCTGCGGGCTGCGATCGGCGCCGGTGCCGATGCCTCCGCATCCTGCCGGAAAATAAAATCCGACCGATTTTCAGCTCCGGGTGCATCTTCGGTGGGGCGGGGCTCGTCTTTCCGCTTGAACGAGAGCTGGATTGTTGGAGCTCAGGGAATCCGGCCGCAACGGAAGGGCGCGGAACGGGTTCAGAGAGAGAACCGAAGGGATTGGAGACTCTATGAAGAAGACATTGATGACGATGGCGCTGGGGGGAATGCTGGCGCTCTGTATGAGTCCGGCGCTGCGGGCGCAGGACAACTCAGCGCCGCCACCGCAGGACAACGCTGCGCCGCCGCCGCAGGACAACGGCCAGCAACAGCAGGGACCGGGCGGGCACGGGCGCAGGATGGATCCGGACACGCAACTGGCGCACATGACGAAGCAACTGGATCTGACGTCGGATCAGCAGAGCCAGATCCGGCCGATTCTGGTGGATCGCGACCAGAAGATGCAGGCGTTGTGGCAGAACCAGTCGCTGGCGCGGGAAGACCGGCGGAGCCAGATGATGAGCATCCGGCAGGATTCCAACGCGAAGATCGAAGCGGTGCTGAACGACCAGCAGAAGCAGAAGTTCGAAGCCATGCAGGAGCGGCGCGGGCGGCACGGCATGCAGGGCGGAGACAACCAGCCGCAACCGCAAGGCCAGCCGCAGTAAAGCGGGAGAATTGTGGGTTCGCCGAGGGCCGCCGGACGATTCCGGCGGCTCTGCGCGCGAGGCGCGCTCAGCCGGCGGATTCAGTCGCCGGGGCCAGGAGCAGCTCCATAAAGACATTGGCGCGGGCGTATTTCGACTCGTGTTCCGGGGCGGGCAGATGGCGGAAGCCAAGCTGCTGGTAGAGGTGCACGGCGGCTTCGGCGCGGGTGTTGGATTCGAGATAAAGGCGGCGCGCACCCATGTGGCGGGCCTCGTCGATGGCGAACTGGAGCAGGCGGCGGCCCAAGCCGCGGCCGCGAATCGATTCAGAGACGGTCATCTTGGCGAGCTCCAACTGGCGCGGGGCGATGACGACCAGCGCGCAGCAGCCGACGGCGTCGCCGTCCAGTTCGGCGATGCAGATCTGGCCGCCGGGGGCGAGGATGTGGGTGTGCGGATCGTTGAGCACCTGGCGATCGGCGTCTTCGAGGGCGAAGTGATAGGTAATCCAGGCTTCGTTGAGGCGGCGAAAGGCGGCCTCGTCGCCGGGGCGGAAGGTGCGCAAGATCAGATCGCTCACGGAAATTGGATTTCAGGAAGCGCGGTTACGATTCCGAAGTATTGCGGCGGATCAGAGCAGGTGGAGAAGCGCTCGAGCGGCGGCGACGATGGCGATCCAGAGCATGCCTCCCCCGAGCAGGCCCCAGACAAGGCCGCGTGAGAGAGCGAGCGGATCCTCGTTGCCGGATTCCCGGGGTGCGGGAATGAAACGCGGTCTCGCTTTGTGCCAGTGGCCCCTCGCATCAAATCCCATACCGCAGCGAACGGCATCGATGGGTGTCACCATAGTTCCTCCTCGCCCATGTACTCCACTTCCGGGGACAAGAGCATATTCCCAGAGGACCCAGCGCTGTGGATGTGACATTTGTCACCCGCCGTTGCCCCTCTGTTTGAGAGAGATGCCGGAGGGTTTCCGGAGGTGTCGGGAGAAGTGCCGAGAGGGAAACGAAAAGGCCCCGCGCGGGGGCCTTCTGCGGAGAGCTCGATTGGGATCAGGCGCGGAGACGGCTGCGCAGTTCCTCGGGGATACGGTCGTGGAGGACGCGGGCCTGCTCGAGGGCGACGCCGGTGAGGTAAACGGGAGCGGGAGTGGCGATGGCGACCAGAATCCAGGCAGCCAAAGAGGCGAGGAGGCCGAGGATGGCGGCAGCCTGGAGGGTGAGAACCAGCTGGGTATGCTCCAGATGCATGACCACCGCCGCGGTGCGCAGGGGCTCGACGCGATGGATGACCGCCAGGGCCAGCAGGAAGGCGAGGATGGATACGGTGCTGAGACTGATGAGGGTGACATCGATGGTGCGGTGCAGGCGCTGCCGGGAGCGGCAATGACCGCAGGTGGTCAGATGCTCCTCGTAATCGATGCGCATTTCAGGGGAAATCCCGGAAATGTCATACCGCCAGCTTGAAAGTATCTCCCCAACGACTGAATCGGTACATGCGCTCATCGTTCGGTCCCCACTTTCTGCCTACCCCATGGAACAGCATGCGACCGCAACAACACGGGGGTAACCACAGTACCAGGGAGCGGCTGGTTACCATTATAGGCGTGTTTCATCGGAGGACAATCGCCTCCATGGGGGAATTTTGTTCGGCCAGCACGAGGCGATTGGCGAGCAGGCTCATGCGGTCGCTGAGGGCGCGCTCGGCAGCGAGACGCGCGAGTTCCGGAAGGTTATTGCTTTCAGAAAGATGGGCGAGGATGACCCAGGCGGCGTGGCCGTCGTAGCGTTTGGCCAGGAACTCCGCAGCGGCATCGTTGGAGAGGTGACCAACTCGGGACATGACGCGCTGCTTGACGGCCCAGGGATAAGGGCCGTCGCGGAGCATGTCGAGGTCGTGGTTTGACTCCAGCATCAGGATGTCGCATCCCCTGAGGTGCATCTGCAAATTAGATGGCATGTAGCCGAGATCGGTCGCTATACCGATGCGGGCGCCTTCGGTTTCAAAGACAAAGCCCACAGGATCAATGGCGTCGTGGGGGATGGTGAAGGGGGTGACGGCGATGTCGCCGATGCGGAAGCCGGTGCCGGAATTGAAGTACTCGACCGCGGGCAGAGCGGCGGGATCGCGCTCGGGGAGGGTCTCGGATTCGGAGAGCGCTTCTTCGGCGGCGGCTTTCTCCTCTTCGTCGGGCTCGACGGCGGCGGCCTTTGCCTGAGCCTGGCGCTGCCGGAGCCATTCGGCATAGGTGATGCGGCGGCGCGGGGTGAGCCAGCGGACCCAGGCGCGGTGCGTCGCCTCAGTGAAGTAGACGGGAATGCCAAGCTTACGGGCGGTGACGGCGAGGCCCTGGACGTGATCCTGATGTTCGTGGGTGATGAGGATGGCATTGAGGGCGGAGGGATCTTCGCCGGCAAGCTTCATGCGCTTCATCAGCTCACGGCAGGAGAGGCCGGCGTCGACGAGGATGCGGGTGGTGCAACTGGCGAGGATCGAGCTGTTGCCTTTGGAACCGCTGGCCAGCACCGTCATCCGCACCATATCTGTTGAGGATACGACGTAAGTATGTGGAAGCGAGGGGCGGATGGGGCGCGAGGTGTTCCGGTGGTCACCTGCAGCGGCGATCCGTGTAACCCTTCGGGCCCGCGGGACTCTCATTCAGCATCCCGGCCTTCGGTGCGCGCGGCTGGCGTGCGCAACCGGGGGCGAATCCCGGGGCATTGGAGATGAAGATATGAAAAGCCTGAGGCTACTGTGTATGTTGTCGCTCCTCACAGCCGCGGTTGTGGCGCTCGCGCCGCACCACGCCGCTGCGCAGGAGGAACGTGGCGCGGTGTTCGCGATGACGAATGCCGCATCGAACAACCAGATCGAGGCGTACAGCCGCAGCGAAGACGGAACGCTGGAGTGGGCGGGAGCGTTCAGCACCGGCGGCAACGGCAGCGGGGGCACGGTCGATCCGCTGCACTCGCAGGGCTCGCTGACGCTGAGCGCAGACCACCAACTGCTGTTCGCCGTGAACGCGGGCAGCGGCACGGTTTCGTCGTTCGCGGTCCGTGGGGCCAGCCTTTTCCTGCTCGATACGGTTTCGAGTGGCGGAAGCATGCCGACTTCGGTGACCCAGGCGGGGAATCTGGTTTACGTTCTCAATGCCGGGGGCAACGGCAGCGTGAGCGGCTTCCGCATGCTTGGCAACGGACACCTGCTGCCGATCAAGGATTCGACGCGGTATCTGAGCGACTCAGCCTCAGCGCCTACCGATGTTGTTCTTAGTCCCAACGGCCAGTTTCTGATTGTTGCGGAGTCCGCGACCAACAAGATCGATGTGTTCCGCGTATATCCGAACGGGACGCTCTCGAGCGCGGTGACGACCGACAGCGCGGGCGCGACTCCGTTTGCCGCGGTGTTTGCTCCCAGCGGAGCGCTGATCGTGGGCAACGCGTCCAATACGGTTTCCTCGTATCAACTGGAGTGGAACGGATCGCTGCACACCGTCTCGAACGCGCTTCCCACAGAGGGCATGGCGACGTGCTGGGACGTGATCGGCCGGTACGGGCGGTCCGTGTATACGTCGAACGCGGGCAGCTCGACGGTCTCGGGGTTTGACATCGGACGTGACGGCGCGCTGAGCCCGATTGGATCCACGGTGGTTGGGGAGAATCCTTCGGGGAGCACGAACATCGACATCGCGGCGGGCGGGGAGGGGCGCTACCTGTACACGCTGAACACCGCGACCGGGGCCATCGGCCTGTTCGCGGTGGAGGACGATGGAAGCGTGGTGAGCCTTGGGCAGCAGGATGGCCTGCCGGCGTCCGCCGGTATGAACGGCATCGCCGCCTACTAACGATGGGCCGGGGCGATCTCGCTGGGACGCCCCGGCTTAATCCGCGCCGCGATGCTGGATGGCGGCGCGATTGGGTGGCTCCGTCCGGAGATGCTTCGATACACTGGGGACGCGATGCCCGAACAGGAAGTGGAAGCCGGCGCAGCAGAGCCGAAGCATGGTGAGGGCCGCGGCCTCGCGGTCGGGCTCACCAGTCTGTTTTTTATCCTGCTGCAAAGCGCGTGTACCGCATTTATGGCCATCAGCGGATTGCGGCTGCTGATCGGCGTCGGCGCGCTGGCCGCGGCGGCAACGGGACTGAAATTCCTGGTGGCGCTGCATGGCGCGGCCTTCCGCATCCCCATGGAGACGGTTGCGATTGCAGGGTCCGTGGTGAATCTGTATGCCATCCGGCGGATTCGCAGGCTGCGCGCGCGGCCCTCTTCGCAATGGAGAGTGAAACCCGCCACCACGAAGCAACTGCGTTCAGAGAGGTGGCAGATCGGTCTGGCGGTGGTGACGCTGCTGCTGGTTGCAGCGGAATGGGGATTCCACCTTTATCTGCACGGCTCGATTTAGTCCGGTTCGGGTTCATCCGGGTGGCTGCGAGCGCCGTGAATCTCGCGGGCGAGGCGCGCGTGCAGCCGCTCGCTGTAGCCGACGGGGAGCTCGAAGATGCGGCTGTCGGCCGTGAGGATGAGAATGTTGCGCGTCGAGTCGAGAATGGCGGAGCAGATTTCGCAGTTTGCCAGGTGTTTTTGCACCAGATCTTTCGTTTCCGGGGGCAACGAGTCGTCGATGAATTCGGAGATGTAGTCCCAGACGTGCCTGCATTCGATCACCACTGAAACCACCTCCTTTTCTGCGAAATCGCAACTTTCAGTTTAGGCGCGAGCGTCTTTTGCAGCATGATACGGGCCCGATGCAGGCGCACCTTCACCGAAGCGATGCTGATGGCGAGCGCACCGGCTGTTTCCTCCGTGGTCAGTTCCTCGACGTCGCGGAGCACGAGCACTTCCCGGTAGATCGGCGACAACTGCTCGATGGCATCCTGGAGGAGGGCTCTGACTTCGCGGCGCTCCAGCGCCTCGGAGGGAATCTCGCGCCAGTCGCGCAGCAGGGCGGGCGAAACGGCGCCTCCCTGCTCGGGAGGCTCGTCGAGCGAGTCCATGGGGAGTGCGCTCTGCCGGCGCAGGCGCCTCCGCGCTTCATTGAGGGTGATGGTGATGAGCCAGGTGCTGAACTTCGCCTCTCCGCGAAAACTCGCCAACTGGCGGAAGGCCTTGAGAAAGGCCTCCTGGGCGACATCTTCCGCTTCCGCCTCGTTTTTGACGAAGGACAGCGCCATGCGATAGACGCTGAGCTCATAGGGCTGAATGAGCCGATGGTAGAGCTCCGTGTCGCCAGCCAGAATCGCGGCAATCATTTGCGTCTCGTCGCGCGGCGGAGACGCGTCACCGGAAGGACTCACGCCTGCTTCCTCCAGCGCTTTGCGATGGCGGCATCCAGAGAAAAACAGCCTGCTCCGAAAACCAGAACCAGCAAGGACGCGAAAAGGAAGGTATACGGATCGGCTCCGTAGAAACTGCCGGGGTTGGAGAAAACCGAAAGGAGCGCGGCGTGGTCGGCGGTCCAGTAGGCGACGAACATGTTGCCCGCGAGCAGCAAGGCGGTGAGCCGGGAGGCGAGGCCGGCGATGAGGAGCAGCCCGCCTAGAAACTCCAGCCCCGAGACGAAGTGGGCGTTGAAGGCGGGAAAGGGAATGCCGAGGCTCATGAAGAAATCCGTGATTCGCGCCAGATGATGCAGCTTGCCCCATCCGGTCTGCGCGAACTGCCATCCCCAGTAGAGGCGCACGGCCAGAAGAAACGGCGAGCGGAGGGAAGAGAAGCCGCTCAAAAAGACTTCGTACAGCCGCATCGAGCGGCCGGCCAGGCCTGCGTCTTTCCCGGATGGCGCGGTGGCTGCTGAACTCATGGCAAAGTTCCCGACAGAGGATTGACTTCACCACGTTGGAGCAGCGAAGACAGGAATGGTAACAGATATTGCGGCGGATTTTGCCAGGGGAGGGGCGGGCGCGTTGCAGCGGACGCCGCTTTCCGCGCCGGCCGGGAATCTCTCCAATTCTTCACGCCGACCTGTAACCTTGCGAGCCGCTCCGACTCCAATTCGCGTAGCAGGCCGTGCAGCAGGCGAAGGAGCGGCCATTTCGGGAATTCGCGCAAGTCTGGTTTGCGGAATTCCGAATCAGCAACGCCGGCCCGGATGAGGGTGCGGCCTAACCGAAGAAAGGCACTCTTCCATGAAGACAAGCACTGTATACAACCTCGCTCTCGCTGCCGCTGTTGCCGGCCTCCTTGGCGGCACGTCGGCCCGGCTCAACGCTCAAACGGGTCAGCGCGATGGCGCCGCTTTCAATGCCGGCGTGCCGGTACTCGCACACGGCATTAGTTCCCATGTTGCCAAACATTCCTGCAAGGGCAAGAACGACTGTAAGGGGCAGGGCGGCTGCAAGAGCAGCGACAACGGCTGCAAAGGCAAGAACAGCTGCAAGGGCAAGGGCGGGTGCGCCACCGACGGGTCCAAACCGCCATCGCTGATCTAGCAGGGTGTTGTCACTTTCCCACGGCCCGCGCGGCGTGGCCGGCATGAGTCAGTCGCGGCCCAGTCGATTGGTTCGAGCACCACGGAGGAGACAGAGAGCACTGCGGGGGACGGGTGCGGCCTGTGGTTACTGTTGCAGCAGGATGGATACCGTTCCATCGGTGCTGTTGGTGACGGCGAGGTCGAGCTTGCCGTCGCCGTTGAAATCCGCAGCGGCGATGGCGTTGGGGCCTTTCCCCACAGCGTAGGGCGAGCCGGAAGCCGGAGTGAACGTTCCATCGCCGTTTCCGAGCAGAAGCGTGACGGTGTTGTCGCCGGCGTTGGCGACGGCGAGGTCCAGCTTGCCGTCGTTATTGAAGTCTCCCGCGACGATTGCATCGGGATCGTTGCCGACGGGGATGGCGATGGGCGCCTGGAAGGTTCCGTCGCCGTTGCCCAGCAGGACGATGACAGTGTTTGCGGCGGCATCCGCGAGGGCGAGATCGAGCTTGCCATCGCCATTGAAATCGCCCGCAACCATCGCGGAGAGGCTTTGCCCGAGGGAGATCGGCGATGCGGTGGCCTGGTTGAAGGTTCCGTCTCCGTTGCCGAGCAATACAGCCACTTCCGAGGGCGAACTTGGCGCACCGGCCGCCAGGGCCACATCCAGCTTGCCATCACCGTTGAAATCTCCCGCGACCGATGCGAGCCCGTAGATTCCCTCGGAAATGTTGAAATTCTGCGCAACGCTGTTGAAGCTGCCGAGGCCATAACCCAGAAGGACAACCGGCGACAGGCCATCGATGTTGTTCACGGCAAACAAATCCAGGTTTCCATCGCCGTTGAAGTCCGCAGCGGCGAGCGACGACAACCGCGATCCCGCAGTGTTGGCCAGAGTGGTTGCGTAGCCGAAGGTTCCATCGCCGTTCCCAAACAGGATGGCCGCGGCTTCATTTTGAAGCACGCCGACCGCCAGCCCCGGATGGCCGCTGTGGTTGAAGTCGCCCACGGCCATCGCCGGCCCGACATACGGTGACGGGAAGTCGTCGTAGGGCGGGCTCGGAACCGGATCGGGAGAGCCCGATGCGGGTGCAAAGGTGCCGTCTCCCTTGCCGAGCAACACATACAGTTTTACGTTGGCGGCGACGGCCAGGTCCGGCTTCCCATCCTGATTGAAGTCGGCGACCGCTAGTCCGAGCGGCTCGAGATCCTGGAGCGGAGAATTCGGAACGCTGACAAAACTGACCGTCGGCTGCGGGGATCCCACCTGGAAATAGACCGGATTGGAGAAGCCACCGCCGGGAGCCGGATTCACGACGGTTACGGAGGTTGTCTGCGCGGTCGCGACGTTGGTTGCCGGCACGACTGCACTCAAATGCTCGCTGTCGACGAAGGTGGTGGTGAGGGGCGTGCCATTGAAATCGACGGTTGCACCAGACGCGAAGCCGGTTCCGGTGACGCTCAGCGTGAGGCCGGAGCCGCCGGGCGCAACGGCGGTGGGCAGGAGCGGCTGGTTCAGAAAGGGCACTGGATTGGCCGCGGTTGCGCCGGCGGGATTGATCTGGATGCTGAGGGCTCCGTCGTATGCGAATGCGTTGTCCGCATCGGTTGCGGTTGCCTCAAAGTACCAGGTTCCGGCGGCGGTGGGGGTTCCGCTGATGGTCCCGGTGGTGGGATCGAGCGTGAGCCCGGCGGGCACCGAGCCGCCCACTTCCCATCCGGTTTCAATCGGGCCGTCGTAGACGCTCCACTGAAAAGGAGCGGTCCCGCCGGTGAGCGCGATGGACTGGGTGTAGGAGACGCCCACGGTTCCGTTGACGAGCGACTGAGGCGGCATCAACGGGTATGGATTCACGGTGATGGCGAGCGAGGCGCTCTTCGTGGGGTCTGCCAGGGATTTCGCGGTGACCGTGGCCTGCTCAGGACTGGCAATGCTGGTGGCTGGGGAAACGTATGTCGTCGAAAGGCCGCTGGACTGGAGAGATCCGGGGCCATTCAGGCTCCATGTGACGGCGTCGTCAGACGGATCATTCGTCACGGTGGCCGTGATGGTGAGGGACAGGCTTTGATCGATGGCGGCGGAAGAGGAAGGAGACAGGCTTACCGAAATCGGAGGCGATGAAGTGGAACAACCGCCCAGAACGATCGCCATCGCCAGGAACATCGCCACTCGGCTGCAACGCGCTTCGAACATAGATCCAGCTCGCCAAGGATTATGGCAGACGAGCGGACATCGGGCCAGTGAAAAGCTGCGGCCGCCGTGGGAGTACGCGGCGGGAAAGAGCGGCGTGACTCGGTGCGGAGAGGGTACATTCGCCTGAGTTTGGGAGAAAGACGAAACGCGGATGAAACAGGGTTTTCTCGAAACGGCGCAGGACAATACTTTCGCGGCCGGGGCAGCATGAGAAGGGCGGCTGGTACCTCAGTCGCCATCGGGAACCTAGATGCCGTAGCTTCGGGGCAGTTCTGCAAAGATCCTCGATTTGAGACAGGATTTCCGTCAGGAACCGAAGCAGGCATGATATGCTGCCCGACATTGTCTTAATTACTCCTGAATAACTATCACCTTTCTTCTCTTACGGAAGCGGGTGAAGTCTGTTCAGAATCAGGATGATCCAATGCCAGATGTTTCCACCAAGGGCCAATATGCTCGCCCGGATTCGGGAACCGCGCGGCACAAAGTACGGTTTGCGGCTCTGGTGCTGCTTAGCATCTTCCTGTTTTCACTTCAGGGGGTTGCGGTTCACTGGATCGCTGTCCAGGGTAATCCCTCGATGGCCGTCGGCCAGCCCGTGGTCGACGCCAACGGGGTCCGATATTATCCGGTGAGGTCCATCCACGAAGGTTCCCAGGAGCAAACCATTCGGGTTCTGGAGCCGACCGACCCAGCGCCAGGCGAGCCGCGGCGATTCCTGTACGTGCTGCCGGTCGACGCGAGGGTTGACACACTGAAGTCGACGTGGGGCGATGGGCTGGAAGAACTGCGCGTGATGAATGTTCCCAATCGCTACAACATGACTCTCATCGCGCCATCGTTCGATTACGAACCGTGGTACGGGGACAACGTGAACGATGAGGCGCGGCGGATGGAGAGCTTCATCGTCGACGATGTGGTTCCTTTCGGCGACAGTTTTGCTCGCAACGGCGAGAAGCCGCAGCGTTTGCTGGTCGGATTCAGCAAATCGGGCAACGGGGTGCTGTTTTTGATTTTGAGACACCCGGAGATTTTTGCCGCGGCCGCAGCCTTTGACTGCCCGGCGGAAGTAAGGAGTCTCTCGGCGTATTCCGCTCTGCAGATGAACTTTGGCACCCAGGAGAATTACGAGCGCTATAACATTCCGTCGCTGATTTCGACCCATGGGGATGGACTCCGGAGCCGCAACCGGCTGTGGATCAGCGGGGAACACGGCATCTTCAGCGCGGATATGATCCGGTTGAACCACCAACTGACGGAAGCATCGATCCCCCACACCTGGGTCCCAGGGGGGTTGTGGGCGCACCGGTGGGACGGCGCATGGCTGGGCGAGGCGGTCGCGGGCCTGGATGCCGATACGAGGGGTACGACGCGAGCAGACAATGCCGTGTCAGCGGCACCGTTGACAGGCAGGCCGGTCGAATCCCAGGCGGGAAGCCTGGAGTAGACCGCTCAGGATTCGACGGCCAGGTGACGGGTGCTGTCAGTTGTTTGCGTAGGTGTAGAAGCCGCGGCCGGATTTGCGTCCGAGCCAGCCGGCGTCGACCATGCGGATGAGGAGCGGGCAGGGGCGGTATTTGGGGTCGCCGAGGCCCTGATGCAGGACGCGCATGATGTCAAGGCAAACGTCGAGGCCGATGAAGTCGGCGAGAGTGAGCGGGCCCATGGGGTGGGCCATGCCGAGCTTGAAAACTTCGTCGACGGCTTCGGGAGTGGCTACACCTTCCATGACGGCATACATGGCCTCGTTGAGCAGAGGCATGAGGACGCGGTTGGAGACGAAGCCGGGAGCGTCGTTGACCTCGACGGGGGTTTTGCCGAGTTGAGTTGCCAGGCCGCGGACCGCGTCGAAGGTGGACTGCGCGGTGGCGAGGCCGCGGATGACTTCGACGAGCTTCATCATGGGCACGGGGTTGAAGAAGTGCATGCCGATGACGGAGTCCGGGCGCGAAGTTTGCGCGGCGAGCCTGGTGATGGAAATGGATGAGGTATTGGTGGCGAGGATGATGCCGGGGCGGGCGATGCGGTCGAGATCGCGGAAGATTTCGGATTTGATTTCGAAGCGCTCGGTGGCGGCTTCGACGAAGAAGTCGCAGGCGGAGAGCGAGGCGCGGTCGAGGGTGGGGTGGATGCGGGCGAGGGCCTGGTCGGCGCCGGGCTGAGAGATTTTGGATTTTTCGACTTCGCGGGAGAGATTTTTGCGGATGGTCGAGAGACCGCGGTCGAGGAAGCGCTGGTCGACGTCGCAGAGGTGAACGGTAAATCCGGAGCGGGCGAAGACGTGGGCGATGCCGTTGCCCATGGTGCCTGCGCCGAGGACGGCGATGGTGCGGATGTCGGACATAGAAAACAGGGTACAGGGTGCAGGGGACAGGGCGCAGGTTAGGGGATGCGGACCAGCAGACAGGTGATGTTATCGCGACCGCCGGCTTCGTCGGCGGCGTCGACGAGGATGTGCGCGGTGAGGCTGAGATTGGCGCCGGCGGAGAGGATTTGGGCGATGGAGTCCTCGTCGAGCTCGCGAGTGAGGCCGTCGGTGCAGAGGAGAAAGAGATCGCCGGGCTCGAGCGCGACCTCAAGCATCTCCGGGGTGACGCCGGGCTGAGTGCCAATGGCGCGAGTGATGACGCTGCGGAAGGGGGAGCGCTCGGCCTCTTCGCGGGTGAGGGTGCCGAGGCGGATCTGCTCGTCGACAAGAGAGTGGTCGTGGGTCTGGCGGGCGAGCTGGCCGTGGCGGAAGAGGTAGCAGCGGCTGTCGCCGGCGTGGGCGATGAGGGCGTGCGGGGGCACGAGGAGCAGAGCGACGAGGGTGGTGCCCATGCCGTAGAGGCCGGGATCGGACTCGGCGAGTTCGTGGACGGCGCGGTTGGCGCGGAGGACGGCGCCGTGGAGGAGATCGCGGGGAGAGGTGGAATCGGAGGCCTGGGCGAACTGCTCGAGGACGGTGTCGGTGGCGAGGCGGCTGGCAATTTCTCCACCAGCAGCGCCGCCCATGCCGTCGCAGACGACGAAGACGCCGCGATCGAGGAGGTAGCCGAAGGCATCCTCATTGTGATTGCGCACGCGTCCGGTACTGGAGAGCGCGGTTGCTTCAGGTTGCCTGGCGTTGTCCGTGGTCATCCGAAAGGGGGAAATTCGATCACGAAACACGATACACGGAGGGAGCGGGTGGGGGATAGCTGGCTGGGCGGCGGCTGGTGGCTGGTTGCTAGTCCCCAGTTGCCAGTCCCCAGTTGCCAGTCCCCAGTTGCCAGTTGCTGGTTGCTAGTCCCCAGTTGCCAGTCCACAGTCCCCAGTTGCTAGTCCCCGGTTGCCAGTCCCCAGTCCCCAGTTGCTAGTCCTCAGTTGCCAGTCCCCAGTCCCCAGTTGCTAGTCCCCAGTTGCCAGTTGCCAGTCCCTGGTTGCTAGTCCCCGGTTGCCGGGTTGCTAGTTGGCGGTGGGTGGCGATGTATTCGCAGTCACGGAGGGGCGCGGGGGCATCTTCTACAATCGGCATTGAGGAAAAGGTAACTATGCCGAGGAAACCGCTGATTGCCGCGAACTGGAAGATGTACAAGACTCCCGCGCAGGCGCAGGAGTATGTGAAAGTTTTTCTGCCGCTGGTGGCCAACCACGAGCGCGATGAGGTGGTGCTGTGCCCGTCGTTTACGTCGCTGAGCGTGGTGATTGCGGCGGTGACGGGGTCGGGTGTGGGGGTGGGCGCGCAGAATATGTATTCGGCCGAGGAAGGCGCGTTTACGGGCGAGACCTCTCCGCTGATGCTGAAGGCGATTGGGGCGACGCACGTGATTCTGGGGCACAGCGAGCGGCGGCAGTATTTCTGCGAGACCGACGAGACGGTGAACAAGAAGCTGAAGACGGCGCTGAAGCACGAGCTGACGCCGATTGTGTGCGTGGGCGAGGTGCTCCAGGAGCGCGAGGCGGGCAAGACGGAAGAGGTGCTGCTGCGGCAGACGCGCGGAGTGCTGGCGGGGATTACAGCGGCGGAAGCGGTTCCGGTGGTGATTGCGTACGAGCCGGTGTGGGCGATCGGGACGGGCAAGACGGCGACTCCGCAGATGGCGGCCGAGGCGCACGGGGTAATTCGCGGAGAAGTGGCGAAGATTCTGGGCGCGGAGACGGCGGCGGCGCTGCGGATCCTGTACGGCGGGAGCGTGAAGCCGGAGAATGCGACGGCGCTGATGGCGGAAGAGGAGATTGACGGGGCGCTGGTGGGGGGCGCGAGCCTGGATGCGCAGTCGTTTGGGAAGATTGTGAAGTATTAAGGGCAGGGGTTAGGGATTAGCGGTTAGGGATTAGAACAGCAGAAGCCAGCGATGAATGAGCCGGAGACGATCAGGGAGATTCTGGAGCGGGGGCGGACGATTGCGGTGGTGGGGCTGACCAACCGCGAGGGACGCGCCAGCTATGGCGTGGCGCGGTTTATGCAGAGCCGGGGATACCGGATCGTTCCGGTGAATCCGCGGATCGAGAGCTCGCTGGGAGAGCGGGCGTATGCGGATCTGGACGAGGCATGCGCGGCGGTCGCGGCGGAGGGCGGACGCGTGGAGCTGGTGAACGTGTTTCGCGCACCGGAACACGTGCCGGAAGTGGTGAAGGATGCGATTCGGCTGAAGATTCCATACCTGTGGCTGCAGGAAGGCGTGGTGCACGAGGAAGCGGCGGGATGGGCGGAGGCAGCGGGGATCAAAGTGGTGATGGACCGGTGCCTGCTGAAAGAGCGGATGGCGGCGGGGTGGGAGTGATGCCTTTTGCCGGGCGCGCGGTCTAAGAGGCGTGGTCTAATCCTGCAGGGGGCTCCGATGCGTGACCGCGTCCCAGTTGTTTTAGCGGTGGTTGTAATCGGATTGCTGTGCAACGCGGGGCTGGACGGCTGCTCAAAAGGTTTCCAGGGCGGCGAGGTTGTGGTGGTGGGGAGCGGCGGCTCGGGAGGATCGGGGACGTCGGGCGGAGTTGGAACGTCGGGCGGGACTTCGGGGGGAACAAGCGGGGGGACGTCGGGCGGCACTTCGGGGGGAACTTCCGGAGGAGGGTCGGGAGGATCGGGTGGGTCAGGCGGCTCGGGAGGTTCAGGGAGCATTGTGACCGGTGGGGGGTCCTGGCGGCCGTCAGCCTCGAACGGGGGCAATGGCGGGCCGATGGCGAGCCTTGCGACGCGGCCCGTGCAGGGGTTGGTGAGCGGCGGGCCGGAGCGAGCGATTGCGGGCGCGAAAGTATACGTGATGCAGGCGAACGCAACGAAAGCAACGTCGCTGCTAACGGCGGCCACGGGACATGGGGCGGATGCGATCGGGCATTACGTGCTGACGGACTCGACCGGCGGATTTGCGATTGCGGGCGACTATGCGTGTACGCCGGGACGGCAGGTCTACCTGTACGTTCGGGGTGGAAACAGCGGCGGCAGTGGAACGAATGCGGGGATCGGGCTGATGGCGTGGCTGGGCGCGTGTCCAGAGAGCGGGAATTTTGACAAGGCCGAGCCGTTTGTCTTTGTGAATGAAGTGACGACGGTGGCGGCGGCCTATGCGATGGCCACGCGGGCGAGCGATGCGACGCACGTGACGGGCGGGGGCGCGGCGGAAGCGGACA
>JBATVK010000027.1:0-7174 GCA_049671725.1 Acidobacteriaceae bacterium
GCTGGAGGTCGCCTGCGCGAAGTCCCCCGCCTCCACCAGCGCCGTGCGGTAGCCGCGCGTCGCCGCGTCCACCGCGACGCCCAGCCCGGTTGCGCCGCCTCCGATCACCAGCACATCGAAGTCGCCGTCCAGCGAAGACCAAAGCGAGCTGCGATCCGGCATCATGCGGGGTCGGCTCAGCCTGCCTGCTCGGATCTCAGCGTCTGGCTCTGGCTCCGGGCCCGATTCCGCGCCGGCAGGAAGGGATGGATCAGCGTCTGGTAGGCCGCGCCGCCCACCACTCCGCCGATCAGCGGGCCGATAATCGGCACCCACCAGTAGTTCTGTGGCGAGGGAAACGCCGCCACCCCCCATCCGGTCAGGAAGCAGAAAACGCGCGGCCCCAGGTCGCGCGCCGGATTGATGGCCCACGCCTCCAGGTACCCCATCGATGCTCCGATCAGAGCCACCAGGAACCCGATGATCAGCGCCCCGAAGTTCGCCCCCGGAGCCATCTCGTTGTACTGCTCGGTGATGGCGAAGATGCCGAAGACCAGGAACGCGGTGAGGATGATTTCATCGCTGAAGGCGTGGCCCACCGTGATCCCCACTGCCGGATGCGTGAAGAACACCGCGGCCGCCCCGCCCGCCGCCCGGGTCAGATGATGGGTCAGGTTGAACTGGTCGATCACCGGCCCGAAGAGCCGGTAGACGAGGCCCGCGCCCAGCAGCGCGCCCACCGTCTGCGCCACGCAGTACGGCAGCACCTTTTTCCAGGAAAATTTGCGGTAGAGCGCCAGCGCCAGCGTCACCGCGGGATTGGCATGGCATCCGCTGACCGAGCCGGTGGTGTAAATGGCGATGGTCACCGCCAGGCCCCACGCGATGCACAGCCCCCAGTACGCATGCTGGTAGGGGCTGGGGTCGTAGAGGCTGTACATGGCCGCCACCGAGTCGCCAAAGGCGATGATGATGAACAGCGCCACGGCTTCGGAGATCAACTCCCCGGCAAACTCTCGCTTCAATCCCACCTCCGGCGGCCTTTCTGCATCGTCGTTCGATCTCGCTGCGCCGCACAAACCACCCGAGATGCCATTCTATCGGGCGGGATGAATTCACGAGAGACGAGGCATCAGGGCACGAGTGTCCCGGCTATGTCGCCCGTCGTTAGCGACATGGCGGAAGGACTCACAGATTTGCACGATGGCAGGGGGGTGGAAACGGAGAGGGACGGTCACGTTACCGAGGGCGGACGGGCAAAAAAAAGGGCCCCTCGGGTGAGGGGCCAATCTGCCTTGGTTCTCTCGTTGTGTGAGAGCTTGTTGGGCCTCGCCTTACTGTTGAGGCTGAGCCGGTGGTTGCGACGCAGCACCCTGAGGGGAGGGCTGCGCGGAAGTAGGCTGCGTCGCACCAATCGGTGAACCGCCGTTCGTGCCGGACGAGTTCAAGGCCGCCAAACTGTTTTCCATCAGGCTGATGCGAACCATGCTGGAGGGAGCGGATTCCTGCCCGTTCTCGTCCACCTGCGCATCGCCCATGGCTACTTCGTGGATCCGCCAGATCGGAATCTGGTGTTCGGCCAGATACCGCACTACGGCATCGGCCATACGCTGGGAGTGCTCCACGCCTGCCATACCGCGCACGCGCGAGTAGCCCTCGACTTCCACCACGTAGCCCTTCTGCCCCTGCATCTGGGTCACGACCTGATCGAGAGCGTTGCGGGACGCCTCGTTCAGCATCGACTGCCCGGGACGGAAGCGGATGTCGAGGTTATTGATCGGGTGGTACTGATCGAGGTTGGCGACCGTCTGATCCAGCTGGGCGGTCTTGTCGTTCGCCTGCTGGGCCAGTTGCTGGGCCTGCCCGGCCGTCTGGCTCGCCTGGCTGGCGGTCTGGTTCGCCTGATCGGCGGTGGACTGGGCGGCGTGAATGCCGTTCTGCGCCCGCTGATCCACATCCTTAATGTCCTGCGCATTCCTGGCCTGAATCTGATCCAGCTCGTTCAGCCGGTCTTTCACGGGGTTGATCTGGTTGTTCACCCACTTCTTGCGGGCAAACGGATTCATGTGGCCCCAGAAGCCTTCGTGGGGTTGGGTTTGCAGCGGTGGCTGACCCGTCGCCGTCTGGCCGTTGCCAGCCTGGCTCTGTGCCTGCGCCTGCGCGTTGGTGGACGCTCCCGTTTGTACCTGAGGAGCATTCTGCTGGGGGGGGGCCTGCGTGGACTGCGCAACTGCCGGCAAACCCAGGCTGGCTGCAACCAGCAGCACCGTAATCGATCCGGGGTTGAGAATGGTTTTCATCGCCTTTTCTCTGTGTTCGTGGTCTCCGGAGAAGCTGCGCAGCATCCCGTACGCAGGAGAATGAGCACTTGCCATGCCAAAGGCGCGCCCCCGAGCGGGCCAGGTCCTGGTTTCTCTTAACCATCTACTAATGAATGAGTTAACAAAAGGGAGGGAGGACGCTCGAACGCTTGCGGCAGGGGGTGAGCCACCCCGGGCGGCGGAATCGAGAAAAATTTTCCCCACGCCGTGCAAAGCCGCCGTGAACTATTTGCTGGTTACCTGGATGATCCGGACCTCGGGGTAGTTCTGGTTCCAGTCCTGGGGGATGCTGTCGAAAATCAGGCGGAAATCGCGCGTCTGCCCAGGCAGAATCGGCGCCGCGCCCACCGGTTCGGTATCTATATAGGGCTCGCGGGTACGGATCAGCGCCAGGGCCATCGTGGATTTGCCCACCAGTTGGCTGGTAAAGCCCCAGAATCCGACCTGCACCGTGATTCCGGTTACGGTTGCATTGCCCTTGTTCGTGATCTGGCCGTCGAGATAGGTGCTCTGTCCTCCTACCATGCTGCCCGCCTGGCTCATCTGGAGGTGCGAGATCTGAAGGCTGGCCGCGTAGGGATCCGCCGGAGCCAGGCCGGCGCCGCCGGGATTGGCTGCCGGAGCGCGATGGCTGAGAACGATCAGCACCGCCAGGACGGCCAGCACCAGTACGCCCGCGATAATCCACGGAAGCGGCGAGCGCGGCTCACGCGGAGGCGGCTGATCGGGGGGAAACATGCTGGGGCTGGGCGGACTCATCGGGGCGATTGTACAACCTGAGCACGGCCAGCGCCGCTTGCCGCGGCAGCGGCCTCGAATCGGAGGGTGCGCCTCCTGGTAACGGAACGAATACGGAAGGGTGCGTCACGGAGAAAAAAGACTGATCTCCCGAATCGATCCTGCCGAAACATGTGTCTAAGGATGCAATAGCAGCAGTTTTGCGAGGCCGAGTATGGAAGATTCCAGCCTGACGCCCTCCAGCCGCGCTCCGGAGTATGTCTACCGCATTGTCACGGTAGCCGTGGCGCTGATTCTGCTGCTGACGTGGCTCACCGCGTAGCTGCTTCGCGCTCCAGCGCCCGCCGCATCACCACTTCCAGAGCCGACTTCAGCTCGTCGTACTTCTCCGGCGTGATTTTGCCTTCGAGCCGCTCCGTTTCCAGCGCAAACAGCTCTTCTTTCAAGGCTGCGAGCATCGCGCTCTTCTGCGGCGCGCCATTCTGGAGCAGCGGCGCGTGCGGCGCGGCGGATGCGATCTGGGCTCGATACGCGGTCGCCTTCACGCCTGGCGGCAAGGTCGGAGTCAGCGGCGATGGAGCGGGAGCGCCTCCCGCTGCCACGGGCTGAACGCCCGGCCGCGTGCGCAGCATAAAGGCCGCGCCGATGACCATAATCAGGCCAACTCCGCTCAGGATCCACCATTTGTATTTCTGCAGCGGATCGGGCGTGTCGATGGGGGGGGCAAGACCGCCGCCAGGCGCAGTGGACGCCGCAGGCTGGTCCGCGCCGGCCTGTCCTCCCTGGTCGGCGCCAGGCATGGTCTGGCCACCCTGCGCCGCCTGTCCGTTCTGGGCTTCGCGCGGCATCGATCCCGTCCCGGAGACCGTATAGGCGACGGTGGTGTTGGGCTGGACGTTGGTGACGAGATACGTCTGCGTTCCCGGCTCATCGGCATCGCCACGCAGCGGCTGGAACTGGCTGCCCTGGAAGCTCATGCTGGTGGGCAGCATCACCGCGACATTGTCCGTCGGCATGGAAACCCGCGGGTGAAACGCAAGGCTGCCGTTGTAAGGGAGCCGGTAGGCCACCTGGAACTCGGTTTCGCCGGGGCGCAGCGGGAAGACAAACGCGTAATGTCCCTTGTCGCCCAGCGGAACCGGAGAGTTCGCAACTTCCATCCCTCCGGGCCCGGTCGCGCCGCCACCCTCGACCACGGCGCCGTCCGGCAGATAGAACTCGAAGGCGTGAGGGCTGAACTGGGTGCGCGGCGGCTTCGATTCGTTGCGGATGAAGTAGTTCTCGGTGACGTTCAGGCCCTGCTGATCCGTCTGCATGCGAGCAACATCGGCGTAGATGTGGACGCCTTCCACCTTCGGGGCCACATCGTAGACGTCGATGTTGACCGTGGAGGTGTTGGGCGGCACCGAACCGTAGTAGTCGGCCTTCTGGTGCTCGACGCGAACCAGGTGCATGCCGTTGGCTGCAGGCACGGTGAACGAATAATGCCCGTCCGCGTTGACGGTCGTCCGTCCGGCCTCCTGCATGTTCTGCGTCAGATCGAGCAGCACCACGGTGTCGCCGGCCGCTGGCTTATTGGTGGTGCGGTCCATGACCGTGCCGGAGATGGTGGCCGCTGCCAGCGAAAGCGGCATGGCGAGAGCGGCGGCGAGAACGAATCGTGCGGAGAGCTTCATGGGTGTCCAGTCTTGTCCTGATTCAGATTCGCTGGGGCGCGGAGCCGTGGGCTCCGAAAACATCCGATTCCAGCAAGTCGATTTCGGCCAGGGTTTCAGCGGCTTCGTTTTCCAGAGCAGCCCGCTGCGCGGCGTAATCTTCCTCCGGGTATTTCCCGGACCGGAACTCGAAATTGAGGTCGCGCAGGTTCTCGTAGAGCGTGTCCCGGCGCTCGCGCAGGTATTCGAGGCGGGTCTTGACGTTTTGGGCCGCGACGTTCCGCTCCGGCCAGAAGACGAAAAGAACGGCAAAGATCAGCAACGCAGCGCAGGCAATTGTGCTCATTGTTTTGTCTCCTTCCAGCTCGGACACCACTTGTCGATTGCGGGTGTCATCACAGCTCCGTCTCCCTGCGAATTCGCTCGCGAAGCTCCCTGGAGGCCGGATCGTCCGGGACTTCAGGCATGGGCGCCGAGCGCAGCCTCCACTTGCGGACCAAAGCGAAGGTTCCGGCTAATCCCAGCAGCAGAAGAAGCGGCGGCACGACCCAGGCAACGATGTTGAACCGCGAGAGCCAGGGCGCGGCGAGAACGGTAGGGCCGTATTCGGCCTGAAACTCGGTCATGATGGCGGTTTGGTTTTCGCCGCGGCCGACGGCGGCGCGCAGTTCGGCCATTTCACGGCCGGCGTCGGGGCACCCGATGTGATCGCACTCCAGCAGGATCTGGTTGCAGCCGCACATGCACATCAGCTTGTGGCCGAGCGTGTCGTAGCGGGCCTGGGTGTCGGCGGTGCCCAGGGTCATCACGCAGAGCACGGCCACCAGGGGAAGAATCGCGAACCGGCTGAGCCAGCGCATCAGTCGCCTGCCTTTCCGGCGACCACGGGTTCCTCCGCAACTGTGGCGCGGCTTCGCTGACCGGCCAGCTCCGCGCTCAGGTTCGGCGCCAGCGCAATCAGCGTACCGAGGATGGTGACGATCAGGCCGATCCAGATCCACGCCACCAACGGATTGAGGAACGCCTTGATGACCGGCTGGCCGGTGGCCGGATCCGTGCCCGCGTAGACCACGTAAAGATCCCACAGCAGGGTGGAATGATTGGCCACGATGGTCGAGGGCTGCTGGCTGGCCTGGTAGAACCGTATCGCGGGATTCAGCTGCGTGACCTGATGCCCGTTGCGATACACATTCAAAATCGCGTAGGTGGTGTCGTAGTTCGGATTGGTGTCCTGCGAGTAATCGAGGCATTCGATCCGGTACGGCCCGATATTCATGCTTTGCCGGTAATTCATCGTTGCCTGGACGCTCTGGTTGAAGGCCTGGCCGGAGATGCCGATGAAGATGAGCACGACGCCGAAGTGCACGATGTAGCCGCCGTAACGGCGGGTGTTGCGGCGCGTGAGCTGCACCACCGACCCGAGCAGGTTCTGCCCGGTGTGCTTCTGGATGACGCGGGCGCCGCGGAAGAACTCGGCGAAAATCGCGGTAGCCACAAAGGCAGCCAGCGCGAAGGTGACCCAGGCATAGAAGCCGCCCTGCGCGTCGGTAGTAAAGATCGTCCACGGATGCACGCCCAGTGGAATGACGGCAATCGCCACGATCAGCGCGGCAATCCCGGGGATCACGAAATTCCTGCGGATGCTGCGCATGGAGGTGCTGCGCCACGCGAGCAGCGGGCCGATGCCCGTCAGGAACAGCAGAAAGACGCCGATGGGCACGGCGACGCGGTTATAGAACGGCGCGCTGACTGTTACGCGGTTGCCCTGCACGTATTCGGAAAGTACCGGGAAGAGCGTTCCCCACAGGATCGTGAAGCAGGCGGCCAGCAGCACGAGGTTGTTGAACAGGAAGCTGGACTCGCGCGAGACCAGCGACTCGAGCTTGTGTTCGGTCTTCAGGTGGTCGCGGTTGAGGATGTAAGTGAAGACGCAAACCGCCATTACGATGACCAGGAAGACCCAGAACCACGTGCCGATGGGAGACTGCGCAAAGGCGTGGACCGAGCTGACGAGGCCGGAGCGCGTCAGCAGCGTGCCGAGGATGGCCAGCATGAACGTGGAGAAGATCAGCCACACGTTCCAGGACTTCATCATGCCGCGCTTCTCCTGCATCATGACCGAGTGCAGGAAGGCGGTTCCGGTGAGCCACGGCATCAGGGAGGCATTTTCGACGGGGTCCCATCCCCAGTAGCCGCCCCAGCCCAGCACCTCGTACGCCCAGTGCATGCCGAGGAAGATGCCCACAGTCAGAAACAGCCATGTGACCATGGTCCAGCGGCGCGTGATGTGGATCCACTTCTCACCCGGGTAGCGCATCATCAGCGCGCCCAGCGCGAAGGCGAACGGCACCGCAAATCCCACATAGCCCAGGTAGAGCATGGGGGGGTGAATCACCATCTCCGGATACTGCAGCAAGGGATTGAGGCCGTTGCCGTCCGGGGGAACCGCGCCGCCCGGCATCAGCGAGAAGGGCGTCGCGG
>JBATVK010000028.1:0-21107 GCA_049671725.1 Acidobacteriaceae bacterium
GCCCAGATCAGCCAGCCGGGTCGGCGCCGGTGCAGTGCGGGTGGCCGCAACGTCGTGAAACCTGGTGTGCCACCAGCATTTCCCTGGTGAAACGGGTCGTTTCGGTACGGCGACTCCAGCAGGCGCAGAACCTCGGGATCGCGGGCGGCCGTGCTCCACGCCTCGCGTACGTCGCGGATGCAGGCAACGGCCTCCTTCAGGCGGTCCGGCGACTCGAGCCGCGATCCTTCCAGGCAGAGCGCAAAAATCGAGGCGTAGAACTCCGAAAGCGCTTTGGCTGAGCTGCCTCCGACATCCATGCGCAGCCGCGACTGCAGATGCATCAGGATCTGGAGGACCCGGCCCAGGGCAATGCGGCGCTCCTGGGTGTTGCGGCATTCGATGGCGGCGATAGCCCGGTAGAGAAATCGAACCATGCCGTCGTAAAGAGCAACAATCAGTTCCACCGGATTCATTCCGGCCAGGGTTTGCTGTTGGTAATTCATGAGCCTCCGCGTTTCTACTCGTTAGCCGCTGGGATTTTCGTTGTATCCGGTGATCGCACTGTACAGCTCGTTCACTTCGTCGATCTGGCTGGGAATCTCCTGCAGCGTGTAGTTGGCCTCGTTCAGTTCGGTGGTCAGCTGCGTCTGCTGAGCGCTGATGATGCTGTTCTCGTTGGAAATGTTGGTATTGAGCCCCGACTCCTCGGACGCATCCTGCTGCAGCGCCAGGTAGATGAGCCCATCCGGCGAGGTGTTGCTGAGGTTGCCCACCGCGGTGGTCAGGCTGGCGCCGAAACCGCCGCTGGCCTGAAAGAAATTCGTCACAGCCTCGTAATTGCTGTCGAGCATGCTGTCCAGGGTGCTGCTGTCCAGCGAGAGGGTGCCGTCGTCGTTGGCGGTGATACCCAGCTGCGACAGCGAAGTAATGGCCCCGGAAGATTGCGTGAAACCCAGCGCCTCCTGGAGCTGTTCCTGCATCATGGCGACATTGGGATTGCCGTACAGGGGCTCCGGATTACCCGAAGCGTCGTTGCCTTCCTGGGTGTTCAGGTCGCCAACCACGGTGTTGTAGGCGCTGACGAAGGCGCCGACTGCGGATTCGACGTCGCTGTTGTCCGTGGCGATCTCCACCTGCACCGATTCGTCAGGCGCGGCGTCGAGCAGCTGCAGGGTGACATAGGGGATGGCTGTGGTGACGGTGTTGGACGAGCTGGTCATGTTTACGCCATCCACGCTGAACTGCGCGTCCTGCCCCTGCTGCGCCTGGCTGAAGGTGACCGCACCGCCCGTGGTGGAATCGGTGAGCTGGCTGGAGTCGATGGTGACGGCGCCCGAGGCGCCGCTGGTATCGCTGAGCAGGGCCAGCTGCGAGCCGGACGAACCGGCGACCACAGTGGCGGTGACACCGTAGTCTCCCGCATTGATGTACGCAGCCAGGGTGGAGAGCGTGTCGTTCCGGGGGATGGTATCGCCGTTCGAGTCCGTCGCGGTTCCGTCGGAGAGAGTGACGGTCTGGTTGTTGATGGTGAGGCTGCCGGCGAGGGTATCGCCGGAGCCCAGACTGCCGCTCGCATAGGAGTAGGCCTGGGCGAGCTGGCCGACCACCATCGTGTAGGTGCCGGCGACGGCGCCGACATTCGCGGAAATTAACTGGACCACGGAGTTGTCGGAGCTGGAACCTTCCATCTGGGAGAAAATGCCGTCCACATCGTTCAGGGAGCTAAGGGCGCTGGAGAGGGTGCTGAGATCGGTGCCGATGGACGTAAATACGGTGTCCTGCGACTGCAGGGAGGTGAGCTGCGTCTGCCAGGGGGTTTCGACCGCCTGGAGATTGGCCACAATCTGGCTCACGGTGCTCGACACGTCGAAGCCCTGGCCGCTGGTGGGGGAGCCAAACGAAATGCCGACGCTTCCCATGGCACTGTTATCGTCGCTTTCCGGGCAGCACTTTACCCGGCAGCGGCAGATGCAGGTTCAGGCCCGGAAACCGGCGGCACGGTTAGAAGCGGCTAAGAAAGAAAGCGGGGAGCCGGAGCTCCCCGCGAAGGCGCACAAGGAGGATTACTGGAGCAGCTTGGTGACCATCTGCTCGGTGCTGTTGGCCTGAGCCAGAGCGCTGATGCCGGTCTGGGTCAGAATTTCGTACTTGGACAGGTTGGAGGTGGCCGCCGCATAGTCGGTCTGCGTGATGTTGTTCTGCGCCGATTCCACGTTGGTTTCCTCGGAACTGGCGATGTTGGAAGCCGCGGTGAGGGTGTTGATGTTGGCGCCGACCTGGCCGCGCTGGTAGGCGACGGCGCTGATGGCGTTGGTGACGGTTTGCAGGGCGGCTTCCGCATCCGCCTGATTGTCGAGCTGCGTGCCGGTGAGGCTGGTGCCCGCGCCCGCGCCGGCCGTGGTGCCGCCGGTGCCGGTCTGGGAACCGACGGTGACGCTGACCGCCGAGCCGGCCGCGGAGGTCGAATCGGAGCTGCCCACGTTGGCGTCGGTCAGAGTGCCGGTGGTCACGAGGTAGTTGTAGCTGCCGTTCGAGGTGCCATCGCTGGTGTAGATGTTGATGGCGCTGTCGCTGGCAGGCGTTTCCGAGGCGTTGCTGGCGGTTACGGAGAGCAGTTCGTTGGCGCTCCCGCCCCCGCTCGGAGTGATGGAAACCACGCCGGCCGCGACCGACACGGTGTACGTGGATCCCGTGGTTGCGCCGAGGCCGGCATTCAACGCCGTCGTCAGCGAGGTGGCTGCCGCGTTGGCGATGGACTGGTTTTCGCTGGCCAGGCCGCTGTAGCTGCCGAGGTTCACGATCTGCGTGCCCGCGTGCGTACCGCCGGTCGAGGAAATCGTGATAGAGCCGCTGAGGGAATCGCCCTGCGTGAGGGTGACCTGGAGCGGATCGCTCTTGGCGGTCTGGGTAAAGTCCGCATCCGTCAGGCTGGTGGCCGAACCTGCGCCGGAAGTGAAGACCTGAATGCCGTTGTATTCCGTGGTGCTGCCGATGGTGCCGATCTGGGTCAGGATGTCCTGATATTCCTGATTGGCCGCGCTCAGCTGCGAGCTGGACAGCGTGCCGCCGCCGGCTTCTGTGGCCAGGGTGACGGCGCGGTTCAGCAGGTTGGTGACCTGGGAGAGCGCGCCATCGGCGACCTGCAGGAAACCGACGCCCGCGCTGGCGTTGCTGGAAGACTGATCGAGGGCCGCGGAGTTGGCCGCCAGGCCATCCGCGATGGACAGGCCGGCGGCGTCGTCGGCGCCGGAGTTAATGCGCGAACCGGACGAGAGCTGCTGCAGTGTGGTCTGCAGACTGGCCTGCGTCTGGTTCAGGTCGTTCTCAGCGTAGACGGCCGAGATGTTGTTCAGGACTCCCAATGCCATAAAGTTTCTCCTTACTGAAGTTGGGTTCCTGAACGGAAGCCGGACCGTTGGCCCGGTGGATCCTGGGAACCGCTTGACACAGTGGCTTCATCGGCGCGGGGTGAAGGCGCTTTATGGGGTGCGGGGGAATTGGCATGCGGCGTGCGCGGAGTTCTGTATGGGGGGGACTGCGTTCACCCCGCACCCGCTCCCTGCCGATAAGACAGGCGGAGCCGGGAGATCTCCGTGATGATCCAGCTGACGCGGCTCAATGGCAATCCGCTGGTGGTAAACAGCGACCTGATTAAGTATGCTGAGTCGTCGCCCGACACCATGCTGACGCTGCTGAACGGCGAGAAGATCGTGGTGCTGGAAAGCTGCGACGAAGTGGTGCGGCGCACCATCGCGTATCAGGCGCGCGTGTCTTTTGAGGCGGCGGCTCAGGCGCAGGCTCTCCCGTGGGGACCGGCGCCGGAGTCCGGCCAAAACGCGCCGCCGGAGACGCGGGGCTAGCGCCATGGACGCGGGCAGCCTCGGCGGAGTGCTCCTGGCGGTGGCGGGCATCCTCGCGGGCCTGTTGCTGGAGGGCGGCCATCTGGGCCAGGTGCTGCAGCCCACCGCGGCCATCATCGTCTTTGGAGGAACGCTGGGCGCGGTGATGCTCCAGTTTCCGCTCCGAACCGTGGGCCGGGCAGCGCTGCGCCTGGTCAGGCTCTTCCTGCACCGCTCCGACGGCGGCGCAGCCCTGCTGCGGCAGATCGTCGGCTTCGCCAACAAGGCGCGGCGCCACGGCATTATCTCCCTCGACCAGGATCTCGAGACTATCGCCGATCCCTTCCTGCGCCAGGCGCTCACCCTGGCCGTCGACGGCACGGAGCCCGCCGAGTTGCACCGCATCATGGAGGTCCAGATCGAGAACGCCAGCGAAAACGAGGCGCGCATTCCCGCGGTCTTCGAGTCGGCGGGGGGATTCTCGCCGACCATCGGCATCATCGGCGCGGTGATCGGGCTGATCCAGGTGATGCAGCACCTCGATCACATGGATCAGGTGGGACGCGGCATCGCGGTGGCTTTTGTGGCGACCATCTACGGGGTGGGCGCGGCCAACATTTTCTTTCTGCCCGCGGCCGGCAAGCTCCGGCAGCACGCGCGCGACGAGCAGAGGCTGCAGGAGATGGCGCTCGAAGGGGTGGTCTCCATTATCGAGGGGATGAATCCGCGCATGATCGAGATCAAGCTGCAGAGCTTTCGCGGCGGCAGGGCAGAGGAGCAGCGCGCATGAAGCGCCCGAGACCCCAGGAACAGGTGCATCGCGACCGCTGGCTGGTTTCCTACGCGGATTTCATCACGCTGCTCTTCGCGTTCTTTGTGGTGCTCTATGCCAGCTCGCGCTCCGACCAGAGAAAGCAGACGCAGATCGCGCACTCCATCGAGACCGCCTTCCAGGCGCTGGGACTCTTCCCGGCAGCGGCGCCTTCGCAGCAGCACAACGGCGCGCTGGCCGATTCAGCAGACCCCTCGGCCCCGGTAAACGTGGTGATGGGCGACGATCTCTCCGCTTCGCCTCAGGTGCACGGGGACCTGGCGCGGCTTCAGGCGCGGCTTACCGGCCTGCTGTCGAACCAGATAGCGCAGCACGTGGTCGCGCTTCGGCTGGGCCGCGACGGCCTTGTGATTTCTCTGCGCGAAGCGGGTTTCTACGACAGCGGCTCGGCAACTCCGCACCCACAGTCGCGCGCCACGCTGGACCAGATCGCCGCCAGCCTGGCCGTGATGCCGTACGACCTCCGCATCGAGGGGCACACGGACAATGTGCCCATCCACACCGCGCAGTTCGCCTCGAACTGGGAGCTCTCGACAGCGCGCGCGACCGAGCTGGCGAAATTCCTGATCGTCGATCGCGGTTTCGCGCCAGGACGGCTCTCCGCCGCGGGTTTCGCCGAGTATCATCCGGTGGCCAGCAATGCCACTGCGGAGGGCCGCGGCGAAAATCGCCGGGTGGACATCATCGTGCTGCCGCGGATCAGCGTGATGCCTGCGCACCCGGCCTCAACCCGGTAGTCTCGGGCAGAATCATCGTTCGCCGGCATCTTTAGCTGAAGCCCAGCACCGGATGCGAGACGTAGCCTTCCTCGAGCGAGGCGATTTCCTCGGGCGTAAGTTTCACCGAGAGCGCGGCGACGGCGTCGTCGAGATGATGGGGCTTGGTCGCGCCCACAATCGGCGCGGTGATACCGGGTTTCGCGAGCATCCAGGCCAGGGCCAGCGAGGCCTGGGATACTCCGCGCTTTTTTGAGAGCTCCGTAAGCCGATCCACCACGCTGCGATCGGCCTCTTCGGTGCGCGCGTACATGCGGTTGCCGAAGACGTCGGTCTCCGAGCGTTTTGTCGACTCGGCCTGCCACGGTCGCGCGAGGCGTCCGCGGGCTAACGGGCTCCACGGAATGATGCCGATGCCCTCGGCGACGCACAGCGGGTTCATCTCCCGCTCCTCTTCGCGATAGAGCAGGTTGTAGTGGTTCTGCATGGAGACGAAGCGCGTCCAGCCGTGCAGGTCGGCCACATAGAGCGCCTTCGCGAACTGCCAGGAGTACATGGAGGATGCGCCGATGTACCGGACTTTTCCGGCCTTCACCACATCGTGCAGCGCTTCCAGGGTTTCCTCGATGGGCGTCTCGTAATCCCAGCGATGGATCTGATAGAGGTCGACGAAATCCGTCTCCAGACGGCGCAGGCTCTCGTCCAGCTCGTGAAAGATGGCTTTGCGCGAAAGGCCTTTGCCGTTGGGCTCCTCGCGCATCATGGTGTTGACCTTGGTCGCGATCACGACCGATTCGCGGCGGACGTTGGCTTTCAGGAATCGGCCCAGGACCTCTTCGCTGGCGCCGCTGGAGTAGGCATTGGCGGTGTCAAAAAAATTGATGCCCAGATCGAGCGCCTGACGAAAGTATGGCTGGCTCTGTTCTTCGTTGAGCGACCACGCCTGACGGCCAGGTTTGAGCTCGCCGGTGTGCGGCGCGCCATAGCTCATGCAGCCAAGGCAGATGCGGGAAACTTTCAGGCCGGTTTTTCCGAGATTGACGTAATCCATGAGGGCTCCTCACTAGCAATGGATGAGCGAGACCCCCAATGGTAGCGCGGCTATTTGTACAGAGTGCTAAAAACGGAGCCGCGCGCTCGCCTGGAGCAGCCGCGGCGGTGCGGCCGAGACGATCTGGCCGAAGTCCTCGCTGCCGATGTTGCCCTGCACCGATCCGGCCCCGAAAAATTGTGCGTGGTTGAAGACGTTGAAGCCTTCGAGGCGCAGCTCCAGCGACTTTCCGTCGAGAAAGCCGGTTGTCTTCTGCAGGGCCACATCGCTCGAGTCGGAACCGGGACCGTGGAAGAAGCGCCGCCGCGCGTTGCCGAACTCGCCCAGCGCCGGCAGCGAGAAGAGCGATGTGTTGAACGCAGCGCCCTGGCGCGGGCTGCCGTGGAGGTCGAGCGATCCGGAGGTGAAATTCAGCTGGTCCGCTCCGTTGTTATTTACGCCGTTGGGTTCCGTGCCCAGCAGCGAGGTGTCGTTGTTGTTGATGAGCGTGACCGGAAAGCCGGAGGTGATGCGAGTCAGCCCGGAAATCTCCCAGCCGTCGGAAATCCACTGCGGCGGATGCGCCAGGCCGCTGAGCACTCGTGCCACCGGCAGCCGATAGTGGTAATTCGCGACGAAGTTCTGCGTGAGGTCGAAGGCTGAAAGTCCCCGGCTCACGCCTGGATCGATGGGGTCCACCGGATCGGAGAGGCTGGAAGCCTGATCGATGGACTGGCTCCAGGTATAGGCGAGGCTGAAGCCCAGCGGGCCGGAGTCGTGGCGCAGGCTCACTTCGAGCGCATTGTCGTGGGAATTGCCGATGGTCTTCTGCCAGGTCACGCTGCCGAAGGCGGACGAGAATCTCCTACGCGTGCCCTGCACGACATCGCCGTTGGCGCGTGTGTAGGTGCCGCTCTCGCCAAAGGGCCCACAGGTGGCCGATCCCGAGGCGACCTCCGAAGTCTGGCTGAGCGACAGGCACAGCGCGGGACTGCCCGGATTTGCCTCGATCAGCGTCAGCAGATGGTGCGCCTGGGTGCCGTCATAGCTCACGTCGAGGATGGTGCCCTGCCCAAGCTGCCGCTCCACCGAGACCATATAGTCCTCGGCATACGGCGTCACGTTGCTCGGCGCCACTGCGGGAATGCCCGTGAAAGGCTCGAACTGCGCCCAGTTCACCGTCGATATGGGATGCGTGCGCGAGGCGCCGAAAGGCACATGGGGCAGCGGGAAACGCGGGCCTCCGCTGAAGGCGAGGCTGGAGCCGTCGGCGGCCGCGGTCCAGGGCTGATCGAAGAGCGTGGGCACCGCGCTGGTGTAGGTGTAACCGTAGGGAGGATTGGCGCTCATGATCGCGGCGGAGAGCCCTTCGATGGGCGTATAAAACTGGCCCCACGAGGCGCGCAGGCTGGTCTTGCCGGCGCCCAGAAACGCTGGCGCCCATGCGAGCCCCAGCCGCGGACCAAAATCCGTGTAGCGCGTCGGCGCCAGGGTGCGCGGCACGCCGGGATCGCCGGGAAAGACGATCCCCGCCGGCGCGTTGGGAAAGACCACGGACTGCTCGCCGGGAACGAGGGTCTGCAACTGGTTGTACTTCTCGTACCATGGCGGCAAAACGTCCCAGCGGAGGCCGTAGTTGAAGGTCAGCGAAGGCCGCACTTTCCAGGAATCCTGCGCGTAGACGCCGATGAGCCGGTTGCGGTTGTAGAAGCGCTGCGCGTCGCCCTGGGTGTAGCTGGAGTCGACGCCGAGCAGATAGTCGGCAAAGTCCAGGCCGGTTTCGCTGCCGGTAAAGCTGTAGCTGCCGTTGAAATAGACATCGGGGTGGTTGTTGATCTGGTCGCCGTGGATGTCGGCGCCAAATTTCAGATTGTGCGCGCCGACGATGTGGGAGAAATCGTCGCTGCCCTCGAGAATGTTTTCCGCCTGGAATAGGCCGGTGGTGTCCACGCCCATCGTGAAGGCATTGAAATTGACGTTCTCGAGGCCTTCGATCTTCGGATCGAGCGCGACGATCCCGGTGAATCCCTGCGAAGTCAGCGACGGGCCGAGGCCGCCCTGCGGCACGCCCACATTTGCGGCATTGCGCATGTAGCTCACGCGCGCCACATTGACCGTGTTCGCCCCCAGGGTTTTCGTATCGCTCAGCGTCAGCAACTGTGCGCGACCGAAGTTGAGCGCGTTGAAACCCGGCACGCTCGCGCCGCCCTCGCCGGTTGGATACGGATCATTCACGTAGTAATCGTCGAAGAAGTAGTAGCCGGAGAGCGAGCCCCAGCGCGTGTCGCCGTCGAGCCGCACCGCGCCCTTGTCGTCGCGAATGGACTGCTCCGCAGCCGACGTGGAGAATTCATTGGCGCCCTCATTCGGCTGCGGGACGTATGCGAGCAGATGCTGCGCGGCGGAAGACCACAGGCTTTGCGGAATATTTCCGTTGGGAAAGACTGCCGGCCGTCCCGCCGTGCATCCGGCCGATTGCGCGGAGTATGGATCGCCGGCCTGCACCGTCGTGCCCAGCTTCTGCGACAGCAGCCCCGCCAGATACGGCCCGCTTACACATCCGGTGAGCAGGCTCAGGCCGGTTTTGGGATCCACGAAGTTTCCGCCCCGCTCCGCCAGCGACGGCACCGAGATCAGGCCGGTGTCGATACCCTGAGCCAGGCGCGTGCCCTGGTAGTCGCCAAAAATGAACAGCTTGTTGCGGCGCAGCGGTCCGCCGATGGTCGCGCCAAACTGATTCTGGTGGAACGGCGCGCGCTCCAGCGAGAAATAATTGCGGGCGTCCAGATCCGTGTTGCGCAGATACTCGAAGACCGATCCATGCCAGGTATCCGTTCCGCTCTTCGTCTCCACGGAAATCTCGCCTCCGCTGGCCGATCCGTACTCCGGCGCGTAGCTGCCGGTTTCCACGTTCAGGTGCGCGATGGCGTCGAGCGTGGGCACGATGGCGACGCCCATGTTCACGTCTTCCTGGGCGTCGGCGCCGTTCACTCGGAAGCTGTTGGCGGTTTCTCGCTGGCCGCCGACGGAAAGCGCGCCCGAGTCCAGCTCACCCGAGGGTGGTGTGGTGGCCACGCCGCTCATCACAATGCCGTTGGGCTGCGCGGAGCTGGCCGGGGCCACGCCGGGCTGCACCGCAAGCACGTCCGTAAAGCTGCGCCCGTTCAGCGGAACGGACTGCAACTGCTTCGTGTCCAGCGTGCCACCCGCCGAGGTGGAGGTGGTGTCGATCCTCGCGCCGGTCGCATTTACGGCGATGGTCTGCGTGGTCTGCGCCACCGGCAGGGTGAGGTTCAGCGTAAGCGGCTGCAGACCCAGGGTGATCGATTGCACGGCAGGGGCAAATCCGGCCGCGCTGGCGGCCACAGTGTAGTTGCCCGGCGGCAGCGCCAGTTGAAAGTCGCCTGCCGCGCCGGTGGTTGCCGAATGAGTGGCTGCGCCGGCACCGGCCGCCGTCACCGTAGCGCCTGGAATGACCGCTCCGGAAATGTCGGTGACCGTGCCGGAAACTGTCTGCGTTTGCGCGAGACAGCAGCCAGGCAGCGTGAGGCATGCGAGCAGCGCGAGGAATCCGGAGAGTCGGGGCCAGCAAGCTGAAGCGTTCACGTTCAATATACGACCTCTATGGTCCGATTTAATCGCGGACGAAGTACCCGGGCCTGTGATTGACATCACAGGTCGCGCGGATTTGGTTTTTCCCGGGGATAGAGGACGCTGTGTCACGCCCCGCAATCAATATACGACAATTTTAGTCGTATATTTGCACAACGTGTCGCAATCGCAGGCAAGACTTCATACAAATTAAACAAAATAACGGTTTAATCTCAGGGGCAGGTGAGATCTGTTGGGCTTGAGTGGCGTTCCTGAGGACGTTTTGGTGTCCGTGCCCGTGCCATCAGAGGCACTGACAGCGCCTCAGCGACCGAAGGCCCAGGTGAGCTGAAAGAGGCCGTTATCGATGCCGGGGTCGTCGTGCGCCGTGTAGGCGTTGGACGTGTGGTGGTAGCGATACTCGGCGCGAATCGACTGCGAGCGGGTGAGAAACAGCTCCACGCCGGCGCCGAAATCGAAGGTGAAGTTGAAGGAGCCAGCGCCGGTGGTTGGGATTGGCTGCGTGGAAAACATGTATCCGCCGTGGCCGACCGCAAACGGCTGCAGAGTCCGGCGCGGGAGGAAGTTCCACTGGAACCCGATGGGCGACATGGCCTCGCCCATCGTCCAACGCCGGCCGCAGGTCGAGGTGTAGGTGTAGGTATACAAGCCGGGGAAGGTTCCGCTTCCGGACGAGGGATGGCAGGCCTGCGCGTTGACCTCCTGGACCGTCTCTGTGGTGGTGGTGGGATAGCCAGGGGGCGGATTGGTCAACGTGATGATCTGAGTCACGGTCTCGACTGGATCGCTCTCCAGGGCTACCGGCAGCACTTCGATGCTGTACTGCCAGTTCACCACGTGTCCCAGCATCAGCCGCCGATCCCAGGAAGCGCCCAGCTCGAAGAGCTTCCGGTTTTCTGACTCACCCAGCAACATGTGGCTGGAGTCGTTCGAGTAGGCGCTGAAAAAGCCGAAGGTATTCCTGCGCGCGTAGTACGGGCCGTCCGCGTGATTTTGGGCGCGAAGATTCGGGCCGGAAAACGCCAGCAGGAGAAGGCCAAACAGACCACAACCGCAGAGTCTGCCGATCAGCAGGACAACCCGGAACCTCGGCAAGCGCATGACGAATTCGATCTCCCGGCCGGCGAATCAGAAGTGTAGCGCATGCAGCGATCCGACCCTAGGACGTCAGTCCGTCTTCGGAGAGAGCAACTGCGTCGCCTGCTTCAGTAAGTCGGCCTCATGCTCCAGCGCTTCCGAGACGCGGCCAATCTGCTCGTCGGCCATGCTCCAGTGCTTCTGCTCGATCGCCTCCCGCACGCCGGGGATGGTCTTGACGCCGTAGCCGGTGTAGAAGCCGGGCGCGTAGAGCAGGTGCTGAAACCAGGGCCGGTCGGGCAGGCCGCGCGAATCGGTGAGCAGCCGCTCGCTGCGGATGATGTCGAGGTTCACATCGGGCGGCGCCGTGCCGCCGGCTGCGTTGAAGGCCTGATCGAAGGCCTGGGCCGCGTTGGTCAAATCGTCCGAAGCCTGCTCCAGCGGCGCAAAGTTCAGATACGGCGGGATCGCCTCGACTGGCGGCGGCACCAGCGTCTTCTGCGGATCGTACAGCGCCTTGTACACGCCCTCGGACAACTCAAGGTTGTTCTCTTTCGCCGCAGCGCGCTCCTGCGCGGCCAGCGCCTGCAACTGGCCCAAATACATGTGCACGGTGTCGGCCAGATCGGAATACTGGAAGGGGAGAATATCGGCGTCGGCCATGCGCATCACCATGGTGCCGGCCGTCTGGGCCAGCGCGCGCTCGTAATCAAACGTGGTGTCGTCGAAGTGGGTGTAGAAGTAGAAATCGTCGTAGATGGAGTGGTACTGCCCGTCGGTCATGCTCTCGCCGCCATAGCCCAGGTTCACGCTGGCCACGCCCAGGTGATCGATGAACACGGTGTAGTCCGACCCTGAGCCCAGCGCGGGTATGCGCATGTCCGCGCGCGCGCGGATCTCGGCGCGTTCCTGGGGCGTCGCGTGGGCGATCTCCACCAGGCGCACCCGTTTCCACACGCTCATGCCGGTCTCCGGGTCGGTGATGTCCTTCGCCACGTCGTTGATGAAGTTTTCCAGCGAGTGCGATCCCTCGGCAAAGAAGTATCCGCGATCGTTGGTGTCGGAGTTGAAATACGCCACCGCGTGCTGCTTCAGCTCGTCGGCGTGATACTCGGCCCACTCCGTCGATCCCAGCAGGCCCGGCTCCTCGCCATCCCAGAAGCAGTAGATGATGGTCCGGTCGGGCCGCCATCCCTGCTGCAGCAATTTGCCGAAAGTGCGCGCTTCCTCGAGCTCTGCGCTGGTGCCCGACAGCGGATCCTCCGCCCCGTTGACCCACCCGTCATGATGGTTGCCGCGGATCACCCACTGGTCCGGATACTTCGCTCCGGGAATCTTTGCGATCACGTCGTAGAGGGTGGGGCGGTCCCAGTTGAAGGCCAGGGCCAGGTGCACCTTCGCCGTGCTCGGTCCCACGTGGTAGGTGAAAGGCAGTGAGCCGCGCCACGACTCCGGCACGGTCTGGCCGCCCAGCGCCTTCAGGAACGGCGTCGCGTCGGTGTACGAAATGGGCAGCACCGGGATTGGCGAGAGCGTCTTCACCTTGTCCAGAGGAATCAGCTTCACGCCGGGTTTCGCGCCCACTCCCGGTGTCTGCGGATCGCCGGGATACGTCGGCATATCCATCACGCTGCCGCGCTGCACGCCCTCCGCCGGACGCATCGGTCCATTCGGATACGAGTCGCCCTGGAAATATCCGTCTTCGTGCGGATCGGAATAGATGATGCAGCCGATCGCGCCGTGCTCGGCCGCGACCTTCGGCTTGATGCCGCGCCAGCTCATGCCGTAGCGCGCGATCACGATAGCGCCCTTCACCGAGACGCCCATCCGCGCGAGCACATCGTAGTCTTCGGGCCGGCCATAGTTGACGTAGACCAGGGGCGCGGTCACATCGCCGTCGCGAGAATACGCGTTGTAGGTGGGCAGTTGCTGGCTCTGCTGGTCCGACGTGGGATCGACGCTGATGGGAGGCTCCTGCAGCTTTGCCGTGTACGGCTCCGGCCCGAGCAGCTCGAGCAGCCGCGACTTCGGCGTGGGAAACAGAGTAGTGAACTCTTCGATCTGCGCATCCAGCCCGTACGATTTCAGCTGCGCCAGCAGCCACTCGGCGTTGTTCTTGTCGTAGGGCGAGCCAACATGGTGCGGATACGCCGAGAGGCGCTTCATGTTGGCGCGAATCTGATCGCGGTCGGGCAGCGCGCGGAAGGTCTGTTCCCAGTGAATCTCGGTGGCGGAATCCTGCGGCGTATAGCCGCGCAGAGCCGGCCCGGCGTCCGTGGCATAGGCGGTGAGGGCGAACAGGCAAACGGCAGCAAGGGCAAAACGCATCGTGGGCTTCCTTGGCAGGGGCGATCTGCGGCGCGAGCATGCGCAGGAATTCCGGGAGCGAACACGAGGCGCCGCGAGTGTTCCCAACACTATAGACCAGGAGCACCGGCTGTGGACGCGTCCTGCGCAAGGCCGCGCAAACCGGCACGAAGTGAGGATAAAAACGGAGCCTTTGACCATGCGCGCGAGCGTCTGTTTATGCGCCCCATAAGCGGCCTCTATGGCTACGAATTCCTTACGGAGCCCTTGCGCGAGCGATATGTTTTTCAGGGTGTGCTAAGGGGACCGGCAATTCCGGAAAGAGGAGCGCCAGTCCATGATGCGCCTGAAAAAATCGCTTTTCCAGCATTTCCTGAGCCCGTGCCGCGCAGCCATCCGTATAACGCTGCTCCTGAATGGCCTGCTGGCCCTCTGCCTCTGCAGTGCGTGGGCGCAATCCACCTTCGGCACCATGCGCGGCACCGTGGTCGACGTTTCAGGCGCGGTGATCCCCGGCGCGACTGTGACCGTCCACTCGCTCGATGAGAACTTCGACCGCACGGCGACGACTTCCGACGCCGGTGAGTGGGTGGTTGAGAACCTGCAGCCGGGCCATTACTCCGTGACTGTGGTGCGTGCGGGCTTTGCGAAAGCGGTTGTGCCCAGCACCGAGCTTGACGCGCGCCAGGATCTGCGCGTTCCGGTGACGCTGAGCGTGGCTGCGCAGGCGACCACGGTGGAAGTGAGCGCCGATGCCGCGCAGATGAACACTGAAAACGGCACCGTCGCCGACACTCTGTCCGAGCAAAATGTGACCGAGCTGCCGATGAATGCCCGCGCTGTCTCCAGCAGCCCACTGGCCACGCTGGCCGTGTCGCCCAGCGTGGTGACCGACAGCCAGGGCAACATCGCCGTAGGCGGGGCGACCTCGGCGCAGGTGGGCTTCTCCGTCGATGGCATCTCCACGGCGAATGTGCGCTCCAACGGCGCGCTGCACGACGCCTATCCCTCCTCGGAGGGCATCGCCGAGACGAGAGTCACGGAGTTCAACAACAATGCGGAGTTTGCACAGATCGGCGATGTAACCTTCACCACGAAAAGCGGCACGAACCAGTGGCACGGGAGCGCCTTCGAGTATTTCCAGAACGACGCTCTGGACGCGAACCTCTACGATTTCACCTCGAAAGCCCCGAAAAGCTTCAACGACTTCGGCGGCTCGCTGGGCGGGCCGGTGGTGCTGCCGTGGATCGGCTCGCTGAAGGACCGAACCTTCTTCTTCGCCGACTACGAGGGCAATCGGCGCACGCAGTCCGATCCTGAAGAGCTGCTGGTGCCGACCGCTGCGGAACGCTCAGGGGATTTGAGCGCGCTGGTCAACGCGCCCGGGCAGGGCGCACCGGTCAACGATCCCTTCACGGGAACCGCCTACGCGAAGAACACGATTCCGGCCGTCAGTCCCGTAGCCCAGGCTCTGCTGTCGTACTATCCGCTGCCCAACGCCAACGGCAACGGCTACAACTACCAGACGCTGGTCCCGATTCCGTCGAGCACCAACGGCTGGGACCTGCGCGTGGACGACACCATCAATGCGAAGCAGAGCGCGTACGCGCGGTTTAGCTGGAAAAACCTGATGAACAGCGAGGGCGGAAGCGGCCTCACCGCGAATCAGTTTCTGCCCAACGTCGTCGCCCACGACCAGAACCGCAGCCTGCTCGCCTCGTACAACTACGTGATTCGTAACAATATCGTGAACGAATTCCGCTTCGGCTTCACAAACTTCACGGAGAACGACAGCTTTCCCATCCAGGGCAGCGCGGCTATCGGCGATCTCGGCCTCCAGGGGATCAATATCAGCTCCCACCCGACGGGCGATGCCTTCCCCACCTTCTCCTTCAGCGACGGCAGCTTCTCGACGATCGGCCAGGACCGCACCGGAACCACGCTCTCCGACACCATGGAATACACCGACAATCTGACCTGGATGATCGGCAAACATTCGCTCAAGTTCGGCGTCGATGCCCGCCACGTCCGCTACAACGCGCTGATGTTTTTCCAGCCGTCGGACGATTACGGAGACTTCATCTTCCAGCCCGGGCTCTTCACCAACTACGCTCTTGGCGACCTGCTGCTGGGCCTGCCCCAGGAGTCGTTCTTCGCCATCACCAGCCCGCAGATCAACGCCACCTCCACGCAGTGGGGCCTCTACGGCCAGGACGAATGGCAGCTGAGCAGCCATCTCACCCTGAACTTCGGCCTGCGCTGGGAGCTGCTGCCTCCGTTCGTCGAAAGCCGCGGCGACCTGGGCAGCTTCGACCCGGCCATCAACAGCGTCCTGGTGCCGGACAAGTTTTTTAAAGGCGGGAGCACGACGATCGCCAACGATCCGACGCTGCAGACCGTCTACACCGGCTTCATGGATTCCTTCAATGACTGCGCGCTCGGCAACACGGCGCTCGCCTGCTCCAACGTGACCACTGCCAGCGCGGCCCATGTAACGCAGGGCCTGCGCGAGCTCTACAAGCTCGATCTCGACCCGCGCGTGGGCATCGCGTGGCGCCCGTTCAACAATGACAAGACCGTCGTCCGTGCGGGCTTTGGCATCTTCACGCAGACCACGCTCGGGCCGATGTCGTTCAACAACGCGGGCAATCCCACCTCCAACCTGCTGACGAATGTGAATGCGGTTTCCGGCGCCAACGGCGGAACGGCGATGGTCCAGCCCGCATTCGAGTTCCCGCAGACCTCGCCATCCTCTGCGACGGTCACCCTCGGCGGCGGCAGCCTGGAGCAGGCCAACGACCCGCATTTCCGCGATCCCCAGGCCGCGCAGTGGAACCTGACTCTGGAGCGGCAGATCACGCCCAGCACCGTAGTGCGCGCCAGCTACGTGGGGATGTCCAACTATCGCCTGCCCGTCACCGTGGACCTCAACCAGATACCCGCCAGCACCATCCCGTGGGATACCGGCGCGACCGCCGGCCCGTTCGTCGACAAGCGCGCTCCCTACCAGAACTGGACGCTGCTGATGTCGTCGGAAAACTACGGCCAGTCCAGCTATGAAGCGGGTGTGGCGGAGGTCGATCGCAAGCTCAGCCGCGGGCTCCTGCTCCAGGCAAACTACACCTGGGCAAAGAATCTGAGCGACGCACAGGGCAGCGACGCGCCCACCGTCTTCGCGGGCGAGGAAGCCTACGCCGTCGAGATCGCCAACCGCTTCGACCTCAAATCGGATCGCGGCAACGTCGTGGCGACACCGCGCCACCGCGCGCTCATCAGCGGCACATATCAGTTGCCCTTTGGCGCCGGACGCGCACGGCAGGGCCCGGCTCCGATCAACGCCATCTTCGGCGGCTGGGAGCTGAGCACCGTCACCACTCTGCAGAGCGGCGACTGGCTTACCCCAACCACCAGCCCCGCCTTCGACCAGTCCAACACCGGCATGGCCGTCCGCGCGGGGGGTGGCGCCATCCTGCGCCCCGACTGCGGTTTCGGCAGTCCTTACAGGAGCACAACTCCCGGCGTCCTGTTCAATCTCGGCGCTTTTGCGGAGACCCCGGCAGGCGCGGGCCGCTTCGGCAACTGCGGCCTCGGCATGCTCCAGGGGCCGGACATGATCGACGTCAACTCGGGGCTCGCCAGGAACATCAGCGTGCATGAGCGCTACAAGGTGCGCTTCGAAGCCACCTTCACCAACGTCATCAACCGTTCCAACTACGCGCCGCCGCAGACGAACATCAGCAATACCACCACCTTCGGCGCGCTCACCGCGGTGCTGCCGCAGGGACTCGGCGGCAATCGCACCGGGCAACTGGCGCTGCGCATGGACTTCTGAGGATCAGGGCCGGCGTTCGCACCGGCCCTCGTCCCCGCTGCCTCACATCGTTACGTGCGGTTTGATCAGCTCGTCCAGGTAGTCCGGCTTCGAGTCGTCGCGCACCAAATGCGGATAGCGGTCGCCGCCGTGATAGTCGACGTTGAACGTCTGGTAGTAGTCGTCGATGACGACCATCAGCGCGATGGGCTGCTGGCTGTCCTTCGCCGCGGCAATGGCGTCTTCGAGGTCGTCGTGCGTGTAGACGCGGCCGTTGACGCCGACCAGTTTCATGCCGGAGGTAATGCCGGCCTTGTACGCCGGGCTGCCGACGATCGAATCCGCGATGGCGCCGTCGGGAGCGACCTGGAGGCCGATTGAATAGGCTTCTCCGAATCCGCCGCGACGCCCCGGCAGGTGCATCGGCTCGCCGTTCATCACGAATTTCCAGCCGCCGTTCTCGATCCCGCCCAGCGGCGGATTCGGGGACGTCGAATTGAGATGCTGGTGGAAGAACGCGGCCCAGTCATACGGGGCGACGGAGTTCAGCGTGCTGACGAGCTGATCGAAGGTGTAGGTCTTCACCTCCGGCCCATTGTTCGGGCCGCCGTGGAAGACGTGGCAGAAATCGTCGATGGACTTCTGGCCGTTTGTCGTCTGGTGGATGATGGTCGCCACCTCCAGCCACATCAGGTCGCCTTCGTCGTAGTAGTCGGTGCCGCGGCGCCAGCTCATCCAGCCGCGCGCGAAGCCCAGACCCGGCTCGCCCACCGCGGTATCCAGCAGCGGACGCCAGGTGCGTCCCGGCCGTCCGGGTCCCAGCATGGCCGCGATGCTGGCCAGATAGTCGTGATATTGGTCCGGCGTCCACAGACCGCTGCGCGCCGCCAGCATCGGGCCCAGGTAATCCGTCAGGCCTTCGTAGCCCCACAGCAGATCCGTCTCTTCAGGCTGCTCGTAGTAGGGCGTGGTCAGGTCCGCGGGGCGGCGGAATTTTCCGTTCCACGAGTGCACATACTCGTGCGGCAGCAGGCTGCCGACCACGAACGCCCCGTCGGGCTCGAGCAGCGTGCGTTCCGGCAGGCGGCTGTCGTTCGATTCGTGATGCTCCAGGCCGAAGTGCTGCACGTGATCGCTGAGCGCCAGCAGGAAATGGTAATCGCGATAGTGGCGTGTGCCGAACAGCTTGCCTGCTTCCGCCACCAGGTTCGTCAATCCCTGTTGAATTGAGGGGGGCATGGCCAGCGCGGCCTCGCTGTCCGCGGCCAGGTCGATCTCATGATGGATCGGCTCGCCCGGCGGGGTGATGTCGATGGCGCGGTAGTACTCGCCTTCGATCACGGGTCCGTCGACGAGCATGTCAAGGGAGATGGGCTTGAAGGTGACCTCGTTCCCGGACTGCGAAGCGATGGGCAGCGAGGTGCCGAAGTGCCAGCCTTCAGGCAGAATCAGTTTCGCGTCGTAGGTGAGCTGCTGCGCGGGCGTGCCCGCTGGATAGAGGGTCACTTCGTTCCACTCGAGGACGAGCAGTTTATCCGTCGCCGAGCCGCCATCGGGCTCGATGAAGTCATAGGCTGCGTGCAGTTCGGTGACGCCTTCAGGAATATCGACGTGGAAGGTAAAGACGTCGAGCAGATCGCGCCGCCACGGGATGGTCTGGCCATTGGCCTCGAACTTGAGGCCGGTGAGATCGGCAATGGGGCCGCTGGGGCTGTGATCGCCGGGGATCCACTTGGGGTAATAGAGCGTCAGCGGGCCGGCGTGCACCGGCAGCGTCTCGCGAACGTGCAGGATTTTCTGCGGCGTCTGCGTTGTGTCCACAGCGAGCGAGATGGATTGCGCCCAAGCGGCGGGCAGCAGCAGAACGGCCGCGACGGCGATCGCGGACCAGCGGAAAGAGCGGAGGGTCATGCGCAGGCTCCTGAAAATGGCTTGGGAGAGAGACGCAAGCATCATACCGCTGCCCCGGACAGACGCGAACCTGCGATCCGGGAGTTTCAGTAATTCAGGAATCCGCGCGCGCCCGCAGCGGCGTTCCGATCAGGTACCGGATCGTTGCTCTGCGCCCCGGCAGCTCGCCGATCTGCCACGCATAGTCCGGCGCAGACAGTCCCTCGGTCAGCTCGTGCAGGTCGGCCAGCGAATAGCTGCGCAGGCAGGAAAGAATGCCGTCGATCCAAAGCAGGGCGGGAACGACAGGGATGAGCCACGTCCACAGAATCCGCCGCCAGCGCACCGGCCGCGCGGTTGCGGCGGCCTGGAGAGCCAGCAGCGGCACACCGTTGACCAGCGCCAGAGTCGATGCGTTGCGCCGCGCGCCCTCGAAGACCGCAATGCCCTCGCGGCGATGGAATGCATCCGCCAGCATGGCGCGTGCTGCAGGCGGATCGAAGTGGTGAAACGAAGAGAAGATGGTGCGGAAACCTCGCAGGTCGTCCGGGAGGCACTGCGCGTTCACCGGTTCAGGCCGGAGCGAGATGCCCGGAAGCGGCCCCGGGCGCCGCAGGAAGTGCTCATTCGGATAAAGATCCGTGAGGCAGACTTCGAGATTCCCGCCCTGCGCCACCTCGGGATACAGGCTCGGCCAAGGCCCTCCGCCGCCCGAGCACAGGTCCACGACCAGCGTTGCGCCCGAACCGGCAATCGCCTCCCGCAGCAGCGGCGCAACGCACGCGTAGGTGCGGTTGGCGTTCCACACCGCCTCCAGCGCCTCGGTGACCAGGTCGCGCAGAAATCCAGGAAACCAGGCCTGATCGTGAATTTCGAACCAGCGTTGCCGGTGCAATCTCCCCCCTCAGGAAGGATCCGCGTTCCCAAAACCCAGTGTAGAGAAGCGCGAAGGCTGGCCGCATCTTACCGGTCAGATGCCGGAGATCGGCGAAGCCCCGGGGCCGCTTTCGTGAGCGAAAACGCGGTATCCTCCGTCCATAGAGCAGACGTGCAAGATTCCCTGCGCCGGCCCAACGACCCGGCTGGAGGATTTGCCAGGATGAGTTGCTTCGAAAGCCAGCTCGCCGGCTGGGCGGCGCCTGCTCCGGTTGCCAACGCCCTGAATACGAGCCTGGATACGAGCTTGGATACGAGCCAGACGATCGCTGCCCTGGTCAACGAATACTCGACGGCGCTCTATCGCGTGGCGTTTTCGGTCACGCGCAATGCCGCCGAGGCCGAGGACGCGGTGCAGGAAACCTTTGTGCGGGTGCTGAAACACCAGTCCCGGCTGGGTGAAATTCGCGACTATCGGGTATGGCTGGTGCGGATTGTCTGGAATATCGTGCTGGACCGGAAGCGGCGCGCCAAGACGCGTCCGGAGAACGAGGATCTGGCGGATCACGCGCGGGTACTGCCCTCGGGCGGCCCGGGCGCGGATCAGACCGTGATTTCCATGCAGGAACATGGGCGCATTCTGGCGCTGATCGACCGCCTGCCCCGCCGCGAGCGCGAGGCGATTCTGCTCTCGGCCGTCGAGGAGCTGACCACTGCGGAGATTGCGTCGGTGCTCGCGACTACCGAGTCCTCGATCCGCTCGCGCATCTTCCGCGCCCGCCGCGAGCTTTCGGCCCTGCTGGAGAAGGAAGGAATTTCGCGATGAACGCGGAACGGGAATCCTGGAACGAGCGCATCGATGCCGCGCTGCACAGCGCGGGCAGCGCCAACCCCGCGCCCGGGCTGGAAGGCCGCGTTCTCACGCGGCTGGCTGCGGAGCGCGCGGCCATGGAGGCGCATCCGGCGCGGAGGGGGTTCTTCGCGCGCGTGCCCGGCTACGCGGCGCCCGTGCTGGGCGTGGCTACGGCGAGCCTGGTCTGCGCCGTCATCATTGTGGGTTCAGTCGATCACTCGCGAACCCGGCATTCGGCTCCCGCAGCGCCGGTGCTGGTGCTGCCCGGTCATGGACTGGGCG
>JBATVK010000029.1:0-88641 GCA_049671725.1 Acidobacteriaceae bacterium
AGCGCCAGCTCGGGTACACATGGCGGGAGATTGCAGCAGAATTGGAGCTGGATCACACCGTCATCCGCCGTGCCTATTTTCGGGAGTTAAAATCTTTGCTGCGCAGTGTCTCCCCCTCTGGAGAGTCTTCCCGATGAGCTTATTTGGGCGTGAATCCTCGCGCGCTGAGGACCGCTTTGAGACGTGGCTCAAACGGATGCATCAGGAGCGCGTGCTTTCTGGCGAAACGGAGCCGACTGGCCCATGCCCGGACGAGGCTTTTCTGCGCGGCCTGGCCCGGCGGTCCAAAACCATCCCGCTGAGCGATCCGCGGATCAATCACGCAGCAAACTGCCCCAATTGCATGAATCGCATCCTGGCCATGCGTCAGAACATTCACGCAGAGAGGAGGAAGCTAGCCTTCGGCTTAGCAGCTGCTTGCCTCGTTGTCATTGCCGGTTTGGCCGGGTGGTCTCGATATGAAATGCACCATCGGCAAACCATGGCCAGTGTCGCACCGGTGTCTGCAACTGTGGATCTGTGGAACAAAGGCACATACCGCGGGGAGCAACCAGGTCAGTTGCAATCTGTATCGTTGCCATCAGCGCCCGTTCGGCTGACGATCATTCTTCCCCGATTCAGTCCCCCCGGGCAGTACCTCATCGCCGTCACTCGCGACCAAAGCGGTAACGGTGTCATTGCTGAGGGATTTGCATCTGCCACCGTCAGCAATGGACAGGAGCGGGTCTACCTGGACCTCGACCTGCGCAGCGCCAAAGCAGGCGAATACTTCCTCTCCACCACCCATGAGCAGGATCAGGCGGCCTACTACTATCCACTCCAGATCAAGGACCGCGCCAGCAAGTAGCGGAAGCGGTGGCTTCCGTCGATGAGCACATTGGCGGAGATAATCGGCCAATGTTTTTGACTGGTGGATTCGTGAATCGCTTGATGCAGCGCGGCTGACAGACGTGGTTTATTATTTTCAGCTGGAGTTTTCTTGCTCCAAGCCTGCGAGCCAGAGCACGTTCCGGTTCAGCGCGGCTCATTGTTGCCAGCGCAGGATTCATGTGGATTCGGGACAAGCAGGTTCAGAAATTCGGCTCTCACGAACATACAGTCAAAATGGGAAGCGATTGGCCGCTTATGGCCTGAAGGCAACAGTTGGGCCAGGCGTCACTTGTCCGGAAAGCCGACTATTCGCTCAAGTGGATTGCCTCAGCGATGCTGCCCAATGGCACTCCTAAGCCCTGTCCTGTTTCCGGAAAGAACCGACCGAGCGTTCCTGACCTCTGCCGTGACAGTACGCGCTGGTGGTTTACTACCAATGTTCGACCTGGACGCCGTACATAAGCCCCGCCGTAGCATTCTCAAAGGGGACTTCACCTACGAGGCCTCGGCAGCTATTTGACCAATTGGCATATATCATAGCTGCGCGCAATGCCGGCCAACCGAAGAACTTTCGATCCGCGCCGATCCGCGGGTAAACGTTGCAGTGGCTCTCCTTTGCGTGAGGCCCGAGGTGTTTCTTGCAAGGTTTGTTGCTGAGTAGTGATTGTGGAGTCGATCATCCGAATCCCCAGGCTCCTACGATGGGTGGTTGGTTGCGCAAGTGCCTTTGAGAGAAGCGCATACCGAATTATGTGGCAGAAAACGGATTCATCGAGCGGCCTCGTCCCGCTGCCGCTTCTCCCAACTGGAGAAAACTGCAGTATCAGTACTGTCAAACGCCCCGTATAAAGACAATGATGGATAGCGCATCATGTCAACAAGGAGTTGCATAAGCTCATTATGGGTGTGCCGCCACCGCGAACCACTTATGAAACCCAGCAGACGATACCGGGGTGTGCTTCAGGTCGCCGACACTCCTGCACAAGGGACGTATGTTCAGTTGGATCATCCAACAGTTGCTGAGAAGGTAACGCCAATAACATAAAGGGCGAAGGAGAGTCGCAGCAATGATTACTCGTGGTTTCACAGGACGCCAGAGACCGACCGGGCACCCCGTAGCCGTGCTTCAGCCGCGCCAGAAACTCCTTAGCCACCGCTCCCTCCAGCAAGCGGATTTTGCTGAGAAGATGACAACATATGCGGCCTCAGTGATGAATCCGGACGAGTATGGAAAGCAAATCGTCGCCCGTCTATGTCCCATCACGTTGCCATACGAGCTGGGAACGCCCGCGGCTTTCGATCTTGCTGGCTTCAATGGACGGCCTCTTGGTGATGACGTCATGGACGTAATGCTCTCACTCGCCTCGAACAAGCCTCTTCAAGATGGCGCAGTCCCTCCAGGAAATCGAATCCGCGAGGAGTTTCCATATTTTGGGGAGCCGTACTCAAAGGAAGAGCAGAAGGGAGTTATCCCCGTACCGCGGCCGCATAAGGGGTAATTCAGTGGCTGGCGAAGTGCTTGACTGGGGTTACGCAGAGTCCCGGAAACCAAGGCCATTGCTTCATTCGGCCTATTCAATACCTCGGGTTCACGTTTTTGCTGTGGATGCGAGTGACTCTTCATTCAACATCAAAATTCGACGTGTTAACAAGTGCCCCGGAGCCTTTGTTTGATGAGCCCGCAAAAGCAGAGCCGGCCGGGCGGCTGAAACCGCCCGCCTTATTCAATGACGCTCCCGGGAACCTCCGCAGTCGTGTTTTCGCCATCTATGGGATCTTATTTTTGGTCAAGGCAGAAGCATTTATCTGGGCCGGCGTTGCCTTCCGCCGGCACCGATCTGGCGATCTGACGGCGCTCTGGGTTCTCGACGAGGGCTCGGAGGCGTTGCGAGATCTTGTGCGCGGGTGTGAAGCAGCGAAGCGGGACCAGCTACGGGCTCGTCACCGGCTTAACAAGTTCCTGCTGCGCTCGGGTCAACGTCCGGCAGCCGGCGTTCGGGACTGGACACATCTGCATCTGATCTGGGTCTCGCAAATACGCTTTGCGCAGGTGGTTCAGGAGTCGACCCGGCTTGATTACCTGCACGAAGTCGAACACATGCGAGAGCGGGTAGCGCGGCTGGAACAGGCCAAAGCGCTCATCCAAGCCATTCACGTCGATCAGTGTTCTCGGCATGTGGACGAAAAACCGGCTTTTCGTCCACGTAACGAGAAGGCCCTTTTGGGTACCGATCCTCCTGGCGCGCGTCTCTCCAGAAAAGAATACTTTGCGCTGAATCGAGCATTGGGTAGGCTGTTGATTGGGGAGATGAGCAACGCCTAATTGCAGGCATCTCAAGAGGAAACTGCATGCTGTTTCTTGCCAATCGCTCTTTCCGTGAAAACTAAAGCAGGCCCGGTCCTTTTCTGGCTCAATCTCGACAGCGAGGCGGAGGTGGACCAACGGTTCGCGAGTGGAATGCGGCACAAGCGAAGACAGTCTCTTGGCCAGATGACAAACCTCGGAATCTGCGCGAATTTACCGCTGCCGATCTTGATGGCAATCTGATTCACGTCTTATATGATTTTCGAGTTGAAATCGAAGCAGAGAAACATGACAGTTCCTGCTCTCTGAACATCCAACGCAAGTGCCCCGCGTTCCTGGCAGGCCACGTCAGAAGCGGTCTGACAGCACTCATCCTGTCCGAAGCAGCTACCGGGGCTTCAGCGCTACTGAGGTCCACATCGTTTACCGAATGCAGATCACAAAGTCGGAATCCAAATTGATCGTCCAGCTTGACGCTCTTGGGCATGTTTCACGGATAGAGGAGCAACACGCGTTGACGGAGGCAAAGTATGGAAGAGCAAGGCGACGTAGTATCTTTTGGCCCATTTAGGCTCTATCCAGGACAGCGCAAGTTGTTCTGCCGGGGCATCGAAGTTCGGCTCGGCGGCAGGGCAATGGACGTACTGCGAGAGCTCGCGAAAAAAAAGGGCGCCCTTGTGCATTCAGACGAGCTTTTCGCTGCGGCTTGGTCGGGCGTTTTTGTTCATGAGAGCAATTTGAAAGTTACTGTGGCATCGCTTCGTCGAACGCTGCGTGAATATTCTCCATCCTACGATTATATTGGCAACGTTGTCGGCCGGGGGTACTGGCTAAGTTCAGATGTCCGCCCGTTGTTATCTTCGGACGACATACCGCCGTCCGCGCCGCTGCCGGAATTACCTACCATAATTGGCCGCGACGAGGAAATCGCAGCACTTTGCGAAACGGTGGCCCACTGTCGACTATCGACGATCGTCGGTGCCGGCGGAATGGGAAAGACGACCGTGGCAGTTGCCGCGGCGCAAATATTCGAGGATGAAGCCGGTTATGCCGTGACCTTCGTCGATCTCGCTCGCGTCGTGAGCGAGGAGTTCGTCGCATCGACAATCGCCGCCGCATTGGAGATTAGTGTCGAGGGCAAGGATGTTCTTGCGGCCGCCGCATCGCTTCTTGCTCGGCGCAAAGCACTGCTCGTCCTCGACACGTGTGAACACGTACAGCGCGAAGTCGCGCGTATCTGTGATGTCCTGCTAGACGACACGGCCAACCTGCGGGTCCTCGCAACCAGCCGCCGGGTACTGGCCTCGGGATTTGAGCGTGTCGTGTGGCTACCCCCTCTAACAGTTCCCCCGGAAGGCGGCGACGATACGGTTGAGGCTGTCCTGGCCTATTCCGGGCCACAACTTCTTACGACGCTGGCGTCCGATAAAGCAGGTTATAGGATCACGGCGAACGATGCCCCTGCAATTGCTGAGATTTGCCGGCGCCTCGACGGCGCTCCGCTCGCAATCGAACTGGCCTCATCGAAGCTGAAAGGGCGCAGCGCGGATCTCGTCCTTGACGAATTGGACGATCGGTTTCGCAGATTGCGAAGAGACGGTCCGGGTGGCCCGCTGCGGCAACAGACTCTTCTTCTGACCCTCGAATGGAGTTACGCGCTGCTGACACGCAGTGAGGCCGATGCCCTTCGTGCCATCTCGATTTTCTCCGGAACCTTCGTCACCGACTCGGCAATTTATTTAGGTGCGGCACTCGAATTGGTGCCGGCTACCGTGGTCCAAGCTATCTCCGGCTTGCTGGGTAAGTCGATGCTGAGCATCGATCAAGGGGCAGGCGAACCACGCTATCGCTTGCTGGATAGTACGCGCGCTTTTGCGCGCGATCTGCTGGTGGCACATGACGAACTTGACAGAGTTTCAGCCCGGCATGCGCATCTCCAACTTGAGATTCTGGAACGCGTCAATTCGGAGCAGGCAGGAATGCCGGTGCGTGACTGGCAAATGCTGTGCGCGGGCCACGTGGACGATCTTCGCAAGGCGATCGATTGGGCTCTCCATAGCCGCCGTGACCTCTTTCTCGGGATAAGGCTTGTCGCTGCCGCGCTCCCTCTTTGGCAGACGCTATCTCTCGATTTGGAAATCTCCCGCAACTGCACCGCGGCTCTAGCCGAATTGGATGGCATTGAGTGCAAAGATCCGACTCTGGAGTTGAATCTGGCGGTCGGGCTTGCGGCGGCTAACGCACTTCTATCCAACGATACCGAAAAGACGATTGCAACCTTCCAACGTGCAATCGACTTGGCGCGGGCGGCCTCGGACGCATACGCGGAATTTCGGGCGCTTGGGGCGCTGGCGCTTTATGCAGTGCTGCGAGGAACTCAATCTGACCCAGTTGGCACGCTCGAAGCAATGGGCAAAGCGGCAATTCAGACGAACGATCCCTTTGCGCTGTGGGAACAGCAACACGTCCATGCCTTTTGGGAGAGTTGCTCCGGTTACTTCTCATCAGGTCATGCGCGCTTAGAAAGCATATTTGTCGAAATGGACGCCTACCCCGAGCAACTGTTGACTAAGTCACAGGTCAATACCAAATTAATGATGAGAACAAATTTCGCTGCCACTGCATGGTATGCAGGAAAAATCGGACGGGCACAGAAGCTTGTAAATGAAACGTTGGAGATGGCGCTGGTAGTCGGACACGGGTTAACGCTGGCTTATTGCTTAGGTACTGGCTTGATCGACGCACTGCTACAAATGGGCGATTACCAGAAAGCAGAATACGCAATTGACCTCCTTGAAAAGACAATTGATCGACACGGCTTGGGAGCCTGGGTAGCGAAAGCGAGGTGCTATCGAGCAGCTTTTGAGGCATTTTCCGAACGCTCTCGGGATCCGGAAAGGTTGCGGCTCGCATTCGATGGCCTCGGGGGAAAAGCGGCTAATGTCGAGCACCAAGCGTACTTTGCAATTTTGGCAGGGGCGATGCTTGAAGCCGCATATATCGATGATGTGCTGGAAATTTCGGATTTTGTCGTCACGTTGGGGACGCAGCGCTGGGCGCGTCCCGAGTTCTTGAGGATAAAAGCGGGGACCGAACGGGCCAAGGGCCAAATCGACCGGGCGGAGGCGGTACTGAGGGCGTCGCTACGGGACACCGACGAGATCGAGGTACCCAGTTTCAAATTCCGTGCGGCGTATGATCTCGCGTTGCTTCTACACGAACGGGGCGCCTCGATAGAGGCCCGAGAGCTAATTTCTCCACTATATAACCAGTTTTCCGATGGGTTTGATACCCGTGATCTGCGGCGAGCCCGCGAACTGCTGGAACAATTGGATTGAACCAACGACTGGTCCGCGAATCCCAGGCAGCAGCACCGTCTCCGTGAAATGTCTTACGCACGCCACCAGAGTCGCGCCCGCGATGACGGTTGAACTTCGCTGTCAGATTTTACTCCGTTTAACTCCGAGAACGACGGCTGCAAATCGATAATGTAGGCACCGAGCGGCCGTCGCATCGAGACGGCGCGCCGGTGCGCAGAGGCCGCACCGACCTCAAATCCCCATCCACAAGGAGGACGCGAATGTCCAAGAAAATCAAGCCTACCATAGTATTCTGCCACGGCATCTGGGCCGATGGCTCGTGCTTCAGCAAGGTCATCCCCGCATTACAGGCGGACGGCCATGAAGTCATTGCGGTTCAATACAGCCTGGAGTCGTTCGAAGAGGACGTAGCCATGGTCAAGCGCACGCTCAACCGTGTCGGCAGCCCCGTTCTCCTCGTCGGCCACTCCTACGGCGGCGCCACCATCACCGCCTCGGGAGTCGACGATCGCGTGGCCGGCCTCGTCTACATTGGAGCAGTTGCCCCGGATGTCGGCGAGACGGTACAGGACCAACTCAACAAGTATCCCTCGGATATCTTTTCTCGCGTCGAGGTCAAGGACGGGTACGCCTGGATGCTTCCGAACGGGACGGAGTTTTTCTGCGGAGACCTTTCCGAGCAGGAGCAGAAGCTCGTCTGGGCGACACACTTTCCGCCTCGTGCCGACCTCTTCACGCAGCACCCCATCAAGAGCACCCCGTGGAAGTCGAAGCCAAGCTGGTACATTTTGTGCCTGCAAGACCACACGGTTCACCCGGATCTCCAACGGTGGGTATCGAAGCGTATGGGAGCCACTGTTACGGAGGTTAAAAGCAGTCACGTTCCCATGCTCTCTAAGCCGGATGTAGTTATCGAAGTAATCCGTGAAGCGGCAGCTGTCATTGCTGAAAACGAGCCAGCGCTAACCAATTCGAAATAAAGCGAATGCTGAAGAGATCACCCTGGGTGTTCTCTTCAGCAACCAATTAATTGCGACACTCGGTGAAATGACGCCTGAGACCTCGATTTCGTTGTGACGGCCGGAGAATGCCTCGAACTGTCGAGAGGCGATAGACCACATTCTGAAAGCGAGAATGGGGGGCACTTGATGACTCAGCCGGCGAGTGAAAGCAGTGTTGTTCCTTTGAACATTTCGAGCCAACACTCGGGCGTGGCTAAGAGCGACCAACCTGACTCGGCTCATCCAGTTCTAAAGGATGTATTGATGGCCCGTGTCGATGTACGGGAAAGAATCGGAGTTCGAGGCCGGCGAAGAGGTCTCTTCTCAGGGCAACGGTTTAGCGGATTTCCTGGTCCTTCTTAAAAGTGAGTTACTCGTCTTCGATGTCGACAATCATGGAAGTCGTAGAGAGATATCCCGCATTCACGAGAGACAATTCACGGGTGAGCTTACTCTCCTTGCAGGCAAGCCAACTCTCGTCGGGATGGTGTGTACTGTGAAGAGTCGCGTGCTGCGGATAACCGGCAACACGGAAATTACAGTGTTCCTTCCATGGAGCCGACAATCCACCACCTAGAATCCAAACGGAGTGGTTCGTGATTTGCCACTCCTACTGCGATCAGACGGCGTCGAGGTCGGGGCACCCGTAGATGGTGATCTGATATCGGTCCTGGAATCACCCTCGCCTTCCTTGGAGAATTACGAACTCTCTACAACCGTACAATCCTGCAAAATACCCCTCAGACCCGCCTTCATGGCGATGACACGGGTTCAACTCCCCTTTGGTGATGCCAACACGAAAGCAAAATCCCATTGCTCCTTCGCCGGGATGTGCTTAGACTGAGTCATCTCTCACGTTTTGGCCCACGTCGGCAGTGAGTTGACGGACCAGTGTCGGTCTGGAACGGCCGTTGGTCCTCACACCCGTTGAGTGGAGTTTCGTCCTCGCGCACAAGCAGTCTCCGTCGATCCGTCTATCTGAAACTGGGAGAAGGCAGCCATGTCCCAAACTGCAGAATCGCTGGATGCCAGGCGTGTCCTCACTCTGGAAGAGATCGCCCAGCTGATGGAGGAAACCGGCCAGCCGGCCGAGACCCTCATGCGCGTGGTCGAGCTGATTGCACGTCATTTCCATACCGACGTCTGTTCTATCTATCTGTTGGAGCCGGATCGCGCCAATCTGGTTCTGGCTGCGACCGTGGGACTGCGTCCTTCCTGCATTGGCACGCTGCGGCTGGCGCTGCATGAAGGGCTTGCCGGGCTTGTGGCAGAACAGGTGCGGCCGATCGCTGTGAGTCAGGTGAAGAACCATCCGCGTTTTAAGTACATCAAGGAGGCCGACGAGGACGCTTACCAGTCGTTTCTGGGTGTTCCACTGATCGATCGTGGTGTGCTGCAAGGTGTGCTGGTGGTGCAGACCACCGATCCGCGCGAATTTCTCGAAGACGAGATTCGCACGCTGACCGATGCCGCCGCGCAGGTGGGCCAGACGGTCAGCGAGGCGCGCACCCTTGCGCGCTTTATCGCGCCCCTGCAGGAACGGCTGTGGAGTATCGCACGCAACATCTGGTGGAGCTGGGACCAGGATTCCACTGCGCTCTTTCGCGACCTCAATCCCAGCCGCTGGAATGAGCTGAACCACAATCCGGTTTCCCTGCTGAACGAGATGCCTCTGGCGAGGATCGAACAGCGTGCCGCGGAGCTGGCCCTGCACAGCCGCATCAACTATGCCTATCGCCGCATGCGCGAATATATGCATGCCGACCAGACCTGGGGCGCCATCCACGCCGGCATCCTGCGTCCCCGGCCGGTGGCCTACTTCTCCGCGGAGTTCGGCCTCCACGAATCCCTGCCTGTCTATTCCGGCGGCCTGGGCGTGCTGGCCGGCGATCACATTAAGAGCGCATCCGATCTTGACATCCCCCTGATCGGCATTGGACTTTTCTATGCACAGGGCTACTTTCGGCAGTGGCTCGACGAGAAGGGTTGGCAGCAGGAAGATTACCTCGATACAGACACCAGCCACCTGCCCATGGAGCCCGCCATCGGCATGAACGGCAAGGCCGTGACTATCGAGATCTCCACGCGGGGCAAGCCCATCTTCGCCAAAGTGTGGCGTCTGAAGGTCGGCAGGTGCAATCTCTTTCTTCTCGATTCGGACATCGAAGGCAATGCGCCTGAGGATCGCGACCTGACCTCGCGTCTCTACGGAGGCGATCATCGGGTTCGCATCCGGCAGGAGCTGCTGCTGGGTGTGGGGGGCTTCCGGGCACTCAAGGCGATGGGCATCAGCCCGGGCGTGCTCCATCTCAACGAGGGACACAGCGGTTTCGCCATTCTGGAAGCGATACGCACGCGGATGCACGAGGAAGGAATGAACTTTGCGAGCACAGCTCCGCGGGTGAGCCGCGAAGTTGTCTTCACCACGCACACGCCGGTGCCTGCCGGGCATGACCGCTTCGACGCCGGGCTGATCGAGGAGCACCTTGGACCGCTGGCCGATGAGCTCGGGCTGTCCAGCGGCGAACTGATGGCGCTGGGCCGCGAGGATGTTCACAACCGTTCGGAAACCTTCTGCATGACCGTGCTGGGATTGAAGCACTCGCGTCGCGCCAACGCCGTCTCGGCTTTGCATGGTGACGCCTCGCGCCAGATGTGGACCGGCCTCTATCCGGGTAAGGACGAGGACGACGTCCCCATCGGGCACATCACCAACGGTGTGCATGTGCCAACCTGGCTGGCGCCGCAAATGGCGCGGCTCTACGACCGTCATCTCGGCTCAGACTGGCACAGCCGCAGCGGGCGCGCCCAAACCTGGGAGCGCGTCGAGAGCGTCGATGACGGCGAGCTTTGGGAGACGCACGTCGGGCTGAAGCTCCGATTGCTGGAGTTTGTGCGCCGCCGCGCGATGGATCAGGCGGAGCGCCGCGGTGAACCACGGGATGCGGTGCTTAGACTCGGCCGTGTTCTCAGCCCAGACGCACTCACCATCGGTTTTGCCCGCAGATTCGCAACCTACAAGCGGGCCAATCTCATTCTCACCGATATCGAGAAGCTCACCTCGATGGTCAACGATCCCAAACGCCCGGTGCAGTTCGTTTTTGCCGGCAAAGCCCACCCCCACGACGAACCGGGAAAGAAAGTGCTGCAGCAGATCGCCGAACTGATGTACGACAGCGTTTTCGCCGACCGGTTTGTCTTTGTCGAGGATTACGACATCAACGTCGGCCGTCACTTTGTCCAGGGCGTTGATGTTTGGCTCAATAATCCCCGTCGCCCCATGGAAGCATCCGGCACCAGCGGACAAAAGGTCGTCCTGAATGGCGGACTCAACCTTTCGGTTCTCGATGGCTGGTGGGCCGAAGCCTATGACGGCCTCAACGGCTTCGCGATTGGCACGGGCAGAACCCATGCGAACATGGACGTCCATGACAATCGCGATTGCGAGGACCTGTATCGCGCGCTCCGCGATGAAGTCATTCCGCTGTATTATCAGCGTGATCAGGATGGCGTGCCCCGCGGCTGGATCCGGCGCATGAAACGGACCATTCGCACCCTCGGCTGGAGGTTCAATGCCGACCGCATGGTCATGGACTACACCTTGAAATGTTACGTTCCGGCTGCAGGCGGAACCTCCAGCGATATGCGCGGAGCTTAGGCAGGACTTCCCATTCCGGCTAAAACCGCTAAGAGTCGCCTATCGGCTCCCCTGGCCATCCCCTGTCGGGGCAGATCGGGCGCCGGCCGAACTCCGTACCAGTCGCTGGCGATACTTTCGATTTGCCGCTCATCCGCTCCTGCACTGGACGAGAAATTGGAGCTGATGAGCGCATTGGTCTGTTGGCAACAGTTGAGCCAAGAGTCACGTGTCCGGAAAGCCGACTATTCGGCCAGGTGGCTCGCGCTCCGTTGTCGGCGAGTGCCTTAGCGATTACGCGCTCGTATTACCGACCGATCATGGACCCTCTGAAATCGCTAAACGTCAGATGCAAGCAGGATGTTGGATGAAGCGCGATTTACCAGCCAATCCGACTGTAGTTGAACCGGCTCGGCTGAGTCCAAGACTTCGACGGTTTGCGGGAATCCGGTAGGTTTTGCAGGCTCTCTCCGGGGATTTGGCTGTTGCTACGAGGATCTCGGTATAATGCGGCCACTCGCCTCCCGATGACGTCGGCGAGGAATCCTCCCCGGCCAGGCGCCAGCCATCAGCTCTAACCAACAGGAGAAAGATCTCCGAAAGGACAGATCGGCTTGCACGGTTTCGCCACAGGGGGCCGGATGATCCGCTCGGGGCGTCGCCGCCCCAGCGGGCGGATGGTCGCCCGATTTTTAGCGGGCCTGCTCTTTTCGGGAGTTTTCGTCGTCGGGAGTGCCGTTGATCTGGCTGCCCAGATCCCGATCTCGCAGATGGATCACAAATCGTGGACGCCGCGGGAAGGCGCTCCGGCCAATATCGAGGATATCGTCCAGGGCACCGATGGTTTTTTGTGGCTCACCACCGATGACGGCCTCTACCGTTTCGACGGCGTCGCGTTCGGGCGCTATGTGCCTCCCGCTGGTTCTGCTCTGCTGTCTGAGAATTTCACCTCGATCAACGCGACACGAGATGGAAGTCTCTGGCTTTCCTACCTGACAAATGGGCTGGCCAGAATCAAAGACGGGCACATTACGAACTACACAGAACGGGAGGGACTTCCGAACGGCCAGATTATCAGCGTGGTCGAGCGTGAGGATGGATCGTTTTGGGCAGGTGGTGTCTCGGGCCTCCTGAAGATCACAGATTCAAGGTTGGTCACGACCGGAGCCGCTTACGGGATGCCTGCAGGTCCGGTCCAGCGTCTCGCCGAAGATAGCGATGGCAACCTTTGGGCCGCGCAGCAGTACCAACTCATGGTGCTGCCGCGCGGAGCGAGCCGCTTTCTGCTGGCAACGAGCCGTTTCTCCCACGGGCAATGCGGGCTTTCGCGGAGCCGCGATGGTGGCGTCTGGTGGTGGTGTTCGGACAGTGAACCTCTCCTGCGCTTTCGCGTGTCCGGGGGCAAGATCCAGCAGACGCTTGTGATCCCGCACATTTCGGCGTGGGCTGTCAGACAGGCTGGGGACGGAGCTGTCTGGATCGGTACAGAATCCAGCGGCCTCCTGCGTTTCTATCCCTCCGTTCAGCAGACCGAAGGAATCGATCCATCGCAAGTAGAAACATTTGACACCCGCGATCGTCTCACCGGTGATTTCGCGTTCAGGATTGTCGAGGATCGCGAGGGAAGTATCTGGGTAGGAACCGCAAACGGCCTGGATCAGTTTCGTCCCGTGCCGTTCCGAGCGGTTGATGTTGGACAAAGCGCCCCCGTAGTCCTGCCCCAGGGAAAATCGGATTCACGCTTTATCGTCGCCAGCGATCGTGTTGCGGACTTAACCACGGGTTTAGCCAGGTTTCTTTCGTTGCGGGTCCCCGAATGGACCCGTAGCTTGTACCGCAGCGAAGATGGAACACTGTGGATCGGAGGCAACGGGCATTTGTGGACATACGCGAGCAGCCGATTTTCCCCTCAGTCGCTGCCCGCGAACCTGAAGGGCAGCCAGCGGCCGATACTCGCGATTATCGAGGACGACAGTCACAGAATCTGGATCTCGGTTGGGCAAGGAAATGGGCTGTTCCGGCTTGATGGCGAACACTGGGTCAGTCAGGGCGGGTATCCCGAGTTCCCGCACGGTACAGCCCTGTGCGCAGCACGCGATCCGTCCGGTGCTCTGTGGTTCGGTTACTTTGATGGTCGCGTTGTTCGCCTCGATAAGGGCCGTCTACAGAAGTTCGGACAATCGGAGGGTCTTGATGCCGGAGCCGTAAAGGTCTTTGCATTATCGGGAAACGATGTTTGGGTTGGCGGCGAGACAGGCGTGGAGGTTTTCCGGCGCAACCGGTTTTTCCCGCTGCGGCTGGAAGGAGGCGAGCATCTTCGGGGAGTCACTGGTTTGGCTTTTGCGCCGGACGGCGCCCTGTGGATCAATCAAAGCAGCGGCGTGCTCCGAGTCGATAAGGGTGAGATCGCCGCAGGATTGTCCGATCCGGATTACGCGGCAAAGTTCCGATCTTTTGATTCTCACGACGGATTGCGCGGAATCCCACATTCGTTGGTAGGGCTGGGGTCTGCGCGCATGGCCCCGGATGGCAGACTCTATATTGCAACTCGCACGAATCTGCAGTGGATCGATCCGCTTCATCTGCCGCATAACGATATTCCGCCGCAAGTCTGGATTACAGGCTGGAAGGCGGACGACCGGTATGGCCAGTGGTCTTCCTCGCAGCTTACCCTTAAGCCCCACGTAGAAAATCTGCAGATCAAATACACCGCTACGAGCCTGCTGGTTCCGGAGAGAATGCGCTTCCGTTACATGCTGGAGGGATACGACAAAGGATGGGTCGACGCAGGAACCCGCCGCGAGGCTTTCTATTCCAAACTGCCGCCTGGACGGTATACGTTCCGAGTCATCGCCAGCAATGACTCCGGCGTCTGGAATAACAGCGGCGCTTCCGTTGTCTTTTCAGTTCCGCCGACGTTCACGCAGACAATATGGTTCCAGGTTCTCTGTCTCGCCGTCATCGGTTGTATTGCCGCGCTGCTCTATCGGGTTCGCGTTCACCGGGTGACAGCTCTGGTTAGGAAGCGCGCCTATGAACGGCTGGCCGAGCGTGAACGGATTGCCAGAGACCTCCACGACACATTTTTTCAGGGCATTCAGGGGCTTCTACTGCGATTTCACACGGCCACCTCCGCCCTTCCGAAGGACGATCCGACTCGGCGCATTCTCGAAGATACCCTGAAGCAGTCGGATCAGGTCATGCTCGAAGGACGTGAACTGGTGCTGGATCTGCGCGCCAACACAGCGGAACAGACCGATTTGCCGACCGTACTCGCGGACTACGGAAAACAGATGCAAAAAGACTATGGGTGCGAGTTCCGTGTACTCGTCAATGGCAATACTCGTCCGCTGCTTCCAATCGCTTGCGAGGAACTATCGAAAATCGGGAAGGAGGCGCTGGGGAATGCATTCCGCCATTCCGGAGCCCGGTCGATTGAAGCAGAGGTGAACTACGAACCGAACCAACTCCGAATTCGCATTCGAGACGACGGCGCCGGGATCGATCCGAACGTTCTGCAACAAGGGCGACGCGAGGGCCATTGGGGATTGCCGGGGATGAGAGAGCGAGCGGCAAAAATCGGGGCGCAACTCGATATCTGGAGCCGGGCTGGGGCCGGCACGGAGATAGAACTGCGACTGCCTGGAGATCTTGCCTTTGCTGCGGACCTGCGACGAGCTGCTTTCGGCAAACTGGGCAGTCGGTGGCCCTGGAGAAAAACCGGGAACGACGCCGCTGGACCGGGCTGAAGCAATGCCCGCCAGCGGTTGCGACCGCGCGGACGCCGTCCGAATCCGCCATTACATGTCCAGAAAGCCGCGTTTCAGCGCGATCATGACGGCATGCGTACGATCGCTTGCGTCGAGTTTGGACAGGATATTTTTCAGGTGATTCTTCACGGTGTGCTCTGAGATGCTGAGCGAGGACGCGATGATCTTATTGGAGTTCCCTTTCGCAATGCCGCGCAGCACGTCGAGTTCGCGGGCAGTAATCGTGTCGTCGGCAGCGTGCTCGGCGATCTCCTGTGCGATCGCCGGCGGGATGCGCTTATGACCGCCATGAACGTGGCGAATGGTCTCGATCAGCTCCGTGCGCAGCAGGTTCTTGAGCAGGTAGCCCACGGCTCCGGCCTTGAACGCACGCACCATCTGAACGTCTCCGGCGGCGGTGGTGAGGACGATGATGCGCGCCTGAGAGAACTCGCTGCGGATTGCACTGATGGCTTCGATGCCATTCACCTTCGGCATCCTCAGATCCATGAGCGTGATATCAGGACGGTGCATGCGAAACAGCGCCAGCACCTCGTCCCCGTCCACAGCTTCCGCAACCACCCGCATGTCAGGCTGCGCATTAATCTCGCCCGATATGCCAGCCATCATGAGGGGATGATCGTCGACCGCCATAACGCGAATGACCTGTCCTTCAGCCACAAGACCGACCCTCCGTACGCCCCGTGGAAATCATGATACGACGATTGCTCTGCGCGCACCCGGCTCGAAAGGGCTAAGCCGGATTGTGCCTTTCGGGATTGTTCCGCGAGGGATCGGCAGCTAAAGTGGCCCGGTGCAGAGACTGTTTTCGATGTTTCCCGCAGGTGCGGCAGGCTGTGGGCTTTTGATCCTGCGATTGTGCGCGGCGGGAATGCTGCTGCGCGGCGCGATCCCTGAAGCGCCGCTTTCTTTTTCCGCGTGGGATATTGCCGGGCTGGCAGCGCTGGCTCTTTTGCTTTGCCTTGGAGCGTTTACGCCCCTTAGCTGCACTGCGTCCTGCGTCGTTCAGATTGCAATGCGATGGAATCACCCCGATCGGGATCCTTTCCAGTTCGGGTTCTCGCTGGCGATCACTACCGCTTTCTTCCTGCTTGGCCCTGGGGCCTTTTCGGTCGATTCACGTTTATTCGGCCGTCGGCTGATTGTTCGGTCCTGAGAACCATCGCCCAGCCGGCCGTGGATCACTGGGCGGGTGTGTTGGCCGTTGGTCACAGGTAACTGAGACAGCCTGGCTCCAAAGAGCCATGACACATGTACTCGATCTGGGGTTACGGACTTTCGGCAATCTGCTTACTCTCGTTCCTGAAGACTGGTTCCGGCGGCAATAGACTCACGAAGTTCCTGGCTATTACGAGCACTCTTGCGGGAGAGACTATGAACTCCTCATCAGGTAGAGAACTCATCAGCCCGTCGCAGACCGATGCAGCCCCGCCTTCGTCGCCAGGTAAAGCCGATAACCCTGGATCCGTGCTCTCCATCGAGGGTCCGGCCATCGAGCACCAGCACAGACTGCACGGACTGCGGCAGTGTATCTGCGAACTGCTCATCAGGAACCAGCAGCTCCGAATGGCCTTGATGGAGATGAAAGCCGGAGAGGCTCAGAAGGAGCGGGCCTTGAATTCATAGAAGTCGCGTATCTGGCGCTCGGGAGCTTTCGTCGAGCACACGTATAGCCCAACCATCGATTCAAATCGGGCAAGTCTCAAAAGGGAGACATTTCATGGCTAAAAAACTCGAAGGGAAGATCGCAATTATCACCGGTGGTTCGCGGGGTATAGGCGCCGCAATCGCGAAACGTCTTGCTGCGGACGGAGCGAGCGTGGCCCTCACCTACGCTAATGATTCCACTGCGGCTGCGCCGTGGTCCGAGCGATTGAAGCCGACGGCGGAAAGGCTGTCGCGATCCAGGCAGAGGCTACCGACGCGAAAGCAGTCCGGGAAGCGGTGGACAAGGCGTTGGCGAAACTGGGCGGGCTCGATGTGCCGAGCAATCACCGCCAACAACGTTCAGCCGTGTCCGAACGATACGGATTTGAATCCCGCCGCGGGCGAGTGGGCCGTGCCCCACAAGTCCTTCACAGCGCCCAACCGCTATGGACACGTGGAGGAGGTCGCCGCGCAGGTAGCGTTCGTCGCCGGCCCGGAGTCCGGCTACATCACCGGTGCAAGCCTGACCGTGGATGGCGGCACAAACGCCTGACGAGGAACCAGTCGGCATCACCAGGAACAGCGAGCAATCTCGCCACAAGGAGAAGCAGACCATGAGCACCTATGCAATCGCGGAAGATAGCGCCATCACGGTTCCTACACAGTTCGTCGAAGCCGAAAACGGCGTGCGATACGCCTATCGCCGCTGGGGCAAGCCGGGCAAGCTGCCCCTGATATTCAACCAGCACTTCACCGGCAATCTGGACAACTGGGATCCCGCTGTTCTGGACGGTTTTGCCAGGGAGCGCGAGGTCATCCTCTTCAACAATGCCGGCGTTGCCAGTTCCAGCGGAGAGGTTTCGTCGACCTTTGCAGGCATGGCGAAGAACGCCGAGGCCTTCATTGACGCTCTCGGATTGAAAAGCATCGACCTTCTGGGCTTCTCCATCGGGGGAATGGTTGCGCAACAAATCACTCTCGACCGGCCTGATCTGATTCGCAGACTGATTCTGGTGGGCACAGGGCCGCGCAATCACGATGCGGGCAACGGCGCCGGCCACATCACGCCCGAGACGGCATCGATTTTCAGCGCCAGCTACGATCCGCCGGAGAATCTGTGGCTGAAGGTCTTCTTTACCGATTCCGACAACAGCCAGGCAGCCGGGCGAGAATTTCTGAAGCGTTATCTATCCCGAAGCGAACACCGAGATGCAGCCATCAGCGAGAAAGTCGCGCCCGCGCAGATTGCCGCGGTGGGCGAATGGGGCGATCATCCAGGCGAGCGCTTTGCTTACCTGAAGAGCATTACTCAGCCGACGCTGATCGTGAGCGGGAACAACGACGTGATTGTGTACACGGTGAATTCACTGCATCTGGCACAACATATGCCGAATGCAAAGCTGATTCTCTATCCGGACGCCAATCATGGATCCTGGTACCAGGAGCACGAGGACTTTCTCTTCGAGGCGAATCGCTTCCTTGACAGCTAAACACCCCGAGCCCTCCGGTTCTACCCGACGGGGGCGGAGCGATTGAACGCTTTACGAGGGAGGAGAACAGCAATGCAGCTCACAGAAAATACGATCTTCATCACCGGCGGCGGTTCCGGAATCGGACGCGCGCTCGCCGAGGCGCTGCACAGGCGCGGCAACCAGGTCATCGTGTCCGGGCGCAGGAAGGCCGCGCTGGACGCAACGACCCAGGCAAATCCCGGCATGGCCTCGATTGAACTGGACATCGAGAATCAGGCGAGCATTCAGTCGGCCGCTAAACAACTCACCGTTACCTATCCGAAATTGAATGTGCTCATTAACAACGCCGGCATCATGCTGCCCGACACAGCGGCCGCTCCGCAGGATGACGCGCAACTTGTTTCCACCGTGATGACCAATCTCGTTGGACCCATCCGGGTGACTTCCGCGCTGATCGAACACCTGAAGGCTCAGCCCTCGGCGACGATCATCTACAACACGTCGGTGCTGGGCTTTGTGCCGATGGCTGCTACATCCGTCTACTCCGCGACCAAAGCGGCGCTCCACTCCTACGTCCTCTCGCAGCGCTACAAACTTCGCGATACCGCGGTGAAGGTGCTGGAACTTGCACCGCCATGGGTACGCACCGATCTGATGAACAGCCGTGAAGCCGAGGCTGCAATGCCGCTCGAGGACTTCATTGCCCAGGTATTGCAACAGCTCGGCACAGATGACCAGGAGATTCTGGTCGGCAATGCCCCGCAACTGCGGGCCAATGCCGGACCGAATGAAGGGGATTTCGTGACGGCGTTTAACGCGTCGCTGCCCTTCTGAGAACGGTGGAGTGGCGGCCTGTTCCGGCCCGGCTGACGCGCCAGAAGCCGGTCCACCTTGCGCCTCAGCGGGAGGAGATATCTGCGATGAATGCAAAGCGAGCCAGAAGCGTGCGTATCCAGGCGTTCGGCGGCCCCGAAGTATTGTCGATCGAAGAGGTCGAAGTCCCTCCGCCCGGGCCAGGCGAGGTCCGTCTGAGCATCAGAGCCATCGGCCTGAATCGAACAGAAATCACGCTGCGCTCGGGGCGTGTTCCCACGAAACCGGCCTTGCCGTCGGCGATTGGATTTGAAGCAGCCGGGGTGATTGAGGATGTCGGCCCGGATGTCTCCGGCTGGAGTGCCGGAGACCAGGTCGCGCTCGTCCCCGCGTACACAGCGGCACAGTATGCGCTCTACAGCACGATGGCGATTGCCCCTGCCCGATCGCTTGTGAAGATTCCCGCGAATGTCACCTTCGAGCAGGCCGCCGCCACATGGGCTGCCTACGGCACAGCATGGGCGGGACTTGTACTGACCGGCGGCCTTGAATCGCAACAGACTGTCTTGATCACAGCGGCTTCCAGCGGCGTCGGCCTTGCTGCCATCCAGATTGCCAGGTGCGTCGGCGCTCGACCGATCACACTGACGCGCACGAATGCAAAGGCGGCACAGTTGCTGAATCGCGGAGCCGAGGCCGTCATTGCACTCGAAGCGGGAGATGCGGTCGCGAAGGTGAAGCAGCTCACGGGCGGCAAGGGCGCCGAACTGGTGCTCGATGCCGTGGGCGGTCCCGGCTTCGCCATGCTGACCGAGGCGACCGCGAATGGCGGCATGCTGATTCTCTACGGAGCGCTCAGTGCCGAGCCAACCGTCTTGTCCCCCTTTCAGGTCTTTGCCCGTGATCTGCGCATTCGCGGCTTCGCTCTGCCAGTAATTGCGCGGAGCGACGAGCACTTGGCGGCGATGACAAAGTTTGTCACTGCCGGCCTCGCCAGCGGCAGCCTTCGGCCGGTAATCGATCGCACGTTCCGTTTTGAGCAGATCGCCGACGCTCATCGCTTTCTCGAATCCGGCCGGCAGGTCGGCAAAGTCGTCGTGACGGTTTAACTGCCAAGCCGAAAGGAATCTCAATGTCCGCCAGCACAGCACGACAGCCCCTCTTCACTCCCGTCGATATGGGAGATCTGCACCTCAGGAACAGAATCGTCATGGCGCCGCTCACGCGTATGCGCGCGGCCAACGCAGCGCATGCGCCCACTAATTTGCACGCAGCGTACTATGCCCAGCGCGCATCTGCCGGACTCATTATTGGGGAATGTACCGAGGTCAGCCCGGCCGCTTACGGCTGGGCGGATACTCCCGGACTCTGGAGCGAGGAGCATGTGCGCGGATGGAGCAAAGTGACCGAAGCTGTTCATCGCAAGGGCGGCTTGATGGTCGCGCAGCTCTGGCATACCGGAGCCATGTCGCATCCCGACTTCTTCCGCGGAGCGCTCCCCGTTTCAGCGTCCGACGTCAACCCGGAGCAGCAGAGCGTGACGCCCTCAGGGCGCAAGCCGACGGTCGCACCGCGCCCGATGACCAAAGCCGAGATCCGCCAGACGGTCTCTGATTTCGGCATGGCCGCGAAGAATGCACGTGAGGCGGGATTCGACGGAGTGCAGATCCAGGCGAACTACCTCTATCTCATCGCCCAGTTTCTGCACAGCGGAACGAATCGCAGGGCGGACGAGTACGGCGGCTCAACAGAGAATCGCGCGCGGCTTCTGTTCGAAATCACGGAATCAGTTTTGCGGCACGTGCCGCCAGGCAGGGTCGGCGTCAAGGCAGGTCCGATGCACCTGACTGGCCCGTTCGCCGCGAATGCCGACACGCTGCCGGATATGGAATACGTGATCCGGCGGCTTAGCGATTATGGCTTATCGCATCTGCTGCTGATGGGCACGAACACCGATGTCACCGGTAGTCCCATCGAGCCCCTCGCCGGCGATGGAATGTATCGGAACTTTCGCCCGTTGTATCAGGGTCACCTCCTCGCCAATGTCGACATGACGGCCGAGCGCGCGAACCGCCTTATCACGGAAGGTCTGGCAGATTCCGTTGCGTTTGGCAGGCCCTTCATCGCCAATCCCGATCTCGTCGAGCGCCTCCGCGAAGGGGTGGAACTCAACGAGATTGACTGGCCTACGGTCTATGCGTCGGGGCCCAAAGGCTACATCGATTATCCGGTCCGTAGTGAAATGCTCGCGGGTGCGATGCGCTAGTCGCAAACACGTCCGCCGTCAGCGCCTTGGAAAACAAAACTCGAAGAGGAGGGAACACCCATGGGGAATCTTAATGACAAAACGGCTCTGGTGACAGGAGCATCGCGCGGAATCGGACGGGCAACAGCCCTGGCATTGACTGCGGCGGGCGCGCGTGTCCTCGTGCATTACGGGAAATCAAAGGGCGATGCAGACACGCTGGTTGACGCCATCCGAGGCAGTGGAGGCAAGGCGGACGCGGTGGGCGCGGATCTTTCGGCCTCGGAAGCCCCTGCCGAGCTTGCGGCGAAGGTGCGCGATCTGGCTGGAGACCGACTCGACATTTTTGTTGCGAACGCCGGCATCTCCAAAGCCGGAGGTATCGAGGATCACACCGTCGCAGAGTTCGACAATCTCTTCGCGACAAACGTCCGCGCGCCTTTCTTTCTCCTGCAGCAGTTACTTCCTCTGTTCGGCGACGGCTCCAGCATCATTGTGACCACTTCGCTCGCTGCTCGTGTTTCTCCCGGTGCGCCTGGCCAGCCAGGAGCGCCTTCGCTGCCGGCCTACGCCGCCACGAAGGGTGCGCTCGACACGCTGGTCAGGCATTGGGCGGCGCAACTCGGGATCCGAGGCATCCGCGTCAACGCCGTTGCCCCGGGCGTGATTGAGACTGACATGTCGAATTTCACCAAAACCGAGGCAGGCCGCAACCTCGCGCTGAAAATGCAGTCGCTGAAGCGCATCGGCAAACCCGAAGACGTAGCCGATGTGATCGCATTCCTGGCCTCCGATGGCGCTCGCTGGATCACGGGCGCGAGTATTCCCGTGGACGGCGGATCGAAGCTTTGAGCCGCAACTCTCAACGCGAAAGGAAACTGGATATGGCAACCGAATCTGTGCAGGAAACCAACAAGAAGCTGGTGCTCGAAGCCTTCGATACGTTGTTCAACAAGCGCGATTATGCCGCTGCGGAACGATACTGGTCGCCGCACTACATCCAGCACAGCGCGCACATTGAGCCCGGACGCGAGGGGTTGTTCAACCTCATTCGGAGCACACCGCCGACCCTTCGCTATGAGCCGGGGCTCATTGTTGCCGAAGGCGAGTGGGTGATCGTGCATGGGCGCTTCAGCAGTTTCGGTCTGCCGGTGAACTGGATCGCGGCTGACATCCTGCGTGTCCAGGACGGCATACTTGTCGAGCACTGGGACGTCATTCAGGACGAAGCCACCGAGGAGCAGTCAAAGAGCAAAGCTCCTATGTTCGGGGATGTGTTTCCGGCAGGCTGAACTTACCCTGGGCGTTCGATTACGGACACGAGTGGACACAGATGGACAATCCACTGAGTTGTCCTCGCTGATTCTGCTGGGCGTCTATTTTATGAATTCGGCTCCACAATTGCACGTCGCAGGATCCCTGTACACGGTCTTCGGGAGCGTTTCATATGCGTGAGATCATCGCGGCTTTGCGTCAGTTTCGAAAATCGCCCAGCTTTTGCATCACTATCGTCCTGACCCTCGCGTTGGGGATTGGCGCCAACGCGGCGATCTTCACTTTGGTGCATGCGGTCCTGCTGCGGTCCCTGCCGATCATGAGTCCCGGAACCCTTTACCGCGTGGGCGATGGACACGGCGAAGAAGGTGAGGCAGATGGATTCCCGGACACGGAGAACACCGGGGACTTCTCGATGTTCTCGGCTGAACTCTATCGTCACATTGCAGAGACAACGCCGCAGTTCTCGCAGCTAGCTGCAATGGAGTCGACCGATGAGAGGATGAGTGTTCGGCGTGGGGGCCATACGGGCCGGTCGGAGCGAACGGAATTCGTCTCCGGGAATTATTTTCAGACGTTAGGCATTGGTCCCTTCGCAGGCCGTGTCCTGGATGCTGCGGATGATCAACCGCGGGCTGCGCCGGTCGCCGTGATGAGCTACGCCGCGTGGCAGGCCGATTTTGGTGGCGATCCCTCCATTGTGGGTCAGACCCTCAGCTTCCAGGGACATCCGCTGACTGTAGCAGGCGTCAGCCCGCCGGGCTTTTTTGGCGATCGGGTCGATCCCGATCCGCCAGCCTTCTGGGTCCCGCTGTCGGCCGAGCCACTGCTGCACGGCAATCTATCCGTACTGCATATTAAAGAAGCGAATTGGCTCTACCTTCTCGGCCGGCCCAGGCCTGGCGTGGATCCTCGGGCCGTCTCATCCGAGATCACAACGAACTTGCGGCAGTGGCTGCGGACGGTCCCAGCATATACAGACGCCACCGATGCTCCGCTGATTGCCCGGCAGCACGTCATGCTGACCGCTGGAGGAGAAGGCATTCAGAATCTACAGGACCGGGAGCGCCGGGGACTCACGCTGCTGATGGCCATTTGTGGCATGGTTCTGTTTGTCTCGTGCGCCAATGTGGCCAACCTGCTACTGGCGCGCGGCGCAACTCAGCGCGCCGATCTTTCGCTGCGCATGGCGTTGGGAGCGACGCGCCCCATGCTGGTGCGCCAGACATTGGTGGAAAGTGTCTTGCTCGCATCTGCCGGCGGCGTTGCCGGAATTGCGATCGCTTACGCTGGCGCTCGTCTGATTTTAGCTCTCGCCTTCCCTGGAGCAACACAGCTTCCCATTCGCCCTCAGCCGTCCCTGGCAGTGCTTGGCTTTGCCTTTATGCTCTCCGTTCTCACGGGCGTGCTCTTTGGCATTGCTCCAGCGTGGATGACGTCTCACGCCGATCCAGCCGAGGCGCTGCGCAGCACCAACCGCTCGACGCGGGATCGCGCATCTCTGCCGCAACGCTGGCTCATCGTCTTCCAGTCAGCTTTGTCCCTGGTCCTGCTGGTAGGCGCAGGGCTGCTGACCCACAGCCTCGCCAATCTGGAAGATCAGAACCTCCAGATTCAGACCCGGGATCGATACGTGGTGCATATTGATCCGGCTGGCGCTGGCTATACCGCTGCCAACGCACCCGCACTGGACCGGGAACTGGAGCAGCGGTTCGGCAACCTGCCCGGCGTCGCCAGCGTCGGGCTGGCTCTCTATAGTCCGCTCGAGCAGGACGCCTGGATGAAGGGGGTTTACATCGAGGGGCAATCCAACTCGGCTGGAAAAGAGAAGGAGGCGCTCTACGACCGCGTCAGCTCGCAGTTCTTTCAGTCCATCGGCCAGCCGCTGCTTCGCGGCCGGGACTTTTCGGATTCGGATACGCAAAGCTCCCAGGGTGTGGCCATTATCAATGAGGCTTTCGCGAAGCGTTACTTCCCCGGAGAAGATCCTGTCGGCCACTACTTCGGAACCGAGGCTCCCCGTTTTGCGAATGCCTTTCGCGTGGTTGGTGTTATCGCCGACACGAAATACATCAACCCCGCCTATCCTGCGATGCCGATGGTCTTCCGCCCCATCACGCAGGAGGTGAGCGGCCTCACCGAGCCCAGCGAGAAAACCGGACAGGAACGTTCGATGATGATGGGTGCGATCGTCCTCCAGTTTAAAGGGGAGACGCCCAACGTCGAGGCCGTGGTTCGGCAGACTCTCGCGGGAATCAATCCCAATCTGAGTGTTATCAACCTCCGCCGCTTCAGAGATCAGGTGGCAGGTAACTTCACAGAGGATCGTCTTCTCTCGCGGCTCTCGATTCTCTTCGGTGTGCTCGCCCTGTTGCTCGCCGGGGTCGGTATATACGGCGTGTCGGCCTATCAGGTATCGCGCCGGGTGAATGAAATCGGTGTCCGGATGGCGCTCGGGGCAACTCGTAACCATGTCCTGCAAATGGTGATGCGCGAGGCGCTGATGCGGGTGGGGCTCGGCCTGGCGGTGGGCATCCCGCTAGCCTTGGTCGGATCTCGGCTGATCGCACATCAGCTCTACGGGGTCAGCAGTTACGATCCCGTGACCCTGCTGCTGGCCACACTTGCTCTCCTGCTTTGCGCGATAGCCGCGGCCGCTCTGCCGGCGCAGCGAGCCGCTACAATCGAGCCTATAGTAGCCCTTCGGTCGGAATGAACGGCTCGGTCTGGAGCGGAAGCTATTGCGAGCAGGAGTTTGTTGCTGCGCAACCCCAGCTTGTTTAGAGGCTCCTGGAGGAAGGCTGGCTGCAATGACTGTCCCGGCCTGCTGGCTCCAGTTTCCCCAAAATGCTTCCAATGCACCCAATTGAAGCCAGTTTCCTGCTGGGAAGTCGGCCAGTGTTTACAAATTCAAGTGGCCGTAAAACCGGCTGCTCGGACAAATGATTGTTGCCAATTGACTCGCTACGATTCTTGACGAGTGGTGCATCGCCAACGCACTCACCGACTGCCCAATGATGGTCCCGGGCTCGATTCCCTGAGGATGTCAGCTTGCGCGCGCCGCGGCCCTGCTCTGGAAATAATCAATTGCGTAATCGAGTTGCCGGTCGCTGCTATGCGAACGGCGCTCTCGCCAATCGAAATCAGCCACGTGATCAGGTTCAATGGGTGTTCCTTCGAGAACTGATCCCTTCCACGTGTAATATGCGCCCGTGGGCAACGCCAGCCGAAATCCCTTGCCGACTTTGATGGATGTGGAGGAGAGAAGGCGCCCAGCGGTCTTCTCTCCGATGATCGTCGACAATTTGTTTTCCCGTGCGAAAGCAACGATCATCTCGGCCGCGCTTGCAGTGTGGCGATCCACGAGAAGAATTGTCCGTCGGTGGAAGGGCATCGGCCCTAGTCCTTCGGTTTCGAGAACGATCGACTTTTTCGCCAGCATCGCAGGAGCGTATCGCACCCCGAGCAACCAAAGATTCTTGGGTGACGGCGGGATTCGAGCGAAACGCGGAAAACTCAACTTCTCGGTATGCAGATTCGCCGTGGTCCGGTTCCGGTCGAGGGCGAATCCGACCGGGATCCGGCCTGGAGTGAGGAAGCTCATGACTCGCAATGCGGCGATTCCTCCGCCGGTATTCCCCCGAAGGTCGATGATCAGGCGGTCGACATTGCCCAGATTCGCAACCGCACTGGAAATCTGATTGGCGATTACGACGCCAACCATTCCTGGGAACATCGCGATCTTCAGGTAGCCGAGGCCATCGCCCAGCCGTTTCGCCTCGACCAAGATCGGCTCGATGAAGTGCAGCCTCTTTCCTTTGGGTCGTGCCACATCCACTGAGACGGTCTTCTGCCGGTCGTCGTTGGCAACAAACTCGACGGAGGTCTGCTTCCCCATCGGGAAAACGGGATGCTCGGGTGGTACGATTTCCCGGCCGTCAACACGAAGCAGGATGTTTCCCGGTTCGATACCGGCGATTGCCGCGGCACCGCCGGCGTGAACGTCCTGGAAGATCCAGCGCTTTCCAAAGGGGGTCTCGTCAGCCAGGTAGTTAGCACTCAGAGCTGCCCGGCTGGACGCCCTGCGGGCGGTGCTGTGAAAGAAGCCCAGATGCGAGGTATGGAGCGCAGCGAGCAAGTCGCTTATCGCCTGTTCAAATGCATCAGGCGTCTCGGCACTCTCTATGATCGGCCTGTGCCGGTCCACGGCTGCCTGCCAGTCTGCATTTAGCTTTTCAGGCGCATAGAACCGCTTTTGAAGTGCAGCGAGCACATTCTCGAGGATCGTGCGGCGATCCTTCGCTGTGAGCTGAATCGAGATTTCGGGCGCGGTCATGGCCGTTGTCGTCATCGGGTGCTGCTCCTGAGAGAGTAGTCTGTCGCAGTTTGTTGGAAGAGGCTGCCATCGGGTTCGCCATCCAGTTCAAACCCGGCCCAGGAAGAGGGCGGCTGTCCGGATTTGAGCATGTCGAGTTGCGCCTGCCTAAGGGCCGCAGCTTTGCTTTTACCGCGTCCGAGTTGCCGGTAGAAGTCGATCATCAGGTCAGCCGTCGTTTGGTCGTTGACTTCCCAGAGTGCCGAAACAACGCTTTGTGCTCCTGCTTCGATGAAGGCATTCTCTATATCCGCAACTCCCTCTTCGCCGACCGGTCCGACGCCTGTATTGCAGGCAGAAAGAGTTACCAGATCGGCGTTTAGCTGAAGATGCCTGATCTCGCGTACTTGCAGCAGTCCGTCGTCGATGGGCGGTGTCTCGGGCGCAAAGACCAGGGCGGAGCGATCCGGGTATTCAGGATCGGCGTATCCGTGAAGAGCCAGATGTATGACTTCGTATTGCTCGAGGGGGAGGCGTTTGAAATCCGTCTCGGTTGCCTCGGTACCCAGCAGAATGGTTCTCGGCGGCGGAAAGTCGGTCGCGATGCTCTCCACCTCGTTGCGGCTCTGAGGCAGAGCGACGAGTTGGCGGCGATCTGGGCCGGAGATTGCGCGGCGAATGCTGGCAACCAGTGTGATCGGCGGCGGTTTGGAAATCCACGCCGCAACCCCGATATAAGGCATCGTGCGATGTGCGGTCCGGCTGTTACGGTGCCTCAGCAGATCGAGGACAGTTCCCGAGGGTGCCACGCTGACAGTGTGGGACGCGGCAAGGTACTGGCCTGAATCCGCCAAAGCGGCGAACGGCAGCAGATGAAGCTTCCCATCGGGCACCAAGATGAGATCAGGGTTCGTTCTGTATTCCGGGATTCCTCCCAGCAGTCCGTAGAACAGCTGCTGCGCCAAGCGGAGATCCGTGTTTCCTTTGGTCAGCTCTGAACGATACTGCGTGGCCTCCTCTTCCAATTGATCCTTCGGTGGCAGCAAGAAGCAATGGGCACTGTTTCGCGTCACCGCCAGGGCGTATGACTGCGGTTCGGCCAGAACATATTCGATGAACAGCTCCGATGGCCGGAGGTCCTGTTGCAACTTGTCCAGTGGAACGGGATCGGGAGATGTGTCGAGGTCGTTCTCGTCTTCGCCGACCTGCTGTTCTGTCGTGTAGATGTTATCGAGGATCTGGCTCCTCGCGGCGGCGTCATCCGTATCAAGCAACTGCACGTTGAGGCTGGTAAGGCGCAATTCGGCGGGGCTGGGCGGGTGCGGAACAATGACACCGTGGTGCGAGAGTGCCTGCGCCTCGATGCGTCCGCGGGCGCGCTCGATTACGCGAAACGCGTCGGCAAGTCTGCCCTGTTCGCGCAGCGAGGCGAAATAGCCGGCATACACAACGCCGAGATCGCTGAGCAATTGCCTTTCGACCATTGGCGTCGGAACCCGGCTGAGGAGCGCATCCAGCAGGTCGGCGCTCCTCTCGTAATAATCGTTCGAGTCGCGCAATTTGCCCATCCGCGCGAGAACTTCCGCCTTAATGGCGAGATTCCTCGGCACGAAGTACAGCTCGTCCGGGATCTTCCTGTTTGCGTCAATGGCTTCGTTGATTGCGGCGAGCGCCGGCTGCAACTCTCCCTGATGGAGGTAGGCCTTTGCGAGCGCCCCGTCCACCTGAGTCAGTCCGCGCCAGTAGGAAAGCTGCTTCGCGTATTGGATTGACTCCAGGTAGTCTGAAATCGCCTGGTTCCATTGGCCCATTCGCTCATAGACTCCTGCTCTCATTTGGTAAATATCAGCGAGGTGAGCTGAAAGGTGATACTCGGATACCCTGCGGATCTCTTCTGCCGCGAGCGCCAGGGCCTGATGGTTCTCTCCGAGTCCGCTCAGAGCATCGATCTTCGAGGTGATTGCAATCGTCGGATAAGCGACCTCAGGTGTTTTCTGTGCGACCCGGATCGCTTCGTTCAGCGGCCCCAGCGCTTCCTTGTATTTATGAATTTCCACGAGTCCCGCACCGTACATGCTGGCGTACCGGATGTGCGCTGCTGGATCGGCGACCTTCGCTACCAGCCAAGCGCGCAGAACATCCTTTTTCGCGGTGGCCATGTCGCCCAGGAGAAAAGCCGCGATGCCCTGTTCGCCGCTGGCGCGCGAGGCGAGCAGGTAATGGTGCCGGTCGAGAGCGAGCTTCTCGACTTCGCTCCAGGTATCCCGCGCCATGCCGGCGTCGTAGTTCGTTTCGAGCATCCCGAGAATGGTCAAAATGCGCAGGCGGGTTTCCGGATTCCGAGCCTCCGCCATGTCCAAATCGCGCCGCAGACCCGCGATTTGGCTCGGAATTGTCGTAGAAGATTCGCTCTCAGCCGGTACCTGGCTCACTCGGGCGTAGAGCGCTCTGGGGAGATTGCCTTCCGCGCGGAATTTGAGTTCCGCCTGGCGGTAGAGCGGTTCGGCCTGAACCCAGGCATTGAGCCACGAGAGATCGTCGGCTCGCTTCAGCAGCGCCTCTGGAGCTTGAGAACTGCGGCGCCGGAAGACTTGATACCCGACAACGCTCAGCAGGGCAGCCAAAAGCAAACCGGCAGCGATGCGAAGGGTGGGGGAACTGGGGATTCGCACGGCACACCGTTTACTTTGGCGTTAATGATGCCAGATTAGGCTATTCAGATCAAATTATCGGAATCTCGCGCGCCGAGCTGCCACGCGTTCCATGTTCCCGCCCGAGCGAACATGTGGCAAAGTGAAGCCATGCCGGTATTCCGTCCGCGGAACGGAATGTGCAGTTCGAGTCTCAAAAGCAGGCTGCCAGCCTTCACAATATTAACCTAGGAACCGCCAACGTAATGGGGGCTCCGTTAGCGCCGGTCAATTTGAGCTTGCCATTCAACTGACAGGATGTCGGTGCGTTCTGCGCCGCAAAATTCACCAGGATCGTGATGAAAGTTCCCGTCACCTTACTGCCACCGGGCGGCGTATAGCTGTCGGAATACGCAACTGTGTATACCGTAACCGTTACAGGTTTGCCGTCACAGGTAAGTCCCTGCCCTGTCCCCGTCGCGTCGAATGTAGGAGACCGTGTTTTGTCCACTTGAGATGGGTCGCCAATTTGGTACCAAACCTGGTCGGACATTGGCGCTGGTGTATTCGTCAGCACTGATAGTTGAGCATTGGGCTGCGTGTAAGTTCCTTTTGTCGTTCCGGCAGCAAAAGGCGTCGGCGTTACCTTCGTCGGATCGACATTGAACTGTAGATTTGCGATGAAATCCGACGACGTCGAGAATGTATCAGGCGAGGTGGTGATGGTGGCGACGCACACCTTGCGAGGCTTTCTTACAGGCGATGTAGTCGCGGAAGCAGGCGTGGGCATGTCTTCCTTCATCGACATTGATAGATCGAAGGTCGATCCGCTTGGAAAACTCCACAACTCATTCTTGCAGAGCGACGAGGTCACGCCGGGCATGGCCCGCGACATTCGAACCTTGCCCGTTGTTTTGTCGAAGGCAGGCTCGCTACTCAGAGGAGAACGAGGATCAAAGATCGCTGAAGGCGCACCGGCGAAGTATGCCAGCACCTGGGCCGGAGTTGGGAGTTGAGTTGTGACTGCATTGCGCAGCATAACGGTGTAAATCGTGGCAGAGTTGCTGTTCTGCGTGGAATGATCTCCTGAGGCGGAGCCCGAGATGCCGCCGATCCCTACAGAATATGAAGCATCTGCGGTCGCCGTAACGTCCGTTTGGGCGTTCCCTTTATCCGATAAATAACGCACAATACCATCCACCTGACTGATGTAGTAAAGCGCGGGAGGTGGCGCAACATTGGCTTGAATCTGGCGCCGGTAAAGGTCGAGCGCTTCGTAATAAAACGCGTTGGGATGTTCTTGGGCCAGCCAATCCATTGAAGATCGGAATGTGCCGCTTGTAAGCTTCATGCTTTGCGCATCATCCGCCTGGGCGGAGAATTGTTCCGACGCTTTCGCAATCGCAACCTGCACGCTGCCGTTTTCACTGGCTTTCAAAGCATTGTCACAAGAGACGATGCGGGTGGATGAAGAGTATTGGTCCTCGTTAAGGGTTGCCGGATCGATCCTCGGATCGAAGTCGAGTTTGTAGAGATTGGAGGTTACTTCACCCGGAGGAACGACAACGATGGCATCTTCGTTATCGATCAGCATTTTGAGAGCTGCATTTCCAGAGATAGTTGTGACAGAGGTGAGGAGCGTAGCGAGAGAGATCTTGTCAGAGAAGACGAATGGGTCTGTGGCCATGCCCATATGTCCTTTCACGTTCATCGCGACTTCATTGGGAATGATTTCGTAGGCCGGATAGGTATGCCAGTGAGATGGCGGCCAGAAGCGGTGAGCCGGAATCAGGCCGCAGCGCTTGTCTATCTCAGCGTAGGTCTCGATGAGGAAAGAACAAACACTGCCCGGCAACGCCTGTGTGGCGGTGGCGTCAGAAGAACACGGGTTCACCCATTTACGACTTTCTGTGCTGGGTAACGTGGCTGAAGAAGCAGTGCCGGCCGGGACAGCAGGAGTAGCCTGGCTCAACCCCCGACCACAGGCAAAAATGAAAACTACCAAGAGCATGACGCACGACCGAGGCAAGGCGCGTAGGGCATTCATAGGAAAGTTCACTTTCACGAGTGTTAGCGGTACAAGGAATTCCAGTAAGGTCGCGTAAAAGCGGCCGCTACATTGGAAGCGTCAGCAGCCCTGGAATGACCTCGGCCTGGGATGGCGGTAGGACTTCCGAGATACGTCAAATAGAGCGAACATCTCTGCTGCGACTACTTGGAAAATCTGGGGTTGATGAACAGAGCATAACAGACCTTCCTTATTCGCGTCTCTCCCGATGAACTTAACCTTGAGGATGATACTTCCCGTTGGCCCGTAGAAACTCTCCTGGCACTTACCATCGACCCCTAAGAATGTTGACTGTATGATCATAATCTTGATGAGGGGGGGGGTACTATTTCGTACTGACGGGCGCACCATCACCGACTCGCTCAAGGAAATCGGATCAGGAACGCTAATTCGGCTTCTCGGAAGCAATCGGTCTAGACATTCTCAACTGTCGAGGTCACGCCAATGCGCGCATCGAGGGCCATCACTCCAGCCGGGCTTGGTTGGCCTTCTTTACAGAAGATTGAGGGAGTCGCCCGAAAAATGGCCGGTATGGGGCAGCCTGTCGTATTCGCCGTTTATTCGCTAAAGTGGAGCAATCGGACTGGAAGTCGGCGGATACACGGACATCCCGGGACTGGCCCGAACTGGGACCGTCGCTCCTCATTGCCACCTCCCTGATTCTGGCGATCCGGACGGCTAAATGGCCAGCGCGCACAAAGCAGATGCTGAGCGATTCAGAGCTGGATCGGGAGGTTGATTTTGCGGAATACCTTGCCAAGAAAGTTCTCTCGCACCTGATGTTGCGGAACGAGGCGATCTTCCCTTAGCGGAAGCAGCCTTGGTATCAACCAGACGGCAAGGATTGCCCGGAGTAACGATTCACAACGTCGGCACTGGTTTACACTGACTGGCATGGACACCGTGCAACTGGTCTCAGAGGTTGATTCTGAAATTGCCCGTCTTCAACAAGTCCGTACCCTTCTGGCGGGTGTCGGTTCAGCAACACATGCGAAGTTGCCCCGTAAAAAGCGCACCTTGAGCCCTGAAGCACGGGCGCGGATTGCCGCAGCACAGAAGCGCAGATGGGCGAAACAGAAGGGCGTAGCGAAGAAAAGCGCCTGATCGTGACCCATTTCGTATGGATGGTTGCGCCCATCGACTCGACCACCAGGGGCCAACCAGCGCTGCTCGATAGGCGGCTTTTTCCTGATATTGCCTGAGAATTTGCCCGGAGGGCGGGCTCAGATAACCTATCATTCATCCGGTTGCTGAGTGCGAACCTGATCGTAGACTTGCTTTCGCAGCCATTCGCTGACAAGCTGCTGGAAATCTTTGTCGTTCATATAACGGGTGAAGATCTCCTGATTCTGGTCCATGCGGTCAATGAACTTGTCTTCGAGCGCCTTGTCGAAAACGTATCCGAAGTTTTCCAGCGAATTGGCCATCGCGGCCTGTTGGATGGAAGTATCCGAAACTGATTCTTCCCTGAGCTGTTCGAAAAAGAGTTGGTCAGCCGGTTTGAAATCCGTTCCAAAGCGATCGTTGATTACGTCGATGAGCCGTGAAAGTTCGACCTCTTCACGGTGGTTCTGACCCGTGCCTACCGCCGTGGGCGCCGGTAAAGAACCTCTTTCGCCGGCTGACAGCGCAATTGAGCCTTCGCTCGTTTGCTGTAAGCGGTAGTAGCGAAGTGCGACCTCGTCGTCGATCGCAACTGTGGGGCCGGTACCGCGCTTGGGAAGCCGCGGGATCAGTAGCCGAATAAATGCGTATAGCTTTTCCAGGTCAGCGTCTTGAAACGGAATGACCTGCGACATGAACGAATACAGGTTCCGATAGGCAACGAGGTTGCTGCGGAACTGCTCCTGCTTTTCTTCACTGAGCGCTGCAAACCGCTCAACCGGGCCATTCAATATGCGGTGCATCGCGGCGTGGTCGGTCTGTGACTGGAATTGCTTTGGCCTGAAGAAGACTTTGGCGAACTCCTCAACCTCGTTTGCCCAGTAAACCTGTTCATCGGCCAAGCTTTTCTGGAGCCCGTAGAGTTGCTGAACATCGACCTGCTGGTCGATGCCCGGAACCTCGTAGTAGGGCTTAAACGCTTCGCGAATGTCCTCCGCCTCATTCACGAAGTCGAGGATGAACGTATCCTCCTTACCGGCTTGGGTTCGGTTCAGGCGCGATAGAGTCTGAACGGCCTGCACGCCGTCAAGGCGCTTGTCCACATACATGGTGTGCAGCAATGGCTGATCGAACCCAGTTTGGTATTTTTCCGCAACGATCAAAACCTGATACAAATCCTTGGTAAATTCCTTGGGCAACTGGCTCTCGCGGAGGCCATTGTTCATCCCGACCTCGGTGTACTCGTCGCCGGCATCAAGCGCAACGGTGCCGGAAAACGCCACCAGAGCCTTGATGTCGTCGTATCCCTTCTCTGCAAGATATTTGTCGAACTCCTGCTTGTAGCGAACGGCGTGCTCGCGGGAGCCCGTCACTACCATCGCTTTTGCGCGACCGCCGATCTTCGCCTTCGTGAACGTGCGGAAGTGCTCGATCATGACTTCGGTCTTCTGCGCCAGATTGTAGGGATGGAAGCTGACAAAACGCGCCAAAGCTCGCGCGGCCTTCCGCTTGTCCAGCTTCGGATCGTTTTCGATGGATTTGATCAGCCGGAAGTAGGTCTTGTAAGTCGTGTAATACTTCAGCACGTCGAGAATAAACTTCTCCTCGATAGCCTGGCGCATTGAATAAATGTGAAACGGCTGCGGCTTTCCCTCCGCGTCTTTGCGACCAAAGGTTTCCAGCGTTTTGTATTTCGGCGTGGCCGTGAAGGCAAAGAAACTCAGATTCGGCTGAGGTCCGCGTTTCGCCATCGCCCTGACGACTTCTTCCTCGTAATCAGGTAGCCCGCGCTCCTCAGCCTCCTGCCTTGCTCTTTCCTTGAGCGCATCCCCGGCCAGCACGCCCTTCAACTCCGCCGCCGCCTCGCCCGTTTGCGAACTATGCGCTTCATCCACAATCACCGCATACTTCCGGTTTGGCAGGCCGCCGACTTTCTCCGTCACAAACGGAAACTTCTGCAAGGTCGTAATGATGATGGGAACGCCGGACTTCAACGCGTCGGCCAACTGCGTCGAGTCTTCGTCGATCTTCTGCACAACGCCGCTCTGGTGCTCGAACTGATAGATCGTGTTCTGCAACTGCTGGTCGAGAACACGGCGGTCGGTGACGACGATCACCGTATCGTAGACCCTCTCATCGTTTTCGCTGTGCAGGTTTGCCAGCCGATGCGCCAGCCAGGCGATGCTGTTGCTCTTCCCGCTGCCGGCCGAGTGCATAATCAGATAATTTGAGCCAGCGCCCTCGTCGCGCGCTGCCCGCTCCAGCTTGCGCACGGCGTCGAGCTGATGGTAGCGCGGGAAGATCATCGTCTCCTTCTTGATCTTCCTGGCGCCGACTTCGGTTTCTGTCACCTCAAGGTGCATGAAGCGGCCGAGAATGTCGAGCAGGCTGTCGCGCTGCCAGACCTCCTCCCACAGGTACGAGGTCTTGTACTTGCCCACCTCCGCCGGAGGATTGCCAGCGCCCATGCCGTCGCCTTTATTGAAGGGCAAAAAGTAGGTCGATTTGCCGGTGAGGCGCGTGGTCATATAAACGAGGTCGGGATCGACAGCGAAGTGGACCAGCGCGCGCTTTTTGAAGTGGAAGATCAGGTCGTTTGGGTCGCGGTCGTTCCGGTATTGCCACATCGCATGCTGAACGTCCTGGCTGGTCATCGGGTTCTTCAGTTCGGCAGTGACCACCGGAATTCCGTTCAGGCAGAGCGTCAAATCGAGAGCCTGCGAGCTGGTGGCCTTGAAGAGTAGTTGCCGCACCACCGTAAGGCGGTTCTTTTCATAGAGCGCCAGTTCGTCGGGATTCATACGGGTGGCGGGCTTGAAGTAAGCAGCCTTGACCGGCTCACCGTAGCACTTGAAGCCGTGGCGCAGCACATCGAGCGAGCCGCGCGTGTCCATCGACTTGGTCAGATCGTCGAGCAGCGTCTCTTCGGTGCGATCCGCCAGGAGCTTGCGCAGCCGCTCCCAGGTTCTAGGCTGCGTCTCCTGAACAAAGGGAGTGAACTGTGTTGGGTCTAACGCACGCTCCTGATGGAACTGGCCCTGCTCGGTTTTGACGTAGCCCGCGCACGTGACCAGATGATGCTCAATCGCCGACTCGAAGGCCTTCTCCCTGTGGTCTATCGGCATACGGCAGGAGCCTCCTCGGGGCGATAGTTGCGCACGTCGATTTGGCCAGTGACGGCATTCGAGATGAGGGTGGACCGATGTTCCTGAAGAAGCTCAATCGACTTGTTCGCTGCGGTCATCAGGGATTCAATTCGTGCGTTTTCGTCTGCAATGTGCTGCGCGATCGCTTTCTGTTCATCAAGCGGTGGTACAGGAAAATACGCCTGATAAAGACCTTCAGGGTAGAGACGTAGGCGCGAGGTCCACACTCCTTTTGAGTACCGGGTTATTTCTTGCGCAAATAGCGGCATCCGCACCAACGAATCCACATAACTTGGCCAAAGTCGCTTTCCGGGAATATAGACGTTATAAGCTGGACTTACAATGCCGAAGACCGGTGCAATCCCCATTGCTCCCATCCAAGCCCAAAGCGTATTGATGACGAGATCCCCTGCGCGGCATAGCTTGTAACCTTCGTTCGTTTCGGCCTCGAACATGGTGACGTTCTTTTCGGATCTCGGCGTCACGCCTGTCAGATGCGATACGGTGAGCATCTCTTCTTCGCCGGTTTTGGATCGTTGATCGCGTTCCGGGAGGAGCCACCTTGTTCTCTCAACGCTCCAATGAGCTGGAATATCGCCGATCCAGTCAATGCCAGACGGCTTCATGGGAGCGTCGGCATCGATGCCTTTAGTGACGGCTTCAGCGATGATCGCCTGCCGCTGCTCCTTCAACAACTCGATTAGGTGCTGCTGTTCTGCTACAAGTGCATCGATTTTCGCTGTTTCGCGATCAAGAAACAGAGAAATCGCTTGAGCTTCTTCGTCTGCTGTCGGGAGCGCAATATGAAATCCGCCAATCTGCACAAAATTCAGACCTTCACGAGCTGCGCCGTTCTCTGCGATCTCGATCTGACCTTTTATTGCAGAGGACTTCATTGCATATGAAATAAAGCCATTTAGCTTTGCGCCACGCAGCCGAATAATGCAGACATGCTGGTTGACATTTGCTGGCGCAAATCCCTCAGGGACAAGTGCGGTTCGCCCCAGCGATGCTCCCGTGATATTGAGAAGGATGTCTCCCGGCTTTACGCGGGTTGATGACATTTCTTCGTCCGTTTCATGCGGAATGAAGGCTACCTCATCGAGGTGTAGTCCATCATCGTAAACATTCTGGCTCCGAAGAAACAGGACTCCTTCGTCGGAATAGACCTCGCTTCCGCCGCGTGGAGTGATTCCACTCCCGATCTTTTTCGTTAGGAATTTAAGCGGCAAAACCTTCCAATCTTCCGGCACCTGCCCCAGCCACTCGACGCCGCTGTCTTTGTATTTCGGATAGCGTGGCAGCTTCATGCCTCGTCTCCGTCAGGGGCATTGAGCCGGTAGAATTCGTGGAGCTTGGCCTGGAGTAGGTGCTTGTCCGGCAGCATGGTTTGGTACTCGGCGACCAGCGCAGGGCTCAGGGTCCGGCTGAGGGCGTACTCGACCACCTCGTTATCCTTGCTGGCGCAGAGCAGAACTCCGATTGAGGGCCGTTCGTGCGGCTTACGCACGTCGCGGTCAAGCGCCTCCAGATAGAGATTGAGCTTACCCAGATATTCGGGCTCAAAGGGGCCAACCTTGAGTTCGATGGCGACGAGCGCGTTCAATCCGCGGTGGTAGAAGAGCAGGTCCAGGGCGAAATCCCGCTTCCCAACCTGCAGCGGGTACTCGGAGCCGGCAAAGCAGAAATCGCGGCCCAGCTCCAACAGGAAATCCTTCATGCGAGCGACTAGGCCGTGGTGCAGGTCGGCTTCGGAATGTCCCGATGGCAGGCCGAGAAACTCCAGCGTGTAGCTGTCGCGGAAAATTGTGAGTGCCTCGGGGTGAGTCTGTCTCACCGCTGGCGAGACTTTTGGCGGATTGAGCACTGCTTGCTCAAAGAATGCTGCTTTGAACTGGCGTTCGAGCTGGCGTTTTGTCCAATGCTCCTGCACGGCCATGCGCAGGTAAAACTCGCGCTCTTCCGGCCTTTTGCTCTGGCCCAGAATGATGAGGTGGTGAGACCACGGCAATTGTCTCACCAGTGGCGAGACAATTTGGCTGTCCTTGTAGGCTTCATAGAACTGCCTCATTCGGAAGAGGTTGGGACGGGAAAAGCCACGCACGCCGGGTATCGCCCGGGCGATGAATTGGGCCAGGCGATCCACGGTGCCTTCGCCCCACTCAGACGCAGCTAGGCGGCGGCTGATGGACTCGCCGATTTGCCAATAAAGATCGATGAGAACAGTGTTGACGGCTTGGAGCGCGCGGCCCTGGCACGCGTCGATCAGCTGCAGGATTTCAGCGAAGCCCTGCTGTTCTTCTGGCTCCCCGCTGCGTGGATCGAGAATTTCGCTCATTCGGCCAACCCCTCCAGCATGGTCATAATGCGGCCGGCGACGGTCTTCAGCTCGGCGTCGATCTCGTCGAGCGGGCGAGGCGGTTTGAAAACGTAGAAGTGGCGATTGAAAGGGATTTCATAGCCAACGCGCGTTTTCGATTCGTCGATCCACGCGTCGGGAACATGCGGGAGAACCTCGCGCTTGAAGTAGGCCTGGATGTTCTCTTTCAAGGGCACGTTCTCGTAATCGCGCAGTTCGGTGTCAGATTCCGGGTTGCCGTCGGCGTCGCGGCAAATCTCGGCGGAATCGTTCCGCTCGGACATCGTATTGAAAATGGCCTTGCGCACCGGCGCCGGAATCTTGATCGCGGCCTGGTCGATGGCAGAGGTCAGCCGCTCTTCGAATGCGGGACGGTCTCTATCTACGATCGACGAGTCCATCTCCCTCAGCATCCGTGCGATTTCAAGCTGAAGCGCTTGCCCAGCCTCGATTTCATGCTGGCCCTCGCGGCCTTTCTTCTTGGAGGTTGCCAGTTTTTGGAAGGCACTTTCTTCCTTGAGCGCCGCAATGCGCTCTGCCGTGACCTGAAACGCCAGCTTGAGCGGACGCTCGACCGTGATCTGGCTGTAGCCGAAATCGGTATTGTCGAAGAGTTTCGAGCGTCCGTTCTTGGTCAGGTCGCCATACAGATCGACGATCTCCGCAATATTGCCGTCGGAAAGCTCGTTGCGCTTGTTGCCGAGGTTTTTGCGCATCTTCACATAGAGGTCGGTGGCATTGATGAGTTGTACCTTGCCCCGCCGCTCGCGGCGCTTGCGGTTGGTGAGCACCCATATATATGTAGCGATGCCGGTGTTGTAGAACATCTCGGTCGGCAGGGCGACGATGGCCTCAAGCCAATCTGACTCGATGATCCAGCGGCGAATCTCACTCTCGCCCGATCCAGCGTCGCCGGTGAAAAGCGGCGAGCCATTGAAGACGATGGCCAGGCGCGACCCTTCCGGCTTCATCTTCGAGATCATGTGCATTATGAAAAGCAACGAACCGTCGTTGATTCGCGGCAGATCGGGGCCAAACCTGCCATCGAAGCCGCGCTGCTCATGCTCCGCGATAATCTTGTCGGCCTGGGGCTTCCACTCGACGCCGAAGGGCGGATTGGCGAGCAGGTAATCAAACTTCTTGCCGGCGAGACCGTCGTCGGTGAAGCTGTCACCAAATTTGATATTGTCCGGGTGCTGCCCCTTGATCATCATGTCGGAGCAGCAGATGGCGAAGGCCTCGTTGTTGTAATCCTGGCCGAAGACTTCGAGCTTGGCATCGGGATTCAGCTCGCGCAGGAATTCCTCGGCGACGCTGAGCATTCCTCCCGTGCCGCAGGCCGGATCGTACAGGGTGCGCACTGCACCGGGCGTGCGCAGAACCTGAGAGTCTGGCGTGAAGAGCAGGTTGACCATGAGGCGAATCACTTCGCGTGGCGTGAAGTGGTCGCCGGCAGTTTCATTCGATGCTTCGTTGAAGCGCCGGATCAGATCCTCGAAGATCAACCCCATCTCGTGATTGGCCACGGCCGACGGGTGAAGATCGATCTCGGCGAACTTGGAGATGACCAGATAAAGCCGGTTGGCTTCCGCCAGCCTGGCGATCTCCTTTTCGAACTCGAAGTAATCAAAGATCTGCCGCGCCTTGGAAGAAAAGTGCTTGATGTAGAAGGCCAGATTGGCGGCGATCTTGTCCGGGTCGCCCTTGAGGCGTTGAAAATCCCATTTGCTTGTGTTGTGGAATTTCTGCCCAGCGGCTTTGTTGAGGATCGGTTCGGGGTCCTTGATTCCGCTCGCTTTCAGCGCCGCCGCTTTGTCCAGAACTTTCTGTTTGGTGGGTTCTAAAACGCAGTCGAGGCGGCGAAGCACCGTCAGCGGCAGAATGACGCGGCCATATTGCGCCGGTTTGTAAGGACCGCGAAGCAGGTCGGCTGCGACCACTCGAAGCACATCTCCGGGTCGCGCATCAGGTCGCCATTCTGTTCGCCATAATGCGCGACGGAGAGAGCCGGACAACCGAGCGGGCCGCGTCCCGGCACAGCCTCGATGACAAGGGCCATGTAGGGCGGATTCCCGATCTTGAGGTAAAGAGTGGGCCGGTAGCCTCCGGCCCGCTCAAGGATGCGAAGGACGGTCTGCATCAGGCCACCTCCGCGACGGGTTCCTCAGTCGCCGGAGTTGCCTCCGGGACTGCCTCCACATTGATTGCGCCGAGGATGATGGCGGAAGTGCGCTGCACGACTTCAAGGCTTTCGGCCAGAAGCGCCGCATTGCCCGCGTACATCTGGATGTAGTCGCTCGATGCGCGGCCCATCTCAAGGCCAATGCCCTGACCTACGATGAAAGCCACGGCTTCGGCTTCCGTCTCGCGCACGGTGGCGGTGGTCTTGGTGCGGCGGTCGGTCTTATGCAGCAGTTCGTGCGCGACCTCATGTACCAGCGTGACGAACTCTTCGGCCTTCGATTGGCCCGGCAGCAGGGCAATTCTGCCGCCGTAGCTCACGCCGAGCGCGGGTGCGATATTCTCGGTGTAATCGAGCGCGATGTTCTGGCGTGCAAGGAACTCGATGAGCCGGTCCCGATGCTCCCGCACGTCGCCGGTAATGTTGTGCTCGAACTCGGGCAGGTCCGCGCCTTCGGTCTGCGCCACATCGAAGACGTACACGGCGCGGAAGCCAATCAGGACGGGGCGCGGCTTCTCGTCGGTCTGCGGCTCCTGATCGTTCTTCGTGCGCCGGTGGCCGACGATGGGAGCGAGAATCTGAATACCCTTCTCGCCTCGCTTGACGAACCGGCCCAACTCCTTCCACGTCGAAAACCCGGCTACGCGGGAAGCGGTCGGGCGCTGCCGCGCGATGGCGAGAATGTTTCCAAAAGAATAGGAATGGAACCGGGCCATTGCGGCAAGGTAGGCGGTCAGTGTTTCGCTCTTGCCTGCCTCAAGCTGCTGGAGCAGGAAGTCCACGGCCTGCTTGATGAGCGTTTGCGCGGGGTTGTCGCGCTGTATCGTGCGCTGCTGGTAAGGAGAATCGCTGCTGTACTTCCGCTGCGCGGTGATGTGGCTGGGGGGTACGGTGACGGTTGCTGCTACATTGCTGCCGGCTGCCATGACTTTGCTCCGAAGAGTGGATTTGCCCGTTTTCGGCCCTGGGAGGGCCAAAAAAAGACATTCGTTTCATGGCTGGCGAATAGAGGCGGAGGGAGGCGCTGTCAATCCCCGAAGCCCGCAGGGGCGCGGAAGCGAGCACGGCGCGCACGTTCTGCGCCGCGCGGAGCTGCACAAGCGGGATTGACAGGAGGAGCCGAGCGGAGCCTACGCTTCGCCCGGAAACGAATGACGAACGAGTGGACCCCGACAATACATAACAAGACGTTACATAACAAGACGTTCCCGCGGTACCGGACTTCGTTGCACTTCGGGTCGACTCGTCACCGTACCAACGGTGGAGCTGTCCAGTCCGATGCGGCAATAATGTACTCTAGCTCCTTCTCTACCAATTGCGGATTTCTGCAGACGTGGAGATCCCACCTTCCCAGTTTGGCCCAATTATTCACCGCTGACACCCAACGCCGGGCGGAATCGTGTTTGGCTTTTGACTGGTTGTCCTCTTGGCCTTTGATCTCCAGAAGAAGCATCGTCCCGTTCTGCATCCTGACGAGGAAATCGGGAACGTAGTTGTGCTCAACTCCGAAGTATTCATACGGGATCATCAAACCGAGATGGTCGTTCTTTGCATAGCAGGATATGAGGCCGTGCTTGGCCGCCATTTCCAGACGAAAGGCGCTGCTTTGCTCCCACTGCTGCGTGTCCGCGACCACCTGATTGATGTGGCTCATGGCCGTGGGGAAGCAGGGCTTCGTGGTCTTGAAGTCAACCTCAGCGGTCGTGCCAATCGGCTTATAACGATTGAGGATCGGCATCAATGGCATCTCGCCGCTATCATCATCGGGCTCGATGCGGGCAAGCAAGCGTTCGATGATCCGTTGGACGTAGATACTCAGGCCAAGTTCCGAATGGTGTTCTCCTTGGAAATCAACCTTTGTGCGCACGTATTCATCGACGAGCGAAAAGACTTGGGGGAAGAGTTGGTGCTTCGATTGCAGCCGGAAGACGCGGGCCTTTCGATCATTGCCCTGATGCGACGCGTCTGACAAGAACTCAACCACGAGCCGGGCGATGTTGAACTTGATCGTCTCGATATGGTTCTGCTCGTAGTAGGTCCGGCGGTCCTGCTCAACCAGCGGCAAAACCAGCGCTCCGGAAGCGGCGTGTCCCTGCTTGTATCCGATCGTGCCCGTCAGAAACGTCGCGGTCGGTTCCCGGTACGGTTCAATCACCAGGGATTCCATCGAGCTTACGTCGCATTTGATCAGGTTCTTCCGCAGGGCGAATGCATAGCCCTCGACGACTGGGAAACGAAGTTCCATCGCTCGTCGTTCGGGCAGAGCCATGACGTGCTGTTTTGGCTTGTCTTCGGTTGCCGGTGTGTTTACAGCCCGTCCTTTAAAGGGGATCACCGAGAACGGAATGCCATATACATCGACGTACTCCTCGGTCAGGAGTTCTTTGCCGTCCTCCGTTTTCATAGGCGTGTAGTCCATTCGGCGGAGGCCGCGCCCCACGACCTGCTCGCAGAGTAGCTGGCTCCCGAATGCGCGGATGCCAAGAATGTGGGTGACATTATTTGCGTCCCAGCCCTCGGTCAACATTCCGACCGACACAACACAGCGGACGTGCTCTCCTGGATGACCGCGCTTGCCGACGGTGGCGACGACCTGGCGAAGTTCCTCAGCGAAGTCCTTCTTCCCTTTTTTGGAATCGCCCCTCTCTGCCTCTGCGAGCAGTTTCGTGTCAATTCGGATCGTGTGTTTTCGATCTGCCGAATTCTGAAGTTCGGGCAGGACCTGGCTCTGGCCGTAGCTCGTAATCCATTTGGGTTTTGCTTTGCGCTTGCCGTTGGAAGTCGATTCTTCTTCCTCTTCTTCCTCCTCAACATCTGCCTCGGTCACCAACTCAACCTTCGTCTCGCCGCTAATCTTTTCGAAGAAGAGCTCGGCGATATCCGTGTTGTCGCAGACAACGATCATGACCGGGGGCACATGCTCTTGGCCGGGAGTGGCCCGCTCGACGTAGTCGAAACGCTCCCTCCATTGCCCGGCGAGCTGCTGCAGCGCTCCTTCTGCGTCGCGGTAGACAACGCCAGGTTTCGGCCTACGAGCTTTTCCAGGGTGAAAATCCGCAGGCTGCAAGTTGGCCCTGATGGTTTCCCACAACCGGAAATACTTCGGATCGGGAAGTCCAGTGACGTCCATGACCGGCATGCGCGGAATCTTGACGATCCCGCTCTCGATCGCATCGACAAGGCCGAAGTCGCTGACCAGCCACGGGAATGGTCTGCCTTCTGGATGGCCGCTTCCTGCGATATAGAACGGTGTGGCTGAAAGATCGACACAGAGCGCAATCCCTCGGGTTTTCGATCCCTCTGGGTTCGCGTTGTTGATCGTGTCCAGACCGCCGACCCATACGGTAGCTTCGAGTTCCTCCTCCTCAAGGGTTTGTCCAGTTGCTTCGACCGGCTGGTCTACGTTGTCGTTCGCCAATGGACGCCAACAATGATGCCCCTCATCGTTCAGCACCATGATGGGCATCCGATCATAAAGATCGCTGCCGAGAACCCTCCGGGCGAAGGTTTCTGGGGTCTCGGGACCCTTGTCTACCACAGCGTACGTCTTCCCGCCCTCTTCATGCTGCGATTGTGGGCTGAACAGGTGCCAGTTGGTGATGAGCACTTTCCCCTTCTGCATCAGGGGTCGATATTTCACCGGCACTATGTCGAATTCGCTGTAGTAGTTGTTGGGCTCTTCTGGGCGCAGAACCTGCAGCCGCTCTTTCACCGTCAAGTTTGGGCACACAACGAGAACAGCGTTCGGGAACTCCTTGCTACTGGGATTTACACCTCGATTGCAGAAGGCCCAGGAAATCAGCATCGACATCACGACTGTTTTGCCTGAGCCGGTCGCCATCTTGCAGCCGAGACGCTGGAGGTGCAACAAGCTTGTGTCGGGCGAGGCATCCACCAGAGTGGGATAAAAGTCCGTGGCTGTTTGGTAGAACCCCGGACGCTCTCCTCGGAGAAGCTGCCGCAGGTCCTCGTCGGTGACTGCGAAATCCTTGAACTGCGTTCTGCTGGTTCGGCCTGGGATTCGAATCTCCGCGAGATAGATGATGGTCTCGACAGCTTCTCGCTGGCAGAAGAAGAGCCGGCGACCCCTGTCTTTACTGTTCCAGTGGTTCAACAGGTCCTTTGTGACATTGGAAGCGCCGCGGTATCCAGACTCGCGCCAGCGATCAACGTCGCGGCGAAGGGCATTCACGAGTTCCAGATCATCGCGTTCCTCTTCGACGAACAGCTTGCTCTGAGCGCCGCCGACCTTGTCCGTCTTGTACCAGTAACCGGCGTCCCGGCGGCCAGGGTTTTTCTTTGGTTCCCCGGTTTTGCTGTCGTAGAGCCAATGAAGGTCAGGCTTTTCGTAGGGACTGCACAGAATGGGCCGTTCTACCGGCTGAACTGGGATTTGTCCGGTTCTATCGGCCACGGCGGTCCCTCAGCGGGTGAATTCTCATCACTTCGTTTCCGCGTGGGTCGATGACTTTGACGGCTACGCATCTGTGCTTTCCTAGCGGGAAAGGCAGCGACTTGGTCCCATTCAGCGCCTCAAAACGCTCCGCGTCCACTATGCCATCGAGTGCCTTGCTGAGCTTCTCCCAGGCGCTTTTGTCCGGGAAGAACGCCTGAGTGATGCAGAAGGTTCGGCCATCGTAATCGCTGTCGATGAACCAAGCCGCCACTTTGTCAGCGTTCGTCGGAGTCACCGTATTATCGACAGGATTGTAGATATCCACGCCTTCCATGGCGATTCTGTACTCGCCGTCAGCGTTCGGGCCGCTTATCACCGTGCGAGGCTGGCCGAAGACGCTGAACAACTGGCTGCCAGGCTGCTCTTTCAAAAGGCCGGCCATCCCCGGGTTCACATCGGGTCGGATGTGCGCGGCGTGCACCTTGAGCTTCGGATGGGAGCTTTCGGCGATGACGGCCTGTGCAGGGCCATCGAAACTGAACCCAGCAATCACCAGGTGGTCGTATCCGCGCCGATTCGCCTGACGGACCGACTCCTCCACCTGCATGGCAGTCACGGGCCCGTACTGCGGGCCGAATACCACGCCGACGTTCGCTTTTCCGTCCGGGTCGTGGTCGGCATCGCCGTTGGCCCACCGGCCTTCGGCGTGGATCACACTGCCATCCATCACCGGCTCCAGGCGATGGAACTTCATCGTCTTATTGTTCGGGAAGAGGACGCCATCCATTTTGAGGTACCGGATCATCTGATCCAGGTAGGCATCAATGTTTTGTGCTTCCTGATCTGCGCGGGTTTCAACCATGCGCAACTCAAATGTTTCCATTTCATCAGGAGCGCCCCCGAAACCCTCCACATCGATGACCTTCGCTTCGCCCAAAGACATCTCCGGCGGTTGCACAGCCTCTACGGTGAACGGGCCGCTCACGCGCACGATTCCCTTCACCGCTTCGGGCCGGTCCACCAACTCCTCCTGCTCGGCATTAGCGGCAATGCACGCATTCACGTCGTCCATCTTGGCCCGCCACGTCGTTCGATAGACCGAAACCGCGTCCTTCAGCTTCTGTGGCCAATCCGGATCGGTATCAAACGGAACCTGCCAATACTCCCATGGTGTTCCCTTTTCTGGCAGCATCCAGCGCCTCCGATCTGCCTCCGAAATCGCCCTTCGACCCTCTTCCTTTTGCTTGCGTAATAGTTTCGCGCGAAGACCTTCGCGTGTGGCGTTATCAACCTGTTTCAACGCGGCATTACATTGTCGTAACGCTTCGTCCAACGGTGGCTGATATTTAGCAAATATAGGATCGAGATTCTGGTTTTGCGCGATCGACTTGAGGGTGATGTGCGGAACCGTTTTATAAACAAAATTGTTTGCGATTCCGCCAGCCTCATCCTTTAGGCAATAAAAATCGTACTTCGCAGTCATCAGCCTTTGTCGGGCGATGGCAATAGAAACACGACTCGTATCGACAGTGATCCACCGTCGTCCCCACTGCTCGGCGACAAATGCAGTTGTTCCACTTCCACACGTCGGGTCGAGCACAAGATCGCCGGGATCAGTGGCCATTAGAACGCATCGGGTAATCACCTTAGTGTTGGTCTGCACTACATAGACCTTTGGATCAGTAAAGGCGCCCGTCTGTGTGTCGGTCCATACGTTTGTTAGTTCGCGGGCCGCGAAGTCGCCCAGAAAGCGGACGTATGCCAAAGAGTTGGGACTGGGTGCAGCCAACCGGCCGGCTGCATCGAGACGCTTCATACCCGTTAGCGTCGTCTTCCAATGTCGAGTTTGGCCCGGGTGGAACTTGACGCCCTCGAACTCGAAGGAAGTCGTTGTAGTTGATGTGGATCCAGCGGAGACGAGACTCCCATGCCGATAGACGCGGGAATCTGGACTGATTCTGGAAGGGTCTTCTCGCTCGGGGCTGTTCATGAACCGCCGCGTACCCTCGGTCAATTCGACCCGTGTGTATCGCTCTCCAATATCATCTTCGAGGGTGTAGGGAACGTAGACTTGGTGGTATTTGAGTTTCTCTGCATCGCGAGCGTACCAAAGAAGATGATCGCTATTAATGCCGAGGCTACCGCTCGACTGATTGGATGTCGTTCTAAATGTGATGTTCGCAACAAAACTATCTTGACCGAAGACTTCATCCAGTATGATCCTGACGCGATGGAGATTCTCATCTCCAATTTGGAGAAATAGACTACCTGAGTCCGATAGCAACTCCCTGGCGACAACGAGCCGGTCGCGCAAATAGCTGAGGTACGAGTGGATGCCCAAGTGCCAGGTATCGCGATAGGCCTTCACCATCTCCGGTTCGCGTGTTAGGTCCTCATCTTTATCCTTTACATCTCGTCTCGCGACCTCAGGTTGAAAGTTGCTGCCGAACTTGATCCCGTACGGCGGGTCCATATAGATCATCTGGACTTTGCCAGCCAAGTCCTCGCGCCGTGAGAGCGATGTCATCACCTGGAGGCTGTCGCCAAGGATGAGCCTGTTCGTCCACGGGATCGGGTGACGGTAGAACTGCACGGCCTCGTGATACTGCTGCTGCGGATCGGCGAAGAGCGAAGGCTCGATATCCTGCCTTGCCGCCACGCGCAAGATCGCCTGTGCGCTTACCCGCTCGTGAATGTGCAACGCAACCGGATCGACATCAAACCAGCGCTTCTCACGTTTGTTGGCCCATTCCAGCCATGGCTCCTGATTGCGAAGGGCATCGGCAAGGAGCCTTGTCTCGTCGGCAGTGAGTGGTTGGCGCTGCGCTTTTTGCAAAAGCTCCGGAAGGCTGTCGGCCTGGCCCGTAGGGTCGAATCGCAGCACAGGTGCCAGGCGGGGGCTGTACTCATACCGAATCTTCGGCATGAGGGGTACGGTGCCTTCGGCTGCGATCTTCGCCGGCGGATTGTTGGTCCGCGTGGCCTCCCCATGCCGGTAATCAGTGACGTTACCGAGCTTTCCTGGGGTGCCGTTCGTGCGAGTCTTGGTCTGCTTCTTCGGTTTTCCAGCCACGCAGGACTCCGTTCCGGATGTCGTTTGGTTTCTGAGGCATTCTAAGCCATCCGCGATGAACAGTAGGGCTTGCGTGAGGGGCGGCTCAAGTCAGTCAGCACGTGATCGCGATGGCTGCGCAGCAGATCACGGATCGCCAACCACTGGCGAACAGAAGGCGAATAATTCTATCTTTGCAGGAATGTTCTTGGAAATTTTATTGACAGGTCCGTGAATTTCATTCACAGTAGTGATCGTTAACGGAGGTCACAAGGTGGACGGCGAGTTGATCGGTCTCTTTGAAATTGCGAATCTCGCGAACGTAACTCCTTCGGCAGTGGCGAACTGGCGGAAGCGGTTCTCTCCGGACTTCCCCGCGCCGATCGCCGACCTCAAGTCAGGCCCGGTCTTCCGGGCAGGAGAGATACGGGCGTGGCTGGCAAAACGCCAGACCAAAGACCTACAGCTTGCCTCGCAGTACTACGACCAGATGGCAACCAAGCGAGGTGATGACCCGGAGTTGATGGCTAAGGTTGAAGAGACGGTGAATCATCTGTGCGACGGGAGCACTTCCGTGCGCAGTCCCGGCATGCTGCTGGGGAAGATTCAGAGCGGCAAGACTCGTGCTTTCCTGGGAATCATTGCACGCTGCTTCGACCGCGGATACGGCGTAGCGGTCGTGCTGACGAAGAACAACGTGTCGCTCACCCAGCAGACCCTTACCCGGATCAAAGAGGACTTTCGCGAACTGATTGCGGCTGAGGAAGTGCTGGCGGAGGACGTCATGTCGCTGCCTCATCTGGAGGCCTATGAACTGAACAAGCGGTTGATTCTTGTAGTCAAAAAGGAAGACGACAATCTGCACCGCCTTCTGGATGTGTTTGAGCGCCGGCACCCTGAGCTTCGCCAGAAGAAGGTTCTGATTATCGACGACGAGGCTGACTATGCGTCGGTCAGTGCGCAAAGGAAAGACGGCGTGATTGGCGTCGGCAAGATTTCAAGGCAGATCGATCACCTTCGGGGGCTGGTCACCGACTCTGACTTTCTACAGGTGACGGCCACGCCGTATTCCCTTTACCTCCAGCCGGAGGAGGAAATGCTGGTGGGTGGGGTTCCGCTCTTCAAGCCGAAGAGGCCGAAATTCACGGTGATCCTGCCAACCCACTCCTATTATGTGGGCGGCGACTTCTACTTCGAACGCAGCATGGACCCGAACTCTCCCGCGTACTACTTCTACCGGGAGGTTCCGCTGGAGGAGCGTGAGGCGCTCAAGAAGGAGGACCGCCGCCGGCTGCGGATCGAGAACGTTTTGGGGGAGAATCGCGCTGAGGTTCTCCGGGACGCCACGGTGACCTTCATCGTCGGTGGCGTGATCCGCCGGCTTCAGGCCAAGGCGGAAGGCCGGAAACCTGAGAAGTATAGCTTCCTCTTTCATACCGAGCAGGCCCGTGAATCTCATGCGTGGCAGGAGAAGGTGGCGACGGCGATCAAAACGGCGCTGATCGACGAAGCACGAAAAGACACACCGCGGTTCAACGGGCTGCTTCACAGTGCGTACAGCGATCTGCAGCGTTCGATCAAGCTAGAAGGAGCGTTCCTGCCGACCTTCGACGCCGTGAAGGCTCAGACCGTGAACGCTCTCACGGGTGGCGAACTCAGGATCACCAGAGTCAACTCGGATAAGGATGTCAAGGAACTGCTGGCGGACGATGGCCAGCTCAAGCTGCGCACGCCATTCAATATGTTCATCGGCGGACAGATTCTCGATCGCGGGATCACGATCAACAATTTGATCGCCTTCTATTACGGGCGCAATCCGAAGAAATCTCAGCAGGATACGGTGCTACAGCATTCTCGGATGTATGGAGCGCGAGAGAAGGCCGATCTGGCAGTGACGCGGTTTTACGCCCCGCTGCACGTGTACCAGATCATGCGCAAGATTCACGAATTTGACGCTGCCCTGCGGGAAGCATTCGAATCGGGAGCACACGATCGGGGCGTGTACTTCATTCAGCGGGACGCTCAGAACCGGGTTATTCCCTGCTCGCCGAACAAGCTCATGTTCTCCGACGTGGTGAGCATCCGCCCGGGGAAGAGACTTCTGCCGACGGGCTTCCAAACCGTAGCCAAAACCGTCGGGAAGAAGAAGCTCCAGCAACTGGACGACGAGATTTCCGGGCACTTCGCAAAAAGCGCAGACGAGCCTGTCCTCATCACTGTGGAGAAAGCTATGGAACTGCTGGAGCTTGCGTACGAAAATCTCGAATTCGAGGAAGCTGGTGACGACAGCCGCAAAGCGCATTCGGCGGCTCTCGATCATCTGTCGAGAACATCGAAGGATCACGGCCTGCAGGGGAAGGTTTGGCTTCTGACGGCGACCGGGCGCAATATCGCACGTTACCGTGCGGAGGGTCGGTTCTCCGACAACCCCGACACCAAGCAGCAAGCTGATCTGCTGGGCGTGAAGGTGAATGACGTTCCGGCGCTCATGCTGCTCCGTCAAAACGGCGAGGAGTCGGAGGGCTGGCGCGGGTTGCCGTTCTGGTGGCCGGTCATCGTGACGCCGAGGTCTGCGGTTACCTCGATCTTTGCCAATGACGAGCCGGCGATCGACTGAACAGATCCATCATCGCCATTTGGGTACGACAAACCGCCCGGCCAAATCGGGGCTGGCAGGAGTGCCGATATGCCGGCCATTAGTCACCAGCGTCGAAGGGTGGCATTCGATCGGGTTGAGGACGTTCCATCCCGCGGCTAGTCATACGAGAGAACGGTAAAGTCGCAGTCCAGTATCGTGCGATCACTAGACGCTTTCAAGGGGTCCTTCTGTATGACCGGGCTATGAAAGAAAACCCGCTGAACGATGCGGACGGGTTTATGCTGGCAGTGTCGCGGATCGCAGGCAAACGCCTTACCTATGCAGAACAGACCGGCAAGGTGGGAGAAACGTGCGGACCGTTCTAACTTGCCCGTTTGGGCCGGGGGGGCAGAAGCGCGGGAAGCGGAGGGTTTAGACGTTCGCTCAGCTTCGAGCTGAGCCTTGATCTCTAAATGCGGAACGGCGATTAGCAGACGGATGAAGTTCGTGAATCGGTCGAAGTCACTCGTCTGACTCTTGCCGGGGGTTTCCGAGTGATTCGCCATGGCTCACCTGTGCCGGAATGAGCTTGGCGCGGGAGAGGAGATTTGTGCCATGGCGACAATGCCGATTATCGAGCAGATGGCAACGGGACGGTAAATGGATCGACTGCTCAAGGCTAAATATCGCAAAGGACTGGATCCCCGCGAGCAGCCCGTATACACCATTGCGGAAGCAGCACGCTATCTTGGCATCAATTCCCAGACGCTGACTACTTGGCTTGTCGGAAGACCATACGAGACTAAAGCGGGCCGACGGACGTGGCAACCGGTCATCAAGCCAGCGGATGAGAAGTTGCGTCTGCTCTCTTTCTACAATCTCGCTGAGGCGCACGTCCTCGCCGCGACTCGATACGAACATGAAATTCCGTTTTGGGCGGTTCGCGAAGCCATTAAAACCATCGTGAAGCAGTACCCAAAGTCTCGCAAGCATCCACTGCTCGCGGATGATTTCCTGACTCAGGGAAAAGAGATTTTTGTAAAGCGCGTCAATGAGTTGCTCAACCTTTCCAGTCCGCAGCTTAGCTTGGCGATCATGGATTCATTCCTTGTCCGGGTTCTGCGCGACGATGACCGGAACCCGTTTAAGGTGTTTCCTCTGCGGAAGGGTGAAGAGGACGACAAAGTTGTTTCTATCGTGGCTGGAGTTGCATCCTCGCGGCCGATTATCGACTCTACAGGGACTCCGGTTCTCGCTGTATGGCGCAGATTCAAAGCGGGAGAAGACCCGAAGTATATTGCTGAGGATTTCGAGGTTGAGATTTCACAGGTAGAAAGAGCGATTTCCTACTTTGAGCGACGCGCAGCCTAATTCGGCCGGTTTCTTTCTGGACAAGAATCACGGTAATTTGATCCGTGATTTGATGCGTCGAGTGCGGCTACAGGTATTTACGCACAGAGAATTCGGATGGCCTGGTGACAAACCGGATGCTGAGATCATCGCTGAATGCGCTGCGAAGAATCTCATCATCCTCTCGGGAGACAAAAGCATCGAACGGGTTCCTGTTGAACGCCAGGCGGTAATCAACGGCAAGTGCAAGGTCTTCATGTTCGATGATTCCCATGTCACCTTGACCGAGGATTGGATCGCGTCGCTGCTGGTGGGACGCCATAAGATTCTGGAAATAATTAGCAAGACCAAGGGACCGCTCTTCGTAACGATTAAGCCATGTCATCGCAGCGGGCATATCGGAACTCCCCGCTTTATCAAAAGGGCCGGAGGCGGTTGGCTGCCAAAAGGGAAGGTCGCCTCTATGCCTATTCACATGAGCCATCCGCAAGGCGCGCAACGCCCGACGCGCTCTCAGCAGATGGTTTTCGGGTTCCCTGACCAGACTAAAGAGTAAAGTCAGCCAAGTTTGTTATTGCCGGTTATTCTTGGGGCGTTTCGTTGTAGTTGGTTGGGAAAGGAAAGCGCCTGTTTTTCGCCTTGGCAAACCTCCTTTATCGTGAATGCAGCATGCAGCCGCGGAAATGGAGCCTGCTAAAGGAACAGATGAAGCCACGCATAGCGGTCCTCCAAGTGGAGCCGGAGTTCGCCAAGCTACATTTTGCCGTTGCAATTATGGCATAATGTAGTGGGTTGATTTTATGAATGCCGCGAATGCCCAGATTGGCGAATGGCTCGGTGTGCAGTGTCCGACAAGCGAGAGAGAGATTTTGCGGATTGTCGAAGGGAAGATCGCTCCGACTGTCATCAAGCGGCTAATCTCGCTAGGGCTCGAACGGAGGGAGATCGACTCCGTCATCATTCCTCAACGCACGCTGCAGCATCGTAGGTCACGCCGGGAAAAGCTGAGTGTTGAAGAATCAGACCGCGTTTTGCGTGCTATTCGCGTCCTGTCGCTTGCAGAGTCCGTTTACGGAAGCCGGGAGCGGGCGCTCTCCTGGCTGCGGAAACCTCACGCCCGGCTCGACGGCCGCGCGCCGCTTTCGCTGCTCAAGACAGACACGGGAAGCCGCATCGTTGAGGAACTACTCGTCCAGATTGACGAGGGCATGTTTGTCTGATGGTGCTGTGGCGGATCAGCCGACATCGTGATTTGAGCGGAACGGGTGGGCTCAGGGCTGCGGGACGTTGGCACCATGCAGGGCGCCCGATTGTCTATTTGGCAGAATCACCTGCGGCTGCGCTGCTTGAGGTTTGCGTCCATACCAGCGCCAACGATGTACCTCCTGAATTTACTTTGCTACGCATCGAGGCACCGAACCTCCAAACGCCATCGATCAGGGTGAAGGATCTGCCTGAGGATTGGCGGACCCGTTTGGAGGTGACCCGGGATTTGGGATCAGCGTGGCTGGAACGAAATGAAAGGGTCCTGCTTCGGGTTCCAAGCGCCATCGTTCCGGAGACGATGAATTGTCTCCTCAATCCTTCGCACCGCCGGGCTGCGGAATTCAGAATCACTGACTCAATTGCTTATCCGTTCGATCTGAGACTAAAGAAGTAGCCTTTACTTTGTCGTCGAGTCGACGAGCCAATTCGTCGATATGGCGCTGAGACGTGTTCCGTAGGAATGGTCAATTTCGTTCCAATATGGAACGATACTGACAGGGTCCTGCAAAGCTCGTGTTCTCGCATCTTTCTCAATTGACAGAGATTGGCATCCTCTAACAGCGTTGAGAGAATTCGCCAGACAACGTCTGGTGAATTTGCCAACGGTAATTTTTCCGACGGTGTCTGCAAATACGCGGGCATTATCATCTCAATCCCAGCTCATGCCCGATAGACAAGGGCTGAGTGATTTCAACAGCCGCCGTTTTGTTCACTTCCGTTCCGAGTCGCTGGGCCAGCCGGGTGAAGTCGTCGGTGAAGACAGTCGCTTCGTGGCTGGCGCGAGAGACGGCGACGTAGCCAAACCGAGAACTGAGAAGTTCAGGATGGACGCTCGTGTCAGCATGGACGAGGACGCGTTCGGCGGTGAGTCCCTGGGCGCTATGGCTGGTGACCGCGTAGCCGTGATCGAAGTGGCGGTGCTCAGCGGCGTTGAATTCGATCTGCCGGTTGTCGTTGAGCCGAGCGGTGATGCGGCCGTCGGGCGCAATGGATTCGATTACTGCGAGGTCCCGGTTGGCGACGCCGAGCTGTTTGTCCGGCGCCGTGAACTGGACGCGCTCGCCGATTGCAAAATCGCTCATCGCCTCCCGATAGACACTGACCCCGGTTAGGCGGCGCGGATCGTAGGTGGCGAGTTCACCAGATCCCTTCTGAACGGTGAGCAGATTCCGGGTCGGATCGGTGGCCGTTACGACGGCATAGGAGCCACTTTCGATCCGTGTGGCCTTGCTGCCTCGTGCGTAGCGAATCACGTCTTCGGGTTCATAGTGACTGGCCCAGGAACGCTCCGCTCCCGTCATGTCCTGCCGCTGGGCAAGGATTGCGAAGGTGTGGTCTTGGTGCGAAAGAGACTCGTTTGCCTTCAGTTCCCGACGGACGGCGCGGTTCAGTTCGCGGCGGGAAGAGTTGTCAGGTGAAACGATCAGCGTACTCGCCGGCGATTCAGCATAGATTCGGGCGATGGTACGGACGCGCTCCTCGCGACCGGGAATCACTTCGACGCGCCCGCACTCGCGGAGCTGGGCGAGTGCCTTCGCGCTCTGACCGTGTGCAAACAATTCGACGGCGGATTTCAGGGACGGGTCTCGCTGCCGCACGATTTCATCGAGTTTCGCGGTGTGCATTCCGGCCACCTGCAACTGCTCGAACGGGCGGCCAGCTTCAACGCCCTGATGCTGGCGGATGTCGCCGATCAGGAGCACGCGGTCGTTCGGTCGAAGGCGGGCAAATAGTTCGCGTACCTGGTGCGTGCTCGCCAGACTCGATTCATCGACAAAATGGAAGTTCGGTTGCACCGATTCATTCGGATCGATGGAACGCGCAAGGAACCTTTGCAGTGTTTCGGCCGCGACACCGGCGTCATTGAGTTGGCGAGCGGCGCGCGAGGTCGGAGCAAAACCACGCACTGTGTATCCTCGAGCCTCGGTCGCCGCACGAATCACAGAAAGCGATGCCGTTTTCCCCGAGCCGGCGAATCCCTGAAGTCCCTGGATTTGCTCGGGCGAACTCAAAATCTCCACAACGACGGCCTTCTGAGATCTGTTCAGGTGCGTGTGCTCATCGGCAATCGCGATCGCCTGCTGCCGGGAGAGAACTGGTTCCACTTGGCTCCGCCCCTCAGCGACCCGGCGCACGATCTCTCGTTCGGCTGCGATGGTTCGGGCGGTTGTCAGCTTCCGGCCCGGCATCGAGTGAGGTCGCTCGACGGTTTGGAACTCTCCTGAGGCAATCCGGGCATTGAGGTTGGCGCGAACCGGCCCGTACGTGATCTCGCCCATTCCGCGGCGCAACGCGTCCCGAACAAGGGCTCTCTCATCAATGACGGCCTCGCGCTCGAAGTTCTTATCACGGGAGAATGTGACTGCTTCCCGAACCCGTTGCTGTGGATCCACCCCTTGGCTTTGCGCCTGAGCACGTTCCTGAGCCGTCCTAACGACAGATTCGGCCTGGTTGCCATACTCGGTGGCCAGCTTTCGGTGGGCTACCATGACCTCGCCGAGAGAGTGAATCTCCTTGTGGTCCCGCGTTGAGTGCGCCGCGATTTCCGCGGCTTCTTTGCCATTTCGACCGGTCCGTTCCAGGTATTCCCGTATTTGTTGGCTGCGTGGACTTGATGCGTCGAGGTACTCCTGCGTGTAACCCTTGATCTCCGGGGCACCGCTGCGTCCAACCGTGATTTCATAACCAAGATGTCGGAGCCTGTAGGTCAATTCCGACTGGTAGATGGCTGTGGCGAACTGCTGCGACGCAAAGAGACTCTGCGGCTGCACAGACCGGTATTCACTTGATTCTCGCTGAGTGATGTTGAAAATGACCGCGTGGGTATGGAGCTGCGGGGCGGCGTAGCCGTGCACCGGACGCGCAGTGTCATGCTCGAATTTGGCGGCTATGAATTTGCCCGTTGTTTCTGCCGGATGATTTCCTCCAATTCGCGCCGTGGTATATGACTCAAGTTGATCAAGGGCGGTGCGGACGGCCTCGCGATGCGCCTCGCGCACGCGGTCATCGCCGCCTACCAGTGCCGTGAGTGATACCGATTTCGGCGCGGAGAAAGTTGCATCCCACGCAGCTCGGTGTTCCATTGTTTTGACCGCGTTCCCGTCAGCACTTTTGTATTCGTACGACCCGCGTTGGCGGACAAGCTGCTCTTTCGTCAGCGGGTGTTGCCCCTGACTCAGAGCAGCAAAATCCTCGGCGTAGACGGCGCCTGCAAGTCGAAACCCTTCGGCCAGTCGACCCTGCCACTCACCGGCGACTTCCCCGCGCTGAGACCAGTAATTCTGCTCTCTGGAGGTGAATTCCTTTTGGTGGTAGTTCTGCGCCTGGCCCGCGGAGAGCGGCTTCGAGATAGTCAACATGGCGATTCCTCAGCCCCGGAGATTCAGGGTCTGCGTGTCATCGACGCCCGAGGGCATTGCTGGCTCTGGCGTGACTTGTTCGACCATGGCATTTCCACTCCGTCGCCGAGGGGCAGAGGTCTCCTGAGTCTGCTGTAGTTCTGTGGGTGAGGGATCGGTTGTCCGCATTCGCTCGGGGTCATAGGGCAGCTTGTCATCGGGTCTCTCGCGCAGCACGAATCCATCGGCGACGACTGGCATATCGAAGTAGGGAAATGAAAACCGCGTGACGTAGTTCTGATACTTCATGTAGGCGTGAAGATCGGCGAGGCCGGAGATCTCCGACTCGAGGACCAGCGGCTCGACCTGCCGGTCGAGAGCGAAGTTACGGCCCGACCGCGTGCCGTCAAAGTGCGTTTCGCGCAGCCGTTCCACCTCAACTTTGCCGATGAACTCGCTGACCCACTGGCCGGCCTTCGGCTCCTTAGTGGTAAGCCAGATGCTCGTGGCCGGCTGCGACAACATCACCTCGGCCAAATGCCCATATTGGTATTCAAGCTGCGCCTTGCCCTGAAATCCGAGGACTACCGGATTCCGGCTCTTTCGGGCCTCGGTGATGGCGGTATGGAGTTGCGGAAGTTTTTGCAGGGTCGCCAGTTCGTCGATGATGAACCACACGCGATTTTGCGCCGCGGTCGGTTCGTTGAGTAGGCGCAATACGAGCCAATCGATCCACAAGCTCTGCAAGGGGCGAAGCGCTTCCCGCTCGGCCGGCAGAGAGGTAAGGAAGATCCAGCCCCGGCGCTTCTCAGCCCACTCGGTAGCGGTCCACTTGCCATTCGCGGCATCTTGCTTCGGCAGCAGCCGGAGGCTATCGGCGACCAGGCCAAGAGAGGCCAGAACACCGGCCCGCTGCTGGTGAGCACGCGGGTCGATCAGGTGGGCGTGTTCTGTGCCTTTGAGCCTGAGGTCGATCTCCTGGGGGTCTGACATCCACTCGATCAGCTGCTCGGGCGTCGGACCATAGGCCATCAGAAATGCGAAGATCTTCTGAGGCGATTCGATGAAGAATTCACCCTTTTTGTCCTGCGGGGGCTGGAATAAGGATGCGGCCAGCGCCTTCGCTTCGGAGCGGCTGCGCAACTCCTCGGCTGGATCCCAGTAGGGGCACCGCTTGTCGAGCGGGTTGAGGATTATGTCCCCGCGCTCCGGATCGTAAAACCTCCTCACGAACTCGCGTGCAGGATCGTAGACGATGGCCGAATCCCCACGGCTGCGAACCTGCCGGAGCACCTGAAACATCAGAGCGGATTTGCCTGCGCCAGTGTCGCCGATGATTTGCATATGCTGGGCCTCGGCCCGCGCTGGAATGCGAAGCATAGTCTTCATGTCATCGGTTTTGAAGCCGATGCCATCGCCTCTGACGGCCTTCTTGAATTGCCGCGGCGTCAGCAATTCCGGCCCCTTAAGCCTGCGCCCATACCTCAACTGTTTTTGCCGTTGTACATCTCTTATGGCTGTGACCGGCAGCAGGATCAAAAACAGCGCAGCGCCACCGAGCAGCGGCGGCTGAAAGAATCCGGAGAGTGAGGTCCCGCGGTAGATCACGGCCTCGAGAAAATCGCGCAGGCCTGCATCGACGTAGCTGCGCTTCGGGCCACTGAGGAGCAGAGCGTAACCCTGCCGCTGCGCCGCTGCCGAGATCATCAGCGGGATCGATTTATTATCCAGTTCCAGAGTTCTGCCCAACATCACATCGCCGTTCATTGCAGGTCGTGGTGGCGCTTTGCGGCCAATGACGAAGAGCATCTGATAGTCGCTACGATGACTCGGCATGAATGTTCCAATTGCCGTAGTGCGCTCATAGACCGGCAGGTAATACCGTTGCAATGGCGTGGCGAGGTCGATCCGAATGCACACCGCAGCAAAGGTCAATGTAACAATGGCAAAAGCCAGTCCGTAGGTGTAGACGGGTACGTGGTGCGGCCAGATGATTGTCTCTTTGCGCCCCCAGATTGTTTTTGCCATCCCACTACCTCCGCTTCTCAGACGCCAGCCTGCCAGCGAGTTCGTGCTTGGCAGTGCTGATTTCGTCGAGCAGTCTGTCGAATGCTTCGGGCGCGAGCCGCTGGCCCGCCACTAGTGGGCGAAGCACGTTGACCAGCAGCAGTCGGACGCCAAGAATCTCTGCGAGAGCAGGTTCATTTGAGCGAGCGCCCCGCAACTCGCCCAAGATCACGTCGCGTATCCACTGTCCACGCGCAATCCCCCGCGATTGGGAAAATTCCGTTACTGCCTTGCGCTCCTCTTTTGTCAGCTTGGTCGTGACCGGGAAGACCCGAAGCGCCTCGCGGTCCCCATTGGTCCTTTCGTCTGTTTTTGTTTTCAAGAGCGCCATGCGAACCTCACAATTCCCGAGTGCACCCAAGTGCACCTGAAATCGTTATGTCACTGAAACTGATTGAAGTGCACCGTAGTGCACCTGCACGACCCTTGAAGGGGTGGAGTGTCGAAATTCTCCCGGTGCGAAGCACCGTTGTGGCACTGCCACCACTCCTGAGGGCAAATCATGCTCTCGATCCCGCCACGGATACCGCCATAGTGCCGCCATTGGCAGCACCGTTTGCAGGCTTCCTCGGTGGCTGCTCCGCCGCGTCAGAAGCAGCTACTCGACGGACGCGTAAAGTCGGGGTAATCTTCTGCGCTTCAGCAGACTTCAGGAACTCCTGAAAGTCGCGGTCTTTCGAGAAGACATAGGCTAGCGCCTGCTCCACCACTTCATCGGCGGATGCATGGATGAAGGCGGCATACTGATCGACCTGTGCGGCGGTCGTATCAGTCAGCCGAATCGAGGCGCTGAGGTGACGGGTTTGGATGACTTCGAGCAGTGGCATGGTGTTCTCCTTTAGAACTGAAATCAGGCCGGCTTTCTGCGGACAATCATGCGCTCGGCCGTGGCGGCAATCTCTCTCGCACGGGTGGAGCAAAGTGCCGTGGGAATCTCGAAGCGTCGCCTGTTCTCAAGCATGGTGATGACGTCTCCGATGGGGATGCCTTCGAGCAGCCCTAAGCGGGCGGAGGCAACATCGACGGTACGCTGCGCGTAATAGAGCGGTTTGGGCTTGTCGGAGCGCAGTGAAGCCAGCTCCCGCGTCAGCTTCATGGCATCTTTGCCGTGGGTAAGTTGATCGCAAACCCATGCCCAATCGTTTTCGGAATGGCTGTGCTTTGACGGCGGCTTGCGCAACTGAATCTCCGGGGCACAAGGCAGTGCCTCCACCGCATCCCCATCCAGCCGGAAGTCGTCGGGAGTCCATATCGAATCGTCGGGATATTCGACAGTGACCCGGAAGGCTGGATCGTATTTCTGGTTGAGGAAACCGGGGATGCGAAGCACCCGGTTGCGATCGGTGCAAGCGGGATCACCGCCAAAGGCTACGGCGAGCCGCTTGAGGGTCTGCTCCTGCCGGTCGAAGTCGAAACCTTCGACCTTCCAGAGAGCCTGGTACTTGCCGGGCGACGTGGACAGAATCGAAGTCGGTGGCGACACGAAATCTGACGCCCGCAGCGCAGCGAGCCGGGCATCTCCATCCGTGTCGATGTCTATATAGAGGTGCCGCACGGATGCGATGCTCTCTTTGGTTCTTTTCCGACTGCCGAGGCGAAGCGGATTAGCTGCGACATAGATGTTGGCTCCGGCGCCATTTTCATAGGAAAGCCATGCCTGATAGCGAGGTTCCAGTGCACGCTCAAGCCGCACGACTCGCTGCGTGATCGAGGGAGGATTCTCCCGGCGCAGCAGGAGGGCAATGGCCTCATCGGGAGCGAAGCAACGATTGAGAAAGCGGACCGCGCGTTGGTTCATTTGGTGGCACCTTTTGCGAACGCGATCGTGCGGGGGTTTAGCAGTCGAGAAGCCCGGCTTCTACCGGGCTTCCGCACAAGGGAGAAAGGGGCCTATGCGGCCTCTTCCTCGGTGGAGTCTTCGTCTTCCGCTGCCGCTTTGGCGGCACGGTCGAGCTTCAGGATCGAGTTCACCCGGATCTCCCAGATGGTCTGCTCCGAGTTCGTCTTTTTGCTGTCGTACTTGCGGCTGCGCAGCTCCCCTTCGACCTGGATATGAGCGCCCTTCTTGAGCGTGGCGGCGAACTCTCCGAGCTTGCCGAAGACCACGCAGCGGTGCCATTCGGTGTGCTCGATGTATTTGCCGTCCTTCTTGTAGGAGGACTTGGTTGCCAGCGAGAGAGTGGTGAGGCTGCGATCGTTGTTGGTGCGAACTTCGGTATCGCTGCCAAGGAATCCGATGAGGGTGACTTTGTTCTGGTACATGGTGGTGATCTCCGTTTCGTTGAAGTTCCCGTATCCTGCTCGGGTCACCCTTCGCGAAGCGAGCGAGTGGCCCCTGCTCCCAAGGCCGAAGCTCTGCATTTACGGAGGGTCCGTCGAAGACGGAAACCGTAACCCGGAGGGTGGCGAAGCCAAAGCAGAAGAGCGAGCCTGCCGCAGGGCGCAGGAAAGGCCCGAAGCGTGACCCCGAGCAGAGGACGGGATACGACGCGGAAGGCACGCACATGCGCCGAAGTCACCGGCAAGATTCCGGCGATGCCAGTCCGCCACAAATGCAGCCCGGAACGAAGCGGCAATCATCCCACAATGGGCCGGCGTCGAGTGCACGTACTGCGGTGCCATGCACGCGGGGACTGCCGCGCCGGGCGCATTCAGAGACGAGTTGGGACGTGCAGCCGAAAAGGCAGCATGATCGGACATCGAAGTGACCTCGGATTCGGGTTGGAAACTCTAGCTCAGTAACAGGCGCTCAGGCGTCGGAAGCACGATAGACCTCCTGCGTCTGGAAGGATTGTTCTTCGTGGCTATAGACGGTCACGGTGATCAGTTCACGAACTCGGCGCCGCCCCGCATGATCACGTTCGCAATAAAGAACAAAGTCGATGGCTTCGGCCGTCTCCGAACGAATGAACGAATGATTGAGATTGGGCCTGGCACTCAGGGCCAGATCCGATAGCCGATTCAGCGCGTCCCACGCACTCTTTGCATGGATAGTCGAGAGCGTTCCGCCGTGGCCGGTATTCATGGCCTGCAACAGGTCGTAGCCGGAGTCATCGCGAATCTCGCCCATGATGATCCGGTCGGGACGATGACGGAGCGCTGCGGCAACAAGCTGGCTTGCGGTCACCGCGACCTGACCGGGAATCGCTTCCACTGCTTCCCAGCGAACGGCGTTGGGATGAGCGATCTTTAACTCCGCAGGCTGCTCGATCACGATGAGGCGTTCGTGAAGGGGAATATGGTCGAGCAGCGCCTTCATCAGCGTTGTTTTGCCAGATCCCGTTCCGCCGCTGATGAGGCCGTTCTTACGCTGGGCGATGAAGCGGACAACGGTGTCCCGAACGGACGCCGGCAAACTGCCCGATTGGATCAGTTCATCGGAGCTGAACCAGCGGTTGAATTTCCGAACCGTGAAGGTCGGGCCGCTGATCGAAGAGGGAGCGCCAACGACGGCGACGCGGGAGCCGTCCGGCAGTCGCGTATTGAGCACGGGATTCTGGTTGGTAAGATCCTGCCCCAGGATGCGCGCAATGCGCTCGATGGCGGCCTGCAGGCGCTCATTGCTGTAAGGCGTTGTCAGAGCGATTTTCTCGATGTTGCCACCACGGTCGGCGTAGACGCCGCTTGTGCCATTGATCATCAAATCGGAGATCGACGGGTCGAGCAGGAGCGCCCGCAGTTCCTCGGGAAAGAATGGAAGAATCAGCTCAAAGCTCACCGCACACCTCCCCGTGGAATGGAGGCAGCCGGACCCGGCGTCATGGGATCGACGGAAACACGGTTTTCGTGGAACTCGGTAATCGTCAATCCCAGCGGATTGATCGTCTCGAACTGGGGAAAGATCTTCGCCTGATCGCTGACCTGTTTGGGATTCAGGTAGTAGGTGACACTGAGCATCCAGTGTTCGGTTCTTGGCTGGTGCGAATGATCCGGAGAATACACGCGGTCGATGGCCACCAGGGCCGTTCCGCGGGCGATGTTTGCGCCCTGGATCTTCTGGACGGACATTGAAGTGATGGTGACATCTTTGACCTCGACATCACTTTGCTCGATTTGCCCGGCGATCACCTGCGAGACCAGGTGGTTCTGGTTGTCCTCACCCATCAGCTGCGAGGCCAATGATTGCGAGAGGAGGTAGTAGTTCAATGGGTACTTGGTGGCGATCGTGTCACGGTTGATGGTGTAGCGGTAATTGGCCCAGTCGGTGAGATAGGTCCGAACCTCGCCCTCGCGCGGCGTGTAGTCGAGGTCGCTGTACTGAATGGCCTGCGCACGGCCCATCTCATCGATCCGGATATAGCGGTTGACTGTGGGGCGATGAGCCAGAGAGAAGTTCAGCCACATGGAGCCGCACAGCACGACGGTTCCACAGCCAAGGATGAGGCGGTATGCTTTCCGCTCGGCGTAGTGGGAAGCATAGACCTCGTTGCCGATCTGATCGGTAAGCAGAGCCTGCTCCGGAGTCAGAGGCTGCTCAAGGGGTGCTGTGCGCGTGGACATGGGGAGATTGACTCCTTTTACTCACCGCCTTGACGACTACCCCGACGTAGACGATTCCAGCGATGATGACACCGATGGCAAAGAGGACAAGCAGCGGCCTTACGATTCGCTGAGCAGTTCGAGTGCTCCCGACCGTGCTGCCAACAAAAAGGGCTAATAGAAAGTTCCACATTGTTATCCCCCTCCTCCTTTCATCAGAGCCAATCCACCAACGCTTCCGACAACGCCGGGAGCTGCGGATGTGAGTCCGGCGGCGCCGCCGAAGATGGCCTGCGTCATGCTCGGAATGAAGAGCATGTTCACAATGAAGGCCACAAAGACCATGATGCAGGGACTAAGGTTCGCAAGCCACATCTCAATTGAGTAATTTCCATTGAAGGTCTGCTGCAGAAATCCGTTCATAAAGCCGGCCCAGACGAAGATGAAAGCTGCAGCGACCGCTCGGATCATCGCGAAGCTGATCAGCACGTCCAGGAAGTGCAGGAACTTCGCGCGAAAGGTCCTTGTCATCAAGAGCGGGATGAACACCGGCCCGAAGAGCGCCGTCACGCCATAGAGAATGAAGGCGCTGCAATTGATTACGAAGAGGATTGCAGAGGCAATGCCGAGGAGTCCCTGGACGACGAAATAGCAGAGGATCTGGGTCGGCGCCATGATTGACGGCATTGCCGTGTTGTCACCGGCTGTCTTCATAAGCTGCAGTAGCTGGTTGAGAGAATTCTGGTCGAACGCCGCAACCATCGCCTGAGCGATATAGCTGAAGAAATGGTTGATTCCGAAGCTCGCTCCCGGAAACGGATTCGCCCAATAGTTCAGAAGCAGAGAGCAGACGATGAGCCGGAGCATGAAGTTCGTCAGATCGCCTGCACGGACGGGATGCGTGTGGAAGCGCAGCGTCATCCCCGACGTATTCCAGTTGATGACCATGCTGATGAGCGTGAAGAGCGCAATGCAGCTCAATTCCGTCAACCCGAATTGGGTCAGAGCGCCACCGTTCTGGGTGGTCAGGTTGGTCAAGTTGTTGGTGAACTGATACAGCCAATCGACGCCGGAACTCGCGCTCGGTAATGCCTGTGCCAGTAAGATCCCGGAATTCATGTCCCATTTCTCCTGACCCTGTTCAGGGAATGTATTTCTGCCAGGTCTTGCCTTCGTTCGTCGCCGAGGAGCTGTGCTTCTTCTTGTCCGTCTCCACCTGTTGTCGGAATAACTCGTACCGCCGCTGGCGGTCCAAAGTGGCCTTCGCTGCTTCGTGCAGCTGATAAGTCATGGCTCCGGCGACGGCCAGCAGTGCGGCCAGGATCGCCAGCAGGATCTTCGTTTGCATCGCTTGGAGCATCTTGTTTCCGGTCATGGCAGGTAGCTGTCCCAGGTGTTGCTCTCGTTTGCAGCGCTCGTATCATTCGCGCTGCGCTGCTGCGCGACGTAGGCCGCCGAGTTAAGGTCAAGAGCCGCTGCGTTGCGCTGCTGCAAATTCGAGACGGCCATTTCGGACGCAAGACAAGCCTGCAGCACGCCCTGCGACTGAATCTCTGACATCTTCTGGGCCTCAGCCGCGTTCAGCAGATTCAGTTGCTCGACTTCGCTGTTCGTGGTCGAGCCGCCGTCAAGCTGTTCTGAGACCAGGCTGCTATTGGCCGTCGCACTCTGCGTCCTTGCTCCCCGGTACTGGCCTACGGCGTTAAGGCAGTCGGGCGAAACCGAGTCTGACGCTTCGACCATCGCGAGTTCTGAAAGCTGTATGCTCCCAGGTGTCTGCCCGGCCAGATAGGTCGAGGTCGTCCCATTCACTGGCACCGTGGCGGCTGTCCACGCGTTTGAGGATGCTGCCGGCGAATTCGTGTTCAGAGCGACCGTCATTCCGTTCGTTTCGCCGAACATGTTTCGAACGTTGGCGTTCTTCATCGTGTTGAGCGCCGTTTGCCACTGCTGTTTAAAGGAGAAGTGCTCGATGTTGTTTTTGAGCATGTTGTACTGCGTCTCCAGCGTGGTCAATTGGGAGACGAGGCTGGCATAGCTGGTCGGATCGAACACGATGTCACCGATACCGAAGAGCGCGAAGCTCGGCGTAGCGGTGAGCAGAAGCGCTGCCCCGCCGATGATCCATTTGCGATTCTTTCGAGTGATCCTCATAAGACCTCCTGCTGTTAACGGGTTAAAGGCACTGAGGACACGTGGGGTCCAGTTGGGGAAATGAGAAAGCCTTCACGGGAAGCACTCGCTGGACCAACTGTGCACACTGAGCGATTGCCAAGGCTGCTGCCATCCGCTCCTCTGGAATGACGACCATAGAGAGCGCGAGCAGCATGATTGCAATCAGAACGAGTTTGCGGTTTCTGGTCATAGCGTTGGATCTACGCGGTGCTCCGCGTAAGACGGAATGAGGATGTCGCGCCCCACGTAGATGCGGGCGCGGGAGCCTTCTTTGAGCGTGATGACCGGCAAGCGGTCTAAAAAATGATTCAGAACCTGTTCGCCTTCGGCGGCCGATTGCTCGGAGATACCATTGCGAATCTGCGTCGAAGGATCGAGGATGCTGCCGTTATTGCCGATCTGCGCCAGACCTCCGAGCCCTCCGATAGCGGCTGCGGCGGCGAATGCCTGAAAGTAGCCGTGGCTGACTTTGGTGGCAAGGCCGGTCGTCCCGATCTGGTCGAGGCCCACATATTTGTCGAAGTCGAGCGAGAATCCATCCGGGCAGATGGCGCGATGAAAGGTGACGAACATCTTCCGCTGCTGCGCATTGCCGACACTCTGTACGGTCCCGATCAGCCGCGTACCCTGCGGCATCAGGAGTTCCTGATGGTCGTGGGAGTAGTAGTCGGTCGTGAGCATGACCAGAATGGGACCGCCGAAACCGCCGTCGATATGGTTGGTCACAACACCTTCGAGGACCGTGCCTTCGAAGATGCGGTAGAGGCGCCCCTGATATTGGTCGAAGCCATAGGGGGCCATCGGATCGGTACCGTTGGCAGGCTTCGTTGGTTGTGAAGGGATGGATGACGTACTGACTGCTTCCGACCTTGTTGCCGGTGAGGCTGCTGGGGCAGGCGGAGAGGCGGTAGAGTGCTCAAAGTCAATTGCGACAGTGTCGCTGTTGATGGCATCCTGCTGGAGGTTCTCCTTGGCTAGTTCACGCTGCTTGGCTTCCGCCCTGGCCTGTGAAGCGTTCGACGTGATGATCGGACCGTCGGGACTCTCGCCATAGATGGCTGCGCGCTGCGCGGCGGTCATCGGCGGTGCATTGGCGTCTTCTGGCCCCGGCGCTCCTTGTGCCGCCTCAAGCTGCTGCATCGCAGCGGCCACCTCCTGCTGGTGCCGACGCTCCTGGGCATCCCGCTCGGCCTGCAACTGCTGCTGCGTCTCGAAGCTCGTCACCTGTTGGGCATTCGGTGCTGCAGGACGCGTGATGGGCAGGCTGCCGGCCGGTGCGGCCCGCTTGCCGCCTCGGAGCAGACTCGAAAGGTTCGCAATCCCTATCAGGCCCATGATGACCACCAGCGCGATGACCACCGGCATGGTCTTCCGCACGGGCGCCTTTGCTTCAGGCTGGTCGGGAACAGTGGCAGGGGGATTGTCATTCAGCTCCGGCATGGCTAGTTCCTTTCATCCGTCCGGTGGAACTCGACCTTCTGCTTGCCGATTGCGAGGTAGCCGCGGTCAAGCTCCTTCGGTACCGTGTAGAGGCCGTTGCTGAAGTCGAAGTTGATGAGGGAGGGCTTGCCGTCCTTCACCTCGTAAAGCGCCAGCGTTTCCTGGAATTGACCGCGCAGATAGGTGAATTTGTCGTCGCGCCATATCTGTTTCAGGCCCAGCTCTTTGCCCTTCGATTCGTCCCAGGTGAAATCGAATTGGAGAGTGCCGGGATACTGGCTGCGGTACTCTTCTTCTTTCGTCTGCTCGGCTTTGAGAGTTTCAGCCTCAGCGGCCCTGGCCGTGGCAACCTGTTGTTTCGCCTGGTCAAGCTCCGATGCAGGCACGAAGACCGGCAGCTGGATCAGTTTTTCCTTCGTCGCCTGATCTCCGGGCGTGATGAACACCTTGGAATCGAAGTGGGGCTCGGGGTCGGCAGAGACTTCCTGCAGCTCCAGGGTGTACTCGTTGCCGTGGTCGGAGATGATATGAACATCGGTCGTGCTGTTCGCGAGTTTTGGCTTGATGCTGATAAAGCGGCTGGCAACGCGGCCGCCATCGAAGACCCAATCCACCGTGTCTCCGGCAAAGACGTTGGCAACCTTCTCCTCCGGGGGAAGCTCGATCAGCGTCGATTGCAGGAGCGCCGCGCGGACCACAGGGGGAGCAGAGCTCTGCGACACCACGATGGTGCGTGGTGCATTCGGCTCCAGGTGCTTCGGGGTCGGCTGCGCATGAGTGGCGGACGCGGTGGCGAAGGCAAAACCAAGAGTGACGACGATAGGGGCGAGCGGTTTCACGGCCAGTCCTTTCGGGTTACACAGCCTCGCCCTGGGCAAAGCGTTCGATACCCTCGGTGAGCCCGTATTTGGTGATCAGCTTCGACCGGCGTACCCGGTCTTTGGGTTTGGTGGAGAAGGTGGCATAGCTGCGGCTGTCGAGATTGAGAATCACGACCTTAGTGAGGCCGTCACGCCGGACGTACAGCGCCTCCCGGCCCTGTAGGCTCTCGAACAGCGCGAGCTGCTGCTCGTTCATCTTGAACAGCTCGGTATAGCGCTTCCGATTGAAGGTCGCGTCTTTTAGAAACAGAAACGACGTGCAGGAGTTCACAATCGAGTCGGCGTTTTCGCCAAGGTCTTCCGCCGACTGGCCGATCAGGGTAACGCCGCCGAGATTCTTGCGGACGGTTTTGATGGACGCGAGCGCGCCTTCCAGCAACTGCCGGTTCTTCATCGAAGAGAAAATCTCCTCGATCAAAATATGCTTGGGTAATCCGAGATTGGCCGGGTCGCAGAGCACATCGTTGATGCGTCGAAGGAGCCAGACCATGAGCGGTTCGATCAGGTCGGCGTATTGCTCGTTGTTGACGCCCTGGAAATCGAAGCACTGCAGCCGCGACAGCGAGAGGCTGTCTTCCACGTTGTCGAAGATGGCGTGGTAGACGCCATCGCGAACCCATTTCGAGAGATAACGGTCGAGCTTCTTTGGCAGATAGAGATTGGAAAGGCGGCGATTCTCCCGGTCGAGCAGATACATATCCTGCACGGCCTTGTGGATCACATCGTCGTCTTCAGGCTCGAGTTCGGCTCCGCCATTCGCGAGCAGGAGCCGGACAAAGGAATACAGGAACTTCAGGTTGCTCTCGGTCGGCTCCAGAGCGAAGGGATTAACGCGCGGGCCATCTTTGCCGATCCGGTCTACGTGGCCACCGTACAGCTCGACGACGCTTTCATAGCTGCCGCCGATGTCAAAGATGTAGCTGAAGCCGCCGTATTTCTGTTCGAGCGCAATGAGCTGGTTGCCATGCACCGATTTGCCAGTTCCCGTTGGTCCAAGGATGAGCATCACGCGCACGCCGTCTACATACACATCCTGAAAGAAGGGCGTCCGCGTGCGCGTCTCGAAGATGTTTAGATACTCCGCATCAAGATCCTCGGAACGCTGATGTCCGATATATGGGGCGAAGACAGAAGATAGGCGGGCATGGTGTTCCTCGGAAAGCCACAGTGGGGACACATTGAACTTTCCGTTGCCGGGGAAGATGGCATAGAACGCGGAAAGATTGCCGAGCGTTTCCTCGATGATCTGCGCCCGCGCATCGACGAAGATCCGATGCACGGCGGGGATGGTGTCGCGCAACTGCTCTGGACTGTTTGCCGCGAGCAGCAGCCGAAGCGAATATTCGCCCTGTGCTTTCTTATCGAGCGAGCGGATGACTTCACTCAGATCGTCCACCCTGCTGTTGGCCGCTCTGGCTCCGGCCCCGGTCTCAAGCGACGCAAAATCGCGCCCGCTCATGACCCGCGTGAGGACGCCCACTTTGAAAAAGGAGATGAATTTTTCCTGCGCGTCGATCTCGCTGCGAGCGGCGGTCGAAGATTTGGGGCGCCAGGTCGAGCAAAGAGTGCTGTCGCAGTCGAGCGAAAGCAGACCCGAAAAGAGGCAAGGCCGCGACGCTTCGGGTGTCGTCTTGAGCGAGAACATCTGCACATGGCGTTTGCCCACCCGCAGGTGATCGCTGTGCCAGGCAACCGGGTTCCTGACGATCTGGCGGTCTACGCCTTCGTCGCCGTGGAGCTCGCCGGCAGCAGCCCACTTTTCAAGATTGAAGAGGTAGCTGAAGAAGTGGAATACGGCACTCTTGTCCAGCAGGCGCAGCCCGAACGATGCTCCTAGGTGTCCCACCAGGATCATGGCCGTCTTTTCAAGGTCGGCCAGCATTCGCGAGGTGCTGGCGGTGTGCTCTTTCGGCTTCTGCTCGAATGCTCGGATCTTTGGCGGCTCAATGGTGAGGCACCAGTGCAGGTCAATCCGCCGAAAGCCGGCCGTTTTCTCAAGGTGTGAAAGCCGGTCGTCGGCAAATACCTGCGTCACGGGACTTCTGTACTGCTTCTGCCGGGGTAGCGCGAAGCCCGACAAGACGCGGACGTACTGATAAAGGCAGGAACCCTCCCGCAGGCCGTGCAGCGCGCCTTCTACCGAGCGCATTCGCGCTTCGAGCTCCTGATCGGTCAAGCCCTCTTCATCGATGCCATCCAGCGCAAAAAGACATCCATAGCCGCCGCCTTTGAGGGCGAAGACGCTGGGGCCGACGAAACGTGCAATCGGAACGATGCTGCACGCGGCTCCGGCCTTGGCGAACCATGGAACGAATTTTGCCTGCTCAGTATTTGCGCGGGTCATAGTAGGATTTCTGGCTGAGGCTCAGGCCCCATAGTTGGAACATCTTTGGGTGCTTGCGAACGATGAGCCATGCCGCCACTGCGAGCGTGGGAAATGCCAGCATCGCTACGAGGCGAAAACCAACGAGGAAAACCGTTACGCAGACGAATACGATCGCCATCCATGCTGAGAGGTCGAGACCAAGCTTGGCTCTCGGCCGATTCAGCGCCTGATTGATCGGTAACGGTTCTCCTCGCTGAGCCATGGATGCACCTCACATTCCCTGGCCTGTGAGGCTGGATATCCAACCGGCTCCCCATCCCAGGACTCCGGCGCCGAACAGCGCGCCGAAGAGGCCGGGAATGGCATCCTGAAACCTTCCCGACATCATGCGGATTCCGGCGAAGATCAGACCGCCGAGACAGATGACTGCGCCCGCGTACATCGCGAAGGTTTTGAACGTTGACATCAGCGTTTGTGCCCCGGAGAAATCCATCGTTCCCTGGGCATGGGCAACGGCGCTGCCAGCGCCCATGAAGAGCAGGGCAGTCAGCGTCGGACCCATCACATGAGCTGCTTCGAGAAGATTTCGCTTGGAGAAAGGTTGCGCCAATCGCTTGGCGAGGCGGGTTGTCCTGCGGGGAACGACGGCAATGCTAGGAAACATCGGCACCTCCATCGGCCAGTTTTCAGGCCGAGATATGCCGCGAACTTAGCTCGGACTTTCGCCCGGAGTCCAATAACCTTTTGGCTTTGCGCGATAACCGGACGCAACAGTCGCCCTTGCCGACGCCCGATGCGATCCGCTCGGCCCACGCCATCGTCACTCCCGACACGCTCGTCGTGCCGCGGAATCGGTACCTACACTGCGGACTGCTATGGGTGCTTAACCCATGCCGCGTTTTCGCCGCACCCAGGACAGGGGCCGAATCGAGTTTTCTCCTCAAAGCTGCGAGTTTGCTGAGCCATCCCTGCGTGGAAGCAATTCGAACAAGAATACCGTCCGGATTGCGGACAGGTGTCCTTCTCATCGAAGCCATACTGCGTCCCGAAGTGCTTTGAGATCGTCTGTTGCAAAGCTGCCATCCCGCTCGAAGAGAGGCGCGCCTGGAGCAATCCTGCCAAACTCTCGCGAGGGAAAAAAGTCCGATGAACGGGAACCATCCGCAATAGATCGGCATAGGACTCTCGCAAACCGTTCCATGGGGGCAAATAGAACGCCTGCGGAATACTGTTGTCCCTAAGGTCAGCTAACTTGTCGAGCTTGCGCTGGTCCTCTGGCAGATCGTCTACGGCTATTACAGGCGCGATCAAGAAGTGCTTCCTCTTCGGATTGTCGAGCGCACAACTGCGAGAAACGATCATGACGTTCATTTTTCTACAGCCAGCGACTACGAATTCTCCTTCGGGAAGAGCCCACCTGTCGGTAACATCCTTCGCAGCTCTGCCGATGAGTTTTGTAGGCAAGTTGCTCATTGCCTCGCGAACGCTGCGATTTTTCTGATCGAGTGGACGCAATATAGGCCACACGTCCTGTTGGCCTGCGGGATCGATAGGTGGGAAAAAAGGATAGGGAATGTCAGCAACGACATCCCCTTGGTACCACGCACTAACGTCCGGACTCGGATCGTACCAACGCTCGGGAGCGATCAAGCAGAACGAGCCTAATTCTGAACTCGTTCGCGTTCGTGATCAGAATCCAGATCGAATTCCGCTTCGAATGTATGTGAGCGCAGACCCGAGGCGAACCGCGAATATTCGATATCACTTTCAAGTGGGATCGCTTCGCTTGTGAACTCCGCCTTCAGTCGCGCTAGGTATTTCATCGATTCGCTTGGCGCACCCTCAAAAAACAACTCATAGGGGATCGGCGCTCTCGCCTTCGTCCCACGTGCCTGGTTAGCAATCTGCCAAGTCGGTTCTGCGTGCGTCAGGTCTACAAGCCGACGAGCAGTCTCCCTCCCATAAGTGTCAGCTACGAAACTGAGAGCATTGACTTCGGAATCATCGAATACTTGCCGGTCATATGTACGCTTGGCTTCAAAATATGGAAACCCGCCAAAAAAAGGCTTCCGCACGCGTAGCACCTCGCTCATTGCACTAGAATCGGAATCCGCGCCGGCAGCGACTTCAGAACCAGCTATCGCCTCGTTCATCTCGTTGAGGGCGAACGAAGGTACAGGGCCGAATTCCATGCACCAGTAGACGTCCCCCAGAATCGGTCTTCCGTTTTCAAGCAAGTGCTTTTTGTCGGCGAAATAGAGCAATTTTGCAACCTTCAGCTTTGTGAGATCAGGAAGGTTTTTAGTCGAAAAAAAAGCAATTGCGTGGATCAGCTTGTCGAGGCTGAACTCGAATTGGATCTCACCCATAACTTCCTCGCTGCAAATCCCAAAGCTGCCGTTTGGAAGGCGCGCAGCCATCCTTAATCTCGGCGCTCAGAACACCCCCGGGAGCCTTCGTGCAACCGTCCATCCAAACTCTAATCATTAGGATTAGACCAGATTAACCGCGAAACGATTCGCTAAACTGCGGAAACCATTGATAGGAGGGACCTTCTTTATACATCGGTGCGAAGCCGGATGCAAGCTCAAAATACGAGGGATCGGCATCGGAAACCCGCACCCCTTGATGGGGATACACACTCTGGGATGCGATCAAGCGGCGATGCATACCGCCTCAGAGCGAACATTTTGAGAGAGCAGGCGCGGGCGCTTAGGTGTGGTGCGGGACTGTTGGCGATGGTCCCCAGGAACGGGTTCGCTTGGTGCTCAGCGGTCCCGCCGAAGGCTGGAAGGCGTTTACTGACGCACTATGTCTGGCACCAAATTCGGTGCATCCCGTGTATTCATTTTTGTCACTACCTTTCCCAGCTGGCGGGTACCGGGAGTTGCTGGCGCTGACCACGCAGGAAGACCGCAACCTTTTGATATTCAAGGGGAAGTCTTATCTTTTCGGTGAGTTGTCAGGGGGTAGCGTGGGGTCCGGGGTCAAGATGGTGTGTCTGCCAATTTCACCACTTCCGCACGGAGGCCGATCTTCAGCCAAGTATAACAAAGCAGCATGCGCCCGGGCGCGCGCCCAGCCCTGTCATTCCTGCGGCGGCGGAGGGTAGTACGGCAGCTTTTCGTTGCGCGTCTGCGTGCGCTCCACCGTCACATCGTCGAACAGCAGCGCCGGCGCGATGATCGTCGCCGGAACCGGCCCATACATATTGTCCACGTGCGAATCCGCGCCCGCGGCCACAATCCCCGAGCGGAAGGAGCGCAGGTCGAAGTCCGCGGTCCGCGCGCCGCGCACCAGCTGCCGCGAGCCGTCCGCAACCTTGATCCGGTAGATCGTCCGCGCTTCCGAGCCGCCCTTGGTCTGCAGCAGATACACCGAATCCAGACCCTGGTCCTTGCCCAGCGCGATCAGCTTCTGCGTCAGAGCCTCCTCGCTCAGCCCGCCCGTCGCTTCGACGCGCAGTACCCCGATCGTCGGCCGAGCCGGTCCGGCCGGCATCGCCCGCCCGTGCCCGTTGGAAACGGGAAAGTCCTTCACCGGCTCGCGCCCGATCAGATAATTGACCAGCTTGCCCTGGTCGACCAGTGTCACCGCCTGCGCGGGAACGCCCTCGTCGTCGATGGGGTACGCGCCCAGCAGTTCTTTGCCGTCAAATTCGGTCAGCGTGGGATCGTCGACCATCTTCAGAAACTCCGGCAGCACGCGCGTCTGATACGCGGTCGCGAAAGTGCCGGTCGTGCGCGACGTCGCGCCCAGTTCCGGCCGATCCGCCACCACCGAGTGCGCGAAGAACTCGTCGAAGCTTCGCGCCGCGGCGCTCCCCGAAAACAGCACGGGGCCGTTATATTCGTCGCCCATCACCGGCGCCTGGCGCAGAGCGTGCAGGCCATCGAGGATCGAAAGCACGCCATGATGAAACCGATCCGCCGAGCCCAGTTCCGCCGCATCTCTCCCGGTCACCGGGAAGGAGCGCTCGAGGCGCATCCCGTCCGGCGCCTGGCCCTCCACCACCACTTCCGCCCGGTATTCGGGCGTGCTGGTGCGCACGATGGCGCCTTCGGAGTTCACCAGATACTCCGTCCGCACCATGCCTTCCACCTCGCCGCGCGATTCCTCGACCTCGTCGGCATACGCTTTGGCCGTTGGATCGGTCAGGCACAATCCGGAGCCTTCCACGATGCGCTGTTTCCAGTCGTCGCGGTCGAGCGTGAGTGGAATCACGGGCCCGAGGAAGATCGTCGGCTGCTGATGCGAGAAGTCGTCCGCCTGGGGCGGCGTCTGCACCGCTTTCAGATCCGCCTCTTTCTGGGCCCACGCGTTCAGCGCATTCTTGTAAGCCTCGTCGGTTGCCGACCACAGAGCGAATCGAATTCCCATCGCATTGTTGTCGAGGGGCGCGATCTCGATGCTGCCCTCGCCGCGCGCCGAGGAGCTATCGGATTTGTAATCGCCCACCCGGACGGTGACCCGCGCAATGCGCGCGCGCGTTTCACCTTCGCCGGTCAGCGCGCCCCACGAGGCGCTGGCCACATAGCGGGTCACGTCGTCGATCCGGTATTCGATGAAGTAGGGCTTCTGCATCCCCGTCAGTTGCAGATGCGCCTCGCTGCGCTCCAGTTCGGCGAGCATCGCGCTGAGCACGGGATCCTGTTCTGCCTGCGCACGCGTGGCTGCGGGCAACGGGGTTGGCTGCGCGGCGCTCTGCGCGAACACCGGAGCTGCAATCAAAGCCAGCACGAAGGGCAACACTCTGCGGGCGATCACTGTTGCACCTCCGGCGTAGATGCTGCTGTCGGTGGCGGCAAAATCGGTGGCCGCGCCGTTCCCTGCGGCGTTCGCTGCGTCTCCAGTTGGCTCAGCAGAATCGCCGGCGAGATCGCGGAGACCGGAATCGAGCCGGATTCCGCCCCGCAGTCGCCGTTAAACACCTCGCTCCTGTCGCCGGTGGCCACGATGCTCTTGAGCGCGGCCTGGGGCGTCCCCACAATGCTCACGCCACGCACCAGTTCGTCCGGGCGACCGTCGGTATACACGCGCCAGACCACCAGCGGAACCACCGAAAACGCCTGCGGCATGCCGCGCGTGGTCAGCGCGAATCCCGAGGAAATGTCCTCGAAGTAGAGGCCGTACGGTTTGCCCTGCTTCTTCGCTTCCTCGATCAGCATTTTGCGTAGTTTGCTCTCCGGCACCATCTTCTTCGAGGCGACGAACAGGTTGCCCTGGCGCCCGGTGGGCAGCAGGCCGTCCTGTGCGCGCCCGTGGCCGTTCGAACTGGAGAACCCGGCGATGGGCAAGCGGGACATCAGGAAGGTTTTCAGCACGCCGTCATCCACCAGGTCCACCTTGCGCGCCGGCTGACCCTCGTCATCGTACGGGTACGCGCCCATCAGCCACGTGCCCTGGAACGTCTGCTGCGTCGGATCGTCGTAGACGGAAATGAAGTCCGGCAGGATCGGCTTGCCGATGTCTTTGGTGAAGGTCTCGCCTTCCTGGTCACCGCGTTGCCGCTGCCCTTCCAGCCGATGCCCCAGCACCTCGTGGAAGAACACCGCGGCAGCGCGCCCGCTCAGCAGCGCCGGCCCGTTGAAAGGCTCGGTCACGGGCGCGGTGCGCAGCTTTTCGAGGCTGGCCGCCAGTTGATTCATGGAACCCAGCATCGCCGCCTGCCCCGGCAATCCCGCCGGCGTTTCGGCTTCGAAGCCGGCCATGCGGTAGAGATCCATGCCATCGTCGGCGCGGGTCATGGCGACGGCCACCACGCGAGCCAGACGGTAGGGTTTCACCACCCGGGTTCCTTCCGAGGTGACGAAGTAGCTCGTCTCGTCGGTAACGAACAGCATGACGAAGTTCCCGTAGATATGCGGATATTTGGCAAAGACCGCCGAAAGCCCGCGCATGCGCTCCTTCCACGCCGCGATGTCATACTGCGGCGGAAGAGCCGGGCTCCCGATGGCCGTTACCGGCGACTCCTGCGAAAAATCGGGCGAATTGTCTTCCTCCGTGGCGCGAACCTGTTCTTCGGTCTTAACGCGCAGGTACGTCTCCAGAGCCCGCTGGTAGTCGGAATTCGTCGCCCACCACAGGCTCCGTTCGATGGCGACGCGATCGTCGTTCAGCGGCAGCGCCACGGTGTGCACCGCGCTGGCGCGATGCTCGTCGTGGGTGTTGTCCAACTGGTGGTCGCCCACCCGCACCACGATGTCCGCGTTGCGGGAGTGCTCGGTGTTGGCGCCGATCAGCGCCCCCTGCTGCGCCATCACCACCGACTCATAGCGGTCGTGGGCGGCGTAGCTGATGTAGTACGGCGCCTGCCGCGGAGCAGCGCCGGTCGCGCCCGCCGGCGCCGGCGCGGCCAAATCGGTCATGGCCCTGTGCAGCTCCGACGACATGGCGTCCAGCAGGGGCGACGAGTTTTGCGGGTAGGCAGACGAAAAACCGAACAGCACCGTTGCTGGCAGGCAGAGCAGAAGAAAACGGCGTCTCATGAGCTGATCCGAAGGTTGCGCCATTGTAGCAGTGGGGGATAGAGCCGGTATGACGCCTCGGTCTGTCCATGCCGAAGCCCGGTTCGGTCGCCCCAGCCGCCGCCGTCAGCCGATGACCCGGCTCCGGGGAGCGATTCCGCTGCCGCGCGGCTGGCTCCGGGGGTACAATAAGGGTTACCTGTCAGCCCCGGCCGCAGGCACGAAGAGGAATATTCTGACATTCCGGGTCTGACTTCCGCCTCCTCAGACGGTTGTCTGGCGTCTAATTCAGGTGAGATAGCGGGCCAGGACTGGTCCACACCGGGTTGGATTGCGCGATCGGCGGGCTGCTTTCGAAAAGATAGAGAGGGTTATCCCTGGTGAACTCGACCGTTAAACAAATCCTGTTCTGGGTGCTCATCATCGCCTGCCTGCTGGTTCTGTGGCAGCTCTTCCAGAAGGGCGGAGCGATGGGCGGCCACGAACAGGAGATCACCTTCACGCAGTTCCTGGGCGACGTGAATGGCGGCCAGGTGGCCGACGTGGCCATCACCGGCAACGACGTGCACGGGCATTTCAAGGATAAGGACGCTTTCCACCTCTACGTCCCCACGAACTACCCGCACCTGTACGATGTGCTGGACCAGAACCACGTCGCCGTCACGGTGAAGAACGACAACAGCAACAGCTGGTGGGCGTGGCTGATCCAGCTTTCTCCGCTCATCCTGATCGCGCTGCTGTGGTTTTTCATGATCCGGCAGATGCAGAGCGGCGGCAACAAGGCGCTCTCGTTCGGCAAGAGCCGGGCGCGGCTGCTCTCCATGCAGCAGAAGAAGGTCACCTTTAAGGATGTGGCCGGCGTCGACGAGGCCAAGGAAGAGCTGAAGGAGATCATCGAATTCCTGCGCGAGGCGCAGAAGTTCCAGAAGCTCGGCGGACGCATCCCCAAGGGCGTGCTGCTGGTCGGGCCTCCGGGGACCGGCAAGACGCTGCTGGCCCGCGCGGTGGCCGGCGAGGCCAACGTCCCGTTCTTCTCCATTTCCGGCTCGGACTTCGTCGAGATGTTCGTCGGCGTGGGCGCCAGCCGCGTGCGCGACCTCTTCGAGCAGGGCAAAAAGAACGCGCCCTGCATCATCTTCATCGACGAAATCGACGCCGTCGGGCGCCATCGCGGCGCCGGCTTGGGCGGCGGACACGACGAGCGCGAGCAGACGCTGAATCAGCTCCTCGTCGAAATGGACGGCTTTGAATCGAACGACGGCGTGATTCTGGTCGCCGCCACCAATCGCCCTGACGTGCTCGATCCCGCGCTGCTGCGGCCTGGGCGCTTCGATCGCCGCGTGGTGGTGGGACGCCCCGACGTTCGCGGGCGCGAGGAAGTGCTGCGCGTCCATGCCCGCAAGGTGCCGATCGCCGATGATGTCGATCTTCGCGTCCTGGCTCGCGGAACACCGGGCTTCAGCGGCGCGGACCTCGCGAACATGGTGAACGAGGCGGCGCTGAACGCGGCGCGCGCCAACCGGAAGTCCGTCCTGATGCTCGATTTCGAGCAGGCCAAGGACAAAGTGCTGATGGGCGCCGAGCGCAAGTCGATGCTGCTGACCGACGAGGAGAAGCGCGTCACCGCCTATCACGAAGCCGGCCACGCTCTGGTTGCGGCCATGCGCGACCACGCCGATCCGCTGCACAAGGTCACCATCATTCCGCGCGGCATGGCGCTGGGCGTGACGATGCAGCTGCCGGAAGACGACAAGCACACCGTGACCAAGGATTACCTCGAGACGCAGCTGGCCATCCTGATGGGCGGCCGCATCGCCGAGGAAATCTTCCTCAAGCAGATGACCACCGGCGCCGGCAACGACATCGAACGCGCTACTGACATGGCCCGCAAGATGGTCTGCGAGTACGGCATGAGCCGCCTGGGCCCGCTCACTTTCGGCAAGAAGGAAGAACAGATCTTCCTCGGCCGCGAGATCGCGCAGCACCGCGACTTCAGCGAGGAAACGGCGCGGCAGATCGACGCCGAGGTCCGCAGCCTGGTCGATGAGGCGTACAAAGGGGCCTGGGACATCCTGAACGGGAACCAGCCCATCATGCACCGGCTGGCCGCGGCGCTGCTGGAGCGCGAGACGCTGGACGCGAACGAGATTCGCGCCATCATCGAGGGCAAGGAACTGCCGCCGCTGAAGCCTTCGGGCGGCAACGGCTCGGCCGTCGCGGACGTGCAGCAGGTGCTCAAGCCGGAGCCGGGACGCACCGGCGGATTGCCGGAAGGCAGCCCCAGCCCGGCATAAAGTCACACCGTCCTATCCGCAAAGGCAGCCTGCAAAGGCTGCCTTTTTCATTGCGCCGCATCTGCGACAATACGGGCAGCATGTCTCTTCGTTTTTCTGTCCTGCTGGCGCTGCCGCTGCTGCTGAGCGGATGCGCCGGGTATCACACGGTGGGCTCGGCGTCCCACTTGCCCGACGACACGCGGACGCTGGCGATTCCGGCCTTCAGGAACAACACGCAGTCGTACCAAACGGAGGCCGCGTTCACGCAGGCGGTGATTCGCGAGTTCACCAACCGCACTTCGTACCACATTGTGGCCGGCGCGGATCCCGAGGCGGACGCGACGCTGCGCGGGACGATCACCAGTTTTCAGATCGTGCCGCTGACCTACGACAACACCACCGGGCAGACCTCCAGCTACCTGGTGACGATCACCGCGCGGCTGGCCGTGGTCGACCGCGAGGGGCGGACGATCTGGCAGAATCCGTCGTACCTGTTCCGCCAGCAGTACGAGCAGACCGAGGACCTGGCCAGCTTCATCCAGGAAGACTCGGCGGCGACGCAGCGGCTGGCCGAAGCGTTTGCGCGGTCCGCGGTGGCGGATATCCTGGAATCGTTCTGAGCGCAACCTGAAGACGCAGCGCGTGTTTAGAGGGGAAGTGAGCCGGAACAGAGGCTGATACCCACGCCCGGCGGACCCTCCAGCCGGGATGCGCCTGGGCTGTGCGCCGAGGCGCGAAAGGACACGCGATGAGGAAGTTCCTGATCTCCTGTGCGGCACTGGCTTGTTTGCCGCTGGTTGTGGCGGGGTGTTCGCACCCGCGTCCTGTTTATCCGCCGCCCCCGGCCTACAGCGCGGTGGCGCAGCAGGGCTACAACGACGGGGTGCGCGCGGCGCAGCGCGACATCCACAACGGCCTGGGGCCGGATGTGAACCGGCATCCGCGCTTCCGCAATCCTCCGGTTGGGCCTCCGTTCCGTGACGACTATCGGAACGGCTTCCGCGACGGGTATCGCGCGGTCTTTCACGGCGGACCCGGGCCTGGTTACTGATCGGTACCGTACCCCCCACCCCCCTGGGTTGGGGTTTCGCTAAGTAATTGAAAAATTGGCAGCTCCGGATGGTTACCGATTTGACATCCGGGTTATCTTCCTGGTAACGCCCCGGCACGGCCGCGGCGATTGCGGGACGCGATTTCAAAACAAAGCCGTACCTGAGGGCGGTGGCCGGAAGCGACTCCCGGCGACGGCCCTCAATTTTTTTGCGGGTGAGCCGACGCGAAGGGGGCCGCAAAAGAAAAGTGGATCGCGCAAGGCGATCCACTCCCTGTGTTCAGGGTAGGCGGCCGAGGGATGGAAGGCAAGGGAAAAGGGAGGGTGCGGGGTTACGGAGGTAAGGGGTGCGAGCGGGGGATGGGAGCGGCCAACTGCGCCGCGGGTCTCTGCAAGAGATATCTGCGCTATAAATAGGTGTTCGACGGAATAGATACAACATGGCCGATGACCAGTACTACTTGGGCAACTCTCCGTTCCCACTGGGTACCCGGGACGATGACGCGAAGCTGATACAGCGACTGCGGCAGTATCTCGAATTGAGGAACCTCACTGTCCTCCTGGGAAACGGTTGCAGTCTTCCGCTTGGTTCGCCGCGCGTCGCAAGTTTTCTGACGATACGGCCGGACCTCAGCCTGGGCGAGTATCGGCTTGGGAGTGAAAGTGACCAGAATGAAGCATTGCGGATATTAGACCTGCTTGTCCCGAACGGATCTGACCTGGGCTTGGAGGCGGTTCTTGCGATCTTGGCTAACATCCGAGCGAACGAGGAACTGATCGGCAAGCCAGCTTTTGTCGACACGAAACCGGTTTCAGCAGCCGGTGCGGAGTGTTTGGAGCGTCTTCTCAAGAAGTGGCTCTATCTGAAATGCAGGGCGCTAAATGGAGCGGACGACATTAGTCTCAGGGCGCATGAGGAGTTGTTGCGGCGCATTCTCATGCGCAGTACGACGCTCCCACGCGCGAAGGTATTTACTGTCAATTACGATCTTGTGATCGAGAGGGCCCTCGATAATCTTGGCGTTCACTATTTTGACGGATTTTCTGGCACGATCAATAGAACTCTTCGCACTGAGTCGTACCACTACGACCTCTATTTCCCGGGCGAGACGACAGAGGGTCGCGTCAGTCGCGTCGATAGGGTGCTGCATTTGTACAAGCTCCACGGCAGCATAAATTGGCGGCGGCGCCGCGGTAGCACGTTAGACGTCATCATTCGCCAGGACTCTCCCGATGACCGAGAGGTCGGGGATGTCATGATATATCCGTCGCCTCTTAAGGTGGCCGAGATGAACGGATATCCCTATTCTGAGATGTTTCGCCATTTCAGCGCGCAGATTCACCAGCCGCAGAGTGCCTTACTGGTGATCGGGTATCGCTTTCAGGATAGCCATATCAATCGCCTCATCTATCAGGCACTCGGCATTCCTAGTTTTGTGCTCATCATTGTCACGCCTCAAGTCGCCGCCCCGGAGGACGGAAAGGCGCCCGACGAGCGCCACGAGGTCTGGAGGCTCACCCAAATCAACAGCAAGCGGATCGTGGTCATTACGGGTGGCGAAAAAGACGGGTCTGGAGAGTACGTGAGCGGTGCTGGCACGCTGCAGGAGTTCAGTGTTCGGTGGATGCCCGATATTTCGGAGCTGAACGTCGAAGCCAAGGCCCGCGATGAGATGGCCAAGGCTTTTCCTTCGCCTATTTTGGACAGGCGGCAAAACGATGCCAAGTGACCGCACAATTGGCCGAACTGTGAAGGTAAAGACCTACCAGGCGTTGGTGGAGTTATTGCCGGACACTACCAGCTATGTGAAAAGTAGCGTGGGCGGTCTCTATGCGATTGCAGTGATTAATAGCTTCGTGATTATCCCGGTGGCTAGCGAGCGCGTAGTGGCGGTGGTTACGAGCCTCGATATGGCCGAAGATGCGGAGGCAACCATGCAAAACCGCCAAATGCTTGTGATCGCTAGGCCTCGGCGCACGATGTGGGTGAGCATGATTGGTACTCTCGCGCAAAACGGGGATGAGGCGCGATTTGAGTATGGCGTAAAACGCTATCCAGAGCTCGATAATCCGGTGTGGTTTGCTAGCGAGGATGACTTGGATCTGATTTTTGACAGGGCTCGTCGAAGCGAGCCTGGACGCGTGACGATCGGCAAGTCTCCCATCTTCACCGACTACGAGGTGAGTATTGACATAGACAAGTTCTTCGGAAAGCACGCTGCGATTCTTGGAAATACTGGTTCCGGAAAGAGCTGTACGGTTACAGCCCTCATTCGCGCGGTGCTGGATCGGGGCATGCCGAATGCCCACTTCGTGATTTTCGATACAAATAATGAGTACGAGCACGCATTTACGGGCGACGACGGGGAGAAGTTATATGACAGGCTCGTGCTTCGAAATGACGGAGATGTGCCGACGGGCCTCTGGATTCCCCATTGGTTCATGAACAGCGTTGACTATCACGCGTTTTTCAGGCCGGGAGAGGGGGCGCAGGCCCCACTGCTCTTCACGGCCATTAGCGCTGCTCGTGCAGCGAGCGGGCCAGGAGGGGGATCCCTACAGCTTCTCGCTGCGATTGACGACGCGCTTAATCAAATTGAGGGCATCCTACAGACGACTGGAAATGCGGCGTACTATTGCAGAGAAAATCTCCGCGCGCAGATTACTTCTCTAAGAGAACTGCTGATCAGCCGACCCACCTCGCCCGCCAACTCTACATCGGGTCTGGAGAGGTGTATCGCCGTGTGTGATGAAGCCCTTCCTCACGTAAGTACAAATGGCCGCGTAGATGCCGCCGTTGACTATGCAATTCGAGACATGGTTGGGTCTATGCGAGAGCAGCTCTCGAACGAGCGGGCCGCTATTCGCGGGGTGGACGGCGTGCCCGTCGGGGTTGACTCGCCAACGCACTTCGATTTTGACGAGTTCGTTACCTCGATTTTTCCCGCAGTACTCGGGCGAGAAGCGGAGAAGAGTCCTCAGCTGAGGGGCTACGCGGGAACTCTGCAGTTAAGGCTGGAACAAGCCCGGCAAGATCCTCGATATGCATTTCTTTTTCGGGTACCGCCGTTCGCTCAGGCACTGGCGTCCTTCTTGCGGCTGATTGTTGGTCTTGATCCCTCCCGAAACTTCCTGGATGCAGATGTGCCTTGGCGCGGGACTTACGAAGAGCAGTTTCCAGAGCCACGGCGGTCACATCAAGTTACCATCTTGGATTTGAGCCAATTGGCTTCGGAAGTTCTTGAGAATGTGACCGCGCTCTTGGGTCGACTAGTCTTGGAGTTCATGCAGAGGAACCCGGATCGCGGTAAATTCCCGGTGGTCCTAATTCTCGAAGAGGCGCACCACTACATACCTGCAAATGCGCGGTTCGAACGGCAGCAGCGGGCGCGTGAAGTATTCGAGAAGATCGCGAAAGAGGGGCGCAAGTTCGGCCTGAGCCTCGTTGTAGCTTCGCAAAGGCCCAGTGAGCTCTCAAAGACTGTTTTGGCGCAATGCAACAGCTTCATTGTCCACCGGATCCAGAATCCGGACGATCAAGAGTATTTCAAGAGCGTGATGAGCGGCATTAATCGAGATCTGTTGGATCAGCTCCCTGCTCTGGCGCAGCAGCAGGCGGTTGTGCTGGGCGATTGTATCTCTCTTCCGCTCCAAGTGAGAATCAATCAGGTCAGCCCGAAGCCGCGAAGCGACGATCCCCCGTTCACGAAGGAGTGGTCGGCGCCACGGCCGACGCTGCCGGACATTGAATCCATTGCAGCACGGTGGGAGGGTCACGCTCCCGACGAAGCGAGATAAGGCAAATGGAGCCCGCTTGGCGGTGTCGCCCGAGACAGTCTATATAGCTGAAATTCCAGTCTTTTTTTGCACCATTCCTGGGGCAGCGGGAGGGGTGTCTGCGGTGGTAAAATTGAGATGTTGAGGACCCGCGAAAAGCATCGATTTTTCAAGTAGTTTTGGGGCCAATTTGGCTCGGGGATGCGGGTCTGTTTTGAACTGAAAGAGGAGCGTACAGCGCTCAGCGCGCAGCGTTCAGGTCCGGGTCCGTTGAGACGGGTTCCACGAAAGAAATATTCGGCACTCTGAGCCGCAGTTTTTCACGCACCACATCCTTTAGCGCACGATCCCTGGAGTTGCATGGCGACGAAAGAAATTACCCCGACGGAAAAGGCAATCCTGCCCGGCACGGAATCCACGAGCGGCAAGAGCGGGAACGGCAACGGCTCGGGCAATGGCTCGTACACGGGCGAAAACATCAAGGTGCTGGAAGGCCTCGAGGCGGTGCGTCTGCGTCCCGCCATGTATATCGGATCGACGGGCGAGATGGGTCTGCACCACCTGGTGTACGAGGTGGTGGACAACTCCGTGGACGAAGCGCTGGCCGGGTACGCGACGCGCATCGAGGTGACCATCCACGACGACAACTCCATTACCGTGACCGATGACGGGCGCGGCATTCCGGTAGACGAGATGACGCTGGACACCGGGGAGAAGATGGTCGCGGTGCAGGTGGTGCTGACCAAGCTGCACGCCGGGGGCAAGTTCGACTCTTCGACGTACAAGGTGAGCGGCGGGCTGCACGGGGTGGGCGTGAGCTGCGTGAATGCGCTGGCGGAGCAGCTGAATGTCGAGATCTGGCGCGACGGGCACACCTACGAGCAGGACTACGCGAAGGGGATTCCGACCTCGAAGCTGCAGCAGACGGGGACGAGCAAGCGGCGCGGGACGAAGGTCCACTTCCTGCCCGACCGGTCGATTTTTACGGTGACCGAATACAACTACGACACGCTGGCGCAGCGGCTGCGGGAGCTGGCCTTCCTGAACAAGGGGCTGACCATTACGCTGACCGACGAGCGCACGACCGACGCGAAGACGGGCGAGGCGAAGCGGACGGAGTTCAAATACGCGGGCGGAATCGCGGAGTTCATCAAGCATCTGAACCGCGGCAAGCAGACGCTGCACGACAAGCCGATTGTGATGGAGGGAGTGCGCGATGGGGTGGACATGGAGATCGCGCTGCAGTACAACGACGGCTACTCGGAGACGGTGTTCTGCTTTGCGAACAACATCAACACGGTGGATGGAGGCACGCACCTGTCGGGCTTCCGCACGGCGCTGACGCGCACGGTGAATTACGTGGCGCAGCAGCTGGGCCTGTTCAAGGACGTGAAGGAGAACCTGACCGGCGACGATGTGCGCGAGGGCCTGGTGGCGGTGGTGAGCGTGAAGCTGCCGCAGCCGCAGTTTGAAGGGCAGACCAAGGGCAAGCTGAATTCGGACATCGCGGGCACGGTGCAGGCGCTGGTGAACGAGCGGCTGGGCGCGTTTCTGGAGCAGAATCCGCCGGTGGCGAAGAAGATCATCAACAAAGCGATTGAGGCGGCGCGAGCGCGCGAGGCGGCACGCAAGGCGCGGGACCTGACGCGGAGGAAGGGCGCGCTGGACGGGGGTGGGCTGCCGGGCAAGCTGGCGGACTGCTCGGAGCGGGATCCGCAGCACTGCGAGCTGTATCTGGTGGAGGGCGAGAGCGCGGGCGGGACGGCGAAGCAGGGGCGGGACCGGAAGTTCCAGGCGATTCTGCCGCTGAAGGGCAAGATCCTGAACGTGGAGAAGGCGCGCTACGACAAGATGCTGGGGCACGAGGAAATCCGCGCCATGATTACGGCGCTGGGCACGGGCATCGGCAAGGACGATTTCGACTCCAGCAAGCTGCGCTACAGCAAGATCATTTTGATGACCGATGCCGATGTGGACGGATCGCACATCCGCACGCTGCTGCTGACGTTTTTCTTCCGGCACATGCAGGACCTGATCCGGAGGGGGAACGTGTACATCGCGCAACCGCCGCTGTTCAAGATCAAGAAGGGCAGGCGCGAGGAGTACATCAAGGACGAGCGCGAGTTTGTGCGGGTGATGGTGAAGCGCGCGGCGGAGGGGATGATCGTTCGGTATGGGGAGGGCGCGGCGAAGCTGGAAGGCGCGGCGCTGACGAAGTTCATGGGGCAGCTGAACGAGTATCTGGGGTTCTTCGACAAGGTGAACAAGAGGCTGCGCAACGACGAAGTGACGGCGCTGCTGGCGCATCACGAGCTGACGAAGCGCGCGGACTTTGAGAACGAGGCGAAGCTGGCGGCGCTGTACAAGGATCTGGCGAAGATTGAGAAGAAGTATCAGTTCAAGGGAATCGCGAAGCCGTTGTGCGACGAGGAGCATCAGACGTGGTCGCTGAGCTTTACGGACGCGCAGGGCGCGGACCGGCGGATCGACTGGATGCTGGCGTCGACGCCGGAATACCGGCAGATGATGGCGAAGCACGCGCAGATCAGGGAGCTGCTGGAGCCGCCGTTCATCGTGGAGTATGCGGGGAAGGCCGCGGCTGCGGCGGAAGCTGAGGAGCCGGAGGGCGTGGACAGCGCGCCGGAAGGGTCCGATCCGCAGGTCGGCAAGGCGGCTGCTCCGGGAACGAAGCGGACGGGAAAGACGCAGGAGCCGGTGGAGAAACAGACGCCGCGGGAGCTGTTCGAGTACGTCATCGAGCAGGGACGGCGCGACTACCAGGTGCAGCGCTACAAGGGTCTGGGCGAAATGACGGCGACGCAGCTGTGGGAGACGACCATGGATCCGGAGCGGCGCACGCTGCTGAGCGTGAAGCTTGAGGACATCGCGGAGACGGAGACCATCTTCACCACGCTGATGGGCGAAGACGTGGACGCGCGCCGGAAATTCATCGAAGACAACGCGCTGGATGTGAAGAACCTGGATATTTAGGGGGACGCACGGCGAAGGGCGAGGCGGCTCGTGCAATTCGGGCGCGAGTGCGCGACGGGAACCCTTGACCGCTGCAAAAGCGGAGCTTCCGGTGCTTGCCGGCGTGCTGTCTATTCATCGAGTCCCGCATTTGGGTTTATGCTGGCGGGAACGGCCATTGCACATCGGGCGAGGTACCACGGCAATGGGCAAGAGCACGAAGGACGTTCCTGATTCAGACAGCAAGCCGGAAGAGCAGGCTGGCCGCAAGGGCGTGCCTTCGCCTCTGAAATGGGTGGGAGCGGCGACCGCGGTTCTGACGCTGGTCTTCGGGGTGCAGCAGCTCATCGGGGTCATCACGGCCCACGTGCAGCGCAACCGGCAAGTGAAGGAACTGCTGGCGACCAGCGAGATGCAGGAGCAGGCTCGCGACTATGCGGCCGCGTGGTCCAGCGCGGAGCAGGCCAATCGGCTGACCGGCGGCGGAGGCGGGACGCGGGCTGCTGAGGAGTCGCTGGCCATGGACTGGCTGGAGAACGCCAGCGCGCCGGACGAGCAGCAGTTCAACGACATCGTGGAAAAAGTGACGCCGGTGCTGGACCGGGCCGCCACCTCTGCGCAGGGACAGAGAAAGGCGGACCTGCTGGCCCATCTGGGATGGGCGGCGTTTCTCCAGTCGCGCGACGGCGTATACGGCGCATCGCCGGACGGCTATTATCGCCAGGCCCTGGTTGCCGATCCGCAGAATGCCTACGCGCACGCGATGCTGGGGCACTGGATGATGTGGAACGGCGGGCCGATGGGCGAGGCCGAGGGCGAGTTCGACCAGGCGCTGGCCAGCGGCCGGCGGAGGGACTTCGTGCGCCGGCTTCAATTTGCCGCTCTCGAAAACGCCAACAACGAGGACGCCAACCTGGAGATGGTGCGGGTGCTGAACGCGATGCGCAAGAACAGCGAATCGGTGGATGCGTCCACACGAAGCGCGGCCTGGTCCGTTTACAGCCGCGCCCTCGAGCCGGATCCCTGGAATACCGAGCGGGTGGTGGTTTCGACGCGACGCACGCAGTTGCTGGCGAGTCTGCCGCCGCCGGAGCAACTGGCAACCTTCGAGTGGTTATTCGATAACCCCGGCTTCGATCAGACATCTGTATGGCTGCGCGACTTCTATCGAGGGATCCTCGCGGACGAAGCCGGGCAGCGCACCGAAGCCCTGCAAATGCTGCGCGCGGTGCTTTCCGAAATCTCGCCGGCCGGGTCTGCCTCCGGGTTGCGCGATGGCGGCGCTCGAGAGGCAGTTATGACCGAGATCAACGCCCGAATCGCAAGGCTTTCGCAGCCCTGAGCAAGTCCGCGGGGCCGGCGAGAAGCGCTGAGACAGGGCCGGGCCTGCGGAGCTCCATCGCGTCACCGTACCGCGGGGACGGACTTCCCGGCCCGGGCGGCGAGCGCAGCGCCTGCCTGCGCGCCAGCGTCCCGCCGCGAATTGCCTGCCTTGCAACGAGTAAGGGCGTGTCGTACCATCGGCGCAAAGCTGCTGAACGACGGGTGAGCCTGGTTGCGAAGCGAGAGCGCTGAACCGATCTCCGATGCAGTCATGCGATTTCGACAACCATCCGGCGACCAGCGTGGAAGGCGGGTCGCGCTCGAAATTCTGCTGACCCGGGAGCAGCGATGAAGCCGGTTCTCGCGTCGTCCCAGGAACGAACATGCCCGATCTGAAGCGCAGTTTCACCGAGGGGGAACTGGCGGGCGAGAATTACCGCGTGCTCGGAGTGGCGGGCGCCGGCGGGATGGGCGTGGTGTACCGGGCGCTGGACATTCGCCTGAATCGAACCGTGGCGCTGAAGTTCCTTCCCCCGGAACTGAACGAGAGCGCGCGCGAGCGGGAGCGCTTTCTGCGCGAGGCGCGCACGGCGTGCTCGCTGGACCATCCGAACATCGGGGTGATTCACAGCATCGAGGAGACCGCGGACGGGCAGGCCTTCATCGTAATGGCGTATTACGAGGGGTCGTCGCTGGCGCAGCGGATCGCGGAGGGACCGCTGGCTCCGCGAGAGGCGGTGGAGATTGCCGCGCAGATGGCGCAGGGACTGGCCGAGGCGCACGCGCACGGAATCGTCCACCGCGACGTGAAGCCGTCGAACGTGATGCTGACCAGCGCGGGGATGGCGAAGATTGTGGACTTCGGGCTGGCGCTGGTGGTCAGTTCGCGGCTGTCCACGCAGACCAGTGTGGCGGGAACGTTCGCGTACATGTCGCCGGAACAGATCAGCGGGCGAGCGGTGGATCCGCGATGCGATATCTGGGCGCTGGGCGCGGTGCTGGTGGAGATGCTGACGGGGGTGAGCCCATTCCAGCGGGACTCGGTGCCGGCCATCTGCCTTGCGATTCTGAACGACGCGCCGCAACGAGTGGACACCATCCCGGAGCCGCTGCAGCCGGTGGCTTATCGGGCGCTGGCGAAGGATCCGGAGCGCCGCTTCGGGTCGTGCAGGGAGTTTCTCGCCGCGCTGGAGCGCGCGGCGCAGGATCTGCCGGCGGAGAGCGGAGCGGAGGCAGTGACCCAGCCGCCCGGGCGCAGCAGGCGCTGGGC
>JBATVK010000030.1:0-29656 GCA_049671725.1 Acidobacteriaceae bacterium
GGAGTCTGGACCGTGTTTCAGTTCCAGTGTGTCCGTGCGCCCTCTCAGGCCGGATACAGATCATCGTCTTGGTGGGCCATTACCCCGCCAACTAACTAATCTGCCGCGACCCCCTCCTCAAGCGAATTGCTCCTTTGACCCGTAGGTGTTATGCGGTATTAGCCCGGGTTTCCCCAGGTTATTCCCCACTCGAGGGTAGGTTAGTCACGTGTTACTCACCCGTGCGCCGCTTTACTCATGGATTGCTCCACTTTCTCGCTCGACTTGCATGTGTTAGGCACGCCGCCAGCGTTGATTCTGAGCCAGGATCAAACTCTCGTTTGAAACCTGATGGTTCCATCCGTCGACGGAGGTCTCCGGAGGAACCGGCTCCGCAGGGCTCGAAAAAGCCTGCGAAGCTCTAACATTGTGAGAATGATCGAACCAAATCTTTCCGTATTCTCACGACTGGCATGTTCAACCTGATTGTCAAAGATCCGTACCGGTTTCCCGCCTGAGCGGACCGCCTTGGATCGAAGCCGCATCCGGCCCGAAAGCCCTTTGCGTGTCCTCGAACTTGTTGCGCTGCAATTTTGCGCGAACCTTTTAAGACTATCGAATCTTTCGCAGTTCGGTCAAGCGATTTCGTCTCGCCCCGTACCTTCTGCGACAACTCGCGCATTCCAGCCGGCCCCCGCGGGGTAGCGGCTCCCTTGCAGCACCAAAATCTGAAAGATCAATTCCGACAAGCCGTGGCTCGCGGAGGGCGGCTGACCGCCTCACAGGAGAATCTCAGCTCCTGTACCTGCAATGGATTGTTCTGGCTGGCTCAGTCAAGCCGGGTCGAACACTCTGGCTTCGCTCGTCTCTGCTGTGGCAGACTCATCGAGGCCCGCCTGCGAAGCATATCCCACTGCTGCAATCGTTTCTTAACTGTAGCACACCCGAACTCGCCGGGCAAACTCTCAGTCCGAAACGACCTTTCTGATACTACCGGGGCTGTCACACTCTGGCAATGTTGAAAAAGCCCGCTTTCTGTTGAAATCCCCCTTCCCACTCGTTAACCAGCTCAATCCAAACAGGATAGCAACACTCCCGCAGCACCGATCCCCGAAGCGGGAGTATTTTGCCCGCTCCACGGAAGAAATTTGCCTCTGGCTGAAAGTTGCCCGTTGCCGTCGATTGCAACAACGCCTGATTTATCAGCATCTTGTCGGAAATCTGAGCCGCAACGGGTCCGTCTGGAGACCCGCATGCCATATCCCTTGGCTGCGGCTGCCGAGAGCTCTTTTCCCGCTGCGCCTCGCCCGGTCGACCGCTTCTTCCCGGCGCCGACCGCCGGGATTCGCAGTGAACAGGCCCAAATCTCAGACTCAATCCGGGAAGGAAAGCAGGCCCTCATGATGATGGTCGATTCCAGAAATGCTGAAAAATTTCGATCTTCGCAACCCCGTATCCTCCTGGCCAGCGATTCCACGCACCAGGGTGACTCCATGCTCCAGCTCCTCGAGCGCGCGGGTTTTCAGGTGGAGTATGCCGGAGATTATTCGCGGCTGGACCACGCACTCCAGGCCCGGGATTTCGACGCCATTCTCCTCGAAGTGACCGGCGAACACGCCGTGGAAGCGGCCGTCGCCGCGGCTCTGCGCGTCAAGCGCGTCAATGCCCGCCAGTTTGTCGGATACCTCGCCGATCCCTCGCTGCACTCCAGCGGGCTGGCCGGCGACGGCATCTTTCCTCGCAGCCCGAACCGGCTCTCCGCCGCCCTGCGCGGCCTTCTCGCCACCGAGAACGGCGCCGACTCATAGAGCCAGGCACGCAGCCGATTCCGGCTCCTCCCTCCTCATGCTCCTGCCGGACCGCGGGTCTTCAGCAGAATTTCAGCTTGCCGTTGTACGCTGGTTGGGCGCAATTTTGCGAACGGGAGCTGATCACGGAATGAAGACTCGCGGAATGCTGTGTCTTGTGGTTGCGGGGCTGTGTACGGCCATTGCCGTTGCACCAGCCCGGGCCCAGGGACCCTTTCACGTCCAGCAGGAATGGAAGGTCGGCGGCGATGGCGGCTGGGACTATCTCGCCGTCGATCCACACTCGAAACTCCTCTACATCACCCGCGGCGACCACGTCATGGTCATCGACACCGCCAGCGGCAAACAGGTAGCCGACATCCCCGGCCTGCACGGCATCCATTGCGTCGTCTTCTCGAGCGACGGCGTTCACGGCTATATCACCGACGGCGGCGCCAATCAGGTGGTCGAATTCAATCGCCGGACAAACACCGTCGAAAAAACCATCCCTGCCGGCGACCATCCCGACGGCGCGGTCTTCGAGCCGGTCACGAAGACGGTGTGGGCCTTCAACGGGCGCAGCCATAACGTCACCGTCATCGATACAAAAACCGATCGGGTGGTCGCCACCATCGCGCTGCCCGGCAAGCCGGAGTTCCCGGTCGCCGATGGCCGCGGCTACGTCTTCGACAACATCGAGGACAAAAGCGAGCTGGTCAAGCTCAACGCCAGGACCCTCAAGCTCGACGCCACCTGGCCGCTGGCTCCCTGCGAAAGCCCCTCGGGACTCGCCATCGATGCCGTGCACCGTCGCCTCTTCCCGGTATGCGACAACCAGGTGATGGCGGTCGTCGACGCCAACAACGGCAAGGTGGTCACCACGGTGCCCATCGGTGACGGCCCGGATGCCGCGCGCTTCGCGGCCAGCGGCCAGTACGCCTTCAGTCCCAACGGCGGCAGCGGCACGCTCACCGTGATCCATGAGGACAGCCCCGACCACTACAGCGTGGTGCAGACGCTGCCCACGAAGCGCGGCGCTCGCACCATGGCCATGGATCCCGACGGTGCGCGGGTCTACGTGGTCACCGCCGATTTCGGTCCCCGTCCGGAAGCAGCCACGACGGAGAATCCCCACCGCCGTCCGCCCATCCTGCCGGGCAGCTTCGAAATCATCGCCGTCGGCAGGTGAGCGTCTCTTCCCGCAATGCAGAAAGGCCGCCATCGCTGGCGGCCTTTGCTCTTTCGAAATCGGAGAAGCAGTTACTGCCCCGGATAGGCCGAGTCGTACTGCGAGGCGTGGTTGCCATGCGGCACCGCCGCGACGCACGTGGGTACGCCATTCGCCGGGAAGGGTGAATTCTGCACCCCGCCCAGCGCCCCCGTGGAGGGATTAAGGGTCGCTGCGGTGATATTGCCGGGAGCTGAAAAGTCCGACGTGTACAGCCAGCGGCCCAGCGCCGGATCGACCACCACGCATGTCGGAAACGGCTGCTTCGTGCTGAAGCTGCCCGACGCTCCCGCCGACGGCGCGCCCGACTGTTGATTGATCGTGAATTCGTTGACTGAGGCCGAATTGAAATCCGTCACATACAGATACTCGCCCCGCGGATCGATGGTGATGCCTACCGGGTAGGTCCCGGTTTCAAACGGTCCGTTGATCAGCGGCTGCAGAACGCCCCCGGCCAGGATGTCATACGCGATCAGCTGGTTCTGAACGCTGTCCGCGGCATAGACGAAGCGGCTGGTCGGATCGATCGCGATGCCGGTGGGCGTGGTCCCCGCCGGAAACGGGCTGCCCGCGACCGCCGCCAGGACTCCCGACGACGATACGCTGAAGCCCGAGATGGTGCCGTTCGTGGGGCAGCCTGCAGGCGTTGCCGGCAACGTCCCCGTGCTGGGCGGTGTCGTGGTTACCACCACCGAATTGGTGTTCGTCACGTACGCATACGAGCCGTTTGCGGTCACCGCCACGCCGCCCGGGAAGCACTGCACCGGCGAGTAGCTCGATCCGCCGCTCGCCACCGGCGACCCCAGGCTGCCGTCCGAGTTAATCGGATAAACCACCAGCGCCCCCGGCCCCGGTGTCGCGTCGCTGTAGCCTGGACCGTAATAGTCCAGCACGAAGAGCAGCGTCCCGTTGGTGTTCATGGCCAGCGAAATCGGCTCCGTCCCCGGCGTCGTATACGTCTTGCCCGGCGACAGTTGCCCGTCGGTCCCGATCGTCATCTCCGCAATGTTGTTGCTCGCCTCGTTGGCCACGTACAGGTACTGGCCGTTCGGCGACGGCACTTCGGCCACCGGATTATTTCCCTGCGAGGAAAATGGCGACCCGCCAACTTCGCTCAGCGACCCCGACACGGAGTCCAGGTGATACGAGCTGACCTTCCCGCCGCTGCTGGTCGTGGACGTAACAAAGACGTAGTCAACCGTGGAGCTCGGGTTGCAGGCCGTCAGGCTCAGCCCGGCTGCCAGGCATGCTGCGGTGGCCAGGGCGACCTGGCCGAATTTCGTCAACTTCATGCTCGTCCTTCGTCCCTCGCGGGCGCTAAATTTCGGGATCGCTCCCGCTTCATTCTTAAGTTCCGGCGCACCCGCCGGAAATCCTGCCCGATCGCCGCTACAGGCCGTGCGCATTGCCACCGGCGTGTTTGATGGCGGCGACACACGTGGGCTGCCCCGAACTGATATACGGCGCGTTCTGGTTCATCACCAGCGCTCCGTTCGTGGTGTTCACCTCGGCGCCCCCGACGCTCCCGCCAATGTAGTTGGATATATAGACAAACCGCTGCACGTCCGGATCGACGACCATGCACAGCGGTCCCGACGCCCCGGAGCTGACGCTGCCGGTCGGTGTCGGAATCCCGCCGCTCAGCGAGTACGAGCTCAGCGACCCGCCGGAGTAATTGGCCACGTACAGATAGGTGCCAGGCTTGCCCGCCGTCCCGTAAACCAGGGCTCCCATTGGCTCGGTTCCGGAAGATACCGTGGCCGTCAGTGCGAGGCTGCCTCCGCTCCCTACCGCGTACGCGTACACCTGATTCAGCGCCGCGTCGGTTACGTAAATGAATCCGCTCCCCGTATCGGAAGTGATGCCGGTCGGCTCCGATCCTGCGCTCAGTGTGATTCCCGTCACAGCGCCCGTGCTGAGCGGGGGCAGCGGGCTGCCGATCGGAGTGAGTCCGGTTACTGTTTGCGCGCTGCTCGTGCCGGTCGCGCCGCTGACCGCGAATTCTGAAATCGTGCCGTGCGCCGGGCATACCGGCGGCAGCGTCGGCACCGTCCCGGTCACCGGCGGCGAAGTAGTCACCACCACCGCATTCGTGTTGGTCACGTAAACGTAATTGCCGTCCGGCGTCGCCGTCAGGCTTGTCGGGAAGCACTGCACTCCCCAGTAGTTGACTGCCCCGTTCACCAGCGGCGAACCCAGCACGCCCGTGCTGCTGTCGATGGGATACACAATCACCGCTCCCGGCCCGGGATTCAGGTCCGTGTACGACGGCGCTCCGGGGGCTGCCGGCTCATAGTAGTCCAGCACATACAGCGCCGTGCCCGAGGCATTGATGGCCAGCGCCACCGGCTCCGTGCCCGGCGTGTTCACCGTCTGCAGCGGGTAGAGTTTCCCGTCCGTGCCGATGGCGAACATGACGATCGTGTTGTCGTCGTGATTCGCCACGTACAGATTGTTCCCGTTCGGTGAAACCACGTCGTAGACCGGATTCCGCCCACCCGAAGGATAAGGAGAATCGGCGATCTGGCGCAGCGCTCCCGATTCGGAATTCAGTTCGTAGACGTTCACCTGCCCGGGATTCTGCAGGTTGCTGGTCACGTAAACGTAGTCGATCGTGTTGCTGGCGCCGCAAGAAGTGATGAGCAGCGCCACTGCTGCCGTCGTTGCCGCGGCCACCAGCCGATTGCCGAGATTCCTCAACTTCATCGATTCCGTTCCTGCTGCCATCAGTCTGTGTTGGCGCTGTAGACGCACCAGGTCGGCGTGCCGATCGTGGGGAAACTCGAACCCTTGGTCAGGTTGCCGAGAATCCCGGTTTGCGGCTCGATAGCCTTCCCCGAGATCTGGTTACTCGCTCCATCCGCCGTGTACAGGTACTGGTGCGACGGATCCTCGAAGATGCAAACTGGATCGGAGCCGGTGGCGAAGGGCGATTCCGGCAACTGTTGCAGAATGCCGGAGCTCGGCGTGATCTGAAACCCCGTGATCACACTGCTCGAAAAGCCCAGTGCCGGCGACTGCGTATTCGCGATGTACAGGAATTTCGAGCTGCTGTCGGTCGTCAGCGCCGACATGCCCGACGTTCCCGAGTAGTTGGCCTGCGCCGCGGAGGCAATCGCCGACAGCAGCCCGTTCCCACCCGTCGTAAACGTGTAGATCAGGTTCGTCCCCGAATCCAGAACGTAAATCCAGCTCCCCGACTGGCTCCCCGCGATCACCGTGATGTTGGTCGTGCCCGGGATCACCTGCGATCCGCCCGGAGCCTGCAGCAACTGTCCGGTGGTCTGCGTCTGATACGGGTACACCACCTGGCCTCCGCCGCTCGGGGCGGGGCCGGTCGAAGCGGAATTGGTGGGGTCGCTGTTTTCAACCGTATACAGGTAGCCCGACGCCTGATGGAAATCAACCACGCCGCAACCCAGCGGGAAATAGGAAAGATCCTCGTGGGTGGTGGGGCTCTGCTGCTGCTGGTTCTGGATCAGGAACAGCCGCCCGGTATTCGGATCGATCGAGAACACCGAGACGTCGCCCGCCGGCCGCCATACCTTGTTCGTCGAGTCGTAGCACGGATACGTCGAGGACTGTGTCGCCGACGCCGGTGTCGTGTACAGCGTCCCCGACGGCTGGTACTGATCCAGCACGTACAGGAAATTTCCGCTCGAGCTCAGAGCCAGCCGCACCGGCCCGTTGCCCACCGTCGGATAGGAGAGCTGGAACGACAGCCCCCCGTCTCCGCCAATCGAGAAAAGCGATACATTGCCGTTGCTCCACGTGATGTTCCCCGCGGAGTCCATGGTCGGCTTGCCTTCGTTCAGGACGTATACGTAGCGGCCCCCGGTCAGCAGCACCGCCCGTATTGGATCGTAGCCGCCCGAGCTCAGCGCACCGCCCGGTGCCGCGAACAGCCGCCCGGTTTCGTTCTGTTCCAGATACGACGCCACCTGGTTGTACTGGGAGCCGGTGACGATGACATACGCTTCGGTGTAGTCGTAATGGCAGGAGTCCATCCCGCCGACCAAAACAAGGGATGCCGCCAGAGCCAGGGCAACCCGGCCGAAATTCCTGAACTTCATGCGCTTCCTTCACGCCCTCTCGCCATTGCAGACGATTGGGCCAGGCTGTAGGGATAATCCTGGACCATTGTAAATGGAAACTGCGGGTTGCGCGTCATGGCCCTGCGCGCCGGTCGTGCCTCGTTCCGGCAGGAAGCCAAAAACAGCCGCTGCCGGCCTCCGGAGCAGGGCTTGGCCCACGCGCTATTTCGCGCCCGGAGGAGGATTTCCAGGATGGACGGCGCGCCCGCGCCTTCTCCCCTCAGAAGACTTTCATGTGGATGGTCAGGTATTTCTTCGGATCCTTGCGCAGCTCGGTCATCAGCTCTTTGGCCTGTTCCATGGTGGTATCCATCTGATCGTAGAGCTCGCGGTTCTTCATCAGCTGCCCGATCGTCCCCTGCCCGCTGTTGATCTGCGTCAGCAGCGCATCCAGCTGCGTCACCGTGTCGGCCAGCTTGTTCGCGACCTTCGGATTCTTCAGCAGAATCCCGAGGCTGCCCTGCCCGGAATTAATCGTGTTCGTAATCTGCTCGAGGTTGTGCGTCGTCGCCTTGAACTCGTTATACAGCGTGTCGTCCTTCAGCAGCTTGCCCGCTGTGCCCTGTCCCTCGTCCAGTTTGGTCGTGATGTCGTCGGCTTTGCCAACCATATCGTTCAGCCGGTTGTAGACCGTGGGATCCTTCAGCAGCTTCCCGATCGAGCCCTGCCCGTTGTTCACCTCGTCCACGATCTCCGAAAGCTGATTCACCGTCGCCACCGCCTTGTTGTACAGCGTCTTGTCGTTGATCAGCATCCCGATCGAGCCCTTGTCCGAGTTCAGCGCATCCGCCAGGCTGTTCACCTTGGTCAGGATCGTGTCCAGTTGCTCGATGGTTCCCTGGCTCGCCTGGATCACATCCTGCAGGTTCGGCGTCTCCGTCGTCGGCAGCTCGTCCCCGGTCGTGACCGGCGGCCCCGTGGCGTCCCGGCTGTTGATGTCCACCACCGTGTCGCCCAGTACTCCCACCGTCTCCAGGCTCGATTTGGAATCGACGCGTACGTCCTTCGCGCGATCGTGGTTGATTTTCATCACCACTTCAACCGGCGTCAGCCGCTTCGACGGCACCACCCGAATCGCCTCCACGTTGCCGATCGTCACGCCGTCCAGATTCACCGGCGCTCCGTTCTTCAGCCCCGCGGAGTTTTCAAAGAATGAATGCAGATAGACGTGCCCCGACCAGAAGCCGCCTGTACTTCCCGACATGAGAAATATCAGCGCCGCCAGAGCCGACAGCGCGACGATGACCAGCACTCCGACTTTCAGTTGTGACCATCGCACTTCCTGCTGACCAGGCACGGACTCCCCTTGGAAAACAAGAGCTGCTCCGCAGAGAATACCAGACCCCCCGCAGGCTCACATCGCTTCGATGACGCCGGCTTCATGTTCGTTGCAGAAAACCGCTGCACACGCCGCCGATGCAACAGGATAACCGAGTCGCAGTCCAGCCGCGTCGCGGTTCTCGAATTCAGTGCGCCGCGTACTGTTGCGTCTTCCCCGTGCGCGGATTAAACACCGCGAAGCTGCCGTCCGGTTGCGCCGTCAGCTCCAGAAACAAACCCGTGTCGTCGCCCTGCAGGTTCGCAATGTCTTCGGCGGGAGGATTGTCCGCCCCTGCTTCCTCTGAGTAATGCAGTTGCCACAGTGTCTCCAGCCCCGGGATCTTGCGGATCGTCTCGATCGTCACCTTCGATCCGCCCTTGGTCGCCCCGTTGTCCATAATCGCCACCCGCGGCGTGATCGCGTCCACCAGCGCCGGGCTCGAGCTCTGATACCACCCGTGATGCGACACGATCAGCACATCCACGTGCCCGATGCGATTGTTCGGGCACATCATGTCCATTTCCTTGTCCCACGTCAGATCGCCCAGGTCGAGGATGCGCAGCTTGCCGAAGGTGATCAGCACCCCCACCGAACGCGCATTTTCCGTCTGATCCGGCGGCCGAACCTCCGATTCCCTGCAATAAGGATTCGGCTGCCCCGCTCCCGGCAGCGGCTGCTGGATGAAATTCCCATCCGAAGTCAGCACCTCCACGGTCATCCCCGGAACGATCAGCTCGTCTCCCGGCTTGGCCACCATGTGCCGGTATTTCCCCGTGGCCAGCACCTTCTGGTACGCCTCATACGCCGCTTCGGTGTCGGGATCGTTCGTTTGCCGATTCGGCCCGTGATCGATAAACATGTCCACCGGGATCCGCTCCACCAGTTGCGGCACGCCCCCTGCGTGGTCGGTGTGATAGTGGGTCAGCAGCACGTCGTCGATGCGGCTGATGCCCGCCCGCCGCGCCAGCAGCACGATCCGGTCCGCGTCCCGCCCCTGGTGGTCCGGCCACCCCGTGTCGATCAGCAGCGAGTGCTTGTCCGGCGTAACAAACAGCGTTGCCTGCCCGCCTTCCACATCGGCAAAGTAGACCTGCAGCGGCTCCGGCCCCGGCGGAGGAGCCGGCGCAGTCTGTTTGGCCGCAGCCGGGGCAGCCTCTTGCGCCACTGCGGCTCCACTCCCTCCAACCAGCACGCAGACCAGCGCAGCCGCCGCGCCCAGACAGCCGATACCTTTCCACGCGAAACCTTCTCGCCTCACTTTGTTCACTCCGCGCACCGATCCTGCAACCCCCACCGCCGCACCCTCCGGAAACCATCATAAGCCGCGTCGCCGCCGTCACGCCCCTCCGCGACACCGCCCCGTCTTCGGACCACGGTTTCCCCCGGCCCGACGCAAAAATTCCAAAGCCAAGCTAGCGCAACTGCGCAGCGAGCTTTTTCATGGCTGCGTTTTCGCGGATAACGTCCCCAGCCTCTCCCCTGTGCAAAGCAATCTCCGCGGCAATGGAGCGCCCGAGAACTCGCTGATCGATACTGCCAAACGGCCCAGGCACGAGTCGTCCCAGCCAACCGGCCCACGCCGGCGTATGCGCGTTGCCCACAATGATGCCCGGGCGAAAGATGGCGAGCCGTGTAAAACCGATGCTGCGTACGGCGTCTTCCTTCATGCCCATCACGCGGGCATAGCGAATCCGGCTTCGGGCTGTGCTTCCTGCCGCGGAAAGCAGGCAAAACTGCGCGATTCCGGCGTCGTGGCAGCCGCGCGCAAAGGCGCCCACGACGCCGATTTCAAGTCGCTTCAATTCTTCGTCGCTCCACCGCCTCGATCCGGAACCGACGCCCACGCAGCTCACCGCGCTCACCGGACCCTCGCTCAAAACTTCGCGGGCCAGGGCGGCGGTGCGCTCGGCAAAGTCGGCAGCGCTGGTATCGAGAACGGCGTTCCGTACCCGCGATTGCGCCGCAACCGGCTTTCTGGTGACCATCACCACGTCCCGGCATTCCGGAATCGCCAGCAGCTCCGCAACGGCCGCACTGCCGACTTGCCCGGTGCCACCGAGGATCATTGCCGCGAAATCTTGCTTCATCAGGAGGACCTTTGCCGGGGCCAGAGATGAGACAGCCCCGTTCACCCCAGGAGAGAAGCATACCTGGTCGCGCTTCTAAATTCAGCCAATCAAGCATCGCTTTTGCAATCGGCGCTGTCAGGCCAATGCGCTCACCAACGGATGCTTGCCGCATAGCCAGCAACCCGTGAGATAACGACCGTGACAACACCGTGCGCCGGGCTTAACCATTGCGTAATTTCCGGTTTGCCGGCCTTCCGGCAGTAATCCGGCTCGGTGAGCGCATCGGCGATTTGGCACTCATTGAGGTGCCCGCGACATATCAAAGGAAGATCTAGACCGGCCAGATTTCTTTGAAGACACGAACGAAGTTGAGGCCGAGCACTTTTTCCGTAATGCGTGCGCTATAACCGCGCTTCAGCAAAGCGTCCGCGACATATTCCAGCTTGCGGGGAGTATTGACATCGGGAAGATATGGAGGCCTGTTTTCTCCAGGAGCGCCCAAGCCTTGCTTTCGCCGTTCTGCTTCTTCTTTCGCAATTTCCTGTAGATCTTCGTCTGTGACTTTAAAAAACAGAGAATCTGTGCCAATGCCGACATGATCCTCGCCACATATCTTCAGTGCGTGGACCATATGTTCGATGTAATCGGCCAGGGTTGGCTGGCGAGTGTCGGGCGTCAGAAATGGGAGCATGTAGATGCCCATCACTCCTCCTTTGTCGGCCAGTGCTTTCATGCTTTGGTCTGTTTTATTGCGCGGATGATTGAACACAGCTCGGCAACCTGCATGGGTAATCACTGGTGGCCGTTTGGAAAACTGAACGCCATCCGCCGTAGTCTGCGAATTTGCATGACTCAGATCCAACGCGACTCCCGTGGCGTTCATCCGGGCAATTGCTTTGCGACCCAGCTCCGTCACTCCGTCTTTGTCGCCATCCAGACATCCGCAACCGAATGGCGACTTGTGGTTGTAGGTGAGCTGCATAACCAGCACATCGAGCTGGCGGAATATATCGATTCGCTCTATTTTATCCTCAAGCATTGAGACTGCTTCGAAGGACAAGATGACCCCTACTTTCTGATCGGCTTTTGGGCGTTCCAGATCCGCAGGGTGAGTCACTTTGAGAAAGAGATCAGGATGCTGGTCGATGAGCGATTGAGCTGCTGCCAGATCGGCGACCGTCTCCTCAAAGGTGCCGCCATCTCCCCCCATCGTACTTTTCAGTACTGTGACGCCGGAATTTCTGATCGCCTGCAGTTTTTGAGCAACGTCCTTCTCATATTGCACGTAACCGATTGAGGCTAATGTGTTGGCGTCCAGCACAAGCGCTTTGCGATAGAGCAGCGCAGCGGAAGCTGATACTGCGGGAGTTGTGGCGTCTGACTCTTCGCCTCCAATATTGGCTGATTGAGCCAACGCGCGCGGGAATGGAAATCCGCTCGCAAATGCAGCAGTGCCGGCGATCGTTAGAAAATTCCGACGCGACCATTTTTCCTGGTTTCGCACATTTCGCTCCCAAGTTTGGAGTAGTCTTCAGAACTTATCGCTGATAAGGGATAATTTATCAGTGATAAAATAAATATGTCAAGAAGAGTTGCATGCCTGGACCCAAACGCTATGCGTCGAACCAAAGCCCCCTGCCGGATGGCAGAAATGCGCTCGGCCGGGAGCGGATTGTCGCGGAGTCGCTAAAACTTCTTGAGGAGTCGGGTCTCTCAGGATTGAGCACACGACGTCTTGCCGAACGTCTTCGCGTCAAATCGCCTGCGCTCTATTGGCATGTGCATAGCAAGGACGAACTTCTGCAACTGATTGCCGATGCTATCTGCGCCCAGATTCATGTACCGGAGAGAAAGCGTTCCTATCGAGAGCAGTTGGAGGCCATCGCGCATGAATACCGCCGAGTGCTGCTCAAGTACCGGGATGCCACGCGGCTTTTTGCGGAGCAGCCTCCCACTGGACCGCATCGCATCCGGCTGTATGACGCAGCTGTTGGGGCTTTTTTGGATGCGGGCTTTTCAAAGGCTGAAGCCGTCGCGATGACAACTTTTTATCGTCACTATCTTTTGGGGATGATTGCAGAAGAACTCCGCATGCGACACATCGAGGGTGGTAATGCACTCTCGCCTGCGTTTGCACTGGGTAGCGCATTGCAGCATCTTGAAAAGACCGGTCACGATTTTCAGAACTTGAAGGGAACATCGGAATTACTGCGCGATCTGCAGCCGGAAAAGCTTTTTGAGATTGGCCTGACGGTTCTTCTGAACGGTATCGAGTGCCGTCGCAAGGAGATCAAGCGGCCAGGTCCAAGCCTATCTTCGAATGATGCTGTCAGGTAAGTTTCAGCTTGGAACGAATTACTTCGTATCCTCTCTTTCTTGGATGGCGATAACGGGCCTTACCACTCATCGACCTGCTCGCGGGCGGAATGTCGCCAATCCGGACCTTACGCACAATTGCCCAGGATCGGATTCATTTTCCGAATTGCAAACGCCCCGACCGGCAGCCAGATTTCAGCTGATCACTGATCCCTGACAACGGATCACTGATCACGGACTACCGCACCAGAAACCCCAGCGCCGCGGCCACCATCCCCACGCACCCGAAGCCCATGCCCATATACCAGTAGCCGCGCTGCCGGGTCAGCAGCGTAATCGACGAGATCACCAGCCCGATCTCCAGCAGCGCCTCGCCCAGATCGAACCGGTCCGCCCGCCGCTCCGCCCTGTGCACCTCGTCTTCCAGCGCCGTGGCCGCATTCTCGCTCGCGATCAGATCCTGATTCCACTTCTGCAGGTGCGACTCGTAGCCGTCCAGGATCTTTTTCGCACCCGCATCGTCGCGCACCGGCAGCGACGTCAGCAGATCGACCGTCAGTTGCGTGTCGTACTGGCGGATCTTGTGTGCCTGATAAAAATTCCACTGGTCGCTGGCGCGCGCCTGGTAGAGCACCGCGTGGGTGTGCGAACGATGCCCCAGCACCGTCACAATCGCCACCAGCACCGCCAGAACGCTGATGGTAAAGCTGACCGGGTGCAGGCTGCGGTCGTGCGCCGCATGCTCGTGCTGCTCCTGGATCTCCTGGGCCTCGGTGGGTTCCATGCGTCCTGTATATCAGAGCAGGGGAGGCAGGCCATTGTTTTTCGGAACCGCCGCGACGCCAACTGCGTATGATTGCCCATGAGCGCCGCCGGTACAGTAACGTGGAATCTGGGCATGATGGGATTTCCCCGGAGCACGCCCCGGGTCGCCCAATTCGTGCCCACGGGCCCCAGCCGGGCCCGAACGCAATCCGAGAGTGGAGCGGCGGAGCGCTGGCAGCGAAACGAGCAGGCGGCAGAGCGAATCGGGGAGAGGCCGGTGGAAGCCGAATGGCAGGTCCTGGTGGAGCGGTGCCTCAGGGGGGACTCCTTTGCCTGGACCGAGCTCGTCAAAGCCCACCATCGCCGCGTCTACGGCATCTGTTACCGCTTTACCGGATCGGCCAGCGACGCCGAGGACCTCACCCAGGAAGTCTTCCTCAAGGTCTACGGAAATCTGACCGCCTTCGACCTCGCCCGCGGAACCTTCCAGACCTGGATCACCACCATGACCCGCAACCTCCTCGTCGATCATTTCCGCCGCTCCCGGGCGCAGCGCATGACCGACTCCATGGACGCGGGCTGGGATGGCGATGGCGACGAGTCGCCCCTCTCCCGGCGACTGGCCGACCATCAGCCCACCCAGCACGACCGCGCGGTGCAAAAAGAAATCGAGAAAATGGTCCAGGAAGCCCTCACGAAGATCTCCCCGGAGCTGCGCGAGGCCGTGATTCTGCGCGATTTGCAGGATCTCGACTACAAAGAGATCGCGGAGGTTCTCCGCATACCCGAAGGTACCGTAAAATCCCGCATCAGCCGCGGCCGGGCGGAACTCGCCCGTTTACTGGAACGTAATAAAGGGAACATGGTGTAGTCATGGCGGAGCAGAATCAATTCGGACAAAAGCCGGAATCCAGGCCCGGCGGTCTCCGCTGCGAGGAGTGGGAGCTGCTGCTGGCCGACGCCCTCGACGGTCTCTTGCCGGAGAAGGAAGCGGCAGCTTTTGCGGCCCACAGCGCCGGCTGCCCCGCCTGCTCCGATCTGCTGGCTCACTCCAGGCAGGGCCGCGAATGGCTCGGCTATCTGCACACCGAGCCGGAAATCCCCGACGGCCTGGTGGCCAGGATTCTTGACCGGACGGTCGGCGCGAGCAGCATTCCCGTGCCCCTGGTCGCCGGAGCGGGGCAGGGAACCGGCGCGGTCGCGGCGGCTGTGCCCTGGCGTCGCAATTTCCACGAGATGCGCCTCCTCATGACCGTGGCCATGGCCTTCTTCTCCATCGCGCTCACGCTCAACCTCGCCGGCGTCCGCTTCAGCACCATGCGCCTCGCGGACCTCCGCCCATCCACCATCGGCAGCGCGCTCTCGCGCCAGTTCTACGGCGCTCAGGGACAGGTCGTGAAGTTCTACAACAACCTTCGCTTTGTCTACCAGCTTGAATCGCGCATGCGCGAGCTGCGGCGCGACGTGGATACCACCCCGCCCGCGCAGCAGCAGAAGACCAACCCGCCGGCCAGACCTGGCAGCAGCAAGGACGGCCGGCTGGACCCCATTCCCGCCATCGGCAGTCCGCTGAATGCAAAGGATGGAACCACCCGCCAGGCCTCCGGCAATCTCGAACAGGATGCCCAGCTCGGACCTCGGTCGGACCACGGACTGCCCCAGGCCGGCTATCGCGAAACCGAAGCACAAATTTTGTTTCCCCGGAAATCTCACAGGGCCGGGCCGCGGCGAGTCGCTGAACTCGCCGGGTACGACGGAAGGAGCCTGGCATGAACTGCGTAAATCATCCTGAAGCTGAAGTCTCGGCCTATTGTCAGAATTGCGGAAAGGGACTGTGCAGCGCCTGCGCCCGCACCGTGCAGGGCAGCGTTTTTTGCGAGCCCTGCCTGGCCGCGCGCATGCCTGGCGCCCCCGGCGTGCCTCTTCCGCCGTCCGGCCCCAGCCCGGGCCTGGCGACGCTTCTGGGCTTCATCCCCGGCGTGGGCGCGATGTACAACGGCCAGTACGTCAAGGCTATTGTCCACGTCATCGTTTTCGTGGTCCTGGTGGCTCTGAGCAGCCGGTTCTGGTTCTGCGGCGTGCTCATTGGCTTCTGGGTGCTGTATCAGGTGGTCGAGGCTCGCCAGACCGCCGAAGCACGGCGCGACGGCCGGCCGCTGCCGGACCCCTTTGGCCTGAACGATCTGGGCAATACGCTCGGCGGCCAGCGCCCCGGACCCCCACCCCCACCTCCGCCTCCGCCGCCAGGCATGGGCGCAGTCCCTCCCCCTCCTCCTTATCCGGACTGGGGCGAGCATCTGCGCGGCCAGGCCGAGACCTTTGGGCGACAGGCCGAAGTCATTGGTCAGCAGGTGGAGCAGCACGCGCGAATCCTCGGCCAGCAGGCCGGGGTATGGGGCGAGCAGCTGCGGCAGCGGATCGTTGCCGAAGCGAATCGTCCCTTTGCGCCCGGCTTCACCGGGACACCTCCGCCTCCACCGCCGGCGTCGGGCTTTGTGCCTCCGGCCCAGGGCTATGCGCCCCCCCCGCCTCCACCGGGATTTGGCCCGGCGAGCTGGACCGGGCCTGTTCCCCCGCCCATGCCTCCGGCGGTCGAGCTGGAGCGTGCGCGGCGCGAGCCGATCGGGGCTATTGTGCTCATCCTGCTCGGCATGCTGTTTCTCTTCAACACCATGGGCTTCTTCAGCTTCCACTGGCTGGGCCATGGATGGCCCTGGATCATCCTCGCCGTCGCCGTCTGGCTGTTGGTGCGGGCCGGCGGGGGACGCTTTCACAGGGGGGCGCCTGTGCCGCCGCCTCCGGGGGTTGAGCCGCCGGAAAGACCCCACGACGCGCAGCCGCCGGCCGGAGGTGAGCAATGAACCAATATCTGTTCCTTCGCCGCATGCGCGGACCCATCCTGCTCCTGATCTTCGCTGTGACGGCCGTGCTGGCCGAATACACCTCAATCGGCTACGACAAAAGCTGGCCGCTCTACATCGTCGCCCTCGGACTCATCAAGCTGGCGGAAAACGCGGTGCTGGCGCAGAATCCCCCTCCGCCCCCGCCCCCCTACCCAGGCTATCCCCCTCAGGGCGGCTATCCGGGCTACTCGGGCTATCCCGGCTATCCGGGAGCGGGAACGCCGCCCGGACCCACCGCGCCGGCCACCACTTCGACGGCCATCGTTCCTTCGCCGGGTGAGGACAGGAGCTAGCCATGGCCACGACCCCGCCGTATTCGCCGCAGCAGGATCCCCGCTGGCAGGCAAGGCAGGCCCGCGACACCGCCCGCGCCCAGCGCCGCCAGTGGAAGGCGCAGTGGCACGCGCAACGCCAGTACTACCGCGGCTACTGGCGCGGTTTTCGCCGGCCCACCTTCGTCGGCCCCGTGGTTTTGCTCGCTGTCGGCATCGTCGCTCTGCTCATCTGCACCGGGCACATGGGAGCTTCTCAGTTCTGGAACTGGTACGCGCACTGGTGGCCGGTGCTGCTCATCGGTCTGGGCGGTCTGCTGCTGGTCGAATATCTGCTGGACTGGAATCGGCCCTGGGCCGCGCGCCGCTCCATGAGCGGCCTCGTCTGGCTGGTGATTCTGCTCGTCTGCCTGGGTTGGATTTCCCGCAACGGTCGGCTCGTTGGGCCATTTGGCTGGGAGTTCGATGACGGCAGCAGCCTCTTTAGCTGGATGGGCCCGGAGCACGACAACGACGTCCAGATGGACTACACCATCCAGGCCGCAAAGCCTTCGGTGAGCATCGATAACCCGCACGGCGATGTGACCCTCACGGCCTCATCGGACGGCCAGATGCACGTTCGCGCCCACGAGATAGTCCACCGCGACTCGGATCAGGCGGCGCAGCGCGTCTTCGACGAGCTCAAGCCCAAGGTTGATGTGACCGGCTCCGGCGCGGTCATCACGGTGCCGCAAAAAGACGGAGCCAGCGTAGACCTCACCGTCCAGTTGCCGGCTGCGGCCTACGCCACAGTGACGGCCAACCACGGCGACGTGACCGCGGACGGCCTGAACGGCGGCGTGCAGGTGACCAGCAGCCACGGCGACGTGAAACTCGACGACATCGGCGGCGAAGCCCTGGGTCACCTGGATCACGGCGATTTCTCCGCGCACAACGTGCAGGGCCGCGTCCTGGTCGACGGCCGCGGCGACGATGTCACGCTTTCCGGAGTCCGCGGTTCGGTGAATATCAGCGGTGACTTCTTCGGCGACATCCATTTCGAAGACCTTGGATCGGATGTGCACTACCACTCCAGCGTGACGGCGATCGATATTCCTCACCTCGACGGCTCCCTGACCCTGGACGGCAGCGATCTCAACGTGACCAGGGCGGTTGGCCCGTTGCACATCGCCACCAAATCCAAGGACATTGACCTGACCCAGATTGCCGGAGACGCGCACATCGAGGACCACGACGGCGATGTGGATGTGGTCGCGGCCGAGCCTCTCGGTAACCTGCAGATTGCCGATCACACCGGCAATGTGGTGGTGACCATGCCGGAGAGCGCGAACTTCAACGTGACCGGCAGCACCAGCAGCGACGAGTCCATCCGCACCGACTTCCCGCTCAAGGTGGCCACGGAAGGCGAACGGCAGACGCTGGAGGGAGCCGTGGGTCACGGCGGCGTCCAGCTGCAGCTCGATACCGACCACGGCGATCTGGAGCTGCGCAAGGGCGAGAACATCACCCTAAGCTCCGAGCCGCCGGCCGGCGCAAAGCATTTCCACCTTCCCGCCGGAACGAAGCCGAAAACGTCGGAAGAATAGCGAGTCGCGAAATTCCGGTCACTCCGGCTTCGGGCCGGAAGCCTCATCGCTGACCGCGGCAAGTTCCAGGCTCTCGTCGGCGTCCATAGCCTGTTCGACCAGCGCCAGCGGCAGGGACTTCGTCGGACGGACGCCCAGGCTCTTCAGCATCTCCGCCTGGCGGATCGCGTTGCCCTTGCCGGAAGCCAGCTTTCTGTACGCGTCGTCGTAGCTCTGCCGCGCGGCCTCCAGGCTCCGCCCCACATCCGTCAGGTCTTTGGCAAAAGCCGCCAGTTTGTCGTACAGCTCCCCGCCGCGCCGGACGATCTCCTGCACGTTTCGCGTCTGCTGCTCCTGCCGCCACAACTGAGCCACAGTGCGCAGCACAAACAGCAGCGTCGTGCGGCTCACCAGCAGAACATTGCGGTCCCAGGCTTCCTGCCACAGCTTGCCGTCGTGCGCCAGCGCCAGCATGAACGCCGGCTCGATGGGCACAAACAGAATGGTGAAATCCAGCGAGTTCAGCTCGTACAGAGATTGATAGTTCCGTTGCGCCAGCTCGCGAATGTGGTTGCGCATGGATGCGATATGCCGCTGCAGCGCGGACTCCCGCGCAGCCTCGTCCCCATCGGCGCAGTATTCGTCGTAATCGCCCAGCGAGACCTTTGCGTCGATCACCAGATGCCGATTTCCCGGCAGATCCAGAATCACGTCCGGCCGTGCCCGCGTACGATCGTCACGTGTAAAGCTGCTCTGTACCCGGTACTCCTGGCCTTCGCGCAGGCCGGCGGATTCCAGCAGCTTCTCCAGCACGAATTCGCCCCAGTCGCCCTGCGTCTTTGAGGAACCTTTCAGCGCGTTCACAAGGTTCGTCGCGTCGGCCGAGAGCCGTTCGTTCAGCGAACGGAGCTGATCGATCTGTGTCTTCAGCTCGGAGCGGCCGGCGACGCCGTCCTTCTGGAGGTTCTCCACCTTCTGCTGGAATTCACCGAATTTCTCTTTCAGCGGCGTCAGCAGCGTGGTCAGGTTGGCCTGGTTCTGCTCGGTGAACGCCTTCGATTTCTGCTCCAGAATGTCGTTCGCCAGCGCCTTGAACTGGTTCGACAGTTCCTCGCGCGCCTGCTGCAGCAGCGCAATCTTTTCCGCGCTCCCGCTTTGTTCGCTCTGCAGCGCGGTGCGCAGTTCGGCTGCCTCGATGCGCGCGGCGTGGGTGTCCCGCCTCAGCTGTTCCGTTTCCACGCCGGAGCGCCCCAGCGCCTCCCGCAACTCGGCGATCTGCGCCCCAAGCTGCGCCGCCGTGGCCTCCATCCCCGCGATTTTCTCCCGCTGCGCCGCATCCCGCTCGCGGGCCGCTTCGAGGAGCCGATCCTTCTCCGCCAGATCGGTGGCCAGCGTTTGCGCCCGCGCCCGCAGCTCATCGTCTGCCGCGCCACCGCGGCGTCCCGCTGCGATCCATGCGAACACTGCGCCGGCTGCCAGTCCGGCCAAAAGTAGAACCCATCCCATCGGAGGCATGGCATGAGTCTACCCCTCCCGCCTCTGCGCAGGAACACCCCGGAAGCCCGCCCGCTGTACGCTGTGCCTTCTGCGCTGCGCCCTTTTTTCCCGCCCCGCTTTACACCATCCGGACCCGCCAGTAGACTTGGAATTTCGGAGCCAGGCTGGCGTGTGCCCTGGCTGGCCCCGGCGTCTCGGGCGCGAGGAATCGCATCCTTCCCTCCCGCTTTCTGCATCCACTGAACGCAGTACCTTGAGGAGAAACGCATGGCATCAGGTGTGGAAGAAAAAGTGAAGCAGATTATTGTCGAGCAGCTCCAGGTGGACGAAGCCGAGGTTACCCCGGCCGCTTCCTTCCAGGAAGATCTCGGCGCCGACTCTCTCGACGTGGTCGAGCTGGTCATGCAGTTCGAGGAAGCCTTCGATCTCGAAATCCCCGACGAGGACGCCGAGAAGATCAAGACCGTGAAGGATGCCATCGACTACATCGACAAGAACGCGAAAGGCGGCAAGTAACCTTGCAGCGTCGCGTCGTGGTCACAGGCCTGGGCCTGGTATCGGCGGTCGGCCATACTGCCCCGGAAGTCTGGACCAATCTGCTGGCTGGCCAGAGCGGTATCGCCTCCATCACCCATTTCGACACCACCGGCTTTCCCGTCACATTCGCTGCCGAGGTGAAGAACTTCGATCCGTTGCAGTTCGTCGACAAGAAAGAGGCGCGCAAAATGGGGCGCTTCATTCATCTGGCGCTGGCCGCCACCGATGAGGCGATGCGAAGTTGCGGCCTCGAGGTGACGCCCGCCAACGCCGACCGCGTGGGCGTCTTCATCGGCTCCGGCATCGGCGGATTCGACGTCATCGAGCGCGAGCACAGCAACATGCTGCAGGGCGGCCCGCGCAAGATCTCCCCTTTTTTCATTCCCGCGGCGATCATCAACCTGGCCGCGGGGCAGGTGAGCATCCGCTACGGCGCCAAAGGCCCCAATGAGGCCACGGCCACGGCCTGCACCACCAGCGCTCACTCCATCGGCGACGCCTACCGCATCATCGAGCGCGGCGACGCCGACGTGATGATCGCAGGCGGCTCCGAAGCAGCCATCACCCCCATGGGCATCGGCGGATTCGCGGCCATGCGCGCGCTTTCCACCCGCAACGACGATCCCGCCCACGCCTGCCGCCCCTTCGACCGCGATCGCGACGGCTTCGTCGTCGGCGAAGGCTCCGGCATCCTGATCCTCGAGGATCTGGAGCACGCGAAGGCCAGAGGCGCAAAAATTCTGGCGGAAATCATCGGTTACGGCATGAGCGCCGACGCCTACCACATCACGGGCATGCCCGAGGGCGGCGAAGGCTGCTATCGCGCCATGCTGAATGCCCTGAAGAGCGCGAAGCTCGAGCCGGACCAGGTGGATTACGTGAACGCGCACGCCACCTCGACCGCGCTCGGCGACGTGACCGAGTCCAAAGCCATGCAGCGCCTCTTCGGCGAGCGCGCCACCAGCCACAAGCTGATGATCAGCTCCACCAAGTCCATGACCGGGCACCTGCTCGGCGGCGCCGGCGGCCTGGAGGCGGGCATCACCATCCTCGCCCTCATCAACCAGACGGCTCCCCCCACCGCCAACCTCGACCATACCGATCCCGAGTGCGTGCTGAATTACATCCCCAATAAGCCGCAGCAGGGAGAGATCCACGTGGCCCTGTCCAACTCCTTCGGCTTCGGCGGAACGAATGGCTCGCTGATCTTCCGCCGCTGGGAGTAACCTGCTCGCTCCTGATTTCTGTGGCAATTCGCCATCTGCCTTGCCTACACTGGCCGGGTGAATCGAAAGGACTTTCAGAATCTGAGCGGCGCACGTCTTCGCGAGGCGCAGGTCCTTTTCCGCCAGAAACAGTACAGCGGCGCCTATTACCTGGCCGGCTACGCGGTCGAGTGTGCCCTGAAGGCCTGCATTGCGAAGCAAACCAGGCGCTTTGACTTTCCCGACTGGGACATTGTCAAAAATTCCTACACCCACAATCTCAGCAAGCTCGCGGGGATTGCCAATCTGGAAGGAATGCGGCTCCAGCGCGCCAATCAGGATCCGATCTTTGGCAAGAACTGGGCGCTGGCCATTTTGTGGTCCGAAGAAAGCCGCTATCGCTCCACCGGCAGGGCTGACTGCGTCGCATTTCTGAATGCCATAATGGAAGAACAGCACGGAGTGCTCCCATGGCTAAGGCCGATTTGGTAGATATCGATCTGAAGAAGGCTGAGAAGGTGGTGTCGGCCCTGGAGAAGAGCCGGGTTCCGGTTGCCGCCGCCTTGTGGGTCCGCTTCCCTGAATACGAGGATTGGCGGCTCGTGCTGGCCTCGAAGAGGCTCGATCCTCTGGACCCCGGCGAGGCCTATCTGCGCGTGAATCGCGCACTGGATGATGCAGGCCTCACCGTCTGGGACACACCTTCGCTCTTCATCATGAAGACGACCGATCCGTTTGTGCGCGCTTTGCATAAGGTGTTCGGCAAGGCCGCCAGGGTCGAAGGGATGCGTCTCGGTGGGCAGACCTGGGGCGACCGCTTCGTGGACGATGCCTACGCGCTGAAAATCGCCTGAGCCGATCTGCTCGGATCGTGCGGGCTAACACCACAGCAGAAAGAACGATGTTCTGCCTGAGAGGCAGGCAGTGCTAAGCTTTCGCCACCGGAGTTCGTTATGGCCGATTTGCCGATGAGTGTCGCCGTTGCGTTCGTCGAAGCCATCAATGCGGCCAATCTGAGCGCCATGCGCGGCCTCATGAGCGACGACCATACGTTCACCGACGCCCTCGGCAACAGCTTCTCCGGTGCCGACCGGATGATGGACGCATGGCAGCATTTCCTCCACGCATATCCCGACTACCGCATCCGCGTCGATCACGGCTTCTCTGACTCAACCTCGGCCGCCCTCTTCGGCCGCGCGGAAGGGAAGTGGCGCGTTCACGACAGGATCCTGCCCGGGCGGTGGAGCGTCGCGTCTGCATGGCTCGCCGAAGTCGAGGCGGGACGAATCACGAAGTGGCGCGTCTTCTGTGACACCGGCTGGGTCGATCCGCCTGCTCTGGAACCGCCGGAGCATTGAAGCAGCAGGCATCTGTCAGAAAACCGCCTCCTCGGAGAAATCCGGAGCCGGGTGCCGGAAAAAGCAAAACCCCGAAGGCCGCAGCCTTCGGGGTTTCCTTTTGTGCCCGGGTTACTTTTCGCGCTTCCAGTTCACCAGATCGCCCAGCGTCGTGGTCGAGCTGGAGACCGGCTGCTTGTAGGCTTCCACGTCGGCGCGGCTGGCTTCGTCGCCGCTCACCGCGCGCAGGCTGAGCGCGACTTTCTTCTCCTCCGGGTTCATCCGGATGATCTTGAATTCGCGTTCCTCGCCCTGCTCCAGTTTCACCGGCGCGCCATGCCCGTCGGTCGCTTCGGAGACGTGGCACAGGCCCTCGACTCCCTCCGCGATCTCCACGAAGGCGCCGAACTGCGCGGTCCGCAGCACCTTGCCGTGCACCACATCGCCCACCCGATGCTGCGCGAAGAAGGTCTCCCACACATCCGGCTGCAGTTGCTTGATGCCCAGCGACAGCCGGCGATTTTCCGGCTCGACGCCCAGCACCACGGCGCGCACTTTCTCGCCCTTCTTCAGAACCTCGGACGGATGCTTGACCCGCTTGGTCCAGCTCAGATTGCTCACATGAACCAGGCCGTCGATGCCGTCCTCGATCTCGATGAAGGCGCCGAAGTCGGTCAGGTTGCGGACCCGCCCCTCAACGGTCGCGCCGGTCGGATACTTCTCGCCCAGATGCTCCCACGGGTTATCGAGCAGTTGCTTCATGCCCAGCGAGATGCGGCGGTCGGCGGGGTTGACCTGCAGAATGACAGTCTCCACCTCGTCGCCCGGCTTCACGATCTTCGACGGATGCTTCATCCGCTTCGACCAGGTCATCTCCGAGACGTGTACCAGGCCCTCAATCCCCTGTTCGAGCTCCACAAACGCGCCGTAATCGGTGACGCTGAGCACGCGGCCGCGCACCCGCGCGCCGATCGGGTAGCGCTCTGCGGCGTCGAGCCACGGATCAGGCGTTAGTTGCTTGAAGCCCAGCGAAACCCGCTGCTTCTCCTTGTCGAACTTGAGTACCTTCACCTGGATTTCGTCGCCCACGTTCACCAGATCGCGCGGATGCGTGAGCCGGCCCCACGACATGTCGGTGATGTGCAGCAGCCCGTCGATGCCGCCCAGGTCCACAAACGCGCCGTAGTCGGTCAGGTTCTTCACCGTGCCGGTGAGCACCGCGCCCTCTTCCAGGTGCTCGAGGGTGTGCGAGCGGCGCTCGGTCTGTTCTTCCTCCAGCAACTCCTTGCGGGAAACGACCACGTTGCCGCGCTTCTTGTTCAGCTTGATCACGCGGACCTGGATCGGCTGGCCGATGTACGCGTCCAGATTGCGCACCGGGCGCAGTTCCAGCTGGGAGCCGGGCAGAAACGCCTTGATCCCGATGTCCACCGTGAGCCCGCCCTTCACGCGGCCCACCACCGTGCCGGTGATCGGGGTCTTCTCGTTGTGCGCCTTCTCCACCGTGTCCCAGATGCGGAGCCGCTGGGCTTTCTCGTATCCCAGCAGGTAGCCGCCTTCCGGCTCCTCGCGCTCGATGACCACTTCGACGGTGTCGCCGGGCTTCAGCTTCGGCGTGCCGGTGTGGTCCACCACCTGCTCGATGGGGATCAGCCCTTCGGACTTCATGCCCACATCGACCACCACGTGCTTGTCGGTGATCTTGATGACCGTGCCCGAGACGATTGCCGAATCGTCGAAGGCCTGAGCGGCGGCTTCGGCGGCCTGCTCGCGGTCGAACGACTCGAGCGCCGCGGCGAAGTCTTCCATGCTCAGATCGGGCTCTTCGTGGTGCTGCTCGACGGGGGCGGGAGCGGTTTCGGGGGTGATGGTTGAGGTGGACGGCTCGGATTGCTCGGCCGCAGCTTCAAGCGCAGGGGTTTCCAGTTCGGTAGTCAGGGGTGTGCTCTCGGTTTGATCAGGATTGAGGACGTGTGCCATGAGGTCCAGCTCCGGGATTCTGGGCGGCGGTTCCCGGCATCCGCCCCGCCTCCGGAGAATCCGGCCCGCCTGCGCGAGCCCAACCTCCAGCCGCGGCTTCTTTCGCCGTCAGCGCTGAGCGCGCGGTTCTCGGCGAAATTCGGGGAGCGTCGCTCTGCTCTTTCGGTTCCGCGCGAAGCACCCCATCGGAGACGATGTTCGGCTCCCTCTTGAAGCATCCGGCAGGACTGGAATCGGCAGGAGTGGCGTTCGAAGGCCGGCGCAACGAATCCCGAACGCGCAGACCCTCTGTTGAAACTATAGAGCCGCACTATGGGCGTGTCAATTCATCGTTTGTGCAGGCCCCGCCGCCCCCCGTCACTTTAGTGATGGACTCTCCGGCGACGCCTCGAACAGCGCCTCCTCCGCGGCTCAGAAACGCCCGCCAAAGAAAGAGGAGCGGCCGCGCCGCTCCTCTTTCGCTGCAATTCGACTGGGATCGGCTCCCCGCCTACTGCGGAGGCGCGGGCGGCTGATCCTGTCCCTGCGGATTGGTCGTCGGCGGCGTCGGCTGGCCAGGCTGCTGTCCCGAGGGCGGTGGCCCTGGAGGACCCTGGTGCTGTTGATGCTGCCGCCACATCCCCGGGCCGCCCGGACCGCCGCGGCCGTCATGTCCGCGATGCATATCCCGCATCCGACGTTCGGCGCGCATCGCTTTCAGCTTCTGCCACTGATCCGGCGTCAGAGTCTCGCGGATCGCGAACAGCATGTGCGCGTTTTCCTTCTCCAGTTCGGCGCGAGCCTGCACCACCGCGTCGATTTGCGCCAGCGTTTTCGCCTGATCCGGCTGATCCGCCTGGATCATCGGCTCCAGCAGAACCTGCTGCTTCTGCAAATTGGCGCTCAGGTCGATCAGCTTGAGCTTGTACTCCTCATACGTGCTGTCCATCTTCTGTTTCTGGTCCGCGGTGATGCCCAGCCGCTCCGCCAGGCCCGGCATATTCCACCACTCGCCGAAGCTGTGGTCGTGGAAGCCGCCAAAGCCCATCATGGGCGGTGGACCGTCGAAGCCCCCAGGTCCGCGTCCCGGCCCGCCCATTCCCTGAGCGACCGCCAATCCCGAGAACACCAGACAGAGGGCCGTGCCGAACAACAAGCTATTCCTGCGAAACATGTTTTTTCTCCGAAGCTGAAGTGGTACTGCTCACGGCCTGTTCACTCAGATCAGCCAGCGGCTGCAGTGCAGCCGGCACATCCTGTGAAACTTCGCTGTTGATCTGAGCCATCAATGTGCTGTCGTCGACGCTGGCCCGGGTCTGCGCGGCGTTCGCCTGCGCAACCTGCGCGATCGGCGCCGTCCCGGGGTGACGATGATGCAGATGGCTGTAGACGGGCAGGGCTACTGCGGCCGCCACCGCCGCGGCCATCGCCGGAGCCAGCAGCAGACGTACGCGCAACCCGCGTGACGGCCGCCGTTCTGCGATCCAGGGCTTCGCACTCTGCTGCTCCGCCAGGTGGCGCATCGCCGACCCGAACAGGCTCAGCGCCTCGGCCAGCTCGCGCACTTCCTCGCGCGATTCTCCCGCGGCCGGCTCTGCTGCAACTCTGCGGATTTTCATTGTGCCCCTCCCATGCGCTCTCGAACGATCGCCAGCGCCCGATATAAATGCGATTTCACCGTGCTCAGATTCATCCCGATGGTCCGGGCAATCTCGTCCAGCTCCATTTCCTCCACGAAGCGCAGCACAAAAACCGCTCGCTGCTGCGCGGAAAGCTCTCCCACCGCCTTCCAGACCTCCGCCACCCGGCCTCGCGCCAGCGCCAGGCTCTCCGGCGTGCCGCGCCCGTCCGGAACCCAGTCGCTGATGTCCATCACATCCAGCGCCGAGCCTCGCGTCTTCTGCCAGAAGCGCAGGCTCCGGCTGCGCAGGTGATCGCGCATCAGGTTGACCGCGATCCGCGTCAGCCAGGTGCTCAGGCTGGAGTCGCCGCGAAACTGGTGGCGCGCGCTCCACGCCTTCAGAAAGCACTCCTGGGTCAGCGTCTCGGCCGCATCGCGGTCGGCCAGCGAGGAGAGCAGAAAGCGCAGGATGCGCGGCCGGTAGACGCGCACGACTTCGTCGAAGTCGGCGAGCTCCAGCATGGCCTGCTCCCGTTTCTCGAGGGCCAGCTCGTTGCCGGCGCCGCTGATGCTGGCCGCCGGAGTAGTGGCGATCTCTTCCATGCAACCAGATAGACGGCGTTTCACCGGGCAAGTTTACGCCGCGGCCGAAAAAACGGATCCTCCGGGTCACGCCCCGGCGGCCAGAGGCTAGTGTGGTGTCTCTGAGCTTCGTGAAAGAATTGCTCCTGGGCTTTGTATCAGGGCACGACTTTCAGTCGTGCCGTAAAGGTCCCGGGAACCAATGGGCTTCAGCCCCTGCGGGCTGTTCTTCGACGCCCCTCGATGCGTCGAATGGTTCAATGAACTTCAGAAACAGGACGCTAGCCGGCCTTCCGCACGCAGGACTCCGCATCGTCGGATAATGGCGCTTCGGCTCGCGCAGCCGGCTGATGCTCGTACCAGCGCGCGCAATTCTTGCCCGAGTTCTTGGCGTCTGCCATGGCGCGCTCGGCATCGTGCAGGACCACCAGCGGCGAACGGCCCCCGCTGGCCGCAATCCCGAAGCTCGCGGTGAGCGTGGTGGCGTCGCTGCCCACCGCAAAGGGGTGGGCGAGAATCGTGTCGCGGATGCGCTCCGCCAGTATCAGGGCGTTCTCGCGCGAGCATCCGGGCAGCGCGAGCAGGAATTCGTCCTCGCCGCAGCGCCCGATCAGATCGTAGCTGCGCAGATGGCGGCGGAAGCGGTTCGCCAGCTCTGTGAGGATGCGGTCGCCGGCCTGGTAGCCGTAGTCCTGGTTGATGCGCGCGAAGTCGTCGAGATCGAAAAGGAGCAGGCTCAGCGAGGTCTTCATGCGCTGGACGCGATCCGTCTCCTGGAAAATGAGCCCCAGCAGAGCCTCCCGGTTCCATAGCCCGGTCAGCCCGTCGTGGGTCGCCCGATAGTGCAGCTCGGCCGACTGCTTCTCGATTTGCTGATGAAGCGCCAGCACCCGCTCGGCCACACGCATCTTCACCTTCAGTTCGTCCGCGCCCGCCGGGATAACCAGATAATCGTCGCAGCCGGAGGTGAGAGCGGCGCGCAGCCGGTCCTTGCCCGGCTGCTGGCTGAGCAGCACCATCCAGATCCGCCGCGAATCCTCCCTGCGCTTCGTTTCCCAGGCGATCTCGACCCCTCCCGGCGCCGCGAGATCCATATCGAGCAAGGCAACCGGGGGTGGCGCCGCGCCGTGAATCTGCTCCATCGCGGCACTGCCGTTTTCCGCCGCCACCACCCGGTAATGCCAGGATTCCAGCGTGGCGCTGATCTCGCCGGCAATCCCGGCATCGCCGCAGCCCACCAGTACCGTGGGATTTGCATTCGTGAAAACGGTTGTCGACGTCATTAACACGCCCCGCAAACAGATTTATGATCTCTTCATCGGAATCGGAGTAAACTCTCTTTAAGAGTTCCTCCGCTGGACTGCCGTTCGCGGCAATCTGGCGGGCCACATAAGGCATCTTTGCTCGTGAATAGCTGACGCAATCGGTGCGCCCTGCCCTTGCAAGCGCTTGAGCAAGTCTCCCCCATTCAGCTGGCCCCTGGATTCAGGACCTTCGGAGGAAGAGGGAGAAGAGCACTCCATCGGCGTTCAGGAACGCCCGTCGCGACTCTGCTGAGGAGAGTAAGCGATGAATCCTTCGGTCAAAACCACGCATGTGATTCCCAGGGTGCTTCCGCCGGTTCACCTCGGGAAAATCTCCACGCTGCTGGTCTGCCGCTACTGCATGACCACCATCGGCACCTATGCCACATCGGCCGATCGTTTCCGCCTGGAGAGGAAACACCTCTGCCCGGAGAAAATTGCTCTGGCCAAACCCGCTGCCTCCGTTCCGTTTAACTGAAGCCGCGGCCCTCCCAGTTCTCCACACCCGGGAACAGCTTCATTTTCCCGGTGCGGAAAATCCTGCGCCATAAAAACTGCCCTTTTTCCCGCTGCCCTCAGCCGGGCATAGCTGCGCTCGCCCCGGTGTCGCCCTCTAACCATCTGAGGACAAAACACTTCCACCTCCTCCTGACCGGCAAACCAACACGCGGCGCGTGAATTGCATCCAAGTCCGGTCAGATGCCGGGGGATGACCTCTACATCGTTGTTACTAAAGTACTTGTGAGGACAAAACGATGAGATTCCAGTGGGCCATGATCGCCCTGGCGGCCTTTGCTGTTTCGGCCGCCGCGCAGACCGCGGGCAGCAGCAGCGCGGTGAACGCAACCGGCCCCGCAAACTCCACCGTTTCCCAGACCTCGTCCGCGGCGGCGCAACGGTCGGGAGCCGCCGAAGCCACCAGTACCGCCGCCCAGGCCGAAGATGCCTCCGCCTCCGCGGAACAGGCCACGAACATTTCCGCTCGGCTGACGAAGGGCCTCGATACGAAGGACGCGAAGGTGGGTGAGGAAGTGATCGCGAAGACCACGTCCAATGCCCGGCTCGCCGACGGCACCCGCCTCCCCAGGAACTCCCGCCTCATCGGTCACGTAACCGACGTTCAGGCGAAATCGCACGCCGACAAGGATGCGCATCTCGCCTTCGCATTCGATCACGCCGTGCTGCGGGATGGCCGCGAAGTTCCGATTCACGCGGTCATGGAATCGATTGCCGCGCCCGCTCCCCTGGCTGCATCCGGGTCGGGTGACATGATGGCCGACGGCGGCATGGGCGGCGGTGGCGCCATGGCCGGGGG
>JBATVK010000031.1:0-41451 GCA_049671725.1 Acidobacteriaceae bacterium
ACCCTCGGGTCGCACCGCACGACGCCCGTGCCCTTACATTGAAATGCTGACTGCAATGCCGATGCCTGGATAGCTCCGGTTGTAGAGGTAATAGCCGCCGTCCGCATAGTCGACATAGACCTGGTCATTGTCGTACCAGTCATTGCCCCATTGCTGCGGCCACGGATCGACCACGCTCAGCCAGTATCCGTTGTACTGGAAGCGCGGAAATCCGCCAACCACCATGAAGGGGAGACCCCGGATGAGGAACGCGTGACCCGGTCCAAAGTAGCCCCGATAACGCGTATCAGGAATGCGATAGCCGTGATAGCCGCCGCGCTGCTGCCAGGTACGGTGGTCCGACTGCCAGTTGGACGCGCTGTGCTGTTGCCAGGCGGCCTGCTGGACTCCCCGACCCTGATCCTGCTGCGGGCGTGTCGCGCCGTGGCTGGCGCTTGTGTGCTCCTGTTTCGTAGTGGCCCGATTCTGCTGGTGCGCAGCCGGCCGTGACTGCTCCGTCTGGTGCGGTGACTGATTACCTCGCTGCTCTTGCTGCGCGGACGGCCGCTTGTCGGCGGATGACCGCGGCTGTTGGGTGTGCTGCTGCTCGGGTCTTACCTGTTTGTTGTCCTGTTTAGGATGGTCCTTGTCATTCGAAGGCCGGTCCTGGGCAGCACAGGCAAGGGCGACAAATCCAAAAACCAGGGCCAGGGTGGCAAAATGCACGATTCGAGACGTTTTCATAGAGAATGCCTTTCAGATTTTGAAGGCCTGTACTACTGCAGGCTGCTCGTCGTAGTGGTAGCTGGATTGCCGATGGCATCGCCCGAAACGACGAGCTCCACTCTGCGGTTCTGTTGGCGTCCACCCGCGTTGTCGTTCGACGCTACCGGTTCCGAATTGCCGTAACCGATCGCGGTGACCGCGGTGTTCGTGACTCCCTGCTGTACCAAGTAATCCCGAACAGCTCCAGCCCGATTCTCCGACAGCGTTTGATTCATCGCGTCGCTGCCGACATTGTCGGTATAACCTCCGACCGCAATGGCCAGCCCCGGATAGGAGAGAAGGATGCCTGAAACCTTCGCCAGCTTCTCGCGTGCACCGGAACTCAGTGAATATTGTCCGGTGTTGAACAGTACGTCGGACATGCTGATGATCAGTCCGCGAGCGCTGTCGCGCGTCTGCAGAACCGCGTTCAGCTGCTCGGTCAGTTGCGCGCGCATGGCTGCCTTGTCACTGTTCGCCTGCTGGACCTGCAGCTGTGCCCCCGCACGCGCCTGCTCCGCATCGGCTTGGGCCCCGGCGACCGCCGCGGAAGAAGCAGCCTGGCTGGCAGCCTCATCCGACCGTGCCTTCGCTGCTTTGGCTTGTGCGTCAGCGGCGTTGGCCTGTGCGTTGGCAGCGTCAGACTCCGCCTGCTGCTTCTCGAGGTTCGCGGCGTCTGCCCGCGCCTGCGCCGCAGTCTGCGCGTCGGTGGAAGCCTGGCGCTCGCCGGCAAGGCGCGCCTCCTCGATCCTCTTTAGCGCAACGGCCCGTGCATCTTCCGCCGTCTGGACAACTTCTCGCGAGGTAGCAATGAGGTCCTGGGTAGGCGGATGCCGCTCGATTGCCTCGCTGTTTGCCGTGTTCATCAACTGCACCGCATGGCGGTAGCTGTCTCCGGCATACTGCGCGGCGCCCTCCGATTCCGCGATGCGCACCGCGTTCCGCGCCTCAAAGAATTCCAAAGGCAGCTTCGCATTGGCAACGACCGGGTCGAACTTATAGCCGGTGGGGATATAACCACCGCGCTCGATCAACTCATACCGGGCATGAACGGTTTCGGCCGACCCCATGGTATCGGGCCGAACAACGTTTTCGAGCACAACCACATTGCTGGGCTCGCGCACGGCGTAGTAAGGCTCCGCCGTAACAATCAGGGCGAAGGCCTGCAGGTCGGTGGTAGCGTGCAGCTTGCTGCGATGGTTGCCGCCGACCAGCACCTCTCCCAGATTGACTGCACGGCCCTCCGGCGAGATCGCCCACATTACGTAGGTGAGATATTCGCCGCCAAAGGCAGTGGGTTTGTCCAGATTCCCGAATTCGGCAGTGACCGCGAGATTACCTCTCTTGTTTTCCACCTGGGCCCAACCATTGGCTGTCGGCATCAGGGTCGTTCCCGCGAAGTCGACCTTTGTGGATTCTCCACGGTGCGCATAATTGACGGCTTCGACAGTGCGGCTGATGACGATCGCACGGTACAGGCTGGGCGAGGGCGCCGGATCGTTGAGTGAAATGAGCTGGGGCGATGACTGAGCGAAGGCGCTCGCCCCTAACAGGGCGGGAACAACAAGTAGCAGTTGCTTTTTCACAATTCTTCCTTTATGGCAGAGGACTGCCATGTTGACCTGAGGGCGGATGGGGACTGGTGCAACGAGGCGCGGGGAAGGTACGGTTTGTGTCTTACCGTCCAACCCGGAGATTGGAAAGCGCGTGGAGGTGAAAGATCCCAAAGGCACTGAGGAGCCACAAGACTATAACGACGACGACGAGGCCATTGAGGATCGACTTAATACTGGACTGCATGGGGATAAAGCGGTTCACCAGCCACAGCAGGAATCCCACGATGATGAGGGTGATAACGATGTGAATCAGCATAGGGAGTTCTCCTTAAGGGATGCCAGGCTGACCGGGGCCGCTGAAGACCCCGATTGGCCATGGTGGGGGACTACTGCTGGCCCTGATTCGCTTCCGCAATGGCGCCGGCTCGGCCGATTTCACCGACCGCCCGCATAAAGCTCAATGTCGATCTGGGTGCGCGGACATTGCCCGAGAGTACTGATCGGAATGATGCATCGCGGCCATAGATAGCGCGCGTGGAATCCGCATCCTGCTCCACCACAGCTCCATCCAGGGTGATTCCGGCAAAGACCCCATGCGAGCGCGAGTAGGTGAGCACTTCCGTAGTCATCTTCCAGTCGGTTCCAGCCGAAGCGTGACGGCCGACCGGGCCCGCGGACGCAGAAGCATCTCCGCTGAGCTGGAATTTGTCGCCGAGCAGATGCTGCAGCCCGCGGTCGTTCATGACGACCATCACGAGGTCAATGCCTTCGACGCCGATCTGCAGGCCCCAACTTCCGCCACCAATGGAGACGAACGCAGGTGCACTCCAGCCTTCAGCGGTGCGGCAGGACGCGATTCCGCGGCCATGCTCCCCGCCTACCACAAATCCACCTTTTACCAGATGAGGAATCACAACGATGCACTTCGCATCCTTGATTACTTCGTCCGGAATGCCTTTGTCCGGTGCATCCATGATGGAGTGGAGTACTTCGGTAGACATGTGCAGGCGCTCGATCGAATCCTGGCGTCCAGAGGCAGCCCAGAGGTTTCCGCTTGTCAGCACAACAGCGCCGACCAACAGCAGAGGCATCATTTTCATCGGTTTTCCTTATTCCGCGCGGAGGGGCTAAGAGAGACGCATTTCAGATGGGCTGACTTAGCTCAGAACCAAGAGTGAGGAGATACAGAGAGACTCTGCTCCAAAATGATTGGAACAGAACTGCAAAACAATAACTGAGCTGAATTGCTCACAATTGCGACATTTTCGCGCAGAAGCAAATTATGACACTACCTTTACGGATATTTCGCCAGTAAGGATGAGTTTCCGAGGTATAGTAACAAAAGTAGCTAAATTTCCCTTCCTCGCCTTCAGCCCTCCCGGCCTCGCTCCAGACGAGCACCTTTCAGGTACGCAACGGTCGACTGGAGCTTCTATGAGCCTCATCAAAAAACCCGCTGTAAAGAACCATCTCTCCGCGACGGATACCTCTGTTTATCCCTTCGGATTGAAGCGCTCCGATACCCCAACAGCCGAGAAGAGTAAAGAGCCGGGTGCCCAGGCTGAAGTGATCGATATCAGCATCAGTCCCAGCCATCCGATTGCCCCGGAGGCCGTTCCGAACGCTCAGGTTGGGGGCTCCGTCGGTGTTCCGGCCGACGCAAAGAGCGGCAAAGGCTCGTGGTAAAGCCTCCCGCGATCTTCCTCCGCGTGGGTTGCGTTCTGCCGAATGGTCTTCATCTGAAACAAAAGCCGTTCGACACTGCGTGGACGACGGTGGAGAATGCAGCGCCCGCCCAGCTGGATCTCGCAGTGCGCGACGCAGGGTGGCACTTCATGTGGATCGAGTCCGCCTGCTCCCACTTCGGCTGTGGCGGAACGGACAAGGCTGCCATCACAAGGGCGATTACCCGCTCCCTGACCCACACGCCGACGAGGTTCAATGCGGCGGAGCTTGGTTCCGTGCGCGTCTCACGACATTTCGGACTCCATGTCGCTAAAGCAACACTGCACGCCCGGCACATACAGCACAACGCTTCGCTCAGCTCAATCGACGAGATGACTATCCGGGAACTTGCGGCGGAATAGGCCCCTGACCGTCCCTCAGTAGGCAAACTGCACGCGAACAGAATGCCGGAGCTTCCTGCGCGAAGGTCGCGGGCGAAATCTGCCCTAACACAAGAAATGAAAGCAGGAACCAGTGACCCTCTCCGAGATGCTTCAGGTTGAAGGGAGAACCGAGAGCCTGCCAGCCGCGTTTGCCCCGCCGCTGACAACAGCAGAAAGCTCGCCCTTGCCTCTGCCCACGCGCATTGCCGTCATCGGCAACTATCTTCCCCGCCAGTGTGGGATTGCCACTTTTACAACCGATCTGTGCACCGCAATCGCCTCGGAATATGGCAGCGCCCGTCTCTTCGCAATCCCCGTCAACGACCCTGAATCGAGCTACGAATATCCCGACCGCGTGCGGATGGAAATCGAGCAGGAGGATTGCGCCTCATACGAGCGCGCCGCCGAATTCCTTAATTTCAACGGCAACGACCTGGTCTGTCTCCAGCATGAATACGGCATCTTTGGAGGACCGGCCGGGAGCCATATCCTGTCGCTGCTGCGCCGGCTCAAGATGCCGCTGGTCACGACGCTTCACACCGTGCTGCGCGAACCGGATCAGCATCAGCGCACCGTCCTCGAAGAGATCGCGCAGCTTTCCGACCGGCTCATCGTGATGAGTGAACTTGCCTCGACGCTCCTGCGAAACGTCTACCGCGTGCCTCTGGAAAAGATCGATTTGATTCCTCATGGCGTGCCGGACTTCCCGTTTACCGACCCAAATTACTTCAAGGATTTATTCAACACCCAGGGTAAGTCGGTATTGCTGACCTTCGGCCTGCTGTCGCCTAATAAAGGCATCGAAAATGTCATCCGTGCGCTGCCGGCGATCCTGGCAAAGCACAAGAATGTGACTTACATCGTTTCAGGGGCAACACATCCGCACATCCGGCGGCGCGACGGCGAGCGGTACAGGGAAGAACTCCGGAAACTGGCCGTCGAGTTAGGTATTTCCTCCCAGGTTATCTTCAATAATCGCTTTGTCAGCGCAGAGGAGCTGGTGGAGCACGTCGGCGCCGCGGACATCTATATCACCCCGTACCGGCAGGAAGCACAGATTGTCTCCGGCACCCTGGCGATCGCTCTGGGAGCTGGCAAGGCAATTATCTCCACGCCTTACTGGCATGCACAGGAACTGCTCGCCGACGGACGCGGCATCCTGGTTCCCTTCGACGATCCGGCTTCCATCGCAGAAGCGACAATCCGATTGCTCGATAATGACGCCGAGCGGCATGCCATGCGCAAACGCGCGTATCTGCACTCGCGAGGCACCACCTGGCCTCGAACCGCCCAGGCCTACATGGCGAGCTTTCAGCGTGCGCGTGCCGAACGTATCCTGAGGCCACGGCCGTCCCTACAGGACATCCTCAAGGCAAGAACGACGGACGAATTGCCCTCTCTGAACCTGGCTCACCTGACGCACATGACAGACGACACAGGCATCATGCAGCATGCCGTCTTCTCCGTGCCCAACTGCGCGGAGGGGTATACAACAGATGACAATGCTCGCGCGCTGATCGTGACTGTGCAGCTGCGGGAGGCCTGGGCGCTCGACAGTGAGTTATTGGCCAATCTTTCTCGACATTACCTCGCCTTCCTCGAGTTCGCCTTTCACGATAAGACCGGCCGGTTCAGAAACTTTCTTGGCTACGATCGCCAATGGCAGGAAACTGCCGGGTCGGAAGACAGCCATGGCCGGGCATTGTGGGCGCTGGGAACTGTGCTTGGCCATTCTGCAGATCCTGGATTACGAGGAGCAAGTGGCCAATTGTTCGAGGCCGCGGTTCCGGCCACTCTCACCCTCACGAGTCCGCGCGCCTGGGCGTTCTCGGTTCTGGGCATGCAGGGATATCTTGACGGCTTCCCCGGAGACAGGATCATTCAGGGAACACGTAATCTGCTGGCGAATAGACTGCTCGACCTCTATGAGCGTACCCACTCCATGGATTGGCGCTGGTTCGAAAAGAGCCTTGCGTATTCCAACGCACGCCTGTCACAAGCCCTCATTCTGGCTGGGTGGCATGGCAAGAACCACAGAATGATCGATGTGGGGTGTGAGTCTTTGAAGTGGCTTGTCGCCGAGCAGCATCGAGACGGCGGCCACGTGTTTGTGCCGATCGGCTCCAGGGGATTCTTCGCAGAGGGAAAAGACAAGGCTCGCTTCGATCAGCAGCCGGTTGAGGCTTGCGCAACCATCGCTGCGTGCGTTCAGGCATACCGTGCAACTGGAGACAGCCTGTGGCTGGAGGAAGCGTGGTCGGCCTTCCGCTGGTTCCTTGGGGAGAACGACCTGCAGGTTCCGCTGTACGATGCCGCGACCGGAGGGTGCAGGGACGGACTGCATCCGGACCGCGTAAACGAAAATCAGGGGGCGGAATCAACCCTCTCGTTTCTCATGGCCATCCTCGATATGCAAGCCGTCGAAACGTCCACTGCCCGACTCCCGAACCAGGAAATGAGCGTGTGCCCTTGACTCCGATTCTTCTTCCGTCTGCGCAACAGGAACACGATTCTGCAAATCAGCACTCTCGGGACAGCGATCCGCTTCTCTCGCTGTTCACTCGTCACACTGAGAATCCGATCCTCAGCCGGGATAACTGGCCTTACGCGGTCAACAGCGTCTTCAATGCCGGCGCCGTGCAACTGGCAGACGGCGACACCTTGCTGCTGTGCCGTGTGGAAGACCGGCGCGGGCTATCCCATCTGACGGCAGCCAGATCCGCCAACGGAATCGATGGATGGCGGATCGACGCGACGCCGACATTCCCGGCAAACCCGCGAGAGTTTCCCGAAGAGATTTGGGGTATCGAGGATCCGCGCATCACCTGGGTGCCGGAGCTGGAACAATACGCCGTCGCCTATACGTCTTTCGCGCGGGGTGGCCCCGGAGTTTCACTCGCCCTGACCCGGGACTTCAGAAGCTTTGAGCGCTACGGCGTCATCATGCCACCGGAGGATAAGGATGCAGCTTTGCTGCCGCGGAAAATTGGCGGGTACTGGGCTCTGATCCATAGGCCCATGACATCTCTGGGCGCTCATATGTGGATCTCCTATTCACCCGATCTGCGCCACTGGGGCCGTCACAAGATCATGCTCGAGGCGCGTCGCGGGGGATGGTGGGACGCCAACAAGATCGGACTCTGTTCGCCCCCGATTGAAACGGCGAGGGGTTGGCTGACCCTCTACCACGGTGTCCGGCAGACGGCCTCCGGCAGTATCTATCGCATCGGTCTCGCTCTGTTCGATCTGGAGAATCCGGAGATTTGTCTGCAACGCGGGGATTCGTGGATGTTCGGCCCCGAAGCAGCGTATGAACGCGGCGGAGATGTCAAAGATGTTGTCTTCCCCTGCGGGCAGACTGTCGGGGAGGATGGTGACACGATTCATCTCTATTACGGAGCGGGCGACTCATGCGTAGCGCTCGCCACCGGGAGCGTTCTTGACCTCCTCTCCTGGCTTGACGCCAATTCCAGTGCCCGCGAAGCAACAACGTCGTAGCGCACAGATGGGTCGATCAATATGAACAGCGCAAGGCTGAACTGGCCACCCGCAATTCCGCGATTGCTCGGTATGAAGAGGAAATGTCCTCTGTGCAGTTCCGTCGAATTCAAGTCGGCCGAGCCGGAGCGGCTCGACAGGGTGTTCGCTCTGTTTCGGTTGCGTGCCATCCGCTGCGTCAATTGCTGGCGACGATATTACAGTTTTCGCAAAGGCAAAAACATATGAGCAATCAACCTTACTCAGTCGCCAGTCCTCAATTTCCGGCCGAGCACACGTCGAATGATCTTTTGTTCAGTCTGCGGCCTCGGAGTTCGCAGAAATCATTGAATTACGAGATTGTGGCCCAAAATTCGGACGAAGTGCAGGACGCTCGCAATGCTCCCGCCGTCAGCATTGGACCCTGGCTGATTGAGTCCGGGCAGACCGAGCTTTTGACAACGATCAGTATCTACAGCGAGCGTGGCTCGAGCCGCGAACAGGTCCGATTGCTCTACATGAACGCAGTTGCCATCCGGATATGGAAGGCCATGGGCAATAACCCAATGATGATCGGGGCACAGCATCGCCCACCCAGAACCGCGTTGCTCATATATGGTGTTCCGTTCAGCGACTAGGGCTCGCTCGGGAGACTAATCGCAAGATAAAAGCTGCTGGCGAAGCCATCGCTCGATGCTGGGTCCGCCGCAGGAACACTGCATGGCAGGCCGCTTCAAGGGATCGACTCGAACGTGAGTTGGTTTGTCCAAACCGTGTGGTCCAAAGCGAAAGATAGATTCCGCATTTCTCGGAGAATCAATCAAATGATGAATACAGGCCAAACCACTCACTGAGATTTCGATGACAGTCGAATCACGGACCAGATGAGCGAATGTATCGTCTGCTCGGGAGCCGTCCTAATGAACGGATTTGGGAAATCGGGCGACTTCCTGATCTACGATGATCTGCTCCTGGCATTCCAGCTCGCGAGCTTCTGCTTCGGAAAGGTTCAGCGTACGCATCAGCTCCCGGAATGAGGTTGCCTTCACCGGTCTTCCCTCCCATAGAAGCATGAGCTTCTTCCGGAACTCCTCGCCATCGCGGCTCTGGAGAGCCGCATGCAGCCGACAACCCGGGCAGGTGCCCGGACCAGAACAAGCACCTAGCGACTTCGGACAAATCATCTGGGGTTCAGTCAAGAGTTCACCCTCGTACAACGAACAATACCCCCGCGACTCCGCTTTTGAAAGATGACTTCGGGAACCGAGGGGTAGCCCCGAACCCGTCGCTGGTTACTGCGCCCTTGTGCTCGGGAGACCCTTGATTGGCGAGGCCCGGCATCTAGGAATGATGCCCCGAACAGGTGGACAACCTTCTAGTACTACTGTGTTACAAGTCTGATTCCTTGCCGTAGGAATTTCCTGGCTCTGAGATCAAGTGGGCAGTAACCTGGCCCGGTGAGAACTTCTTCCGGAGTTTTGGAGGCGCGGCAGCGACGGCTGGACTCGTACCTGGACGAGTTATCCCGAGCCGCCGGACATGCGGATCGCGCCGTACCCATGCGGCTCTATTGCACCGGTCTGCTGCTGCCGGGCGAGCGCAAGTCGGTGGAACCGATGGCCGCGCGCCTGGCACCCGAGAACGTGCGGCGCATGCATCAGTCGTTGCATCATGTTGTGTCCACGGCTGCCTGGAGCGACGAAGCTCTGCTGCGCCGGGTGCGCGACTCTGTGCTTCCGGCGATGACGAGGAAGGCGCCGGTCGTAGCCTGGATTATCGACGATACGGGATTGCCGAAGAAGGGGCGACATTCGGTCGGCGTCACCCGCCAGTACTGCGGTCAGACCGGCAAGCAGGATAACTGCCAGGTGGCGGTCAGTCTGTCGGTGGCTACCTGGGAGGCCAGCCTGCCTATCGCCTGGCGGCTGTATCTGCCGGAGATGTGGGCCAGCGATGCGGAACGCCGCAGCAAGGCCGGGGTTCCCGAAGAAATCGAATTCCGGACGAAGCTGGAGATTGCGCTCGATCGGATCCGCCAGGCCGCAGCAGAAGGAGTTCCGCGGGGCACGGTGCTCGCCGATCCCGCCTATGGCAACGACACCGGGTTTCGTGAGGCGCTGATTGGCATGGAACTGGATTACGTGGTCGGCGTGCAAAGCACGACCACGGTTTGGCCGCCGGGCACTGCGCCTCTGCCGCCCCCGCAGTGGAAGGGCGGGCGGGGCCGGCCTGCACACCGGCTGCGCCGCGATGCGGAACATGCGCCGGTCAGTGCGAAGCAACTGGCCATCTCCCTGCCCGCGAAGGCCTGGGGATCCGTCATCTGGCGAGCGGGAGCGCAACGCGCGCTGCGCTCCCGCTTCGCCGCGGTCAGGGTTCGCGCTGCCCATCGCGATCACAAGCTGCGCCAGCCTCGCACAGAGGAGTGGCTGCTGATCGAGTGGCCCCGCGGCGAAGCCGCACCGCGCAAATACTGGCTGTCGAATTTGCCTGTGTCCATTTCGCTGCGCAAACTGGTGGCGCTCGCAAAACAGCGCTGGATCATCGAGCGCGATTATCAGGAACTGAAGCAGGAACTCGGTCTCGGCCACTTCGAGGGCCGCGGCTGGCGCGGCTTCCATCATCACGCCACTCTCGCGATCGCCGCCTATGGCTTCCTGGTGGCCGAGCGGAGTCGTTTTTCCCCCGCGGCCCGCGCCGGGTATCTCGGACTATCAGCCCCCGAACTGCCGCCGGACTTCCAGCCCCGCGGCTCGGGTTCGTCCCGAACGGCATAATCCCCACTCCATCACCACTCTGCGCATCCTGCTGGCACGCTCCCTGCTCCGCCAGCTCTGCCACTGCCCCTTCTGCGGAAGTCTTCGCTTATAACACAGTAGTACTAGGCTGAGCCCTTTTGTTTCCGTCCTTTTCTCAGAAAGGAATCCCTCCATGAAACCTTCAGAACTCTACGAGGCGCTTCATGCGCTGATCAGCGAACGTGTGCCCCTGCACATCTGGGGCGCCTGCGGCGTCGGCAAGTCGCAGATCGTCGCCCAGGTCGCCGCTGACCGCAAGTGCGAGTTTCTTGATATCCGGGCGGTGCAACTCGATCCCGTCGATCTGCGCGGTCTCCCACGGATTTCGGCCGACCGCGCTGAATGGGTGCCGCCGAAATTCCTCCCGATCGATGGCGAGGGCATCCTATTCCTCGACGAGCTGACCTCGGCGCCCCAGATGACCCAGGCCGGCTGCTACCAACTCGTCCTTGATCGCAAGCTGGGCGAGTACCGGCTCCCGGACGGCTGGGTGGTAATCGCCGCCGGCAATCCGGCCTCGGAGAGAGGCGTCCATTTCTCGATGCCCAGGCCATTGCGAAATCGCTTCGTTCATCTCGATCTCGAACCTGATTTCATCGACTGGTGCAAATGGGCCGTGAAGGCCGGAATTCGTCCCGAGATTATCGCGTTTCTGCGCTTCAAGCCGGCGCTTCTGCACGATCCTGACGCAACGTCCGACGTGAATGCCTGGCCGACCCCGCGCTCCTGGGAGATGGCGTCGAACGTTCTGAGTGGTTTTGCCCGCCGGCAGCAGAGCGGCTTCTTTGCCGGCACCACCGAGATCGAAGCGCAGTTGCTCGAAGGAACCATTGGGGAGGCGGCAACCACGGAACTGGTCGCCTTCCTCCGCCTCTTCCGGCAGCTGCCGTCGATCGACGAGATCCTGCTCAATCCCGATGCGGCGCCTCTCCCCGATGAGCCTTCGGCGCGGATTGCGATCGCCACGGCACTCGGCCGCGCTCTGACCGACCATTCGATCACGAAGGGGATCCGGTATCTCGACCGGATGCCGACCGAGATGCGGGTGCTGGCCATGCGCGATGCCGCCGCTCGCGATCGGTCCATCACCCATACGCCGGAATTCGTCCGCTTCGGCGTGGAACATGCGGAGGTTTTGCAATGATTACCGAACGCGCCATGCTGGCCGCGGTCCACATCAGCATCTGGACCGCGATCAAACACGACCGGAAGGTCAGTCGCGAAGTCGCCGAGCAGCACGGAGCCTATGCCGGCGCCGGCCGCTACAACAAGCAACTGCTTCGGGAAGCCGAAAGGCTGGAATCGCTGCGCTCGCTCTCGGGACAGATCCGCCAATATTTCTATAAAATCACGCTGCCCTGGTCCGACGAGGGCTATCGCCTGTTGCCGGCGCACTTCTACTTCGAGCTGACCACGAAGATGAGGGAGTTCGAGCAGGCCTTCGCGCAGCAGGTGGAGGAGTTCCTGGCCGTCTACCCCAGCTACATCGAGCAGGTCCGGCCGGAACTGAACGGGCTCTTCCAGGAAGAAGATTACCCATCGACGGAAAAGCTGCGGAACAAGTTTGGGGTCAAGCTCGAAGTTTTGCCCATCCCGAGCGGCAACGACTTCCGGGTTACGCTCTCCGAGGAAGAACAGACGCGGGTGGCGCGAGAGATCGATGAGAACGTGCGGCAGTCGCTGCAGAAGGGGACCGTGGACCTTTGGGCACGGCTGAAGGGTGTCGTGGCGCATATGGTCGAGCGGTTGAGCGAGCCCGAATCGCGCTTCCACGCTTCGCTGGTCACCAACATCGGCGAGTTGGTTGATCTGCTTCCACGTCTCAATGTGAATCAGGACGAAGAACTCAACCGCTTCGCCGGGGAAATCAGGGACAGGCTCTGCGGATTCACCGCGCGTGAGCTCAAGAAGAACGAGATTCTGCGTGCAGCGACGGCGAACGATGCTGCACAGATTCTCACCGAGATGGATGCCGTACTGCGCGAGCGTGGGCAACTTGCAGAGAGTGATTCGGCAGCAATTACTGCGAGCGTCGACGACATCTTTGCGCACATGGCAGCCTACATGGAGGCTCCATTGTCATGAGCCACCCACTTCCCTACGACTTGCGCATTCAGAAAGCGCGGACCACGCTTCTTCTTGACCATCCCTTCTTCGGCACGCTGCTGTTCCGGCTTGGGGGCAGGCCCTCGAGTTCGATCGCGACGATGGCGACGGACGGGGTGTCGCTCTACTACAATCCCCAATTCGTCGACACGCTGGATGCGGCGGAACTGGCCGGCGTCCTGGCTCACGAGGTCATGCACCCGGCCCTGCAGCACCACACCCGGCGCGGCGACAGGAATCCAGCGCGGTGGAATATGGCCTGCGACTATGCCATCAATCCGATTCTGCTCGACGCCGGTCTGACTCTTCCGAAAGACGTTCTCATCGACAACCGGTTCCGCGGGATGAGCGCGGAGCGGGTCTATAACCTGATCGAGGAGGACGAAAAGCAGGAGGGCTCCACCGGTCAGTCTGAGAGCCAGACGGGAAATGGATCGGGCGCGCCGGGGGATGGTTCTCTTCAAAGCGATGAGGCCGGAAACGAGCCCCAGCCACCCACAACGCCGGGCGGCGTAGGGCAGGTGCTGGATGCGCCGGAATCCGATGCAGAATCGAACCCTTCGGTTGCGGAACAGGCACGAGAGTGGCAGATCGCCGTCGAACAAGCGGAGACCGTCGCCAAGGTCGCCGGCAAACTCCCGGGAGGCGCAGTGCGCGCCCTCGAAGCCGCCAAGGCTGCGAAAGTGGACTGGCGTGAACTGCTGCGCAGAGCCTGGTCTGACACGACACCTTCAGACTACAGCTGGACGCGTCCTAACCGGCGTCATGTCTGGGCCGGGCTGTATCTCCCAGGAGTCATTTCGGAAGGTGTGGGAGAGATCGCGATTGCCGTTGACTGTTCCGGGTCGGTCAGCTCACGGCAGTTGGGGCTGTTCGAAGCGGAGGTTCGGTCGATTCTGGCCGGGCAGCGGCCCCGGCTGGTCCATGTGCTCTACTTCGACGCGGCCGTTCAAAAGGCGGAGACGTATGAGGCAGGACAACCGGTCTCCCTCTCTCCAGTTGGAGGCGGGGGAACGGATTTCCGACCGTGCTTCGAGTGGCTTGGAGAACGTGGCATCGTGCCTCAGACGCTGGTGTTTCTGACCGATCTTTGTGGCACCTTTCCGAGCGGAGCGCCGGAATATCCAGTAATCTGGGCGTCAATGGAAGCTCGGAGAACGCCGTTTGGGCAAGTGGTTCCGATGGGGGCCGCATGAAATTGAGTTGACGAGTCAGTCTTTCCACAAGCCCTGATCCCCTGCTCAGCCGCGTTTTCCAGTTGCGAACCCGATTGCAGCGCCGCCCACTAACCTTCATGCAACCAGTAGGACTGAACCCCGTCAGTCTCCCGTGCCATGATCGATCCACAAAGCCGTTACTGAGCGGCGGCCGCGTGGTAATTCAGAGTTTACGGGAACGCGTGTTCCTCGCCAGTCGAGGCTCCTGGAATGTGCCCCGGCCTGCGGCCTAGAATTCGTTCATGCCCATGGGCCCGTTTCTCATCTTCGACAAGTCCTCGCTCGAAAGCCTCAACCTAGATGAGGCCGTGATGCTCGACAACTTCTACATGTCGAACATCACCCCCTTGTTTTTCGTCGAGTGCCTGGCCGATCTCGAAAAGGCGATCCGCAGCCGGAGCACGCCCGAGCAGCTGGTCGGCTCGCTGGCCGCGCGGACGCCGGAGTCGCATTCCTACCCGAACCTGCATCATGCGACCATTCTGCGGGCCGAGCTGGCTGGCCATTTTGATCTGAAATCCGTCCACGGCCGGGTCATCCTGGCGGGCGGACGAAGGGTACAGCTCGAAGGGAAGAAGGGCGTGGTTTTCTCGCCCAGTCCGGAGGCCGAAGCCCTCAGCCGCTGGGGTAAGCGCGAGTTCCTGGACCTCGAGCGGCAAATCGCCAGGCAATGGCGCCAGGCGCTCGATGCCATTGATTTGGACCAGATGGCCAAACAAGTGCACAGCGAGTTGGGCCACTGGCGTAAGCCTAGATCTCTGGCCGACGCGCGCCAGATGGCCGATACCATCATCGACAACATGGATCCGGAATGGTTGATTCGCTTTGGGCTCGACCTTTTAGGAGCGCCCGAGACCGTCGAATACGTGGTCGGCGCGTGGATTGATAAGCGCAGACCCCCGATCCGGGAGCATTTGCCGTACTTCATCTTCCTGCTCACCATCAACCTCTTCTTCTCTCTGGTCCTGCCGACGGAGCTGCTGCGCCAAGTCAAACCCAGCCATCAGGTCGATCTCGCCTATCTCTATTACCTGCCGTTTTGCTCCGTGTTCACCTCCAAGGACAACTTCCACGCCCGGATTGTTCCGCTCTTTCTTTCTCCGGAGCAGACCTTCGTTAACGGCGCGGAGTTGAAAGGGGACCTAGCCAAGCTGGTCGCGCATTATGAATCTCTCCCCGAGGAGGTCCTGAAAACCGGCCTCATTCATTTCGCCGAACATCCGCCGGAGGACGCTGCCGCATTCTTGACCACCCGATTGTGGGATAAGCATCTTCCCCGGTGGCGCGAGATCGCGGCCGCCCCCAAGGCTCCCCGCGATCCGGAAGAGGAAAAGCGTCTCGTCGAAGAGATCAACCGGCAGACGGATTCGCTCGAACTCGAGCCGCATGACGAAGAAGACATCGACAGGATGGACTACGCCACCGTCAGTAGAATGGTGTACCCGAAAAAGGGGCGCTGGCTGCGTTTTTCTGAGGACCAGATCGAGCGCATGGTGGAGCACGAAAAGGCAAGGGGTGCGAATGGGAACCAGGGTTCGGTCTAAGACCTCGACCCACGCTACTTGGCCGCCAGCGGTGGCGCCACCACCCACCGCCCACGCCCGAGCCACCGGAACCGACGCACTCAGCTGATTCGATCGACACGGCCATCTCGACGGCACCTGGGCGATGGAGGGAACACGCGCCGTCCGGCGAAACGTGGGACATGGCCCTATCGTTTGCCAAACGGAACCGATTGTGGGCCGTAGGGTCCTTCGATGGTTCCCGATGCGCCGAAGCGATTCACTGGCGTTGCGCCTTCGAGTGCATTGCATATACCCGCAGAGAGTTTCGCTCGAAACTTCGGAACGGCGAGCAAGCTCAGTGCCTGAGTTTTCATCTCTGACCAGATGCTCTGCAGTGCTTGGCAGGCCATTCCCAGATCGCGCCTGAGCTGGCCCTCGATGGTGACAAAATCATCGCGCCGGGCGTGGTACATCACCTTGGTCCAGAGGTCGTATTGGTCGAGTAGCTCGCGCTTTGGGATCAGCCGGACTTTGGCATCATCCTTGATCGTCGCTGGAACGGGGTCATGTAGGCGGTTGCGGTATTTCTTGATCTGGGTTTCGGCGCTGTCGAGCTGACGGCGATCAAGATTGAAATCCCTGCCGGTCGATGATGTATAGACCTTCTCAAACGCCTCGGCCGCCCTTTTCCCGACCTCGACCGCTCGTTGCAGATTTGCCCAGATTTCCTCGGAAAATCTGAGGTCGTCCTCTATGGCCTTGATCTTTTCGAGTGCCCGCGCCAAGTTGGCGTACGCTGTGTAATTGCACATGGCAAGCATCTCAAGATCGGGGTCGATTCCGTCGCGAAAGTAAATGGAGTTCTCGAGACGGAGCGGCACGGAAAAGAGGCGCCAGATTGTCTCGTAGAGGCTGATATAACCTTGTAACTCCTGCCACGTCTCTTGTTCCATTTGATCCCCGTCGCTCAGCAACGACAGCATTGCCTCGTCTTTCATGCGAAACCTCTCTCTAGGCTTACGCCTCTCGGCTAATCATCGTACGCCTGCCGCTTCTGCTCATGCCGCATATGCTGACATGGGAAGCTCTGTGCCTCTCGATGCCTGCGGGAGGTATGTCCCGGAAGTTGCGGCTTCTCAATCTGTGCCTGTTCGTATACTGGAGCAGTCTCAGCGATGACTCCAGGCGTCTATTTGTGCTATTCCGATCTATTCGATTGCCATCCCACAATGGCCGAACTGGTCGCATTGATTCGACGAGTGCCCTTGCGCCACGCTGCGTGGACTCTCGCGCGACTCAATATGGCGCTTCGCTTTGCCTTGCAGCCCAAGGAGCGAGAAACCTTCGGCCCGGTTCAGCAGATCCTCATTGAGGCGCATCTGGACGATGAGGCGCTCTCTCGGCTGCGGGCGCGGTACCGCGATGCGCGTTGCGACGAGCGCCCGGTTTTTCTGCCGCATTGCGTCCTCGGTGTCCTGAGGCTTGTCATGTTGCATTCTGATCCGGAGCCTCAACCCAGAGATGAGGATGACGCATTTGTCCGCTATACCATCGGCCGCGCTTGCCTAATGATGAACAATCTCTTGCTCAATCCCGAGGAGGAACAGGCCCTGCTGAAGGGATCTGAGGACAAGAGGCGAATCGAATTGATGGTCCAGACGATGTCGAGCTTTGAGCTCACGAATTCGCCGCGTGCCGACCATCTCGTGCCCCGGCTGCAGATCATGTATCGCATTCTCCTGAGAGATGCTGGAGTCCGGGCGAAAATCTCGCAACGATGCGAGGGCTTTGACTTCGAAGTGGAGTTCCGCACATTGCTCGGTGTCTCGATCGAGACGTGGTTGTTTGTTATCTATGCCATCTATGCCTACTATCTGAACGCCGCCAACGCCCTCGCACCGAATCCGACCTATGTTCTGATCGATCCGGCAACGTTTTGCGGCGAATCCGGTATCACCCAAGACGTACTGAATCTTGTTCTCCACACGCTCTCTGCCACCGCCGCGGAGATCAGAAATGCCGTCCAATACGAGACTGTGACGGATTCCCGCTATGACTTCGTGTCTTTTCGTTCCCGGCCAATCGTGCGAATCGGGAAGAATAAGTATCTTGCTGTAGACCTGAGTTTCATTCTCGAGAAATGCCACACCGGCGTACAGTGGAGCATTCATGACCGGCTTCCGGTTAAAAGACGTCAAACCGTCTTCAACGCCTGGGGAGTTCTGTTTGAAGAGTATGTCCATTGGCTCCTTGAGGGCATGAAGACGGGCCTATCGATCCGCTATTTTCGCTCTCCCAAATGGAAGAATTCAGCGGACGAGTCATTCGACGGACTCTTTCTCAAAGGGAATGTGATGGTCGCAGCCGAGTACAAAGGAGGATTCCTTCCCCGGGAAGCACGCTACTCCGGCGATTCGGGCGTCTTCCTCAGCGCGCTCAATAAGAAATTCTCAGTCGGCTGCGTGCAACTCGCCGAGAAAACCGGCCGACTGTTCGCGGCCCGCCATAACGACCGCGGAGAGCTGAACGATGTGTCGCTCGACCATATTCGGTCTGTTATACCCGTTCTGGTTCTGCAGGATCACATTTTTCGCGTACCGTTCTTGAATTGGTACCTCAACGCTCGTTTCCAGGAATGCTTGAGCCGTTTTCCGCTTCGCGACGATGTCGTCATCCGTCCGCTCACAGTGATTCACATCCACGAGCTTGAGAGCATTGTTCACTCGGTTGAATCTGAGGATTTCGATTTTGTTGCTGCTCTACAACTGCGAACATACCGCGATCCAGAGGTTCTCTCCGATCTGCTTGATTTCCTCTCAACCTTCGATAAGTTCGGACACAAGCCATCGCCGCGACTCAAGCGCGTTCTCGATCAGGTGCAAGACGACCTCACCTCATATCTATTTCCCCATCACAAACTGTCAGGCTCCTCGTGCGGTGAATGAGCTCCTATTTTGTTGTCTAGCGATCCTCCGAACTCTCGTTCTGCCTCGGTCTGGCCGCGATGCCAATTGCTCCATTGTTCGGACTCATAGTGCACCTGCTCGAGGTTAACCTTGCGCGGCCTCAGCTTCCGAACCTGCGGATCTTCCGTGGACGCGAAGATCATCTGGTGTGCGCGCTCGGCGATAAACCGCCGAATGAATTTGGCTTTCTTGTACGGGAGCACCGTCCCGTCCGGCGATGCGGGAGCCCCGATGTGGGTGAATAGAAGATGGCGCGGACTGAGCGGCAGCATGATCTCCGAACCCGGATTGTTCCAGCCGCCGCCGAAGTCATACTTATATTCGTTGTAATAGTTCAGTTTCACGACTGGATCGTCACTCGTAAACCACAGCAGATCTTCGGGAGGCCTGAGAATTCCCCAACTGTGAGTGAGCAGTACGTTCAGAGTCTTGTCCAACAGGTGCTTGATCTCAAAGTGCCAGGAACCGCGGCCAATCAGCAACTCGACCTTCAGCCGGCCCGCCTTCCTCTCTTCATCGATCTCCGTCGTCACGCGTAGCGGCATGTACTCACCGCTTGGAACCGAGCGTTTGGGAAGAGGCTGGCCGGTTTCTTTGGCCGTTTGCATGGCTTCTTTCGCGTGTGCAAGAACTTCTTCCAGTTGCTGCGGAGACTCCTCCACGGCTCGTTTCATCGATTGAATCAGGCGCGCGGGGGTGCGAACGTCCTGGGCGGCCACGAACCGGATCAGCGCACGCCAATCGGATGCGTTCAATGTATGGTCTTCGATGACCTTCCGGATCGGTTCTTCAGCTGGAGATTCAAACTCACGGCTCAACCAGTCCTCGATCTCGTCGCTCTCGGCGCCGGCAACCAGGCGGGTGTAGAGATGCGAGTGGTAGGCGACGGCGCCGATATTCCGCAGCTTCCAGAGCGGAATGTGGTCATGGGAGACCAGGAGGCGATAGGTCTGAATTTTGCCGGGCTCAGCTGCGAAATGTTTTAGGTAAAGCCGCGGAACGAAGTGATTCTCCCGATGCATGGCCGAGTGCAACCCTGGTGCAGTGAGTTGACGATTATACTCATTCTAAGCCTCGCCAGCACCGCCGCCGCTCCGATAGAACGAGTCAAGCGTATCCCGAAACTCCTTGCCCAACGCATGAATCGTCGCGCTCATGTTGAGGGAGAGACGGATGTCGACCACTTCCAGCGTCTGCAGCAAGCACTGAAAAGCAGCCAGCAGCGCCAGCCCGGCAATGCGATCGGAGTTTGGGCGCACCGTGCCACGGCCATTTTTGAGAACAATCGATTCTCCGATGCCGCTCACGCCCCAGTGCTCCCAGTCGGAGAGCTCGGCGTAGGGATTGTCGTAGAGTTCTCGTCCTACAACATCGGCCATGTCGGCGAGCTTCACCCCTCCGTGCCAGGTCCGGTGATAGGGATCGGATGAGTTGGGCCTGGGCTTCTTCAACTGATGCAGCGGCCCCAAGACTTTGAGCCGGGCCTCGGTCGCACGAATCTCGGCCGGATCGACGGGGATGCCTTCTCGCAAGCGGCCCCGGATGAGACGCCAGTCGTGAATCACGGAATAGGAGCGCCATAGCCTGGCCCTCTCGTCCGGAGACTGAACCGTCCACAGTAGCTGATATAGGCCATCGATCATGGTGCGGGCAATTAGGCCGGCGTCCCTCCGTGGAATCAGCATGAGAATCGATTCGGTGTGTTGCATTTGCTTATAGAGAAACTGCGCAGCCATGAAGCCCGGGTCGTCGTCCTCACGGATCGAGAGATTCCGCGAGGCTGAATCGGCGAGCGCCAGCACCTTTTTGACCTGTTCGTGAAGAAACGGAAGTTCGCGCGGATCGCGATGAAAGAAGGCTGCTGAAGACATAAGCAGATTCTAGTCCGCTGGCGTTCTTCCCAAAGTTCCGGAATCTTTCTTCATTTATGTGTACGGCAAGAAGCTAGGCGTGTGGGAAAGGGTCTCATAGTGGCAGATAACGATTGGTCCCCCAAAACGGCCATGTGACATGTTTATCGGGTGCTGATCCGGCATCAGCCTAACCGATCCGTTTGTATGTGAGCTTCCAGAGGGTGCCGCGCCCGATGCGCAGAAAGTGTGCCGAAATCGGCGGTTTGCTCGGAGAGCGGCAGTTAGGGCATCCGTGAACCCATCTTGCCTAGGGGATCGTGGGCCGCCAAGTGCCGCATTTCCTTTCCCGGCATTCATAATTCCCGCCAATCCATCAATAACCTTCCGGCCAGCCAGGAGGACTTCGTGAGAATCCGTCGCGGTCAACTCTGTCCAATCCACCGCTCCTTCTCCTGCTGTGGCAGGGAGACAATCCCAAAGGAAAGACGCAGCCAACGCCAGATGGGCGTCCGGCGCATCGATGATCCCCAGCATCCTCGCGGATACCGCGAGTTGCGCTCCAACGGGGAGATGCGCAAGCTCCTCGACCGGAAGATCGTTGCGCAGAATGGAATTTGCGGGATATGTAAAGAGAAGTTCACCGATTACAGCGACGTCGTTCCCGACCACATCAGTCCCCGTGGCATGGGCGGCGCCTGGCGCGACGATCACCCCGACAACATTCAGGCCGTGCACTGGTGGTGCAACGGCGAGAAGGGCTCCAGCCGGGCGTGAGCCCTCTTTGTCTCATTCCATTTCAAAAAAGTATTGGAGGTTGTGGTGGCATCCATTGCACAGGAATATTCATTGTTCGAAATCGACCGCGAACTCGACACGCTCCTCGACGAGATCGAAGATGAGATCGAGAGCCGCGGCGAGGCTTCGGCCGAACTGATGGAGAGATTCCAGCAGTTCTGCGAGGCGCACAGCGAAAAGGCCGACCGGATCGGGCGATTCCTCCGCATGATGGAGGCGCGCGTTCAGTACTGCCGGAGTGAAGCCAATCGTTTGCAGGAGCGTGCCCGCAGCAGTGAGCGCAAGGCGACCCAGACGAAGTACATGGTCATGTACTACCTGAAGAGCCGTGAACTCCGGAAGATCGAAGGACGTGAATTCACGCTCCGCATCCAGAAGAATAGCCAGGATTCGGTACGGTTCACCGATGAGGCGCAGGTGCCGATGCGCTATCGAACTGTTGCGGCGCGAATCGACGGGGCCATGTGGGAGAGGTTGATTGAGAGGCTCCCGGAAGATCTGGGTCGTTCGCTCATGGCATCGATCCAGGATGCGTCACCCAGCAATGAAACCATCAAGCAGGCTGTTCAGAACCAAATTGCCGTTCCCGGCGCCGAAGTCTACCGCGGCGACCACCTGCGCCTCGCGTAGCCCCCAATCAATTCAACAACTGATTTTGCGCTCAGTCCGGAACGTGAGGAGGCGCTATGTTTTTGTGCCAGCCATTGCTCGACGTCCTCATCGCTCGCGGGATCGAGGACATTGATTCCTTCATTCAGCCCCCGTCCTGGAGTGACCTTCCCGATCCGGTGTCGATTGCGGGGATGACCGGCGCAGTCGAACGCGTGCTTGCCGCCGTTCGCGATAAACAGCGGATCGCGATCTTTGGCGACTACGACTGCGACGGAATCCTCGGCACGCACATTTTGCGTTCGGTTCTGGCCGGTCTCGGAGTTCAGCCGAGAGCCTACCTCCCGCACCGCGACGAGGGATATGGCCTTAATACGTGCGCCGTTCATAAATTCTCGTTGAGCGGAACCGACCTGCTGATCACGGTCGACAACGGAATCAACGCGCAACGCGAGATTTTGCTGGCGCAGCGGCTGGGCGTCGATGTGATCGTCATCGATCACCACCGCATTCAGGAGCAGGCCAACACGCTTGCCGTCTGGTCCCAGGAGTTCTGTGGCACCGGCCTTGCCGCTCTGTTCGCGATGGCCCTGGCGCTGCGCGCCGGCTGGAAGGACGAACGCGTCGAACGCCTGCAGGCTGTCATGAGCCAGTATGCCGCGATCGCATCGATCGCCGACTGTGTTCCGCTGCAAAAGGGAACGCGAACGCTCGCCCGTCTTGGGATGCGCGAGTTCGCTCGTGCCGAAAACTGTGGGCTTCGGGAACTGCTTCGGGTCTCCTGCGCCGACCCGGCGAATCCCGATTCGAACGATCTGGCGTTCGGCGTAGCTCCGCGCATCAATGCTGCCGGACGAATTGATCACCCCGCCGCGGCGCTGTTGGTCTTCGAGGCGGCAACGGACGAGGATGTCGCACGCAAGAACGTCGAGAGACTGGATCAGCTCAACCAGCAGCGGCGGCAGCTTGTTGCAGCCGAGTTCGGTAGGCTTCGCGCCGAGATCCCGCAGCCACCTCCGGCCGCTCTCGTGCTTTACCGGGAGGCCTGTCCCAAAGGCATTGCCGGACTGCTGGCCGCGAAGTGCGTGGAGCGCTTCACGGTGCCGAGCATTGTGCTGGCGCCAGCGCCGGAACCGAATCTGGTGGTCGGCTCGGGCAGGAGCGTGGCAGGCTTCGATCTGGCGGAAGCTCTGGGACAATACCGTGGATACTTCAAACGGTTTGGCGGCCATGCACAGGCTGTCGGACTGACTATACCAATCGGGCAAATCGAACCCTTCGCAAAGGAATTCACTGCATTTGTGGAAGGCCTCAAGCTCCAACGCAACCATGAGATCCGTGAAGACGGGGAGTTGGTATTGGCAACGACGGGCAAGCATTTCGACGAACAGCTCGCGCTGCTCGAGCCATTTGGCGAGGGAAACCCGGCACCCGTATTCCTGCTGCGCGGTGTCGAAGTGGCCAGTCTCAGGAATCGGTGGGTGCGAATCCGGCAGGGCAGGTTTAGCCTCGAAGCTCTGTGCTGGGATCTTGCTCTGGAGGTTGGCATGCGCGGGAGCGCCCTCGTTGAGTTTCGCGGCAAGCGACGTGTTTTGAAGGCCTTCCGCGAGGACGACCGACAGGGTTCGCGGGCCATTTGACGGAGGTTGGGTTCCGTGGGAAAACAGTCCCCAAGAGGGGCGGAATATGCAGAACCCAACCACGGACATTCAGGAAATGATCAAAGAGCTGAATCGATATCAATTGCCTAGCTCCCTAATGGAAAGCTTCGACACCTGGAGGGAAGACGCCGCTCGGGCCGTTTCCCAGCAGTTCAGTCCATCCCAGCTGAATTGGTTTCTCGATTTGCTGAACCGCTTTCGCGGTCCGGAAGACCGCAAGGATTCGCTGCTCGAAGTCTTCGATCCCGGCATGTACACCGCGAACCATCCGGCGTGGGAGGCGGCTCCGGGAACGATGATCGAGTTGCCGGCGCTGACGTCCGATGTCGCTGCGATCGCTGGCGGCGATTCAGAGTTTGAGGAGATCGCACGGGGAGAAATCAGAGAATTCCGCGAACTCGCCAGATCGTTCGCCGACCAGGAGATCGTGGGCCTTGCGAAGATTGCACGTGCGGCGCTTGGAGACCAGCTGAAGCTGGGCGGAGGAAGAGAGGATGCCGTGCGCTACCTTGCGCTCAATGCGAGCGCCCTGCTCGAAGATCTGTGGGCCGAGGACGACACGCTTTGGGTGAAGGCGCCGAGTCGGCGGATTCACTTCGAGGACATGGTGGCTAAACGGAAGGCTGAGCTGCTGGCGGCAGTGTCGGCTCGACCTCCGTTTCAGGAAACAGATTTTGCCTGCTACACCGACGACGAGATCCGCGCTTTTGCCTTCGATGTTCGTAAGCTCTTCCTGACGGAACGGGCAAAGCATTTGGCGATCTGCTCCCGATGCCAGCGGCGGCTTGAATACTGGTCGGGTTTGGTCGAAAACTTCGATCGCGCCACGCCGCTACAGGAGGGAAGAGCGGATGCATGAGGGAGATTTTTCCGCGGCGATGCACTCGGATCGGACTCCTTTAGTTCAAAGGATTTCGAGCACTGTTGGCACCGGTTGACATTGCGAATCACGACGGTTCGCTGGCCTTATGCCGACCTGAGGACTAATCGGCACTTCGTTCTGCCATTAGAGTTCCTCTCGACCGCCTTCGGGCTGACCGTTGGAGAGCGCGACCTTACCCGCTGCCAAGATGACGGCACACACGGAACGCACAATCGGATCTTGGTGGAGCTTGCCGTTGAGAAGAAGCTGGCCGACGGCTGATTGCGACAGAACCGACAAGAGTGGGCTGAGTTGGTAGAGAAGAGCGCTGAAATCGCCCCACCCAGGCTGTGGACGATGGGCAGCCGCAAACTTCACTCCACGGTAGAACACCTGACGCGCGGTCGCATTGAATTCTCCCGAGAGAAAGGCCGAGCATAACGGCAAGGTCAGGAAACGACGGTAGTCATGATTGCCGAGTTCGGTTGAATCCCAGCTCTTTTGATCTAGCAGACGAAGAGCATGATCGATTGCATTAGAAAGCTGTTGCCGAATTTCCGGTTCGATTGGAGACTGAAGCCAAGGGATCAGCGCGTTCAAGAAGTCGTCAGAGGCACCCGGGTTCTGAACATAATCTTCCATCAACGGCATCAACTGGTCGCCTGGAACAGGTTTGCCGAGCCGTAATAGCGCGGTTGCGGCATGAGTTCTTTCGCGTCCTTGGGAAAGGAGCGATTCGAGCCCTTGAACGAGTTCCTCATTGTGGAGCGAACCGGTCATGGACACGCTACCGAGGACGTATCTCCAGATGCTCACCAGAGTCTGGAAGCAACCGCTTTGCTGTTCCCAGATGCTCATGCCCCTGCCCATCGAACTCAACAATGCGCCGATGTCTGGCGGCAGGTCAAAACCGAAGGCCAAGGCTACCTTGAGAATCGCGCCGTTCTCTCCCTCTGCGCGGATCAGCGCGAGTTCCTCTTCTGTCGGTGGCGCCCCGAGCAGAGCCTCGAGAATGACATCGCAAGCGTTACTCGGCAGCACTTCGGTGGGGCGTGAGTACCGAATCAGTGTCTCGACGACTTCCTGCTTCGACTTCGAATGCCAGTGAACCGAACCCCGCCCGATGTAAAGTTCGCGACTGCGACCACGAAACTGCTGTGGCGTATATCCAAGTCTGGCGATTACAGCGCAGGCGGCCTGTTTTTCGATTGTCTGGCCGGTGATAAGAGCCCTTTCAAGCTCCGACTTGCTGATGGTCGCGAATTCGTCGGCTAGTAACGCGATCCACTGAACCGACTCGCCGTTTTGGCTCTGTCGAAGCATGGAGTCAGCGAGAAGCTCCTTTGCGGCAAGACCGACGGAAGCTCCCTGCTGTGGGTGCTCTGTGCCGAAGTGAAGTGTCCATAGACCATACGTTTCTTCTCCATGGCTCAACGAGCGCTGAGACGACATAAAGAAGCGCCAAAGAACGTCTTTCCATGAACCAGTTCCTCGAATCGCTCGCAACAACAAGAGCAAGAGAGGCTTTACCCCTTCGCCTATAGATTGACTGCCTTCGTTTTCCACGGCTTGAGCGAACGGGTCGTCTTTGAGAACACGCGTAGCTGCCTTTTCAAATGCTGGCTGCGTGAGCGATGCTTCCGCCATCGCTATCCAGGCACGGGCCTCCGTCTCCAGCGACAGTTGCCCAAGTTCCAGCAAAAGTGCCGCGGCTCTCTTCGTGCGGTCAGCATCGTGGCTTGCGAGAGCCGTTTCGAGCCGTCCTCGCGAGGACAGAAGAAACGCACGCTCTTTGTCGGTTGTGGAGTAAAAACTAAGGAGAGCATGTACAAGCGCATCGGGTTGACGTGTTTCTATGCCGGTGTCGTTTTGGAAGAGAAGACGGAACGCATAGCTTTTGGCGGAGTCCCCGAATCGAGGCAACTCAGCTTCGAGCGCGGTCAGCGGGCCAGGACCGTACGAAAACGTCAGAGCCATATCGAACCACTCATGCCAATCATGGCTGCGCCACTCATCTTGCGCGCGCACGGCTGCGCGCAGAGCTCTCGCTTCGCCCTTGGGATCGCAAGTCGTAAGAATCGCTGCGGCCGCCAAGCGGGTACGCGGGTCAACTGAATCTAGCTGAGAACGTAACTCAGTTCGGTAAGCATCTCCATGGGCGCCCTGCAGGAGTTCCTTAAAACGTTGTCGGATCTCGGGGTTCCGAGCCAAAAGAAACGGACCAAGTCCACGCAGCGCGTCTGCCAGAACGACCGGCGCATCGGTTCCGGTTCTCTCAATGTTGGCAAGGAAAATCCTCCACCAACCAGAATGTCCCCCCATCATGCGATCTGCGTGCGCAATCTCATTGGCGAGCCAATGGACCTGCCCGGTTCCTCCCTTATCAACAGCCTTCTGGAGAAGAGGCTCGGCCCTTGAGACGTAGGCGCCATCGTGAAGAGCGTCAAGTAGTGGCTTCCGAATGAGTGCGGAAGGCTGCGGCTCTATGTCGTTCGCGAAGAGCGCCGCTGATGCCGCGACAGGACGATCAGAGTCGAAAGTCAGCCAGCGTAACAATCTCAACCAAGTCGGTTCTGTAAGGCGATCTTTGATTGTGGCCAGTGCCGCTTCGATGGTTTTGTTGGCTCTGGAGCTCGAAGCAGACCGCAGAACCGCACGGATAAGGTCTACCGGCGGAATACCCGGCTGTCGGTCGATCAGGATGGCAGCGATGAGACCTCCATCGTTAAAGCCCTGATTGATACGACCCACGAGCACGGACTCGGTGGTTACAGGGTCGTTCGCAAATTCACGATCGATCGCTTCGAGAGCGCGAGCGCGATACCGCATGTCCTCGAGAAGCGTCGATGCGAAATAGACACGCTCCTCGGAGCTGAACGCTTCGGGGACAACTGTTGACAGCCGAGCGATAATTCCGTGGACCTGAAAGGTTGAGGCATCGATGTGCGGTCGGACCAGCGTCCTCAATTTGTCGAGCTGATCCGTTGCAAGGGTATTTCGAACTTGCGCCAGCCATTCAGCGAACACCCAATCCAGGATTGCGCTGCCGGCGAAGCGGACAGGATAGCGAGGGTCAAGGTACTCACTGAAAAACCAGTCGAAACCAGCGTTCCTTGCAAGGCGAATGCTGGCGGCAACGGCCTTCGAAGAATCATCTCGGTCAATTCCGCCAGATCGATTGAACGGATGCTGGCCTAATTTCTTGAGGCCTTCGATGAAAGAGAGAGCGAGATCTAGGTCCTGCGATTCCAGCACCACACTTGCAGCGGCGAAGACTCCGGAAACATCGGAGAGCAACGATGCGGTGTAGCGCTCAAAAACGTCACCAAATCTGGAAAAGGAGTTGGAACGGCGAAGTACGGCTGCAGCAAAAGAAACGACTCGCCAGCGGCTGCCCATGATTTCTTGCTCAGACCCTTCATCAAGCTTTTGGACTAGCCAATAGGCGAGACACATCTCGCGAAATGCTTGGAGCGGAAAGCTCACAACGCTCGCGTTTGAAAGAATGCCTGCGAGTACGAAGGAGTCGAAGGCTTCCTTTGCCACGGCACCTTTGGCAGGATTCGTTGCGAGGGTTGACGACGCTTCGAATCGGGAGATGAACGCGTCCCGGCGCGTGTCTGATTCTTCAGGAGTTGAGGCGAGGGCTTCCCCAAGCAGTCGGAGGCGAGAATCTGGAGACGGCAACACCGCTTCCAATGCGGACAACTGATGAGACTTGAGATCTCGTCGGTCCCAGCCGGATAGGCGCTCGCTCAGCACATCAATCAGGAGTTCACCTAAAGTCACCGTTGCGGAGACCCCTGATTCTCTCAGTACAGGCGTGAAGAGACGGATGGTTAGAGGCGAGGAGAACAAGGCAGACACGGTCTCATTGCGAGCAATTTGCGATTCAAGCTCGCCAGCCTCTTCGTAAATGTTGCGTGTGCTTCCGAGCGATATGAGCTCGTTTTGCAGAAGTTCTCGGCGTTCTGCGGCATTTACGCTCATCGTCGAAAGCACGTTCCATGCCTGGTAATCGATGCCTTGTAATTCAATCGGCCGCGAGGTCGCGATGATTTGAAAATTTGACCAATGTTCCGTGGCCGTCGCGAGCTTGCTGAGCAGAAGCGATGCGGAGGAAACACTCATTTCATCGAGGCCATCGATTGCCAGCGTCACTTCCGTTCCTTGCCCCAGGACGGATTGAACATCAAGAGCATCAGAGGTTGGTGCAATCTGCTCGCTGAAATATGCGCTCACCTGGCCCAGAAGAGCTTTGAGGGTCAAATTGGGAGGCACGGAAAGACTGGTAGCGGGGACGATGAAGGCTAGGGACGTGGGGCTCTCCGACAAGCTGCGTTCAACAAATTCGCAGACAAGTGTGCTTTTCCCGCTACCGATGTCACCGAGAAGCAAGACCTTCCGGCCCGGCGTTGTGCGTACTGCGTTATAGAGCGGGAAGGATTCATAACGAGCTGGCACTTTCGCTTGCTCCGGGGAGAGCCCCTTAGTTTCGACCCTGAGTATCGTGACACCCCGCTGGATGAGCGGGGGAAGATTTCCCCTAGGGCTCGCCGCCCTTGATTTTGAATCACGTACTCGGCGCGCATCACTCGCGGCTTTCGAACGCCAATCTTCGATCGGAGCGGGTTCAGGCGCGTCCAAGCCGACACTGATTACCGGGCTCCCTAAGCGACGATGTTTGGCTTCGCCGGCGGAGGTCCAGTTCCTCTTGCGAGGATCGAAGACGAACGCCCTATAGTCCAAGGAGTTCCCTTGAAGACGAAGAACCTGGAACGAATTGTTATAGTCGGAGCCAACATAGGTGGCCCCGCCTGTGAAGACCAAAGCACGACCCGCAATTTGGTCAGGTTCCCTTACCTCGCCGTGCGTATGCCCGCTAAGCAGGATGTCGCAACGCTCACAGATGTAATCGTAGACATTTGGCCGATTGCCGTAAGCATGAACCTCTTGAGGATTGAAGTCCTCGCGCGGATGGTGCAACAACCCGATGCACGGAATGTCCCGCTTGGGCAGCTGGCTTGAGGCCTCCAAATGGCGGAGGAGGGGGATGCCGATCCAAAGCTGTTGATGGTCGGTATTGTCTCGACAGAACCACGACGAATTCATGGAGACGAAGCGAACGCCATCGAGAACCCTCACTCCGGTGAGGTAACTTTCCTGATCTCCAAATGCGAGGCTTGGAATGCCCAGCGCTTTGCAGAATTCTGTGTAGTTTTGGAAGGCCTTTTCGTAATGCGCCGCCAAAGGAACCGAAAGGCAACAATCCGCCTCCTCAGGTGTTCCAGGACGAGCAAAGGTCGTCGCCACCGCTCGCTCGATATCGTGATTCCCCGGACACACAATCAGACGCTCCACGCCGAGATTGAGTGCCGTCAGGAGGCGTGTGATCCAGTCACCAGTTTGCGAGTAGTCCGAGGTCCGCCCTGCGAATGCCAGATCGCCAGACACACAGACCACTGAGGGTGCCCAACTCGGGTCCAATCCCTGCACGGTAGCGATCAATTCTTCGAGTGCCAAGTGGCGCTCGTCACGCTCTGCGACAGATCGATCAATGCCGAAATGAAGGTCCGTGATGTGGAGAATGTTCATCGTGTACTAAAGGTTGGCACCTATTGCCAGCCACTTCGGGAAGGACCAGGAACGCAATAGCTGCACGTTAACTCTTGTTTTCAATGATATAGGCATGCATGAGACCATGCGACTGCAGTTTGATTCGCTTGTTTACTTGCGGCGCAACGTGATCACCACCTGGGCGAGAGACAGAAGTAGGCCGATTACAGTCAACGTCACCATAAAACCCTCCGGGGCAAAACGCTGTCGCCCAACCGAATCACACTCCCCATCCTCTTCTTCCCGGAAAGGTGGAAGTTGTATAACTGGTTGCATACAGTACTTTTTAAGAGCATCATCTTTATGTGCAGATTCTGGATGGGAAAAATCACGCCGGAGGCCGCTACGAGCGATTCTTCCGCGACTTGATTATCGACCTTCTCAATGGCGACGAGCCACGGTGGGGCGTCTTGGCCTGGCCGCGAATTCCGCAGCTGAATCTGCCCAGCGAACCCGAATGTGAAGCCGCCAGCGCTGCCTTCTTCATCCGGCTGCGCGCTCTTGTCGATGGCTTCCTACAGACTGGAATTGACAATAGCGGGATAGAGACACCGTCGAGCCGCAGAGTCCGCGCTTCATTAGGTGAAGCTCCCATCAGGACGGTATCCGCAGACGAAGCTCCAGTAGTGATCTTTGATCAGATTTACGAGTCTTGGCGGCGCAACCAGCCGCGGCCACTGTTGAACGGCGACGGCACGACGGCGATCGGGGTGAATCAGCCTCGCTGGCAGAATCAAGACCCGAAGCAGTTCGCGCGTGACACGGCAACCTACTACTTCCAAGAGTTGCTCTCCTCACCCCTTTGGACCCGCATCGGCAAGTGTGCCAATCCGACTTGCAAGCGGTACTTCCTACGCAAACGCCAACGGAAGACGGCCATCAAGCGGGGCAGTTACTGTGGCAGTTGCAAACTGATCGGCGGGGCAGAGCGGACTCGGATAAGCCGCAACAAACTAAAGCAAGAGATGCTCCTGGTGGCGGCGGAAGCCTCGCGGGAGTGGAGTACACGCGCGCGTCGGACCGACCGTGCGATTTGGGTAGCGAACCGCGTAAATAAGGCCTTTGGGAAGATACGTTTCATCCGTCCAAAATGGGTCAACCAAAATCGCGACGCGATTGAGAGTTTCTTTGACCAAGAAAGAGCAAATCGAATCCGCGTCGCAGGCCCCTCGGATGATGCGGCTGCGTCGTCCCGGGGACGCTGGGATCACTGAATCCGGAGCGGATAAGAGTACCAGTCATCCTGTCCGCTCAGTTCGGTAAGGAGAACATAACTTCCTGGTTTCGCACGGCGCAGATCGAGCGTTACGGTCAGCTTCGTTTGATTGCCGACAGTCGTCGCGTTCCCAGTGGCATAGGCGATGCGGTTCGTGCTTTCCCGACCCGGTACGACGATGATGGTGTACGGTCCGGCTTCGCTGAAGCGCGGAAGGATCAGATTGACATGGAGCAAGGCCGCAGGAAGATTGAGTGGCGGTTTTGGCGGCTGCTCTTCGGCTCCTCGAAAGGTTCCATAGTTGGTGAGATCGAGCGTACGATCGATAGCGGCGGATGCCTGCTGGCCGGCGGGTGGATTGGACGCGACGGGATTTTGGCGGTTCCAGTATTTCGCAACGACAAACCCGACAATTAGGCACGCAGCGCACAGGGCGGCCACACGCGCTGGTGGTGGGCGGCGGACAGCGACTGTTGGGCGGAAGTCAAGAAGAACTGGCAGGCAATGGCCACAGGAAGTCACATGCTGAACGCGGGGATCTGAGAGGGAGAAGGACCCCGGCTTTGCCGCATATTCGCGCAGGAAGGAATCGTCGGGACATTCGGGAGTATGTGCGCTCCGCGGCTGCCTTTGCGTATGGGCGCGCAGTTGCTCGACAAACCATTGTTCCGGGTTGGTGTGTCCCTTAATCTTTCTCACCTCGTTCTTCCGCATCAGGGGTATCAGATTTGAGTTCGAGCAGTCCAAGCATTTCCTTCTTCGCCTGCCTCCATACAGTGATGTGGTCTGCGCCAAGCTCGTCCGCGATCTGCCGCCAGGTGTGACCAGCGAGCCGCCAATGCACGATTCGGCGCGTGCGAGGGGTCATCCGGTCTAAAACCTGACGGATGAAAGCGTCCTGCTCGACATCGGGTGTGGCGGCGAAGCTTCGCGCGAGGCGCTCCAGCTCAGAGACCGAGCCGACCGCCATTTCACTTCTATTGGCTCGATGTTTTGACAGCCGTTTGATGACGCTGGTGATTCGGTAAGAGAGCTGCAGCACCGTTCGCTTGCCATCGAAGCGCGCGTAATACCGCTCCGCATTCTGAACCGCCGCATCCATCAAGTCGTACGCGAAATCGGGATCGTTGTGATAGAACTTTGCGCAATAAACGGCGTATGGCCACGCAAGGCCGCACGCCCGCCGAAACAGCTGATCGATCGCCGGATCAGGCGAGCCCAGGTACCAATAATCGCCGGCGGGGAGGGATGGCCGGGGATCCATAGGAACTCTGCGCTACTGGCTGACACTGCTTGGTTCGAATCGACGAACGGGCCGAAGCCCACGATGATGCGTCGATTCTAGCCTGATTACGGCCATTTCCGAAAGACGGTCCGGCGTGCAGAGAGCGGCCAGACGTGGATCGCGCACAGTGGAGCGCCGAGATGGGAGTGTACGCGTCAAAAGAGATCGATAAAAATTTCGTTACACGTGCACCAAATGGATCAACAAAATGCCTAATACAAATAGAGGGCCAGTTTTCCACATCGGATTCCTACTTTAGTCTTCTCTGCCTGCACCAGGTTGGAACAGAACGTTAGAGAAAAAGTGCTATCCCTCTCTTCCTTTTCGAACAGTTGTGTGTATATGGAGACAGAGGTGAGGTATGCCTTCTTCTTCCCCCATCGATCCCAATCCGAAACGCCGACCATGGAGGCGATTTCCGCCGGAAGCTGTCGAGATCATTCGCCAAAAGAAACATCCGGTCGCCATTTGCGAAGAGCTGGCCGCCCTGACCGGGAGAGATAAGCGCGCTTGCTGGGATTTCATGACCAGCCACGGTGTCCCGCGGCCTGGGTCTCAATTCCGGCACAGTTTCGATCCTAAAAAGACAGACGAACTGGTCGAGTACATCTCCGACCACGGGGTCCACGCCGCCGCGCTGCGATTCGGTTGCAACCCGAAGAGTCTCTACAACTGGCTTTACCGCCAGGAACACACGCACCTTAGCAGAGACGCGCTGAGTCTGCGCGAGGTCTGTACGCACCTGCGCATCCGACGCAGCGAGGCGACCCGGTGGATCGAAATGGGCCTGCTCAAAGCGGTGCGACGGGAATCGAGGACGGGTGTCGTGAGCTATCTCATCGAGTTCGATGCCCTTCAGAAATTCTGCAAGGAGCATCGCAATCTCCTCGTCACGCGCCGATCGTCGCCGAGCAGAATCAGGTTTCTTGAGGAGTTTGTTTTCGCGCCCAAGCATGCCGAGCTCCTCCGGACACGCGAGAGCAAACGCGAAGCCGAGGCCTTCGAGCGCAGGGAATATCTGGAAGATACGAGAGGCTCTCAAAGGAGCGCCTGATCGCACCGGGTCCGAAATCCGCAACCGGCGCATCGGCCGGGGTGAAACAAGACCGCGGCAGTTCACCCGGTCGACTGCGCGCCCAGACCCTGTGCCACCTGAATCGCCTGCTCCAGCTGGCGGTCTATGCCCGTTCTTCTCTCCCGCCAGTTGAATTCGACCAGCACATCCGGCTCAATCGGCGTACCTTCAAGCACTGCCCCCTGCCATGTGTAGTAAGCGCCGGTGGGGAGCGCCAGCCGATAGCCGTGGCCAACCTTAACGGAGGTAGCGGAAAGAAGCCGCCCGGCTGTCTTTTCGCCGACGACCGTGGCAACGCGATTCTCCCGCGCAAAGGCCACAATCATTTCGGCTGCGCTCGCGGTATGCCGGTCCACCAGCAGAACGATCCGCCCATGGAAAGTCTGTGCACCAAGCCCCTCAGTCTCGAGCACGATTGGCTTCTTGGTGGCCATTGCGGGGGCGAACTGCAGAGCAAGTTTCCAGAGAAACCTCGTTGAACCGGGTATCCGTGAGAAGCGCGGGAAGCGAGCTTTTTCCCTTTCAAGATTGACGTTCACCCGCCGACGATCGAGCGCAAATCCCACCGGACATTTTCCTGGCGTCAGCAGGCTCATCACGCGCAATGCGGCGACGCCGCCACCCGTATTCCCGCGAAGATCGACGATGAGGCGTTCGATGCCGGCGAGCCCGGCAATCGCGTTGGAAATCTGATTGGCGACGACGACTCCGATCATCCCGGGAAACATCGCGATCTTTACGCTGCCGATACTATTCCCGAGCCGCTTTGCCTCAACCAGCGTCGGCTCGATGAAGTGCAGCTCTTTGCCCTTCGGTCGCCCCACATCGACCGTTAGCGTTTGCAACCGATCATCATTGGCAACCAGCTCCACGGCGGTTTGCCTGCCCATGGAGAACACCGGGTGCTCGGGCGGCACAATCTCCCGTCCATCGACCCGCAACAGAATGTTGCCGGCCTCGATCCCGGCGAGAGCCCCGGCGCCACCGGAATGCACATCCTGGAAAATCCAGCGCTTCCCATACTGCGTCTCGTCCGCAAAATAGGTCGCGCTGAGCGCAGCGCGGCTGGAGGCGCGGCGGGCTGTGGTGTGAAAGAAGCCGAGGTGGGAGGTGTGCAGTTCGCCCAACAGGTCGCTCATCGCCGACTCAAAGGCATCGGCATTGGCGGCAGCCTCAATCCTCGGCCTGTGCCTCTCAACGGCCGCATACCAGTCAGCATTCAGCTTTTCGGGAGCGTAGAAGCGCTTCCGGAGAGCGGCCAGCACATTGTCCTGGATGGCGCGGCGTTCCTTCTCGGTGAGCGGGAAGGCCGCGGCGGGCGCAGAAACAGCAGTTGTGGTCATCGGCTCCTCCCAAAAGAGACGGCGATTGCCGCGTTTCTGAAGATGGTGCCATTCGAATCTCCATCCAGTTCGAATCCCGCCCAATAGTACGGCGGCGCGCCCGATTGCAGCATCCGGAGCTGGGCCTTCCTCAGGGCCTCCGCCTTGTCCTCACCGTCGCGGAGATGCAAGTAGAAGGCGACCATGAACTTCGCCGTGGCCTGATCTTCGACTGGCCACAGGGTAAACACCACGCTCTGAGCCCCGGCTTCGATGAAGGCGTTCACGACGTCCGCCACGCCGTCCTCTCCAACCGGCCCGACTCCGGTGTCGCAGGCAGAGAGCGTGACAAGGCTGGCGTGGAGCGGCAGGCGGCGAATGTCTCGTACCTCAAGGAATCCGTCACTGATCGGTGGATTCGGGGCGAAAACAAGAGCGGAGCGGTCCGGGAATTCAGGATCGGCGTATCCGTGAAGCGCCAGATGGATCACGTTGTACCGCTCAAGCGGAAGACCCTCGAAGGCCGTTTCCGTCGCGCTCGACCCCAGAAGAACCGTTTCCGGCTGTGGGAGGTCATTGGCAATCGTTTCGACCTCGTATTTGCTCTCAGGGAGGGCGACCAGATCGCTCTTCTCCGGTCCCGAGATGGCGCGGCGAATGAAGGCCAGAAGGGCTCCCGGGGGTCTTGGTGATGTCCACGCAGCCACACCGAGGTAGGACCGTTCATGGAGGAAGCTCACCTCCTGTTCCCGGTGATGCAGCACATCGAGTACCGTTCCCGAGGGAACCACGGATACCTGATGCGATGCCAGAACGTACTGTCCCGCGTTGATGAGGGCGGCGAACGGCAGGAAGTGAAGTTCTCCATCGGGGACCACAATGAGATCCGGCTTCTCTCGATACTCTGGAATCTCGCCCAAAAGGCCGTCGAAGAGCCGCTGTGCCAGAGCCGGGTCTGATTCCTTGCCGATCAGCTCAGAGTGATATTGAGTCACCTCGGCGTTGAGGTTATTCTTTGCCGGAAGCGTATAACAGTGGACCGTGTCGCGCGTGACCGCGAGCGCGTACGACTGGGAATTGGCGAGAACGTATTCAATGAAAAGCTCGGACGGCATGAGATCGCTCTGCAATCTCTTGAGCGGGACCGGCGCTGGCGGAGCAAAATCGGCTGGCGAGTGCTCTCCAAGCTGTTGTTCCGTCGCATAGATCGCGTTGAGAATTCGTGCCCGGGCTGCGGCATCGTTGGTATCCAGGAGTTCCAGATTCAGTTTCGTCAGGCGCAATTCTGCCGGGCCCGGCTGGTGCGGCGCGATGATCTCATGATGCGCCAGAAGCTGCGCCTCCACCCGTCCTCGAGCGCGCTCAATGACCTGAAAGGCGTCTGCCAGCCGACCCTGCTCGGTCAGAGACGCGAAGTAGCCCGCGTAGACCGTACTCAGTTCGGTCAGCAACTGGCGTTCGACCATCGGCGTCGGGACTCTGCTCAGCAGTGCATCGAGCAAGTCAGCACTCTTTTCATAGAGTTCATTGGAGGCACTCACCCTGCCCATCTTTGCGAGGATTTCCGCCTTGATCCCGAGGTTGCGCGGAACGAAATAAAGCTCATCCGGAATCTCTCTGTCGGCGGCGATCGCTTCGTTGATGGTGGCCAGGGCCTGTTGCAACGCTCCCTGGTGAACGTAGGCCGCCGCCAGGATACCGCCCGTCTCGCTGATACCGCGCCAGTAGGAGAGCTGCTTTGCGTACCCGATGCCTTCCTGATAGTCGGCGATGGCCTGATTCCAGTCGCCCATTCGCTGGTAGACCTCGCCGCGGACGCGATGAAGGTCGTACAGATGAGCCGAGAGGTGGTACATGGAGACGCGGCTCATCTCTTTCCCCGTCAGCTGAAGCGCCTGCTGGTACTCTCCAAGGCCGCTCAGAGCCTCGATCTTCGCGTTGATGGCGATGGTCGGATACGCGACGCCGGGCGTCTTATTTGCCACCCGGATCGCTTCATTCAGCGGCCCCAGCGCCTCCCGGAATTGCCCCATCGCCACCAGCCCCGTGCCGTACATGCTGGCATAGCGAATATGGGCTGCAGGATCGTCGATCTTCGCGATCATCCACGCCTTCACCACGTCCTTTTTCGCTGTAGCGATGTCCCCGAGCAGGAACGCGGCGATACCCTGTTCCCCGATGGCTCGCGAGGCGAGCAGATAATGATGCCGGTGGAGCGCCAGGCTTTCCACCTGCGCCCAGGTTCGCCGCGCCATGCCGGCGTCGTAATTCACTTCCAGCATTCCCAGGACGGTCAGGATGCGGAGCCGGGTTTCCTGGTCCGTCGCTGCGGGCAGTGTCAGATCCTGACGCAGGACCGCGATCTGTTGTGGGATGGTTGAGGAGGATTCGCTGTGCGCGGGCATCTGGCTGACGCGCGCATAGAGGGCTTTCGAGAGCTGGTGCTGCTGCGTGAACTGAATCTCGGCGCGCCGGTAAAGCGGCGCGGCTCCAATCCAGTCGTTAAGCCACGCCATTTTGTCGGCTCGCTTCAGCAGCGCCTGTGGAGCGTTGGGATTGGGCCGCCGGAAGACTTGATAGCCGGCGAAGCTCAACAGGGCAGCCAGCAGCAAACCGGAAGCGATGCGAACGGTGGAGGAAGAGGCAATTCGCATAACGCCCCGTTTACTTTCGCGATAATGATGCCAGATTTTCGATTAAGTATCAATTAAGGGCGGAAGCCTCTCCCTGGTGGGAGAGCGCCGATGGCGGGCCGGCGAGCTTTCCAGCGAAGCTGATCGGTTTGGCGAATATGCGCGTCGGCACTATCTGAATCGATCCGCCGCCGAATGCGGTAACGAACAAACGCAACGATCAGAATGATCGCGACCGTACACGTGACAAGGACGGCAACGGATTGGGTGCGCGTGGGGGAAAACCGCATCGCAATCCTCGCTGGGCCGGTCGAACAGGTTGAGTCAACTATAGCGTTAATACGGGGCAGCCTCGAGCAAACGGGGCGTTAGAGCAAAAAGTCCCATCTGTCTAAACACCAATTCCCGGTTGCAAACATCGCTCGACTTGCGGGACGCGCTCACATCGCCCACCGGCCCACCAGGGCTTCTGAATGACCTTGAATCAGGTCCGGTGCACGGGTAACTAGGGTTCACGCCATTCTTTGTTGAACAGATCACCACATTACGCGCACTGCGGAGGAAGGATCAACCATGGTGCATTATCACGGTGGGCCATTTAGTGACCCTCTTACGGCAGTTGTTGTCTGGCGCGGTCGCCACGCAATGATCAGCTTTACTAGGCCTGAACAAATCCGAATGGCGGCTGAGATTTGCCAATCTTTTTGTCTCGATAATGGCGCGTATTCAGCATGGCGTCAGAATGCGAAATCTAATCGTGCGACGTGTGACTTTGACCGCTATTACTCCTGGGTTGATCGCTGGATCCGTCACCCCGGGTGCGACTTCGCGGTCATCCCCGATACCATTGGGGGCACGGAAGACGAGAACGATGAACTCCTTGAGTGCCGGCCTTTCGAACGATGGCACGGATGCCCGGTGTGGCATATGCACGAGAGCCTAACGCGGCTTCGCCGTCTCACGAAGAAATGGCCTCGTGTTGCCATCGGATCAAGCGGAGCGTTTGCCAACCCAGGAAATGGGGAATGGTGGGATCGAATCCACAGCGCGATGCGAGCCTGCTGTGACAAATCCGGGATGCCGCGTACTCGCCTTCACGGTCTCAGAATGCTGAATCCTGAGCTCTTCTGCCAACTGCCCTTAGCATCCGCGGATTCGACCAACATCTCGCGCAATGTTCAATTGGACAGAAAATGGATTGGTCCGTACACGCCGAGTTCGAAACGGGTCCGAGGCCTCGTGCTCGTCGACCGGATTGAGTCGCACAATGCTGCGGCGAACTGGAAGGCAAAAGCCGCCTGAAGGTTTTGTACCTGGTTTTCCTCATTTCCGTTACATAGTGCAACACCTTGCAACTTCATTTGCTGCTGCGGGCGTCACGAAACAGGTCGTAGGATCGTGATGAGAATTGCAACATGCCGGTCGAAATCCAGGGCGAGCAATACTACACGAACGCAGAAGTCGCTGATGAGCTTAAAGTTAGCCGTCAGACGCTAAGGCGTTGGCGCGACAAGCGGAGCATCCCCGTCGGAATGAGGTATCGAACTCGCCAAGTCCTGTTTACGGCAGAGGAAGTGGAGGAGATTCGACAGTTCGCCAACCGCTTGGAGCCGATCGAACTCGGGAGCGGCACGGCGCGTCAATTGGGACTATTCAGCAGAAGGTCCCGCCAGGAGGAATCATGAGCGAAAAGGGGCGTAGGGCGGTAGTGCTTCTGAGCGGTGGACTCGATTCAACAACGGTTCTCGCGATTGCGGGATCGGAAGGGTACCCTCAGTCTCTACTATTGAGCAAAACGCTGCCGCGACAAGCATCGCCATGATCGCCACAGTGTAACGGGCTTGATGCGCAGCGATTCGCTCTACCGAAAAACTCCCAACAGATAGCAGATCAGCAGGATCACCAGTACGGTTCCCAATCCTATACCTCCGCCACCGCGATAGCCCCAGCGGCTGTACCCGAAGTACCCGCCGCCAAAGCCGAAGATCAGTACGAGAACGATAACGAGAATCAACATTCGAGACCTCCTTCACCACATAGCGCAATGCGTTTTATGCCACAGCTTAAATAGGACCTGGCGTCGGTAGCTGGACCAGTTCCTCAAAGAGCCAGCGATATTGGACCATCGCAGCGCGAAGGTCTTGCGTGCTGACCGCATCTCTGCCCAACTGCGCCGCGACACCATGCGCGGAGCGGTAGTACTCTATCAAATGCGGATGCCTGATGGAGATGTCGGCGGTCTGGTGATCGAAGTCGCGTACCGGATAGCCGCGAGTCAGCAGCAATGAAGTGACTAAATCTTCAGCCTCTGCAATGGCGTCCTTCGGGTGATTGACAAAGTGGGCTTGCACTCTTTGCCAGTCCGCTACGAAGCGCTCCCGCTCCGTGGCACCCAGTTCGCGGCTCTTCAGACCTTCGGCCCGCATCTCGCGACCCGCCAGTTTCGCTTCGGCCTTGCATCCGGATCTCCGCCTGAAAACAGAGTCGCTGTGCGCGCTCCCGATCCTGGTGAGCAGGTCCGACCTGGATTTCCTCCCTCTCCGCGCGAAGAGCACAACGCCGGCGAAGATGATCAGGACAACCGATACCGCGCCGAATATGAGTGTCGGATTCCTCAATGCGGGATCCATTTCCCCTCCTCGGCTTTGAACGGGAACTGAGGGGTAGAGTCTGGTTGGAGAGGCTCCTCGCCCGGCCAGGACACTCAACTGGAGCGAGTATGGAGCAGGCAGGATCCCGAGGCTGGTCAGAAAGACACAATTGCCACATAAGGGAATCCAATTAGCCCGGAGACCGAGGAAGCGTAAGCGTACGAATATCCCCTCTGGACTGAGCGCGGAGCGCCGATGACGATGAGAGCATGGGATGCGGGCGGGTACGGCGGACAGTAGCGGAGAAGCGGCGGATTGTTGAGCTGACGCTGGAGCCGGGAGCAAGCGTGGCGCGGATTGCACAGACCGAAGGGGTCAACGCGAACCAGGTATTTCAGTGGCGGCGAGCGTATCGAAGCGGCGGGCTGAACGGGGGTGAACGGCCCAGGGCGTTGCTGCCCGTTGTGGTTCCGGATCAGGAAGAGAGCGCGATCACAGCGGATGAGCGAGCAGAGGCTGCGTCTTCGCAGGAGCCACCGGCTTCCGGCGGTCTGGTGCATATTGAGTTTCCGGGCAGAGCGCTGATCAGCATCGAGAGCGGAGCCAGCCCGGCGGTGGTCCGTGCGATCATCGAGAGCCTGCGCAGATGATTCAGCTGACGGCCGGAACCAGGATCTGGATCGCCGCTGGGATCACCGATATGCGGCGCGGATTTCACGGGCTCAGCGCGCAGGTGCAGACCGTGCTCGGCGAGCAGCCGTACTCCGGTCACGTCTTCGTTTTCCGAGGCCGGCGCGGCGATATGGTGAAGCTGCTCTGGTTCGATGGTGATGGACTCTGTCTGTTCCAGAAGCGTCTGGAGCGGGGCCGTTTTGTCTGGCCACAGGCCACCAGTGGAACCGTTTCTCTGAGTCGGGCGCAGCTGTCGATGCTGCTGGAGGGCATCGACTGGCGACGGCCGGAGCGCACCTGGGTACCACGGGCGGCAGTCTGATTGATCATCGAGATTCCCTTTGCCTGAAGCGCATTTTGTGGATGCGCACAGGCCGCGAACCTGGCATACTCGCCTCATGTCACGCGAGCCGCTGCCCGATCTCGATTCGCTCGATCGCGATGCTTTAGCGGCTCTGGTCCTGGGACAGCAACAGCAGCTGGCCGCACTCAGCACCGCCCAGGAAGAACAACTCCGATCGCTGCGGGCCGAACTGGATTCACATCTTCAGACGCTCGCCCTGCAGGGGCGAGAGCTGCAGTCGCGCAGCGAGCAGATCGAACACCTGAAGCTGATGGTGGATAAGTTCCGGCACATGCTGTTCGGGCGGAAGAGCGAGAAGCTCCTGGTTCAGATCGAGCAGTGTCAACGGCGTTTGAAAATTCCTCGAATCCGGGCGCTTGAAAATTCCCCACTCTGGGCGGGGTAAGGTTTGAGATCGGCCGGGAGTGTGCGGCGGAGGGC
>JBATVK010000032.1:0-17666 GCA_049671725.1 Acidobacteriaceae bacterium
TTTCTCTAGAGGCTGTTATTAACTTTCCCACGACCGGCGCTGGGAACCCATTTTCCTCAGTTCGAGGAGCGAGGAGCGACGCATACCGGGTGTCTGCGAGCGACGAGCGACGACGAACTGGGGAAAATGGGCCCCAGCCCTGCGGGTTGCGGGGCAAATCGGGCCATACTTCATTCTCGTCCTCGACGGTGGACCCGCCACAGCCTTCGGACTCGGCTTCGTCTGGCCCGATTTTCCCTCGCAACGCCGGCCGCGCGAAAGTTAATAACAGCCTCTATTGTCGAACAAATACCGGCAGTCAGACGAATCGGATGCAGGAATCCGTCCGGCCGCCTGTTCGCAACCAGGGAAAGTGCACGCGAGGAACCTCTGGCGCCACGCTGAAAGCAGGAGCTTTGGCGCGCAGGGAGCCGCGGCAGGTGTGGGCCTGCGGACACGGCGTGTCTGGGGTGACACGGACGGTCATGCTTTGGGCACCGGTACAGTCGGGTTCTTTGTGATCTCATCCTTCATTTGCAATCTCAGCCTTCAACTCCTGCGCGACCTCGGCGATGGCGACGTCGCGGGAAGACGCAGTGGAGCGGACGACCAGCTCGACCTTGCCCTCGGCAGCCTTTTTGCCGACAGTGACGCGATACGGAATGCCGATGAGGTCCGCGTCCTTGAACTTGACGCCGGCGCGCTCGTCACGGTCGTCGAGGAGAACGTCGAAGCCAGCGGATTCGAGCTCGGAGGCGATTTGCTCTCCGGCGGATCTGAGCGCGGCGTCGGCAACATTGGTGACGGTGACCACCACATCGAAGGGCGCGATGGACTGCGGCAGCCAGAAGCCGTTGGCGTCGTTGCCCTGCTCGATGGCAGCGGTGAGGATGCGCTCGATGCCGATGCCGTAGCTGCCCATGATGGGCGTGACCTCTTTGCCGTTGGCGTCGAGGACGCGCGCACCCATGCGTTCGGTGTAACGGGTGCCGAGCTTGAAGATGTGTCCAACTTCAACGGCTGTGGCAACCTTGAGCGGCTGGCCACAGACGGGGCAGCCTTCGCCCTCTGCGGCGTTGCGGATGTCGGCGACGACGGTCCAGGTGAAGTCGCGGCCGGGGACGACGTTGCGGTAGTGATAATCGAGCTGATTGGCGCCGCAGACGAGGTTCTTCCGGTTTTCGAGGCCCGGGTCGAGGACGACGTTCACTTTGCCGTCGTGAAGCTTTTCAGCCGGAGTGAGGCCGACGGGGCCGAGATAGCCCGCGGGGGCGTGCATCCACTGTTCCAGCTCTTCGGCAACCATGGGGCGGAGATCGGTGGCACCGACCACGGCGGCCAGCTTGGTCTCGTTGACGAAATGGTCGCCACGGAGGAAGACCACAACGGGTTGCAACTCCTGCTCGGACCTGGTTTCGGCTGACTTGCCCCGCGCGGACTTGCCATCGGCGGATTTTCCGGGGACAGTTGCCATGTAGGCGACGCACTTGATGTCGGAGCTGGCTTCGATGTCGAAGAACTTTGTTACGTCGGCAATGGCGGCCTGGCCAGGCGTGGAGACGAGCTCCGGCTTGCCGTCGCCGGTGGGCTCCATTTCTTTCACCGGAGCGAGGCGCGAGGTTGCCTTCTCAATGTTGGCGGCATAACCGCAGGCGGCGCAGGAGGCAATGAGGTCTTCGCCGGCGTCGGTGTAGACCATGAACTCCTGCGACTGCGAGCCGCCCATGGCGCCGGAGTGGGCTTCGACGGCAACGAACTGAAGGCCGCAGCGGGTGAAGATGGCGCGGTAGGCGCCGTCGTGAAGCTGGTAGCTGCGATCGAGACCGGCCTGATCGATGTCGAAGGAGTAGCTGTCCTTCATGATGAACTGGCGAACGCGGAGAAGGCCGGATTTGGGGCGGGGCTCGTCGCGGAATTTGGTTTGAATCTGGTACCAGATCTGGGGGAGCTGCTTGTAGCTGCGGAGCTCGTTGCGGGCGATATCGGTCATCACCTCTTCGTGGGTAAATCCGAGGCAGAGCTCGGCGCCCTTGCGGTCTTTGAGGCGGAACATGTTGTCGCCCATGAGGGCCCAGCGGCCGGACTCGCGCCACAGGTCGGCGGGATGCAGGGTGGGCAGGAGGAATTCCTGGCCGATGCGGTCCATTTCCTCGCGGACGATGGCGACGATGCGTCCGAGGGAACGCTGGGCCAGGAAAAGGTAGGAGTAAATGCCGGCGCTGAGCTGGCGAATGTAGCCCGCGCGGACGAGGAATTTGTGGCTGGCGACTTCAGCGTCGGCGGGGGCTTCGCGCAGGGTGGGAATGAAGAGCTTCGACCAGCGATGCATGCGTGCGTTATGCCTTTGTGCGGCCGGATCCGCGGGGATGGGCCGGGCGGAGGGTGCGGCGCAGAGTGGAATGGGGTGCAAAGGATTATTTTAACTGGCGGTGGGGGATCGTCCCCGGGAGGTGAGGTCGTCGGCCCAGTCGACGACCTTCAGCAGAGCGCCAAGGTTGCGAAAGGACCGGTCACTGGTGACGAGGACCATGTGCCTGGCTGCCGCATGGGCGGCGATGAGGAGATTCATGTTGGCAAGGGTTCGCCCGGAACGCTCCAGTTCGGCGCGCATCTGGCCGTAGATGCGTGCGGCCTCCGAGTCCCACGGAAGAATGTCGATGGCTTCGAGGAAACGATCGATCTCGGCATGCGCGGCCTGGCTGATTGGCCGCCTCGCAAGGCCGCAGCGAACCTCGGCTTCGGTCACGGCTGAAATACACACTTCATCCTCGCTGGTCAGGTTGGCGAGTTTTTTCCGAGCCCGCGGCGGCTGGCCCTTCAGGATGTAACTCACGGTGTTCGTATCCAGCATGTAGCGGGCCGGGGCAGTCATAGCTCAGGCTGCTGCTGGGGAAGGCTTTTGTCGCGGTCGGCGAGAAAATCCTGGGGAACGCCGGCGCGGTCCAGTGCCGCGAAGATCTCGCCCCAGTTTGCCGGCTTTCTGGAGAGAATCAGGTCTCCGGTGCGCGGATCGCGGCGCACGAACACCTCTTTGGTCTCGAAGCGGAAGGCAGCCGGGAGGCGCACAGCCTGGCTGCGACCGGTGGTGAAGATTTTCGCTTTGGCTCTCATGCGCCCTCCTGATATCTACCATGATATCTACCACACCGGTACAGTTTCAACTCCGCTCCACCCCAGGCAAACCCGTTACCTTCGTGCGCTTTCATGGTGACGACAGCCCCACCAGTGTGACATCCTGAGTCCACCATTCTTCGCAGCCACGCATTGCACCCGCAGGGCATTCCCCGGTCGTGGGACAAACGGGTTTCTCCGGCCGGGCAGGAAGATCGGACAGGACCCTGATGCACACGACGTACCTCCTGTTTGCGTACCTCATCATGCCCATACTGGCGCTGGCCGGCTTTGGGGTGATTTTGCGCTCCGTGCCGGAGCTGCGCGGGCTGCGCCAGCTCATTGGATTTCTGTTTTGCGCGATGGCCGCGATGGTGCTGCTGGCAAGCCAGACCCATATTCCATCGTTTTTCGGCGTTGTGCTTGGCAATTATCTCCTCCTTGTCGGCCCTCTGTTTCTCTACGCCGCGGCCGGCGATATCCTGCGCCTGCGCCTGCGCCATCTGCCGTGGATGATGGCGGTTGCGGCGGCCGGTTTTCCCGCGCTCCTGTGGGCCGTCTACGGCGAAGAGAGTGCCGTTGCGCGCCTGAGTGTGCATGCCGTTGTGGTCGGCGTTCTCTTCTCGGCGACGGCTGCGATCCTGTTCCGCCATCGCGACGCGGAGCTCAGGCTGCCCCTGCGGAGCTGCGCGTGGTCGCTCATCGCGCTGGTCGCGGTGCAGGTGGTGTGGTTGCTGTACCATCTCGTCGATCATCGTCCGACCAGCTTCATGCATCCGGATCCGGCGGATGAAGGGTTCAGCTACCTCAGCCTGCTGCTGGGAATGGGGAACGTCGGCGCACTGCTGTGGCTGGCGCTCTCCGAGCACCGGCGCGAGCTGCACCAGGTGGCACGGACCGATTCGCTCACCGGGCTGCTGAATCGCGGCGCGTTCGAGGATATCCTGCGGCGCGAGCTGCTGCGCGCGAGACGGGCCGATACCACGATGGGCGTGATGATGATCGACATCGATTACTTCAAACAGGTGAACGATTCGTTCGGACACATGGTGGGGGACCTGGTGCTGCGGCGCATTGCGGAGACCCTGCGCGAGGGAACGCGGCCGGCGGATGTGCTGGCCCGGTACGGGGGCGAGGAATTTGTGATCCTGCTGCGCGATTCCGGTTTGGAGGAAGCGGAAGCGGCGGCGGAGCGGATTCGCGTGGACATCGCGGCGCTGGTGAACCTGCCTGAGAGCGTGACGATGACGGTGAGCATCGGCGTGGCGGTGAACCAGGCGGGCGAGACGAGCGAGGGATTTCTGCTGCGCGCCGATGAGGCGCTGTACCGCTCGAAACGCGAAGGGCGCAACCTGGTGACAGTCCACCGGCAACCGCGGCGGGACAACGTGCTGTCGATGTAGCAGGGGGGCGGATTCAGGCGGGAAAGGCTGCGCAAGAGCGCAGCCTTTGATGTTTTGGGACGCGGAAAACTTTAGACTGAACCTGATGACTTACGACGACCTCCGCCTCCTCATCGACTACAACTATTGGGCACGCGACCGGGTGCTCGACGCCGTAGCCAGGATCACACCCGAGCAGTTCGTGCGTCCCATGGGCAACAGCTTCAACTCGATACGCGACACCCTTGCGCATATCTGCGGCGCCGAGCGCATTTGGATCACACGATTGAAGGGCGAAAAACCGCAAGCAGCTCAGAAGCCGGATCGCCTTCCCGATGTCGACGCAGCTCGCAGGGAGTGGGCCGAACTGGAAGGCGAGATGCGCGAACAACTCGCAGGACTGGGGCCGGAAGCGGTGGAGCGCAGGATCGAGTATCAGGACCTTCGCGGCAACAACCAATCGGACGCGCTATGGCAGATGCTGCAGCACGTGGTCAATCACGGCAGCTATCATCGCGGACAGATCACTACGATGCTGCGACAACTGGACGCAGCGCCGCCGAAGTCCATGGACCTGATTGCCTTTTATCGCGAGCGAAATCGGAAGGCGTGACCAGGTGCGCACAGGCGGACCCCAAAACGTACGTCAAGTACGCCGTGCTCTTCGCTTCGCGAATTGCTGCGACCCGGCTTCCGGGGTCACACGCGCTAATGTTAATGACAGGCTTTAGACAGCCTGTTTGGCGCAGAGCTCGTTGAAGGCGCGGGAGAGCTCGTCGGCGATCTGCTGGGGGGTCGCGTTTTCGATGATGAAGCGCTGCATCAGGTAGACCAGCTTGCCGTCGCGGAGGATGGCGATGGCGGGCGAGGTGGGCGGATTGCCGTCGAAATAGGAGCGGGCGCGCTCGGTGGCCTCGCGATCCTGCCCGGCAAAGACGGTGACGGACTGGTCGGGGGTGACGGCGTTGCGCAGCGCGAGACGGACGCCAGGGCGCATTTTGCCGGCAGCGCAGCCGCAGATGGAGTTGACCACCAGCATGGTGGTACCGGGCTTCGCCAGCGTCTCATCGACAGCCTGGGCGGTGCGCGCTTCCGCGATGCCGGCGCGGGTGAGCTCTTCACGCATGGGGATGATCATGATCTCGGGGTACATTGCCTGAGTTCCTCCGGGTGGTTCAGGTTACGGGTATCGCTGTGCTTATTGTACGGGGCGGGTTCGCCATGCGCTACCGCCTGATATACCTCATTTAGATGCTGCTGCGAGAAGAAGTTGCTCTGGCGCCGTATACGACGTTTGGGATCGGGGGTCCGGCGCGGTGGTTTGCCGAGGCGGAGGACGAGGCGTCGGTGGTGGAAGCGGTGCGGTTTGCGCGGGAGCGCGGCGTGCCGCTGTTCGTGCTGGGCGGCGGCAGCAACGTGCTGGCGGCAGATGAGGGATTTCCGGGGCTGGTGCTGCATGTGGCGGTGCGCGGCGTGGAGCAGGACGGCAGCCATTTTCGCGTGGCGGCGGGTGAGAACTGGGACCAGTTCGTTTCCCTGGCCGTGGACCACGGCATGGGCGGGATCGAGTGCCTGGCGGGGATTCCGGGGACAGTGGGCGGAACGCCGGTGCAGAACGTGGGCGCGTACGGGCAGGAGGTTTCGGGAACGATTGTCACGGTGCGCGTGCTGAATGTGGAGCACCTGACCTTCGCGGAGTTGCCGACGGCAGCGTGCGGCTTCGCCTACCGGCGCAGCATTTTCAACACCAGCCAACGTGGAAAGTTCATTGTGACGCGGGTGGAATACCGGTTGCGAAATGGGGCATTTCCAGTGATTTCCTATCCGGACCTGAAGCGGCGCTTTCAGGATCGCGCAGAGCCGCCGTCGCTGATGGGAGCGGCAGCGGCGGTGCGGGAGATCCGGCACAGCAAGGGAATGCTGCTTGTGGAGGGCGAGGCGGATTGCCGCAGCGCGGGAAGCTTCTTCAAAAATCCGGTGGTTTCGGAGGCGCGATATGAGGCTATTGCTGCGGCCGCGTCGACACCGGCGCCACGGTTCGCAGCGGCGAAGGGCTTTGTGAAGATTCCCGCGGCGTGGCTGCTGGAGGAAGCGGGATTCAACAAGGGGTACAAGCTGGGTGCGGCGGGGATCTCAAACCGGCACACGCTGGCCCTGATCAACCGGGGAGGCGCGACGGCGAAGGACATCGTGGCGCTGCGCGATCAGATTGTCGCAGCGGTGGAAGCGAAATTTCAGGTGCAGCTGGAGCCGGAGCCGGTGTGGCTGGGATAACGCCGAGTTGCTCCTCAGGATTTGCAGTCAAGAAATTCGGTGTGGTCGAATGGGCGCATGGATCGCCGATGGTTTTTGCGGAGTTCTGTGCTGGCGTCGGGTGCGGCGCTGTGCACGCGGATGGGATTTGCGCAGGCCGGATCTTCGGTTTCGGTGCGACTGAAGCTGAATCGGCGGAAGCGGGGCAACCCGATTGCGGAGGATTTTACCGGGCTGAGCTATGAGAGCGCGCAGCTAAGCCAGCCGGATTTCTTTTCGGCCGCGAATACGGAGCTGGTGGGATTTGTACGGCGGCTGGGCGCCGGCGGCGTGCTGCGCATCGGCGGCAACACCAGCGAGTACTGCTACTGGACGCCGGAGGGCACGCCGGCGCAGAGCGCGGCGGCACAGAATCAGGATCAGGCGAACGTGATTGAGGAGGCGCTTGGGCCGGACAGGGGGCATCATCCGCCGCCGAAGAGAGCCATCACGCCGCAAGGGGTGAGAAATCTGGGGACGTTCGTCGAGGCGACCGGGTGGAAGCTGATTTACGGGCTGAACATGGGCACGGGAACGCCGGAGGCTGCGGCGGACGAAGCGGCCTTCGTAATGCAGACCGTTGGCGACAGGCTGATAGCCTTCCAACTGTGCAATGAGCCGGATCTGTTTTCGAGGAACGGGCTGCGCTCGCCGGATTACAACTACGCGCAGTTTGCGCAGGAGTGGCAGCGGTTCTACGAGGCGATTAAGAAGCGTGTGCCGAATGCGCCGTTTGCGGGGCCGGATACGGCGTTCAACAACGAGTGGCTGGTGCCGTTTGCGAAACAGTTCAAAAGCGAGGTGGCGTTTCTCTCGCAGCACTACTACGCGGAGGGTCCGCCGACGGATCCGTCGATGACCATTGAGCGGCTGCTCAGGCCGAATCCGAAGCTGGAACAGGAATTCGAAGGGATGGCGGAAACGCAGGCGGAGTCGCATCTTCCCTTCCGGCTGGCGGAGACGAACTCCTGCTATCAGGGAGGCAAGCAGGGGGTGAGCGACACATTCGCTTCGGCGCTGTGGGGCGCGGATCTGATGTATCAACTGGCTGCGGCGGGAGGGGTGGGGATTAATATCCACGGCGGCGGCTATGGGTGGTACACACCGATTGCGGGGACGGTGGCGGATGGGTTTACGGCGCGGCCGATCTATTACGGCATGCTGCTGTTTGCCGAGGCTGGGCCGGGGCACCTGATTGAGGCACGGCTGGAGGGCCAGGGTGCGGCGCCGCTGCTGACGGCTTACGGGGTGGTGAACGAGGCGCAGGATTCCGTGAAAGCGGTGCTCATCAACAAGAACGTGGATGTGCAGGTGCGGGTGCACATTGACGCTGGCGCGCAAGCAGGGATTGCGAGTGTGCTGCGGTTGGCGGCGCCGCGGCTGGATGACACGCAGGATGTGACGCTGGGGGCGAATCCGGTGGGCGGAAGCGGGGCGTGGAGCGCGGAGCGCGATGAGAAACTGCCGGTGCGGGATGGGACAGCGATGCTGGATCTGCCGGCGGGAAGCGCGGCGCTGGTGACGTTCCAGGCGGGATAGCTGGACAGGCTCAGGTCCACCACGCAGCGCCGGGCTGCTCGCGCAGGATGAGGTCGTTGAGGAATGCGGCGGCTTTGGTGAGGCCTTCCTCGGCGGAGAGCAGCGAGTCTTCGTGCTCGATGGAGAGCACGCCATCATAGCCGAAGAGGCGCAGCGTGGAGACGAAATCCTTCCACCATTCCACACCGTGTCCGTAGCCGACGGTGCGGAAGATCCAGGCGCGGTGGCGCTCGTCGGTGTAGGGCTTGGTGTCGAGGACGCCGGTGAGGGGGAGATTGGCGCCGAAGAGCTGCGTGTCCTTGGCGTGGACGTGAAAGATGGCGTCGCCAAGGAGGCGAATGGCGGCGATGGGGTTGATGCCCTGCCAGAAAAGATGGCTGGGGTCGAAGTTGCAGCCGACGGCGGAGCCTGCGATGGAGCGCAGCTTGAGCAGGGTCTCCGGGCTGTAGACGACGAAGCCGGGATGCATTTCGATGGCGATGCGGACGCCGTGGTCGGCCGCGAATTTGGCGTGCTCGATCCAGTACGGCGCGACGACCTGGTCCCACTGCCAGGCAAGGAGTTCGAGGTAATCGGGCGGCCAGGGGCAGGTAACCCAGTTGGGGCAGGTGGCGGTGGGCGAATCGCCGGGGCAGCCGGAGAAATCGACGACAGTGCGGACGCCGAGCTTTTCGGCGAGGAGGATGGTTTTGCGGCTCACCTCGCGGTCGCGCGCGGCGCGGACGGAATCGGGATGGAGGGGATTGCCGTGGCAACTGAGGGCGCTGATGGAAGCGCCGCGGTCGGCGAGGATGTTGCGGAATTCGTCGATGGCGCGCGGGTCGTCGAGCATGGAGAGCTTGCAATGGGCATCGCCAGGATAGTTGCCGGTGCCCAGTTCGACCAAGTCGATGCCGAGGGCCTTGAGCTTGTCGAGGACTCCGGGTAAGGGGAACTGCGACAGCAGCGGGGTGAAGACACCAACCTTCATCGTGTGAGCTCCGGAAAGAGCCATCATACTGCGGCGGCGTGCGGCGAAAGGCAGCAAATCGATTTTGCAAATGAGCAGGCGAGCGGGACGAAGGGAGACAAATCAGCCTGGGTCGCGGAGAATGGTGGACGGGGCATGGTGAAGATGGACGCGATGGTTCTGAAAGAAGGCCCGGCGCGGTGGGACGAGGTGAGCCTGGGCGAGGTGATGCTGCGGCTCGATCCCATGGAGGGGCGCATCCACACGACGCGGCATTTCGCGGTGTGGGAGGGCGGCGGCGAGTACAACGTGGCGCGCGGGCTGCGGCGCTGCTTTGGGAAGAAGACGGCGGTGGCAACGGCGCTGGCGGATAATCCGGTGGGGCGGCTGGTAGAGGATCTGATCCTGCAAGGGGGCGTCGATCCGGAGCTGGTGCGCTGGATTCCGTACGACGGGGTGGGGCGCACGGTGCGCAACGGGCTGAACTTTACGGAGCGCGGGTTCGGCGTGCGGGCGGCGGCGGGCTGTTCGGATCGCGGGCACACGGCGATTGCGCAGGTGTCGCCGGGAACATGGGACTGGGAGAGCATTTTCGGAAAGGCGAACGGCGCGCGGTGGTTCCACACCGGCGGGATTTTTGCGGCGCTGTCGGAGACGACGCCCGCTGTGGCTGTGGCGGCGATGGATGCGGCGCGGCGGCATGGGACGCCGATCTCGTACGACCTGAACTATCGCGAGTCTCTGTGGAAGAGCATTGGCGGGAAGGCCGAAGCGCAGGAGGTGAACCGCGAGCTGGTGCGCAAGGTGGATGTGCTGCTGGGGAACGAAGAGGATTTCTCCGCGATGCTGGGGATTTCGGTCGAGGGCGTAGCCGAGGACTTTGCCGAGCTGCATGTGGCCGCCTACGAACGCATGCTGCGGGAGGTTGCGGGGGCGTATCCGAATGTGAAGCTGGTGGCGACCACGCTGCGCACGGCGCACACGGCTACGCGGAATGCGTGGGGCGCAATGGCGCTGTGCGGCGACGAGATTGTGCATGTGCCGCAGCGGGAGATTGAGATTCTGGATCGCGTGGGCGGCGGGGACTCGTTCGCGTCGGGGCTGATTTATGGATTGCTCAGGGGCAAGCCGCTGGAGTGGGCGGTGCGCTGCGGCGTCGCACACGGCGCGCTGGCGATGTCCACGCCGGGAGACACGAGCATGGCGACGCTGAGCGAGGTGGAGCGGGTGATGAAGGGCGAATCGGCGCGGATTGCAAGATAGCTAAACAGCGGTCGGCCAGAGAAGCGGCCAGCGGAAAAACGGTCAGCGATGAGGCGGTCAGCGAAACGATGAGCGCGGAAAAAACCAGGGAGTGGATTGAGCGGGTGGGGATTGTGCCGGTGCTGCGGGCGCGGTCGGAGCAGGAGGGACGAGCGCTGGCGGAGGCGGTGGTCGCCGGCGGCATCACCGTGATGGAAGTGACGATGACGGTGCCGGGAGCCGTGGATCTGCTGCGTGTCCTGAAGCGGGAATATGGCGAGCGGGTGCTGCTGGGCTCGGGCACAGTGACCGACGTGGGACAGGTGCAGGCGACGATTGAAGCGGGCGCGGAGTTTGTGGTGAGCCCGAGCTTTCATCCGGAAGTGGTGGGGCGAACGAAGGCGATGGGGAAGGTATCGATTCCGGGCGCGCTGACGCCGACCGAAGCGATCACGGCGTGGCGCGATGGAGCGGATTACGTGAAGATCTTTCCCTGCTTCGCGGTGGGCGGCGCGAGTTACCTGAAGGCGCTGCTGGCGCCGTTTCCGGAGCTGAAGGTGATTCCGACCGGCGGCGTGACGCTGCAGACAGCGGTGGATTTTCTGAAGGCCGGCGCGCGGGCGCTGGGCGTGGGCACCGACCTCGTGGATCCGAAGGCGATTGCCGCGGGCAAGCCGGAGACAGTGACCGCTACGGCGCGCGCTTACCTGGAGATCGTCAGAAAATTCCGTACGTCGTAATGGGTTGCGGGCACTGCGTCGTCAGGACTGCGGCGACGCAAAGCCGATGAACTGGTCGACCCAACGGATGAAGTACTTCATGTTGGGCCAGTCGGTGTGGCCGCCGTCATCCTGACGCCAGGCGAGCTTGCCGCCGAGCAGGCCATCGTTGACAGGCGGCATCTGGGCGGTGCGGTAATTCAGGTTGGAAAAGCTGAGGCCGGGAGCGCCGAGCAGCGTCCAGACCGGGCTGGCGGCAACGGTGGCCATGAAGCTGCCCTGCTGGTCGAGCCATTTGGCGTCGCCTTTTGAGGGCATGCCGTAGCTGATGAAAGTGAGGCGCGGCGCGCAGAGCGCGATGAGCTCGTTGGAATCGACGGGGATGTCGCTCGCGTTCATGCTGCCGAAGGTGGCCTTCGAGGCGCCGTACTTCATGAAGTTGCCGGCCATCCAGTAGTATTCGCCGCCGGTGAGGCTTTCGACGGCTTCGCCGAAATTGCGGCGCAGGAGTGTGGCGCCTCCTTTGCCGGAGGAGCCGACGAGGACCATGGCAAAGCGCTGGTCGAAGGCCATGGTGACGAGGGCGGCTTTGCCAAAGCGCGAGACGCCTTCGATGCCGACGTGCTTTGCGTCGACGGCGGGATCGGTCTCGAGGTAGTCGAGGGCGCGGCTCGCGCCCCAGGCCCACGCACGCAGCGCGCCCCACTGATCGGGCTTGCGGGGCTGGCCGTGGTTGACCAGGCCGATGATGCCGCGGGTGAGCCCCTCGGCGTTGTCGGCCTGGATGCTGCTCGGAGAGAGCGATGCGAATCCCCAGCCGGCGGCGATCAGCTCCCAGGTCTCGGGTGGGTCGCCATCGTCGTTGAAATGCGGAAACTCAAAGGGCGGCAGACGCTCGGGCTCCCACGCCTGATGCTGCTGGAAGACGGCGGCGAGCGAGGGGTCCTGTCTGGCGAGCAGGGCTTTTTCCGCGGCGTTGATGCGGTCCATTTCGTCGGGGGAGAGCTCGTTGGGCGCGGGAAAGCCGCTGGGGCCGAACATGATCAGCACGGGGACGGGGACTTTTGCGTCGGCCGGGGTGACGAGCGTCATGCGGATGTTGACGGAGATGAGCGGATAGGCGGAGTTGTCCACGCGGCCGATGAGTTGTTTGGCCAGCACGGGGTGGCCGCCGATGTTTTCGCGGTCGGTGGCCACGACCGACCAATGCACTCTCGGCACGTGGGGTGGGACGAAGCCGTAGACGTACTCCTCGAAATCGTGAACGATCTGCGGGCGGCGCTGGTTCCACCACGTTGCAGGGGTGGTGACCCTCTGGCCGTCGGTCAGGGTGAGCGCGTCGGGAAGATTCGGATAAGGATTGGCCTTCGACTCATCGTAATTGGCGTGGTTCGGCGCATTCTCGTTGCCGCTGGGGCCGGGGCGCAACGCCTGGATGCCAAGCTGCTGCATCATGTTCTGCTGATCCTGCTCGGCGGTAAAGTTGACCGGCGGCGGCAGCGATTTTTGAGCCGGCGCTGAGGGACCGGCGATCGAGGCGAGGGCGAGAACGGCGCAGGCGGGCGAGAGGCGGATGAGGCGCACGGGACCTCCGGGGCGGGACGCAAACAAAGCGATTTAGTACGAGGCCCATATTAAACCCGTTCAGGAGCGCAGGTCTCAAGGACGGGACGACGGGCTACAATCGTCCCGATGACAGCGAAGAAAGCTGCAAAGAAGAGCGCGGCGGCGAAGAAATCCGCTGCGGGAGTTCCAAAAACACGTGGCGCGGGCGCAAAATCTCCGGCAAAGGCGGCAGGACCGCGCGCTAAAGCGAAGGACGCCGGGCTGGAGCTCGAGCCGGAGCGGATTGCGGAGTTGCTGCGACGGCTGCGCGCGGCGTATCCCAGGGCCGAGTGCGCGCTGCTGCACCGCAATGCGTGGGAGCTGCTGGTGGCGACGATCCTTTCCGCACAGTGCACCGACGCGCGCGTGAACATGGTCACGCCTTCCCTGTTTAAGAAATTTCCTTCGCCGGCGGCCCTTGCAGAGGCTTCGCTGCCGGCCATCGAGGAGGAGATTCGGTCGACGGGGTTCTATCACAACAAGGCGAAGTCGATTTCCGGCGCGGCGAAGCGGCTGATGAGCGAGTTTGGCGGGAAGGTTCCGCAAACGATGGAGGAACTGCTGACACTGCCGGGTGTGGCCCGCAAGACGGCGAACGTGGTGCTGGGCGTCGCGTTCCAGAAGGCCGAGGGCGTGGTGGTGGACACGCATGTGCTGCGGCTCTCGCATCGGCTGGGGCTGACGCGGGCTGAAGATCCGAAGCGGGTGGAAGAGGATCTGATGCGGGTGATCCCGCGCGATCGGTGGATCGCGTTCTCGCACGAGATGATCCACCACGGGCGGCAGATTTGCGTGGCGCGGAAACCGCGGTGCGCAGATTGTCCGCTGGAGACGCTGTGCCACGCTGCGGATAAGACGTGGTCGAGCGTGTAGGGATGATGCTTCCCTTCCTGTTTTGTCTCCTGCTGGGCTTTCCGTTTGGGCAGCAGCACAAGGCTCCCGGCATCTATCGAGCGCGGATCGAGACTTCGGCGGGCAGCTTCGTCATCGAGGTCCACCGTGACTGGGCGCCGCATGGGGCCGATCGTTTTTACGAGCTGGTGCGGGACGGCTACTACAACAACTCGCGCTTCTTTCGCGTGGTTGCGGGGCGCTGGGTGCAGTTTGGGATTGCCGGCGATCCACAGGTGGCGCAGCGCTGGCGGCATCGCGTCATTCCCGACGACAAGCTGATCAAGCCGAACACCGCGGGCTATATCGCCTTCGCGAATACGGGACCGAGCACCCGGTCGACGGAGGTTTATATCAACACCGGCGACAACAGCAGAAATGATGGCGAGGACGGATTTGCTCCGTTTGGGCAAGTCGTCGAAGGCATGGATACGGTTGAACGACTGTACGGCGGATATGGTGAGCATTCGGGCGGCGGAATGCGGGCGGGCCATCAGGACTCGATGTTCACCGGGGGCAACGCGTGGCTCGACCGGAATTTTCCAAAGCTCGACCGACTGATCCGGGCTACGATCGTTCCAGTGCCGCCGGGGAGCTGATCGCGTGTGCAGACTTCTCTCGCAGTGCGGGATTCATCGGATGAGGAGTGAGACGACTTCGCGCGGGGGCGGAGCATCTTCTTAAGGGAGCACATGGTTTGCGGGGAGGAATCTTCGGATGAGCGAGAACCACGAGACGTGTTTGCTGCGGGGTGTGCTGGCGGGGGTTGCGGCGGGGCTGGCCGCAGCGTGGGCGATGAATGTCTTTATGGCGGGACCGGGCGAGCAGCTGCGCGAGGCGCTGCAAACCGACGAGGAGCGCCAGCAGGAGCAGCAGCAGGCGCGCGAGCAGGAAGAGAGCGGCGAGCCGAAACAGGACGCGACCATGAAGACCGCTGATGCGATTACGGCCGCGGTGACCGGTGGTCGTCACCTTTCGATTGAGCAACAGCAGATCGGCGGCCCGTTGGTGCATTACGGATTCGGCGCGCTGATGGGCGGGCTGTATGGCGGCCTGGCAGAATATTCGGACGCGGCGCGAAGCGGTTTCGGGACCGCGTTTGGCGCCGTGCTGTTCGCCGGGGCGGACCTGGTGGCGGTTCCGGCGTTCAAACTGTCTGCGCCGCTCTCGGAGTTCAGTCCGAGGTCGCTGGTGACTCCCTTTGCAGCGCACCTGGTTTATGGGACGACGACCGAGCTGGTGCGGAGGGTGATCCGGGCGGTGTTGTAGAGTTTCTCGCCGGAGCGCGAGCGGCTCAGCGATTGCTGAAGAGATCCAGATCTGGCACCTCGGGCAAAGGGAAATTGCCTGTCTGGAATCGACTGCCGGAGAGGAAGATGGCCGGGGCAGCATGCTGCGCGAGCCACGCTTCCGCCTGCCGGCTTTGCTGATCCATGGACTGCGCGCCGAGGACGTTTGTGCAGTTGGCAAGATCGTTCTTCAGCGTGGGCTGGGCCTCAGAGCCTCCCTGTCGTGCCGCGATGAGGAACCAGCGGCAGGCGTCGGCTGGACTGGCGGGCGCAAAGGTGCCCATGCGCGCCAGGGCGCCGAGAATCGCCGAGGAGCGCCATGCGCCCGCTTCCGCGGCCTGCTCCAGAAAAGCCGTCGCTTCGCCGGGCTTCTGCGGAATTTCGGGGTGGTTCACCAGCAACTGTCCGAGCGAGTGGAGAGCGGGAACGTAGCCGCCCTGCACGCTGATGCGCAGGTATTGCGCAGCCCTGGGAAAATCGTGGACATGATCGCCGACGACTGAATACAGCGTGCCCATCGCATATTCAGCTTCGGGCAACCGCTGTTTGGCGGCACGCTCGAACCACTTCTCGGCCGCGCGGTGATCGACGGGAACTCCCAGACCGAGGAAGTAAGCGACGCCGAGATCGTTCTCCGCGCCGGGGTCGTCTCTGTGCGCGGCCTGAGTCAGCATTTCCATGCCGAGACGAAGATCGCGGCGCACTCCCATTCCTTTGAGGTACATCACGGCGAGGTTGCGCTCCGCGCTCAGCGAGCCACCGGCCATGGCGCGGCTGAACCATCGGACCGCTTCAGCAGGATCGGCGCGGACGCCGGTGCCGGCGAGATAGAAGTAACCGAGCTCGGCCTGCGCGTCGGGATCACCCTGATCGGCAGCTTTGCGATACCAGCAGACAGCCTGTTCCGGACTGCGCCGGATACCGCGGCCGATGAGATAGTCGCCAGCCAGTTGCAGTTCTTTGTCGATGTGGCCTTCGGCGGCAGCGGCACGAGACTGTTCGTCGGGCTGGTCGGAGGGCAGGGCGACCGCGGAGGTCTGAAGTTGCCGGCCGCCAGCAGCCACGAGGACGAGCAGGAGCGTACAGCGCAGCGCGTTCCCTGCAGCCGGTACTCGGCGTGGGACCATAGACGGCCTCCGTGCGGACCGTTTGGTTTGGACAGCGGGGGTGGATTTGCGACGGATTATGCCGGAGACGAGGGGCGCTGGCAATGAAAATCGCGTCGGCGAAGCGACCCAATCCGGCAAATGCTGAGCGCGGTGCGGGGAGGGTGGGGGCCGCGCCCTATAATTTTGTGGTGGGTCTGGGATTCCGTAAATTTCGCATTGTTTTCGTCGCGGTGCTGGCCGCCTGCGCCGCAGCACCTTTCGCGCTGACCCAGGAGCCGGCGCAGACCAAACCTCCGGAGCCGCCGCAGATGCACGGACGCCTGATCCTGGTGCTGCCGTTTGAGAACAAGACGGGAGTGGGGGGTCTGGACTGGATGGGTGAGGCGTTTCCGAACATCCTCAACCGAAGGTTGAACTCTGCCGGCTATCTGACGATCAGCAGGGGAGATCGTTTGTACGCTTTCGATCATCTGGGGCTGCCTCTGAACCTGCAGCCATCGCGCGCGATGACTATTCGGATCGCGCAGACTCTGGATGCGGATTACGTGGTTTTCGGGAGCTACACGCTGGGCAGCGATCACGAGCTGGACTCGACGGCGGAGATTCTGGATGTGTCGGCACTGCGGCTGGGGTCGGCAATCGACCAAAACGGCGGCCAGGATCAGCTGGTGAGCCTGATCAACAGCCTGGCGTGGAAGGTGACGAAGCAACTGGATCCGAGCTTCGCAGTGGAAGAGCAGACGTTCCTGGCGGCGGACGGAGCGCTGCACACCGACGCATTCGAGGCGTACATCCAGGGGCTGGTGGCGCAGGCTCCGGACCAGCAGATTGCGCATCTGCGTGAGGCGGTGCGGCTGGATCCCGGATTCGACCCGGCCTGGCTGGCGCTGGGGCGGGCCTACTTCAGCAATCAGGACTTTACGGAGGCGGCGCAAACGCTGGGACGGCTGCCCCAGGACGATCCCAACGCGCTCGAGGCAGATTTCTATCGCGGACTGGCGTGCTTCTACACGGGCAATTACGGCGAGGCGGAAGATGCTTTCGCCTTCGACAGCACCAGGCTGCCGCTGCCGGAGGTGGTGAACAACCAGGGCGTGGCGGCGAGCCGGCGCGGCAAGGACGCGACCGCGCTCTTTCAACAGGCGGTGACTGCCGATCCAAGGGATCCGGACTATCACTTCAATCTGGCGGTTGCGCTGGACCACCGGGGAGACACGGCGGGGGCGCTCGAGCAGGTTGAGGAAGAGCTGAAGCTGCGTCCCGACGACACCGAGGCACAGGGCTTTGAGGCGCAACTGAAGAACCCGCAGCCGCAGGGGCCGAATCCGGACCCGGGGCATGCGATTGCGGATCCGAACGCGGCCGATTCGGGGATTCCGCTGGAGCGGATCAAGCGGAGCTACAGCGAGGCGGGATTCCGGCAGGCGGCGTTTGAGCTGGAGCAGATGCAGCAGATGCGGCTCCAGTCGATGCCGGCGGACCAGCGCGCGGCGGCACTGGTGAAGGATGGGGATACCTTCTTCGGGCGCGGGCTGGTGCTGGAAGCGGAACGGGAGTAT
>JBATVK010000033.1:0-2521 GCA_049671725.1 Acidobacteriaceae bacterium
GTGTTGAGCGAGTCGAGCAGCGTGCGAGCCTCGACACCGCGCACTTCGCCCAGGATGATCCGGTCGGGACGCCAGCGCAGGGCCGACTTCAGGAGGTCATCGAAGGTGATGTTTGCCTTGAAGGTATCGGTCTGACATTCGACGGCTAAGAGGTTGGGCTTATGCAGGTGCAACTCCGACGTGTCTTCGATGACAACGATGCGCTGGTCTTCGGGGATCGCGCTTGCCAGAGCGCGGAGCACGGTGGTCTTTCCCGTCGAAGTTCCGCCGCTGATTAGCAGCGTCTTTCCAGTGGCGATTTGCTCTGCCAGAAACCCGGCAAGCGGCAGCGTGAGCGTGCCGCGAGCAATGAGGTCATCGACCGTGAAATGGCGACTGGGAAACTTGCGAATAGTGAGTGCGGGCGCAGGCCGCACGACTGGCGGAATCACTGCCGCGAGGCGGCTGCCATCGGGGAGTTGCGCGTGAAGCAAGGGGTTGTCTTCGTCCAGGTGTTTGCCAAGCTGATTGGCAATCACTTCGAGGCCGGTGCGGAGCCTGCCGGCGTCGAAGGAAATGGAAGCTTCACGGCTCACGATGCCGTCACGCTCATACCACCACGAAGCATCGGGATTGCCCATGATCTCGCTGATACCGTCGTCGAGCAGCAGTGGCTCGATCGGACGAAGGAACGGAAGGATCAACTCGAAACTCATGGCGGGAACCTCTTGAGCGATGGAAGCCCGGTGTGAGCCGGGCTTCCGTGAGTGGAGAAGAGCGGCTATGCGGCCGTCTCGTCCTGGGTTGGGTTCTCATCTTCCTGCTCCTCGGAGCTGGCCTTGGCAGCGCGGTCCAGCTTGAGAATCGAGTTCACCCGAATCTCCCAGACGGTCTGCTCCGAGTTCGTCTTCTTGCTGTCATATTTTCGGCTGCGCAACTCGCCTTCGACCAGAATATGAGCGCCCTTCTTGAGCGTGGCGGCAAACTCTCCGAGCTTGCCAAAGGCGACGCAACGGTGCCATTCGGTGTGCTCGATGTACTTGCCGTCCTTCTTGTAGGAGCTCTTGGTTGCCAGCGAGAGAGTGGTCAGGCTGCGGTTGTCGTTGGTGCGAACCTCTGCGTCGTTGCCGAGGAATCCGATAAGGGTGACTTTATTTTGGTACATGGTGGTGATCTCCGTTTCGTTGAATTTCCCGTATCCTGCCCGGGTCACACATGGCGAAGCCGAGCGAGTGGCCCCGGCTCCCAAGGCCGAAGCTCTGCATTTACGGAGGGTCCGTCGTAGACGGAAACCGTAACCCGGAGGGCGGCACAGCCGAAGCAGAAGAGCGAGCCTGCCGCCGGGCGCCGGACAGGCCCGAAGCGTGACCCCGGGCAGAGGACGGGATTCGAAGCGGATGAACCCCGAATGCACCGAAGTCACTCTTGGCGTCTCGGCGGCGGAAGATCGCCTGAACCGTAGCCTTCTGTCGAGTGTCATAGGCTCCGCAGAGGGAGAGGGACAGCATCGAGCACCGCCCGGTGCGATCTCGAAAGCTCGGAGCGGCCATGCGGTGCGCTCTGCGAGACGAGTTGGGTTTACCAGCCGAACTGACAGCGTGACGATACATCGCATCGACCTCGGATTCGGGTTGGTTCTCTTAGCTGAATGCCTGGTCGGCCCGGAAGCGGACGATGGTCAGCCCCAGAGGGTTCACGGCCAGCTCGTTGTTCTTCACGTTCTCGCGGAAGACATAGGTCACGCTGGCGACCCATCGCTCCCGCTTGAGTTCGGTATGATCTGCCGGGTTCGTGTACACCTTCTCGAACTCGATCCGCGCCGAATAGGGCGACTGCCGCAGGTCGTCCAGGATCACATTCTTCACTTCGACATCGACATACGGAAGCGAGCTGTCGTCCCGGTAGGTCTGGATAATCTTGTTCTTCTGCTCCTCGGCAATCACAGCCCGCTGCACATCGCTGTTGAGGAAATAGAGCGCGTTCGTCTGGTCGCGCTCGATGGTGAAGCGGTTGCGGCTGAAATAAAGTTCGGCCCAGCGCGTGAGGTAATACTTGTTCTCCGCCTCCTGCGGGCGGTATTGGAAATTGCGATAGTCGATGGCTTCGGCTCGGCCAACGTCGTTGATACGGATAATGAGCGGGCGCATGTTGGCAAGGGCACGCTGGCTCTTGAAGACGAGCGCGGTGAGTGTGAGGCAGACCACGACAAGGCACAGGATTGTGACCTTGAGGTACGTGTTCATCACGAGCGGATCGCCATACTGTTCGAGATACCGTTCCGCCGCGCGCGTGATTTCGGGCGAGTGTTTTGCTGTAACTGCCATTGAGATACCTCCACCGCGCTTACATGGCCCGGAGAAGAGCAGCGGCGATGAATCCGCCAACGCCAATCCCATGCCCACCGACATGGCCGGAAAAGAGAGATGCCGTCATGGTCGGAATCTTAAGCAGGATGAATCCAGCGACGATACACAACATGAGCAAGCCTGGCATCAGATAAATCAAATTTGACGGGCTGCTAACATTCATGGCACCGATTGTG
>JBATVK010000034.1:0-40915 GCA_049671725.1 Acidobacteriaceae bacterium
ACCTGGAGCAGGATGATGGACGAATACCTCTGAAAGGCCAGTCGTGGGGGTGAGCGCGAAGCGAGCGCTGATCCGCGCGCGCTGAGCGCGAGGACGATAGCGAAGCGTTAGCCCTCGTGTCCGGTCTGGCCCACCTGGGCCCGCATGATGAACGAGTATCTTGAGCGACTAAGCAATCACGCGGGAAAGCCGACCCTGAACGTCTGGAATTCGCGTCGCGCGAGCCCCTGCGACCTGCAACCCGTCACCGGTGACCTGCTCCCTCTCCGGGAACTCTTTCTGGTTCCCACGCGTCTATAACCCAAAGTACAGCCGTAATATGTCGGGGAGGGCTCCTGATGCGCGTGTGCCGGTCTGCCTCTGCCTTGTTCTTTGCTCTGTCCGCTTCTCTCCTCGCGCAAGCTCCAGCCAATCGACTCCATCTCGCGCCCCGGCCCGAAACTCCCGTCAATAGCTCTACCCCCGCCCAGCTCCCCATCCGCCGCGTCGTCCTCTACAAGAACGGCGTCGGATACTTCGAGCACGTCGGGCGCGTCACCGGCGACCAGGCCCTCACCATCGACTTCACCTCCTCGCAGCTCAACGATGTGCTCCAGTCGCTCACCGCCCTCGATCTCGGCGGTGGCCGCATCACCAGCGTCGATTACAACTCCGCGACCCCGCTCGATCAGCAGCTGCAAAATATCCCCCTCGGCCTCGGCGAAAAACCCACCACTATGGAGTTGTATGCCGCGCTGCGCGGCGCACGCGTCGAAGTCAGCGGCGCCGGCCAGGCTCCCGTAACCGGCCGCATCGTGCACTACGAGGTCCGCGCGGACAAGACGACAGCCCAGGGCGGAACGGAAAAGGAACGCGTTCTCACCATCGTCACCGATGCCGGAGACATCCGCTCGCTGGCCATCACGCCCGCGGTCAGCGTACAGGTCCTCGACGGCGATCTGCGCCGCGACCTCGACGACTATCTCGCCCTGCTCGCCTCCACGCAGAGCCGCCAGGTACGCCATCTCACCCTCGAAGCGCAGGGAACGGGAAGCCGCGAGATCCGCGTCAGCTACATCAGCGAAGTCCCCGTCTGGAAGAGCACCTACCGCATCGTCTTTCCGCCCGTCTCTGACACGAGCGCTGCCCCTGCACCAGGAACCGAACAATCAGCCATCCTCCAGGGATGGGCCGTCGTCGACAACACCGGCGGCTCGGACTGGGACAACGTCCAGCTCTCCCTCGTCGCCGGCGCGCCCCAGAGTTTCATCGAGCCCCTCTCGCAGCCCATTTACACCCAGCGCCCCGTTGTCCCCGTGCCCGAAGCCGAAAACGTCGCGCCGCAAATTCCCGAAGAGGCTCTCCAGCAGAACACACCAGTTGCCGCGCCGACGCAGTCAGTGACGGTGCAGGCTCCGCCTCTGCCTCAGCTGGAGCCACGGCTCCGGAAATACTGGGCCGGCGGGGAAGCCGGAGGAGTGCTCGGCGGCATCGGGCGCGGCTACGGCGGCGGAGTCATGCACACACTCCAGGACGAATCGGCCTCCACCACCTCCGCCAAATTCGACGACTTCTTCGAGTACACCCTCGCCCAGCCCGTCACCATTCACCGGAATCAGTCCGCGCTGGTGCCCTTTCTCCAGACCAACGTCCAGGCATCGCAGGTCACGCTCTGGAACCCCGACAATCCCATCCCCCTTCGCGCTTTGTGGCTCACCAATTCGAGCAAGGAAACCCTCGACCGCGGCAGCTTCTCCGTCTTCGAAAATGGCGAATTCGCAGGCGAAGGCCTCACCGACCCCATCCACGCCGGCGAAAAGCGCCTGCTCTCCTACGCCGTCGACCAGGCCGTCCACGTCACCACCGAGAGCAACCTCTTTTCCACCCACCTGCACCATCTTTCCGTGCACAACGGATACCTCACCGAGCGCACTGAAGAAATTCGCGAAGTCACCTACGTGGTCCACAACGCCGCCACCGATTCCCGCGACGTCATCGTCGAGCACCCCGTCCAAAGCGGCTGGACCATCAACTCCGATCCTGCCCCCATCGAAACCACCGCCTCCTGGTACCGCTTCAACGTGGTCACGCCTCCCGGCGAGACCGTCCGCCTGCACGTAGGCGAGGTCCATCCGGAGAGAACCACCTGGCAGCTCACCGGAATCTCCGACGATCAGCTCACCATCATGCTCAACGGCGCTGGCGACCGGCCCGCCATCGAGAAAGCACTGGCTCCGGTCTTGTCGGCCCGCGCCAAAGTTCACGATCTGGACTCGCAGATTGCTGCGAAGCGGCAGGCCATTGACAACGTGGAAGCCGACTCCACGCGCCTGCACAACAATCTGCAGGGCCTGAGGGACAGCGAGGAGGAACGCGCCCTGGCCCGCCGCTACGCCGGCGAAATGAACGCCGACGAGGATCAGCTCCAGTCTCTGCGCAAAGATCTTGCCGATCTGCAGCAGCAGCGCACCGCTGCCCAACAGGCGCTCGACCAGGCCATCGGCAATCTCGATCTCGATGAGGACGTGTAGGAACTTCAGGAATCGGCGCCGGCTTCGCGAATCTCCTCAACATCCGCCAGGTCCCGAGCGCGACCGGCCGCCAGTTTCGATGCAATGAGGTCCTCTCTGGAGATGAAGAATGCTGCAAGGCCAGTGCTCTCGTCGACGACGGTGTGGACGCGATGCGACCACGCATCGTCAAAGCTCATTCCGTCGATCGCGGGCAGGATGTCCACCGCTACTGGCGGATGACCAAACCGGACAGATTTCGCCGGGTTCGCGAGATCTCCGACCGCAATCCCTTCAAGGGGTGCGCCAAAGGCAACCAGAGCATCCCAGACGGCCTTCGCGTTCTCCGGATCCGCTCTGATGAAAATATCGAGGTCTTTGGTCGCGCGGGGCTACGCGTACAAAGATACCGCGTAGCCTCCGACGATCAGGTACTTAACGCCGTGGGCGTGGAAGGACCGCAACAATTCTCTGAAGTCTGGGAACATCCGGCAGGGCTTCTTTCATGGCATAGACAGAGCGAGTGAGCTCCGAGACGGCGGCCATGCGCTCGTGGGCGGGACGGCGCCGCCAGTAGCGGTACTCCTCCGTTTTCATGGCGGCAACGCTGCTGAACACCCGAACCGTCTTGTCCATGCCCTTTTGTAGCACCTGACCCGTGCCCTCTCAAGCTAAAACCAGGCTTGCACCGAGCCCCCGTATGCGGCGCGCGCTCCCTACGGCGCTTCGATCAGTTCCATCTTCCCGTCGCGCTTCCGATGCAGTACGCACAGCGTTCCCGCCGGATTGCGGAAGACGAACACATCGCGATCCCGAAACTCCGCTTCCTTCACCGCTTCCTCGATCGTCATCGGCTGCAACGCCACCGAGTCCGCCGAACGGACCACGTGCGGCTCTGCAATCGGCCGCTTCGCCGGAAACGTGTGCACCGTTACCGGCACCACCGCCTTTGCCGGGCGCTTGCCGTTACTTTTCCCGGCAGCCGCTGTCCCTGCCGCATCGCTCTCCCTGTCCTCCGCCCCCGCCCGCACGGACCGGCGCGACCGCACCGGCAGGATTTCCTGCTGAAGCTTCTCTTCTTTCGGCTGCCGCTTGATCGCCGCGATGCGCTTGCGGCTCCGGATCGCCTGGCTCTCCGCCCGGTTCAGCGCCTCGCGCAGCGCCGTCTCCATGTTGTTCGACTCGGCGAACCCCACGATCTTCCCCGCCCGCATCTTTACTGTCACATCCGCGGTCTTCCGGTACTTTTCTGAGGTCAGCACGATGTGTGCGCCCACCACTTTAGGCAGCACTCTGGCGATCCGCTCGATCCCCTCATCTCCCAGCCGGCGCAGCGCCGGGGTGATGGTCACCTGCCTTCCTGTGTACTCAGCCTGCATGGGAAAGCTCCTTTCCTGAGGAGAGAATCTAGCCGCGGACGCGCCGCTGATGCGTACTTGGGATGCGCAGATCTTCGCGGTATTTTGCCACTGTGCGCCGGGTCACGTCGATGCCCTGTCCCTGCAGCAGCGTCGCAATCTGATCGTCGGTCAGCGGCTTGCGCGGGTCTTCGTCTTCGATCAGCTTCTTCACCTTCCGCTTCAGCAGCATCAGCGGCGTCCCCGCGCCCTCCGGCCCGTTCACGCCCTCCGAAAAGAAGAAGCGCAGCTCGTAGACCCCCTGCGGCGTGTGCACATACTTGCTTGAAACCGCGCGGCTCACCGTCGACGGATGCACCCCGATCTCCTCCGCCACTTCCTTGATCATCATCGGCTTCAGCGCGTCCACGCCCTTCTCCAGGAACTCGCCCTGCCGGCGCACGATCGATTCGCACGTCTTCAGAATGGTGTTCTTCCGCTGCTCGATGTTCCGCATCAGTTGCAGTGCCGAGCGGTACCGCTCCTTGATGTAATCCTTCACGTCCTTTTCCGCGCCGTCCTGGGTCAGCAGACGCCGGTAGCCCTGGTTCAGCCGCAGCGTGGGCAGATCCTCTTCGTTCATCGCCACCACCCACTCGTCGCCGCGCTTCACAAATGCGACGTCCGGCTCAATCAGCCGCGCTTCGCTTCGGTTGTAGCGCTGCCCCGGCCGCGGATCGAGGGTGCGGATAAAGTCGATCGCTCGCTGCGTGTCTTCCACCGATTTCCCCACCGCTTTTGAAAGCTCGCGCGGATCCCGCTTCTGCAGCAGCAGCATGTGCACGTCGATGATCTTTGTCGCAACCTCGAAGATCTCCAGCTTCGTGGCCTCCTCGCTCGCGGGACTCTCCCCCTTCGCGGCGTGTCCGTTCGTTCCCGCCGCCTGTGCTGCTGTTCCGTTCGTCGGCGCCGCCTCCGCCGCGTCCCCTGTTCCATGCTCTGCGTGGATCCCGTTCGTCCGGCGTCCGCTTCTGTGAAAGATCAGCTCGAATTCCCTGCGTTGCGCCTCTACCTGCGCCAGCAGGCATTCCCGCAAATCGAGCGTTCCCACCCCAATCGGGTCCAGCTGCCGCACCACTTCCAGCGCCGCCGCCAGATGCGCGCGCGCCCGGTCCGCCATTGCCGGCGGCAGTTCCGCAACCCGCGTGTGCGCGTCCTTCTGCGCGGCCCCCTCCGGTTCCAGCTGTTCGTGGAGATATCCCGCCAGCAGCTCCTCGTCGGTCGCCGTCAGGTAGCCGTCTTCGTTCAGGTTCCCAATGATGTATTCCGCGGCCTCTCGCACCGCGGGCGACAAATTCAGCGCCCCCAGTTGCCAGAACAGGTGGTCGGTCAGTGTCGCCGGCGCGGAAAGAAAATTCTCGATCGACGGCTTCTCGATCTCCTCGTAATTGTTGGGCGAGCGGAACCCGGGATCCAGGTAATCCTGAAAATAGCTCCCGAAATCGATCTCGTCGAAGGGATCTTTCTCTTTGCTTTCGCCCTCAGTCGTCGGCTGCGTCTCTGCCGGCCGGTCGCGGTCTTCTTCCGCGCGTGCCACATCGTCCAGCAGCGGCACCGTCTCTTCCATCTCCTCCAGGACCGGATTCTCCGCAATCTCCGCCTGGATCATCTCCTTCAGCTCCAGCTTGTTCAGCGCCAGCACGCTGACCATCTGCATCAGCCCCGGCGTCAGAATCTGCCGCTGCGCGACCTTCAAACTCAGCTTGGGCTGGAGGAGTGTCATAAACCTCAGATGAAGGGCTTCGCAGCCCTCTCGTGCCTCAAAGTGTACATCGCCGGCTCGCTGCCGGGACGTGCTTTCCCGCGCGTTACCGTATCGTGAAGGCCCCACAGGGCTTGCCTCAGTCGAGCGAGAAGCTCTCGCCCAAATAAACACGCCGCACTTCGGGGTCGCTGCCCAGTTCCTCCGGCGTCCCGTGCCGGAAGATCTGCCCCTCGTTGATGATGTACGCACGATCCGTTACCGACAGCGTCTCGCGCACATTATGGTCCGTAATCAGTACTCCGATCCCGCTCGCCTTCAGATCGAAGATGATTTCCTGCAGCTCCAGGACCGCAATGGGATCGATTCCCGAAAACGGCTCGTCCAGCAGGATGAACGACGGCTGAATGCACAGGCTCCGCGCAATCTCCACCCGCCTCCTCTCGCCCCCCGAAAGCGCGTACCCTCGCGTTTTCCGAATGTGCCCCAGCGCCAGCTGCTCCATCAGCTTCTCCGCCCGCGAGCGCCGCAGTTCCGGCGTAATCGGCTGCACTTCCAGCACGGCCAGAACGTTTTCCTCCACCGTCAGCTTGCGGAAAACCGACGGCTCCTGCGGCAGATAGCTGATCCCGTATTGCCGCGCCCGCAGATACATCGGCACATGGGTAATTTCTTCGCCGTCGACAAGAACCCGCCCGCTGTCCGGCTGGATCAACCCCACAATCATGTAAAAACTGGTCGTTTTTCCGGCGCCGTTCGGCCCCAGCAGGCCGACCACTTCACCCTCGGTCACCTGCACGCTCACGCCATGCACGACCTGGCGGCCCTTGTACGACTTACAGATCTCGTCGGTAGACAACTTACGCATGCGCTGTTTTCAGCTTATAGGGCCGGGCGGCCCCGGCGCAAAACTCCTGCCCATCGGCCCGGCCCTGATTCCCCGGGGCCACTATTTCGGAGCGCGCGTGTGCGTCACCGCGCTCGACTTCCCCCCGCTCACTTCGATCCGATCGTCCTGGCTGTTGAAGGTCAGCACCGCTCCCGTGGTCGTCCCGTGCGCCCGATCCCACAGCGTCGGCAGCCTCTCCGGCGTGCCCGTCAGCACGTACATTCCGTTATCCGCCGTGTACACCAGCTTCTCGCCCTCGCCGCGCCGCCCCGGCTGCGTAACCACCACGTGCCCGGTGGCGACCACGTGGTCGATCTGAGAATTCTGCTGTCCCGAGTTTTGCTGCCCCGCATGCGCCGTGCTCGGTGCCGTCGTTCCTGCGGGCTTCAGAAATACCAGTGCGTCGTCGGCCTGGACTCGCTCGCCCGCTTCCTCCGCCGTGACCTCGCCTCGAAAATCCGCCTGCCGCGCCTGATCGGAATACACCAGCGTCCTGCTGTTCACCCGCACCAGCGTCTGCCTGTGTTTTGCCCCCATCGCTGACACGAAGTTCGCATTCACCAGCGGCCGGGTCGCCGCCGCTTCCGCTCCCGGCGGATTCTCGCTCCACGCCTTCAGCAGATTTTGCTTCCGGTCAACCTCAATCGTCGGTGCCAGCAGCGAATCCGTGTCCTGCCAGATCCGCGCCGGTTCCTGAGCCGTGCCGTAGAAGAAGCTCGTATTCGTCGCATGATGGATCTCCGCTCGCTCCGCAATCACATGCACTGGCCCATTGCCGCCCATCGTCGGCGCACCCTCCGTCTTGCTCTTCCCATCTGCTGATTTCGGCGGCTCGGTATACGTGGCCTTCACATCGCCCGCCGCCGCGGCGTCCTGCGTGTCGCGATGGTAGTCGATACGCTCCGCGGACATCTGCATGGTGGCCCCGTCGCTGATGTGCGGCTTGCCGCTCAGGTGCAGCACCTGGTCCGCCCCGTGATACTCCGCGTGCTCCGCCCAGCCGGTCAGCGTCGCAGGCTGCGTCGTCTCGCCAGGCTTGCGAGCAGGCGTCTCCGTCAGCACCACATTTCCGTCCTGCACAGCAGTCTCGAGCACCGTCTGCATCTTCGGTCCGGAAGTCCTGGGCTTCGATGCACCAGGCTGATGCGATGCCCGATTCGATGCCACGTTCGATGCCCTGTTCGGCACAGTGCTCGGCGCAACGCACGGCCGCTCGCCACTCGTCTGCGCGGTGCTCTGCGCGACCGCTTTCTTTTCGGCGGTCGGCTGCTGCGCAAACGTCGCCCGCAGCACCGCGCCCCGGCTGGTATCGTGCGCGCCGTCGCTGGCCTCCTGCACGATCTGTGTGTTGCCCGTCCCATCCAGCTGGTGCAGCACGTTGTCGCCGGTCAGCGTGGCCACCAAATGATCGCCGCTGATGCGCGTCGTGTGCGACGGCCCCCGCGTCGGCAGTTGCCGCATCGTCACCACAGGATTGCCCTCCGCCGCCGCTCTCCGCGCCTCCATCGGCTGCCCCGCCGCCGTCCGCGCAAACTCCACATCCGCCTGCTGCGCTGCCAGATGCCTTTCCTCGCGCCCGCATGGATCACCCGCCATCCCCACCGCCTGTTCCTCGAACTCGACCGCCTGCCGGAATTCGGCGTGTTGCACCTGTGTCTGCGTGGACCCCTTCGCTGTCTCGTAGCTCACAAAGTCCAGCGTCGCCTCCCGCGACGAGCCGTCCATCGTGTCGCCGCCGCGCGCCGAGGCGAACTCCACCCCGCCCCCCATCACCGCCTGGGTAGGCTGGCTCTTCGCGTCCATCAGGATCTGCGCAGTCTGCGACGCCGCCGTCGCCCCCGTCTGCGTGGCCATGCGCACATGCCCCGCAGCGTCGATCTTCTCCGTCGTTCCGTCTTTCCGGAACCATACTGTCGCCTGATCGGCGCTGCCTGTCTCTCTCTGATACTCAACCGTAGCCGCGGTCAGATACGCCTGCTGCGAGGCGCGCAGCAGCGTAGCGTGTGCCGCCCCAATCAGCGCCATCTTTCCGTTGTTGCTGGTTGCAATGTGAACCTGGCTGTTCAGGATCAGCACGCCGGTCTTCGAGTTGTAATCGGCCCCCACCGACGTGCCCGACGCCCGCGGCAGCTGAAACTGCACCAGCCGCTCGGTGAACGCTTCACCGGTCTTCTGCACAAAAGTCAGCCCCGACGTCTGTACCCGTATGGTGTTTGCCGCAGCCGGTTTCGCCGTGGCGCGCCCGGCCGCCGGCGCCGCGCCCCCCATCCCTTCCAGCTCAATCTGTACCTGGCCGTGGCTGATGGCCACCCCGGCGTTCTGGTCGTAATCGAAATCGCTGCCATAAATATGGTCGGTGCGGTTCGACCCCGGCGGCCCGTACAGCGTGATGTCCACGTTGTGCAGCAGCACGTGCCCCGACCTGAGCTGAAACTCTTTCGACGCTTTCAGCGTGAACAGCGTGTGTCCCTGGCTCGATTGCGAGTAACTGAAGCCCGTCGCCGTCTGCTGGATATTCACGCCCAGCCGCGCCGGAAGGTCCCGTACGATGTGCCGGAACCGGTTCCGGCCGTAGAAAAAGAAGCCGGTCACCACCACCAGCAACAGGGCCGCCGCTCCCACAATCCACTGGCGCAGCCCCTTGATCGTTACGCGCATATCTGATTCATCTTCTCATCCCGCCGTCCGCTGCCCACCGCTCTCGTCCCCTTCCATTCGCAGCATAATCTTGCCGATATGACCGCTCGATTCCATCAGCCGATGCGCTTCGGCTGCTTCCGCCAGCGCAAAAACACGGTCGACCACCGGACGAATGTTTCCCGTCCCGATCAGCGGCCAAAAATGCTGCTCCACGCCGTCGCGCAGCCGCGTTTTCTCCTCCACCGTGCGCGAGCGCAGCGTCGACCCCGTAATCGTGAGCCGTTTCCCCATCACTCTGCGCAGGTCCAGCATGACCTCGCTGCCGTGTCCCGTCGCAATATGGATCAGACGTCCGTCCCGCCCCAGAAGCTCCACATGCTTCGGGAAATAATCCCCCGCCACCATATCGAGGATCACGTCCACGCCTCGATGCGGTTGCCCCTTTCGCTCCTCGCCTCCGTCGGCCCACGCCTTCGCGCCCGCTGCCCAGTCTTCCTCGCAGTAATTCCACGCTTCCTCGCAGCCCAGCCCCCGCAGAAATGCGCATTTCTCCTTCGATCCCGCCGTCGCCGCCACATGCGCGCCGAACGCACGCCCCGCCTGGATGGCAAACACTCCAATCCCGCTCGTGCCCCCCTGCATCAGGAATCGGTCGCCCGAAAACAGCCGCCGCGGATCGAACAGGTTCGCCCACACCGTCATCGCCGCTTCCGGCAGCGACGCTGCCTCCTCCAGCGTCAGGCCTGCGGGAATCGGCAGGCAGCACCCGCCATGCGCCACGCAATACTCCGCGTACCCGCCCCCCGGAACCAGCGCGCAGACCGCCGCTCCCGCCGTCCATCGCGCCTCTGCCCCCGGCCCACGCTCAACCACTGTGCCCGCCAATTCCATGCCCAGGATTTCCGAAGCTCCCGGCGGGGGCGGGTAGTTCCCCTGCCGCTGGTGAATGTCCGCGCGGTTCAGCCCCGCCGCGGCCACCCGGATCAGCACTTCCCCCGCTCCCGGAACCGGTTGCGGCCCTTCAGCGAGCCGCAGCATCTCTGCACCGCCAAACTCCCTGATCGCGACATATCTCATGGCCTCAGAATAAGCCGCTGCGTCTCCAAAGAAAAAAAGAGGGCGGCAAAGCGTTTGTCGCTTTGCCGCCTGGAGGAGCTGTGTTGATTGGAACTCGGCTCTTGTACTTGTTCCGGGCCGTTCAATCTTTGTCCGCGCGGTTCCCTTCCTCCTTACTCCGCGCGCAGCGTTTCCGCTGGGTCGATCCGCGCAATCCGCAGCGCCGGAAGCATGCTCGCCGCCGCCGCAATGCCCACCAGCAGCAGCGGCACGCTCACCAGCGTCACCGGGTCGTAAACACTCACTCCGTAGATGGCGCTCTTCATCAAACGGAGCACAAAAAATGATCCCGCCAGCCCCGCCGCGACCCCTCCGCAGGCCGCCAGTACCCCGCCCGAAGCCATATGCCGCATAGCCTGCCCCAGCGTCGACCCCAGCGCGATCCGGATCCCGATCTCCCGCGTCCGCTGCACCACCAGGTTCGACACCAGCGCGTAAATGCCCACCGCCGACAGCAGCAGCGCCAGCCCTGCCAGTGTGCCCAGCAGCATCACTTCAATCCGCTGCATTTGTAACTGCTGGTCGAGCAAATCCTGCATCGAATAGAATCCCGAGAACGGCAGTCCCGGATCGGCATCTGCCAGCGCCCGCTGCATCTGCCTGGTCAGCCCCGCCACCGGTCCGTTCGTGCGCACGATCCACGACGGTTCCACCCACATGTGAATGAGCGCCATAAAGTCGCCGGGAAACTGCGTGTACGGGATGTAAAAGATGGGCTCATCGCCAACAGGTGGCGCTCCCAGTGTTGCCCTCGTCTGATCGAGCACGTCAGGAACGACGCCAACGACCGTGATGATCCGCTTGCCGCTCCCGAAATGCCGGCCAATAGGCCGCGGGTCGTCGAAGAAGCGACGGCCAAAGGCGGTATTGACCACGGCCACCAGTTGCGACGTCCCGGTATCGCTGTCATTCAGAGCCCGGCCGGCCAGGATCGGAATGCGCAGCGTCGAGAAATACTGCGGTGTGACGTAGCTGAAGCTGACAGCATCCCCCGTTTCAACTCGCTTGCCGTCGAAGGCCTGTGCGTAATCGTTCACGAACGTCTCATACGGCGCGCTCAGGCCAACCGCCGCGGATTCCACCCCTGGTATCCGCTCCATCGCCGCTGTGCTCTCCCGCAGCAGTTGCTGGAACGCCGCCGCGTTGCGGTAACGCGCATCGTCCAGCGAGGCCTTCGCCGCCATCACGTTGTGCGCGTCAAACCCCGCCGGCATCGACTCGAAATGCGCCACCGTGCGCACCAGCAGTCCCGCTCCGGCCAGCAGCACTACCGTCAGCGCCACCTCCGCGCCGATCAGCCACTGCCGTACCCTCCCCGACCCGCCCGCCACCGAACGCGTTCCCGACGCGATCGAGCTGCGCAGGTCCACCCGCCGCGTCTCCAGCGCCGGCAGCGCCCCAAACAACAGGCTCGTCAGCAGCGAGACGCCGATTGCAAACCCCAGCACCCGCCCATCCAGCGAAAATCCGCCGATCGGGATCATCTCGTCCGGGAGCAGGCCCCGCAGCACCGGGAAGAGTCCCAGAGCAAGCCCGATCCCCGCGGCTCCGCCCGCCAGCGCCAGCACCAGATTCTCCATCCACAGTTGCCGCAGGATCCTCGTCCGCGAAGCGCCCAGCGCCATCCGCGTCGCCATCTCCGGCGTCCGCCGGTGGATCCGCGCCAGCATCAGCCCCGCCAGGTTTGCGCACGCAATCAGGAGAATGAACCCCACCGCCAGCATCAGCGCCTGCGTCTGCTCGCGCATCGAGCTCCCCGCGTACGCATCGATCGGGCTGGGGTAGTACCACTCCTGTTCCTTCCGCAAATCCGAATTCCGCGACGGAGGCATGTGTGCCAGTTGCGCCCGCACCTCGTCCCAGTTCGCGCCCGGCTTCAGCCGCATCAGGATCATGCAGTTGTAGCCCACGCATGAGCCGTTCGGATCGTCCGGCATCAGCGGCGTCCACAGGTCGGCGGGATTCGGCATCTGCGCGCTCTGCGGCAGCACCCCCACCACCGTGTACGGCGCGCCCTTCAGATCGATGGCCTGGCCCAGGATATGCGGGTCCTGGTGGAACGATGTGCGCCACAGACGGTAGCTGAGCACCACGGCCTTGCCTGCGCCCGGACGGTCTTCCTCTTCCGTGAATCCGCGCCCCAGAATTGGCTCGATCCCCAGCACGTTAAAGTACTGCGCCGACACGCTCGCGTCGCGTACGTAGCGCACCGCCCCGCCCTGCGCCGCGGAGGCCTGCAGATTCACGCCCTCAGTTCCGCCAAAGCCCTCGCCGGCGAGCGCGGGCGTCACCGAAGGAACATCGCGAATCAGCGCGTCCCACGTGCTGTTATCGGCGGAATCGATATCCAGGAAATCTCCCGGATTGCTCTTCGAAACCTGGTGGGTCATCAGCACCGCCAGCCGCTCCGGGTGCGGATACGGCAGGCTCCGCAGCAGGAAGCCATCCAGCAGGCTGAAGACCGCGGTGTTGGCGCCGATGGCCAGCGCCAGCGTCACCACCACCGCCGCCGCAAACCCCGGACTCCGCCGCAACTGCCGAAATGCGTATTTCAAGTCCTCGAGCATGCCCTCTCCATACGCTTCGACCCCACCCCCGGTTCCCCGCTAACTGCTGACTTGCTAACCTGCTGGCCGCTCCTTAGCTGACCGCTTTTTAGCTGCCCCTCTCAGCTATCTCTCAGCGCTTCCATCGGCTCCACCTGCGCCGCTCTTCGCGCCGGCAGCGCCGCCGCCAGCACAGCGACCATCATCACCAGCAGCGTCATCGGCACGTAGATGGCCGCGGACATATTCGATACGCCGAAGAGCTGGCTCTTCAGAGCCCGCGTCGCCAGCAGAGCCACCGGCAACGCAATGGCCACGCTGATGCCGGCCAGCCGCATCACATCCCGAAGCACCAGCGCCACCACGCGCGACCGATCCGCGCCCAGCGCCATGCGCACCCCGATCTCCCGCGTCCGCTGCGCCGTCGCATACGCCAGCACCCCATAAAGCCCCACCGCGGCGAGCAGCGTCGCAAGCACGCCGAAACTGGCGGCCAGCAGTGCCACCATGCGCTGGTCGTTGAGATCGCGGCTCATCTGGCCATCCATCGTAGTCAGGCCGTCAAGCACCAGCTTCGGGTCGATGCTCTGCATTGTCTGGCGAACCATGTTCATGGCAGCCGAGGGCGCGCCCCACGTGCGCACGTAGTAGTACATCTCGGGCACAACGGTCTGCTGAGCGACAGGAGAGTAGGTGGAGATTACGATCTTGCTCCACACGTCGCGGTGGACGTAATCGCGGACCACGCCGACAATCTGCATCTGCACCGCTTCGGCCCCGTGCCCGCGAATCAGCGTGTGCCCGACGGCTTTTTGCGGTGTGCCGAACACCTGGTCGGCAAATGCCTGATTGATGACCGCGACTTGCTGGCTGGAAGCGCTGTCCTGAGGCGTGAATTCACGTCCGGCCAGGATCGGAACCTTCAGCGTGGCGAAGTATCCGGGCGTGATCATCGCGCGCTCGGAGTGAATGTGGTTATTGGTGTCTTCCGGAACGCCCGCGACGCGGATGCCGCCCGCGCTGCCGTTTCCCGCCAGCTCGGCATCGCTGGTCGCCGCGGCGCTTTCCACGCCCGGAATCGCGCTGAGCCGCTCCGTGATTTGCCGCACCAGCGAGGGAACAGCAGCCGCATCGTATCCAGCGAGGCGCGGATCGACGCCGAAGGCGATCAGGTGTTCGGTTGCGAATCCGACTTTGATGTCATGCAGGTTCTGAAGCGTGCGCACGAACAGCCCCGCGGAGATCAGCAGCATCAGGCTGAGCCCGATCTGCAGCCCCACCACCGCCCGCCGGAACCCGAGCCGCCCGCCCATGCTGCCCGCCCCCTGTTGCTTCAGGGTGCCGACCAGGTTGAGCTTCCAGAGCTGGAACGCCGGAGCGACGGTAAAGAGCAGGCTGACAACAATGGCCAGAACGAAGCCGAAGACAAGCAGCGTGCCATCCAGATGCGTCGAAAAAGCGGAGTCTCCCGGACCGCTGTGCAGACGGCTCACCAAATAGCGCACGGTAACCGGGGCAAGCGCCAGTCCCGCGGCTCCGCCCAGCAGTCCCAGCAGAAGTCCCTCTGAAAATAACTGGCGGACGACCCGGTTGCGCCGCGCTCCCAGCGCATAGCGCATGCAGATTTCGCGCTCGCGCCCCGCCGCGCGCACCAGCACCAGGCTGGCCACGTTGACGGCGGCCATCAGCAGCACCAGGCTCGCCAGAACCATCGTGATCAGCAGCGGCTTTTGCACGTCGTCACGCGACCAGGAAAAACCCCGCGAGCCTTCGATCAGATGAAGGCGGCTTTCTGTAACAAACTGTTTGACAAAATCCGGCGATGTATCGCCCATCAGTGGAACTTCCGCCTGGCGAAGCGAATGCCACAGCGGTGCGAGTCCGGCCTGAGCCTGCGCAAGACTCTCGCCCGGCTTGAGCCGCCCGAGGATGTTCATCCATCGCCCGTTGTGCGCATCCAGCTCGTCCCATTCGGGCGTGATGGTCGGCTTCATGGTGATGGGGACGAAGACGTCCGCCGCGTTGCCCCAGTTAGTGTTCTGAAAGCCGGGCGCGGAGACCCCGATGATCTGAAATGGATGGCCGTTGATGTCCAGCGTCTGCCCCAGCACCTGCGGATCTTCGGCCAGATGCGTGCGCCAGTAATTGAAGCTGAGCACAACCACCGGGCTGCCGTTACGCGCCACGTCATCGGACGGAGTCAGCAGTCGCCCGATCGCCGGCCGCACTCCGAGAACGTTGAAATAGTTACCGCTGACCAGTTCCGTGGCCACCAGTTGCGATTGGTTATGCCACACGGCCCCGGCCTGCGCCTGGTAAGTTGCAATCAGGCCGCTGAATACCTGATTCTGGTCGCGCAGCCACTTGTACATGGGATAGGAGAAGTAAGCCGCGGTGCCGCCGCCTTCGGTATCCGTGTCGCCGTTCCACACATTGGCGGGCGTGGCTTCGAGAATCACCAGTTGCTGCGGATCGCGCACCGGCAGCGTGCGCAGCAGCGCCTGATCCAGCAGCGAGAAGATCGCAGTCGTCGCCCCAATCCCCAGCGCCAGCGTCAGCACCGCCGTCAGCGCAAACCCCGGCGACTTTCTCAACTGCCTCCACGCGTAATTCAAATCTGCCAGCATATCTCCCTCGCTAACTCACGAACTCGTCGTAACCTGCAACCTGTCACCCGTTACCTGTAATCTGTTCACTCGTTTCTCAGCGCCCGCATCGGATCCACCGACGCCGCGCGCTGCGCCGGCACCGCTGCCGCCAGCACCACCATCGCCGCGGTCAGCCCCACCGCGCACAGCAGCGTTACCGGATCGGTCGTGCTCACGCCATAAAGCTGGCTGCGGAAGAAGTGCGCCAGCCCCACCGTCGCCGGCAGCGCCAGCACCGTGGCCCCCGCCGCAATCCACGCCATCTCCAGCAACACCAGCCGCACCAGCGAACTCCGTGGCGCGCCCACCGCCAGGCGCACACCAATCTCACGCGTCCGGCTCTGCGTCGCGTAGGCCAGCACTCCATACAGCCCCACCGCGGCCTTGCGGAAATGCTGTGTGGATTTCGACGCTGTCCCCGTGCTCTGCCGCAGCGCTCCCGCCAGGTCGGGCCGTACAAAGTGCAGCGCCGGCGCTATCGAGAACAGGATGCTCACCACTAACGCAAGCGCCAGCGCAAACAGCAGCACGTGCGTGTCCACGCTCACCGAATACGCCAGATCTTCTCCCGCACTCGCATGCGTCATCAGCCGCACCAGCATCTGTGCCAGTGACGGCGAGAATGCCAGTCCGGCCGCGCAGCCCATCGCTCCCAGCAGCCCGCCCTCCAGCAACAGTTGCCGTACGATGCGGCTGCTCCGCGCCCCCAGCGCGTAGCGCATCGTCATCTCGCGCACCCGCGCCGAAGCCCGCAGCAACAACAGCGTCGCCACGTTCAGCGCGCACATCGCCATCAGCAGCCCAGCCATGCTCAGCAGAATGATCAGCGGTGTCTTCAGGTCCCCGCGCCCCGGCGAAAATCCTCGTGAGTCATCGATCACCCGGATCGTCGCCTTCTGCACATAGCGCTCGCGAAACTGTTCCGTTGTCGACTTGTAGAGCGTCAGTTCCTGCGCCCGCAGCGCATGCCACAGCGGATCGATCCCCGCCTGCGCCTGCGCGATCGTCTCTCCGGGCTTCATTCGCCCAACAATCGTCAGCCAGAGAGACTGCGCGTTGTTCAGCCTGTGCCCCGGAACCGTCCACGGCATCGCGACCTCCGACTCGGTCACCGGCAGAAACACGTCGGGCCGGTAGCCGCCGATCGCGGTATGAAAATTCTCCGGCGCCACCCCCACAATCGTGAACGGATGCCCGTTGATCAGCAGATCCTGCCCAACCACCGACGGGTCCGCAGCCATGTGCGTCCGCCAGTAGTCGTAGCTGAGCACCGCCACCGGATTCGCGTTCTTCGCCGTCTCGTCTGCTGCCGTGAACAGCCGTCCCACAGCGGGCCTCAGCCCCAGCACCTGAAAATAGTTCCCGCTCACCAGCTCCGCATCGTCGTCCGCCGCCTGGTTGTGCCACGAGATGCCGAAACCGGTGCGAACCGCCGCCAGCATGCCGCTGAAGACCTGGTTGTGATCGCGCAGCTCCAGATACATCGGGTAGGAGTAATAATTCCCGATGTCCCCCCCGAAGTCGCTCATCGACCCTGAGAAGCTCCCGTGCCAGTCCATCCGCACCAGTTGCTGCGGATCCGTAACCGGCAGCATCCGCAGCAGTACCTGGTCGAACACGGTGTAGATCGCCGTCGTCGCGCCAATCCCCAGCGCCAGCGTCAGAACCGTCGTGATTGCGAATCCCGGCGACTTCCGCAGTTGCCTCCACGCATACTTCAGGTCTCCCAGCATCCCTTGCGCTCCTCAAATCCCTGCAGGCTTGAAGCGGTAACGGAGGCTAGTCGCAGTTGTCCTGCCAAAGATTCGCCGGAGCGCAGCCTTGAAAAGACGGCGGTTACAGAAACCGCACAGGGCTCCGCCTGTCCGCAATCGCACCCCTGTGTTCGGATTTGGACAGAAATTCGCCCGCCGCTGCTCGTCCGCTGCTCCTGCTACCCTTCCCGCATGGCCGTTCGCAAGATCGTCCACGTCGACATGGACGCCTTCTACGCCTCGGTTGAGCAGCGCGACGACCCCAGCCTCCGCGGCAAGCCCGTCGTCGTCGCCTGGCGCGGCAATCGCTCCGTCGTTTGCGCCGCCTCCTATGAAGCTCGCCGCTTTGGCGTCCGCTCCGCCATGCCCGCCCTGCGCGCCGAACGCCTCTGCCCCGAGGCCGTCTTCGTCCCCCCCGATTTCACCCGTTACCGCGCCGTCTCCCGCCAGGCCCGCGACATCTTCCGCCGCTACACCGACCTCATCGAGCCGCTCTCCCTCGACGAAGCCTACCTCGACGTCACCACGAACAACGCCGGCCTACCTACTGCTACCAAAGTCGCCGCCGCCATCCGCCGCGACATCCGCGAAGAGCTCCACCTCACCGCCTCAGCCGGCGTCGCTCCCAACAAATTCCTCGCCAAGATCGCTTCCGACTGGCGCAAGCCCGACGGTCTCTTCGTCATCCAGCCCGAAGAGGTCGACGCCTTTCTCCCCCCGCTCCCCGTCGAACGCATCCCCGGCGTGGGCAAAGTCACGGCGCAGCATCTCGCGAATTTTGGAGTCCGCACCGTCGGCGATCTCCGCGCTCTCGATCTCTCTCTGCTCGAATCCAACTTCGGCCGCCACGGCCTGCGCCTGCATGAGCTGGCTCACGGCATCGACGCGAGCGAAGTCGTCCCCGACCGTCCCACCAAATCCATCTCGGCCGAAGACACCTTCCAGCGCGATCTCTCTCTCGATGAAACCGAGGACGCCATCCGCCGCCTCGCCGAGCGCGTCTGGACCGCCGCACGCAATGAAACGCGCATCCCCCGCACCATCGTCCTCAAGCTCAAGACCAGCGACTTCCGCATCCTCACGCGCAGCGTCACGCCGGCCGCGCCGCCCGTCTCCTGTGAGGAATTCACCGGCATCGCCCTCGCCCTGCGCGAACGCGTCCATCTCGGCCCGCAGCAGCGCTACCGCCTCATCGGCGTCGGCTTCGGCAACTTCCGCGATCCCGATACCGATCCGATCCAGCCTCTGCTCTTTGCCGACTCCTGAACCCTGTACCCTGTCCTCACGGCTGCGTCCCCGGCGTCGGGCTGATCGCCGTGAATTCCGAGCAGCAAGGTTTCTCCACTGCCGAAAATTCCATCAGCTCCACCCGCGTCTCGTCCGGATCGAACAGGTTGTACTGCCACTTCCCGTCTTTCCCGATCTGCGGCCCCGTGTGCTCGTTGTCCAGCCGCCCCTCGGAGTCCAGCGTCGTCACCGCCATTTCCATATTCACCACGCCCAGCGAGAAGTGATCCAGCACCCCCAACTGCTTCTGCGACATCTGCGCCGGAATGCCGCTCCCCGAGGGTCCGCTGGTGAGCATGTACTCCAGCCAGTCATGCCCATCCGGAACCTGCTGCGACACCCAATCCAGCTTCCCCGCCTTCATCCCGCCATACCAATACGGGCGAAAGCCCAGCAATCCCCGGTAAAACGTGTCCTCTTTCTCCCGGCTCCGCACCATCATCCCGCAGTGAATGATCCTCCGCCCAATCGGATCAGCATCCGTCAGCTTGTAGAGCGCCTCCGTGTTCTGCTCCGCCAGCAAATCCGCCGGCGGCTGCACAAACTCGACCGTGTTTCCTTCCGGATCCTTCACGTCCAACCATGCGCTCCCGTCCGAGCCATGCTTCACCCCGCCCGGCGCTTCCACCCCGTGCGCCGCGAGATACCCCCGCATCGCCTCCGCATCCGCCGTGATGTACGCAATATGATCCAGCCGATTTGCTCCTGCATCCACAGGCAGCGGAAGCACTTCGATGAACTGCTCCTGGTTCACGTAGTAGCGCGTACCCTGCGCGTTTTCCGGATCGTTCCCCTTCATCAATCCCAGATCGTGCACGTAGAACCGCTCCGCCTTCGCCGCATCGCTCGTATACACCGCAATGTGCGAGATCCCCAAAATCGGCGGCCGCGTCTGCGCCGCGCACGTCGCCGCTATCAGCACCAAACCCCACAAAACACGCCTCATGAACCCGCTCCCTCTGAAATGCGTAACGAGAATAACGCAATTCCATTCCCCCGAACGTCCGGGTACCATGTCCCCACGGATGAAATCGCGCAGCCAGACCGCCCCGCTCACCCTCCTGCGCGTGCTTTTCATCCTCTATGTCATCGCCAGCTTCACGTATCTCCTCGCCGAAACCCTAACCTGGTCCCATATCGTCCTCTCTCCGCAAAATTACGTCCGTCTGCCCTTCAATCTCAACCAGGACACCCGTGTGATCGCGGATGTCCAGCCCGAAGCCCGCTCCGCCGGCATCGCCGCGGGCGACATTCTCACCGGCCTCAACGGCGATCCCTATACCGGCAATGCCCAGTGGATCGGCATCGTCGCCAACAGCCATCCCGGCGACATGCTCATCGTCTCCTACACCCGTCCCAACGGCTCCCAGGGCAACGCCGACGTCTCCCTCGCCTCGCAGCACCTCTCTCACAACGTCTCCCCATGGGTCGCCTTCGCCCGCGATGCCGTCGCTTATTCCTTCCTGCCCTTCCTCTGCCTCCTCGTCGGCTACTGGGTGGTCTTCGCCCGTCCCGCCGATCCCAACGCGTGGCTCCTGCTCGTCCTTCTCACCCTCCCCACCGCCCTCTTTTCGGACCTCATCATCGCCTCCGGGATCCCGCTCCTCCTCGGCGTCCTCTGGTACAACCTCATTCAGTACGCCGCATCCCCCGCGCTGCTCCTCTTTGGCATCCGTTTTCCTGAGCGCTCCCGCATCGACGCCCGCGTGCCCTGGCTCAAGTGGCTGGTTCTCATACCCCTTGCAGCCGCGTACCTGATCACCCTCCCCGTTCTCTTCCGCGAATACTACTGGGGCGGAGCTTCGCCCTCCCTCGTTCGCGCCGGCAGCCTCGCCAACCACGCCAGCAATCTCCTCAACCTTGTCTGCCTCATCCTCTTCTTCGTCTTCATCCTCGATAAGCTCCGTTCCGCGTCCACCGCCGATGCCCGCCGCCGCCTCCGCGTTCTTTCCGCCGGCATGACCATCGGCATGGCCTCCCTGCTCATCGTCTATACCGTCCTTCCATATTTCGGCGTCAACGGATGGCACCCACGCGATATCTGGATTCGCTACATCGGCCTGCTTCTCTTCATGCTCGCCCCGCTCAGTCTCGGCTACGTTGTCGTCGTCCAGCGCGCCCTCGACGTCCGTGTCCTGGTGCGCACGGGCGCTCGCTACGCCTTCGCCAAAGCCTCGCTCTATATCCTCCAGATCGCCCTCATCACCGCCATCGGGCTCTTCCTGCTCATACCCGCCATCCACAAGCGCGAGCCCCACTCCTCGGACCTCATTGGCGTCGGCGTCTTCTTCGCCCTCGCCCTCGCCCTTCGCTTCGGAGTGGGCAAACGCCTCCAGCAATGGCTCGACCGCCGCTTCTTCCGCGAGGCCTACAACGCTGAAGTCCTGCTCAGCGAGCTCTCCGACGAGGTTCGCCACTTCACCGAAACCCAGCCCCTCCTCGAAACCGTCGCCCGCCGCATCTGCGAGACTCTCCACGTCGCCCAGATCGCCCTCCTGCTCCGCCGCGGCGACGCCTACCACGTCGAGCATGCCCTCGGCCTCACTCCCGACGGCGCCGTGGCCCTCCCCGCTCAGTCCTCCGCCGTCCGCTACCTCGCCAACTCCAGCCAGCCCGCCCGCCTTTATCGCGACGATCCCGACGCCTGGTATCTCATGGCCGGAACCATCGAGCGCCGCGCCCTCGACCAGCTCCACGCAGAGCTCCTTCTGCCGCTCACCGGCCGCAACCGTCTCATGGGCGTCATGGCTCTCGGCCCCAAGCGTTCTGAGGCTGCCTGGTCCCGCACCGACCTCCAGGTTCTGCAAACCGTCGCCCGCCAGACCGGACTCGCCCTCGAAGTCTCCGAACTCGCCCACTCCCTCGCCGCCGCAGCCGCCCAGCGCGAGCGCGTCAACCGCGAGATGGAAATCGCCCGTGAGGTCCAGGAGCGCCTTTTCCCGCAGCAGATGCCCGTCATCCCCGGCGCTTCAGTCGCCGGAGCCTGCCGTCCCGCCCTCGGCGTCGGCGGCGATTATTACGACCTCATCGATCTCGGCGACGGCCGCATCGGCTTCGCCATCGGCGACGTTTCCGGCAAAGGCATCTCCGCCGCGCTGCTCATGGCCAGCCTGCGCGCCTCGCTCCGCGGCGTCGCTCTCGACAGTCCCCGCAACTTCGCCGTCCTCATGCACAAGGTCAACCGGCTCGTCTACGAAGCCTCGGCCTCCAACCGCTACGCCACCTTCTTCTTCGCCGCCTACGATCCCCGCACGCGCCGCCTCGACTGCGTCAACGCCGGCCACAACCCGCCGGTCATTCTCCGCCGTGGCGAAACCCACCGCCTTGAAACCGGAGGGCCCGTCGTCGGCCTGTTGCCCTCCGCGCCTTACATCGAACAGGCCCTCACCCTTGAGCCCGGCGACCTGCTCCTCCTCTATACCGACGGCATCAGCGAGGCCATGACCCGCACCGACGAGGAATGGGGTGAGGACCGCATGATCGCCGCCGCCCGCACCGTCCAGAACCAGACCGCCCCCGAAATCCTCCGCGCCCTCTTCGCCGCCGCCGACACCTTTACCGCCGAAGCTCCCCAGCACGACGACATGACCATCCTCGTCCTCAAGCTCGACTCGTAGTTCAGTCACCCTGAGCAGAGCGCGCCAAAACTCCCTCCAACGATGCATGGCCCCGGCGCGGAGTCGAATCTCTGGCCTGAGCGCCCTGGACCCCCACCCGCCCTGGATTTAACTTGACAACCCTGCATTTTAGGCATCTCGTATCCGCACGCCACCCCCACTGGCTTGACTCCGCCTGAGACCCGAGCACCTCCCTCTTCTTCGAAGCCTGTGGCCTGGATGACGCCGTAGTCTGCCGCGGCCCAGGATAACGCTCAAAACTCAACGTAAGCCGCGACCGGAAATCAGAGAGGAGGGCTTCCCATGCCCGCAATTACCATACCCCCCATCCGTGTCCCAATTATCCCGATACCCACACCCACACCCGCGCCCACGCAAACCGCTTTGCAAACCGGACTTGGCGGAGCGATTGGTTGCGACTTCAGCGCCCTGCACAGCGAGCTCGTTTTTGTGGAGTACAGCGGCAACTTGTCTTCCCTGATGGTTGCGCCGGCCACCCCCGCCTATAAAGTGCTCGGAACCGGTTACACCAACCCCGAAGATGTGAAGTTGAGCAGCGACGGTGTTCATGCCTATGTCACCGAACGCAGCGGCGACCTGGTGAAAGTAGCGCTCAGCAGCGCTAACCGCAGCGCCGCAACCGTGGTCGCGAAAGGAATGAACTCCCCCCAGCAGATGTTTCTGGACGAGCCGCACAACGCCGCGTACGTCGTCGAGTACAACACCCCGGCAAGGCTGCTGAAGATCGATCTCACCAGCGGCGCCATGACCACAATCACCTCCGGCCTCAGCGACGCCATCGGCGTCGTGCTCACCTCCGATCTGCAGTACGCCTACGTCAGCGATCAGGCCGGCAACATCAGTGAGGTGCAGATCGGCAGCGGCGCCATCACCGTTGTGGCCAAAGGCCTCACCAATCCCTTCTTCCTCACGTGGGCCGACGCCGCGCAGGACTCGCTGTACGTCCCGCAGCGCGATCCTTCCAACTCCATCGTTACCGTCAGCGTCATCAGTGGCACAGTCAACACCGTCGTCACCGGTGTACCCTTCCGTCCCTCCAGCGTGGCCGTGCCGTACTCCGGCGAGCTGCTGGTCTGCTGCAACGTGGAGATCGAGGAAGTCCTCTTCTCCGCATTCCTCACCGACGGCCCGCTGCTGATGGGCATCGGCCAGATTCCCGCGAATTACGTGAATCAGATCACCGGCCTGGCTACCACCCCCTCGGGCTCGCCCTACCAGGTGACGGACGCGCCCTTCGGCGGAACCCTCCCCATCATGGTGAACTATCAGTCCGCCTACAACGCCGGCGCCCGCTTCTACCAGGTGCTCGTCGACAATGTGGTGCAATCCGGCAGCTGGACCGTCTACTACTACAACGGCACCACCACCAGCCTGATCACCGTGCCCTCCACAACCCAGGGTCCGTCTTCCGGCTGCTTTCCCGTGCATGCCATATCGGCTCTGTTTGACTATCAGCCGCCGGCGCTGGGCTACGAGCTCGACAGCACCGCGCTCACCAACGGGCAGCACACCATTCAGCTGCAGTTCCTGGACGCCTCCGGCAACCAGCTCAGCCCGAACCTGGTCAGCCTGCCCCTGGTGATTCAGGTCAACAATCAGCAGTGCATTGCCGTGCTCCAGCAGCCGGAGCTCAGCACATCGCCTCCCACCATGGCCGACAGCTGCGGAGTCCTGCACTACGGCACCGGTCCCACCGCCACATCCACCGCCGTCAACCTGGCCTTTACCGCCAGCCAGCCGGCGACCTACGCTACCTTCTCCCTCGCGCTGGTTCGCGGAGCAACGAATTTGGTGCCTCCGCTGCTCGCGCCGCTTCCCAGCGGACCCGTCACCGCCGCTCCAGGTGATTCGCCCGTCTCGCCGGCGCCCACTGTGGGCGATCTCCTCGGGAGCTGTCCAACCGCAGGTTTTGCGGCGGATCTGTACGTGGCCGCCACCATGACCAACGGCAATGGCCGGCAAAGCCAATACGACGCAGAGGATCTGATCGGCTTTGTCCTCACCACCTGAGCAGTTCAGATCGGACACTCACCACCAACCGGCAATCCAGCCTCAGGCGCAATCCCAATGCGCTCGGGGCTGGAAGCCGCTCTTCATCCTCATAAGAATCGCGTCTTTGCGCTGAGCGAGACGAAAACAGCTGTCCTCATCCGATCCTGTAAATGCCTTACTCCGGCGTTGTTGCCGATTACAAGACACGATTGAAGCCAACAAAGTGGGCAGAGGAACTCGCCACCCCTGTCACCTGTAGCCTGAACCCTGTACCCTGTGTTTGGGAGGTTCTCCAATGCCCAAAGCCACCTTTGCCGCCGGCTGTTTCTGGGGCGTCGAAGCCCACTTCCAGCAGCTCCCCGGCGTTCTCTCCACCGCCGTCGGCTACGAGGGCGGCGCGCTCGCCAATCCCACCTACCACGACGTCTGCACGGACCGCACCGGCCACGCCGAAGCCGTCGAGATCGACTACGATCCCGCGCGGATCACCTACGAGCAGCTCCTCGAGGCCTTTTTCTCGCTCCACGACCCGACCCAGCTCAACCGCCAGGGTCCCGACTGGGGCACGCAATACCGCAGCGCCATCTTTTACCACTCCCCCGAGCAGAAAGCCGCGGCCGAGGCCTTCATCGCCCGCCTCACCGCCGAGAAAAAGTTTGCGAAGCCCATCGTCACCCAGGTCGTTCCCGCCGAAACCTTCTGGCGCGCCGAAGACTATCACCAGAAATATCTCGAAAAACGCGGCATGCTCAGCTGCCACATCTGAACCCTCTGTGAATACCGGGTGCCCCACATCTGCCCGGTTTTGGCAGATGTGGGAGTCGTTCCGCCGGCGTGCCCTACTCTCCCACCTCGGTTCGCAGCCTCTCCCGCGCCGTCAGCATTGCCACCGTCAATCCCACGCAGATCAGCAGCGCCAGCACTCCGCTCACCCGCGAAGCCACGCTCATCGCCGACGCCGCCCGGGGCACCCGTGTCAGCGGCAGCACCACCAGGTTCATCACCAGGTACACCACCGCCCCATACACCAGGCCGCACACCACCGGCCGCCGCACCAGCACGCTCATCCGCCGACTCGCCGCGAAATATACCGCTGTCCACGTCAGCGCAATTGCATAGTGGATCGCAATTCCGAGAGCCACGCTCGCCGCGCCCGCGTGAAACGCCCACCGCCCGGTCAGCCCGCTCGCAATGTACTGGAAGATCTGCCCCGCCGTAATGTGGCGAAAAGCGTTGAAGACAATGTTCTCGCCAATGTCCAGCGTCCCCGCGATCAGCCCGATCCGCAACACCGCAACCGCCGCCCGCGTCATCGCCGCCATCGCGGCATTCTACCCGCCAGGCAGAATCCCATCCATAACCAGCCCGGCATGCCCAGCCGCGGACCGCACCCTGCAACCCCTACCCCGTAACCTGCCGCTCTAACCCGTATCCCGTAACCCCTGTCCCGTGTCTTGTCACACCCACTCCCCGCGCCGCATCAGCGCTTCCGTCGCGCCCGTCGCCGTAATCCCGTCCACGTCGATCTCTCCCGATCCGATCATCCAGTCCACGTGGATCAAACTGTCGTTCGCGCCCTTCGCCGCCAGTTCCTCCGGCGTCAGTGTGTCGCCGTCTTTCAGGCACGTCGAGTAGGCCTGGCCCAGCGCAATGTGGCACGCCGCGTTCTCGTCGAACAGCGTATTCAGAAACAGCAGCCCGCTCGCCGCAATCGGCGACGAGTGCGGCACCAGCGACACTTCTCCCAGCCGCCTCGCGCCCTCATCCGTATCGATCATCTGCCGCAGCACCTGCTCGCCCTTGGCTGCCTGCGCCTCCACGATCCGCCCGCCATCGAACCGCACCCGAATCCCTTCGATCATCGTTCCCTGGTACGAAAGTGGCTTCGTGCTCGTTACCACTCCGTCGACACGATCCTTGTGCGGCGTCGTGAACACCTCTTCCGTCGGCATGTTCGCGATGCAGTATCGCCCGTTGCCCGCCCGCGTTCCGCCGCCCAGCCACAGATGGTCGTCCGCCAGCCCCACTTTCAGATCCGTCCCCGGCCCGCGAAAATGCAGCGCCGCATAGCGCATCGTGTTCAGATGCTCCGCCCGCCGGTGCAGCTCCGCATCGTGCTCCTTCCACGCCGCCACCGGATCCGTCCGGTCCGCGCGCGTCGCCGCAAAGATCGCCGCCCACAGCTTCTTCAGCGCCTCATCCTCCGCCAGCCCCGGAAACATCGCCTTCGCCCATTCCGGAGTCGCCGCCGGCACAATCGTCCAGTTAATCTCGTGCCGCGTGATCCGCTCCAGCGCCGGACGGTACGCCTTCGACTGCGCCCGGTTCGCGCGCCCTACCTTCTCCGCATCCTGCTGCGACAGCAGTGCCGGATTTCCGCCCGTGATCGCCAGCCGCGCCGCGCCGTTCCTGTACGCGGCCGCCATCCCGTCATACAGCCAGCCCGCCGCCGCGTCAAAGCTCGCATCCCCGCCATACTGGAACCGCAGCAATGCCGACTCCTCATCCGAAAACAGGGTCGTCACCAGCGACGCTCCCGCCTTGTACGCGTGCTCGGTGATCTTCCGCACCAGCGGCAGCGCCTCAATGCCCGCCGTCATCACCACTTCCTGCCCAGGCCTCAACCCCAGCCCGCACTGCACCGCGGCTTGCGCCAGCTTGTCCAGCTTTTGCTCAAAATCCTGGGTCATCCACGACGGCTTCTCTGCCGCGACACTCGTTGCGCTCATCCGTCTATTCTCCGCCGCCCCGCCTCGCTATGGCAACGCGCGGGATTCCCTGTAAATCCTCGAGGAAGCTCACCTCGTCCCAGCCGGCCAGCAATCCGGCGATCGCATCCCTCTGCCCCTGCCCCATCTCCATCACCAGCCAACCGCCTGCAGCCAGAGCTTCCCACGCCCCCGGAATCAGCTTCCGATAAACCTCCAGCCCGGTCGCGCCCGCGAACAGCGCGCCATGCGGCTCCCAATCCCGCACCTGCGCTTCCAGAACCTCGCCCTCGCCCACATACGGCGGATTCGACACCACCACGTCGAACCGCTCCCCCCCTACCGCGCTCATCAAATCCGATTCAGCGAGCCGCACCCTCTCCGCCACTCCATGCCGCTCCGCGTTTTCCTGCGCGATCTCCAGCGCCGCCCGAGAAACATCCACCGCCGTCACCTCCGCCCGCGGCAACTCCTTCGCCAGCGCGATCGCAATCGCCCCCGACCCCGTCCCCACATCGCAAATCGTCACCGGCGCCTCGCGCCCAACCCTCGCGATCACCGCTTCCACTAAATGCTCCGTCTCCGGACGCGGAATCAGCACCGCCGGCGTCACCTTCATCGCAAACCCATAGAACTCCTGCTCGCCGAGGATGTACTGCACCGGTTCCTGCCGCGCTCGCCGCGCCACCCACTCCTCGAAGCGCTCCGCCTGCTCCACCGTCAGCTCGGCCCGCAGTTCCGAGTCCGCATGGGTCATCAGCCATGCTCGATCTCGCCCCGCCGCCCGCATCAGCAGCAGCTCCGCATCCCGCCGCGCAGACTCAAGCGCCCCGAGGCAATCCATACCCCGCCGCAGCGTCTGCTCAACGGTCGGACATTCCGTCTTCACTCGAGCATCACGATCCATGCAAGATCTTCGGTCCACAACTCTTGTGCGCCTTCGGCCGACGGCATTCCCGAGACCGTCTCCTGAACCACACCCACCGCTTCCGCAGTTCCTGATCACTGGCGGCTGGCAACTGGCAACTGACAACTGACAACTGTTTTTACGCCGCTGTCTCCGCTTCGCTCTTCAGGCGTTCCGCAGTGAAGTGCGCAATCAGCGCGTCCACCACCGGCTGCAGCCTGCCTTCCATAATCTCGCTCAGCTGATGAATCGTCAGCCCGATGCGATGGTCCGTCAGCCGGTTCTGCGGAAAGTTATACGTCCGAATCTTCTCGCTTCGGTCGCCCGAGCCCACCTGCTGCCTGCGTTCCTTGGCCAGCGCCTGCTGCTGTTTCTCCATCTCCATCTCGTACAGCCGCGCCCGCAGCACCCGCATGCCCTTCTCGCGGTTTTTGATCTGCGACTTCTCGTCCTGGCAGCTCACCACCGTATTCGTCGGAATATGCGTGATCCGCACTGCCGAATACGTCGTGTTCACGCTCTGTCCGCCCGGTCCCGATGAGCAGAACGTGTCGATGCGCAGATCCTTCGCCTCGATCTTCACGTCCACGTCCTCGGCCTCCGGCAGCACCGCCACCGTCACCGCGCTCGTATGCACGCGCCCCTGCGTCTCCGTTGCCGGAACCCGTTGCACCCGGTGCACCCCGCTCTCGTACTTCATCTGCGAGTACACCCTGTCGCCCTCGATGATCGCGATCACTTCCTTCAGCCCGCCCACCGACGACTCCGACGACGACAGCACCTCCACCTTCCACCGGTGCTGCTCCGCGAACCGCGTGTACATGCGGAAGATCTCCGCAGCAAACAGGCTGGCCTCGTCGCCGCCCGTCCCCGCGCGAATCTCCAGCACCACGTTCTTCTCATCGTTGGGATCCTTCGGCAGCAGCAGCAACTTCAGCTCTTCCTCAATCTTTGGCTCGCGCTCCTCCAGTCCGCTCAGCTCTTCCTGCGCCATGGCGCGAATCTCCGCGTCGCTCTCATTCAGCATCGCCCGCGCGTCCGCAATCCCGTTCTTCACGGTGCGATATTCGCGAAACTTATCTACCACCGGCTCCAGATCCCGGTGCTGCTTCGCGATCTTCTGATACTTCTCGTGATCGCTCAGTACCTCCGGATCGGCCATCTGCTGTCCCAGATCCTGAAACCGCGCTTCAATCTGCTCCAAACGCTCAAACATAAAACCCTCCCGGCTCGCGGCCGGCAATCATCAAATTCTCAGTTGTTGAGGAAAAAATACGCAGCAATGCGAGAGCGGCGGGAGCCGCTAGAGAAGAACGCCAATCGGGAAAAGCCGCTGCATAACATCCATAATTCTACTTCGATTCGATGTCGGGTCGCTCAAAGAGACGCGCCCCGCACCAGAACGATCGATAGCCGCTATTGGCTTGGCTCGTGTCCCCCGGCTCCCAGCTCCCGTCTACTGGCTGTTCGGTTCCGCCTACCGGGCGCCTTCTGAACGCTGTACGCTGATCGCTGAACGCTGCTGTATGTCCCTCTTCCTCCACTTCGCCGAGCTCTGCGACGCCCTCGCCGCCACCGCCAAAAAACTCGAAAAACGCGCCCTCATCGCCAGCTACCTCGCCACCCTCCCCGTCGACGACGCCGGCCGCGCCGCCCTCTGGCTCGCCGGCTCGCCCTTCCCCGAAACCGATCCCCGCGTCCTGAACATCGGCGGGTCCCTCCTCGCCAAAGCCGTCGCCCAGCTGGCCTCCGCCACTCCTGAGGCAATCTCCGCCGCCTACCGCCGCACCGGCGATCTTGGAGCCGCCGCCGCCGATCTTCTCTACGGACACGCGCCCGCCACGGCCACTCTGACCCTCCCCAGCGTCGAATCCGCCCTCGCCGCCCTCGCCGAAGCCCGCGGACCCGCACCCAAACTCCGTCACCTCCTCGGTCTCCTCAGCCGCGCCACCCCCGACGAGGCCAAATACCTCATCAAGCTCATCACCGGCGACATGCGCACCGGCGTCAAACAGTCCCTGGTCGAAGAAGCCGTCGCCGAAGCCTTTGCCGTGCAGCTCACAGACGTGCGCCGCGCCGACATGTTGCTCGGCAGCCTCCCCGAAGTCGTCGCCCTCGCCAGTCAGGGCCGCCTCGACCAAGCCCGCATGAAGCTCTTCCACCCTCTCGGCTTCATGCTCGCCAGTCCCGTCCGGAGCACCGCCGAAGCCCTCGCCCGCCTCACCGAAGAGCACGAAGACTCGTCGTCCCGAGCGGAGAAAGTCGAGGGACCTGCTGTTGCATCCTGGCAGCTCGAAGACAAATTCGACGGCATCCGCGCCCAGCTTCATGTCGACGATGCCCGCGTCGCCCTCTACTCCCGCAACCGCGACGACCTCTCCGAATCCTTCCCCGATCTCGTCCTGGCCTTCGCCGCAATCACCGAGCCCGCTATTCTCGACGGTGAAATCCTCGCCTGGAATCCCTCTGCCCAGCGCGCCCTGCCGTTCTCCGCCCTCCAGCAGCGCCTCGGCCGCAAGCGCGTAACGGGGGAAATGCTCCGCGACATTCCCGTCGTCCTCGTCGTCTTCGACATCCTCTACCGTGCCGATACCCTCCTTCTCGACCAGCCCCTCGCCGAACGCCGCCGCCAGTTAGAAGGCTTCTGCTCCCGCTGGTCATCGAAGATTGCCGCCACACCAGCACCGGGCCAGTCATATCTTTTCGAAGCGCCGGCCGAGCAGGCCTTCCCCCGCCTCATCCTCGCCCGCGCCACGCGCCTCGGCGACCGCACCACCGCCGCCGAGCATCTTGACCAGGCCTACGACGACGCCCGGGCCCGCGGCAACGAAGGCGTCATGCTCAAGTCCCTTGCCTCGCATTACCAGCCCGGCCGCCGCGGACTCGCCTGGCTCAAGCTCAAGCGCGAGCTCGCCACCCTCGATGTCGTCGTCACCGGCGTCGAGTACGGCAACGGCCGCCGCGCCCACGTCCTCAGCGACTACACCTTCGCCGTCCGCGATCCGGACGATCCGGCCCAGTCCCTCAAAAATGTCGGCAAAGCCTACTCTGGCCTCACCGACCGGGAAATCGCCGAGATGACCGCCTGGTTCAAAGCTCACACCATCGAGGACCACGGCCTCTTCCGCACCGTCGATCCCCTCATCGTCCTCGAAGTCGCCTTCAACAACGTCATGCGCTCCGAGCGCCATGCCTCGGGATTCGCCCTGCGCTTCCCCCGCATCGTGAGAATCAGACAGGACAAGCCCGTCGCCGAAATCGACACCCTCCGCCACGTCGAGGAAATCTACAACTCCCAGCCCGACAAACCCATCGACACGGAAAACTGACCCCTGCAACCTGTAACCTTCTGGATGTAGCCTGTCCCCTCATCCAATTTCGCCAGAGGAGATCCCCATGCCCGCCACCGCCCCCAACGCCGCTTCCGCCGGCGAAGTCCACCTCGGCGACCTCACCGTCCACCGCCTCGGCTTCGGCGCCATGCGCCTCACCGGCAAAGGCATTTGGGGCCCGCCCGCCGACAAGCCCTCCGCCCTCGCCACCCTCCGCCGCGCCGTCGAGCTGGGCGTCAACTTCATCGACACCGCCGACTCCTACGGCCCGAACGTAAGCGAAGAATTGATCGCAGAAGCCCTCCATCCCTACCCCAAAGACCTCGTCATCGCCACCAAGGGCGGATGGGAGCGCGTCGGCCCCGGCCAATGGGTCCACAACGCCAGCCCCAAACATCTTGAGGACGCCGTCCACGGAAGCCTCCGCCGTCTCCGCCTCGACACCATCGCCGTCTACCAGCTCCACGTCCCCGATCCCGCCGTCTCCTTCGACGCCTCCATGCAGACCCTGGTCCGCCTCCGCGAGCAGGGCAAAATCCGTGACCTCGCGCTCTCCAATGTCACCCTCGAACACCTGCAGCGCGCTCTCAAACTCTCGCCCATCGTCTCCGTCCAGAACCGCTACAGCTTCGCCGACCGCGAGTGGGATTTTCTCCTCGACTTTTGCGAAAAGAATGGCATCGCTTTCATCCCCTGGGCTCCGCTCGGCCAGAACCGCGCCGCCAACGACCTCCTCGAACGCTTCGCCAAAGATCTCCACGCCTCGCCGCTTCAGGTCGCGCTCGCCTGGCTCCTGCGCCGCTCCCCGGTCACGCTGCCCATTCCCGGCACCAGCAACCTCCAGCATCTCGAAGAGAACGTCGCCGCCGCCGCGCTCCAGCTCTCCGACGCCGTCTTCAAACAGCTCTCCGCCTTCGACCCACCCCCCGCCAGCCTCCGCTAATCACAGGACAAATCCGAGCGCCCATTTCTGCCCGCCCTTGGCAGAAGTGGGAAAGACAACCCTTCCCTCGGTCTGTTACCCTACCCCGTTTTCTCCATTTCCTCGGAGCATCCCAGCCCTCATGTCTGCCACCGCCCAATCCGCCCCCACCGCCGAGTCCACCTTCCCCTTCACCCTCACCGACGACCAGGAAGCTCTCCGCCGCTCCATCCGTGAATTCGCCGCCCGTGAAATCGCCCCCAACGTCTCTCGCTGGGACGAAGCCTCCGAATTCCCCGCCGACGTGGTGAAGCAGCTCGGCCAGATGGGCCTCCTCGGCGTCATCTTCCCCGTCGAGCTCGGTGGCGCCGGCCTCGGCTACGTCGATTACATGCTCGCCATCGAAGAGCTCTCCGCCGTCGATGGCAGCATCGGCATCATCGTCGCCGCCCATAATTCCCTCTGCACCAACCACATCTTCCTCGCCGGCAGCGACGCCCAGCGCCAGAAGTACATCCCCAAACTCGCCTCCGGCGAGGCCCTCGGCGCGTGGGGTCTCACCGAGCCCGGCTCCGGCTCCGACGCTGCCGCCGCCCGCACCACCGCCGTCCGCACCGACCACGGCTGGCTCCTCAACGGCAACAAGACCTTCATCACCAACGGCCACTACGCCGACGTCTCCGTTATCATCGCTGTCACCGACAAATCCCAGGGTACCCACGGCCTTTCCGCCTTCATCGTCGAAAAAGGCACGCCCGGCTTCCGCCCCGGCAAAAAAGAAAACAAGCTCGGCCTCCGCGCCTCCGACACCTCCGAGCTCATCTTCGAGGACTGTGAGATCCCCGCTGAAAACCTCCTCGGCAATCTCGGCGAGGGCTTCGTCGACGCCATGCGCACCCTCGACGGCGGACGCATCTCCATCGCCGCGCTCGCCCTCGGCATCGGCCGCGGCGCACTCGACGCCAGCGTCGGCTACGTCAAGCAGCGCAAACAATTCGGCAAAGCCATCGCGGAATTCCAGGGCATCCAGTGGCAGCTCGCCGACATGGCCACCGAGCTCGACGCAGCCCGCCTGCTCACTCTCCGCGCCGCCGTCCTCAAGGACGCGGGCCAGCGCGTCACCCAGGAGTCCGCCATGGCCAAATTATTCGCATCCGAAGTCGCCGTCCGCATCTGCGACCGCGCCGTCCAGCTCCACGGCGGCTACGGCTTCATCAAGGACTACCCCGTCGAAAAGTTCTACCGCGACGTCAAGCTCTGCACCATCGGCGAAGGTACCAGCGAAATCCAGCGCATGGTCATCGGCCGCGAAATCCTCAAAGTCCACCCCTCCCGCGGCTGATCCTCACGGACTCGCTCCCTTCATCACCCTGAGCGCCCGCCGTCGAACCCCCTGCAGCCGTAACCATCCGGAAAGTGACCCTCGGGTTATCCCATCCCCCCGCCCGGTGCGCAATCTGGCCCTGTTGTGGGATTTCCGTCGTAACCAGCGACGCTCTACGCTTCCTGGCATGGCGCGGTTGTCCGAAACCAATCAACTGGACCTCCGGCGGGGAACTTCTCCGTGTCTAACCCGGCACGAGCGTCTGGCCGTCATCATTCGCAGAGACGGCACACGCAGAGAAGTCCTCTTCGCCATCCCCCGGCAACCAATTTGTCCGGCGCCCTGGACTTCGGCGCTGGCCGCAACACCCGCCCACAATGGGAGGCAATCATGACCCCTGCAGCCATCACTGCCGAAGAACTCGCTCAGGTGCGCAGGCAAATGCAGGCCGCCCTGCTCGACTCGTCGGGCCCGCTGCCTGCGAGAATCGAGGAATTCCGGCGTTTGCTCCGCGAGTCGCAGCTCTGCGCCGCCCGCATCGAGACCACCTAGAGCTCGCTCCTCGACAGCTTCTGATCCTTCCGCTGATACGAGCGATCGCCTTTACTTCGCCGGCGGCTTTGTTTGCACCTGCACCGCGCATCCCGTCAGCTGGTACTTCCACACCTCGCCGATTCCCGTCGTCACCGTCACCTGTGACGGGATCTCAACCCCGTTCACACTCTGCCAGGTGTAGTCGAATGTCGGAATATGCGCAGCTTTGCTGCCCGGCGCCGCTGTGGTCATCGAGCGCAGCAGATATCCCTGCGGCCCATCGGCAAACTCTGTCGTAAAGCGCAGCGGCTGCGGAAGCTCGCTCTCTCCACGAACCATTTTCAGGTTCGGGTCCAGGTACAGCGTCGACGCGATTCCCTTACCCTTCAGCACCACCGTGTAGCCGGCGTCCGTCTTCTGAAAGCTGTACTCGGTCGCCCCTTCAGGGAGGATTTCGCCATACCCGAACGGCAGCCATTCGTTCAGCCCGCCGGATATCACCATCCTGAACGCCTGCTCGAACTGAGCACCCAGCGGAATCTCCTCAAGATCCGGCCCGTTCGGCGCTTCCGAAACCCTGGCCCCGCTGCGGTCCATCGATACCGTGTGATGAACCGCCGCCATCAGGTCGACCGTCGGCTCGACCGCATCAGGCACGCTTCCCAGCTGATCGATGAGGTGCTGCTTCCAGTCAAACTGCACCTCGCAGTCGAACGAGACCAGGTTCCGCGTAAACGGAGCGTCGTAGAGCGCGCGAGTTCGCTGCAGCAGCGCTGCATCGCTCTGATGCGCCTGCGCCGTCCCGCACACGCCCATCAGCAGAACCAAAACCAGGATTTTCCGCATGGCCCATCCTACTGCCCGGATTCAATCTCCGCACCATCCCCGAGGCCGCCAGCGAAACCCCGCGCACGTTCATCGGCCCCGAAGTTCTCAGGCTCCCCCTCCAGACGGTAAGCCGGCATTTCCGCACGTATTACCGCACGACGACGAACCGTATCGAAGTGAAGAGCAAAAACGCAGCCCACAGGGCCAGGGCGATCACGACATTTCTTTTCGCTCGACCAAAATCTCGATCGTGCGTGCGAATCGAAGCGTACCGAATCCACCAGCGAACGGACATGACAGGGACGAGCACGAGCAGTAAGTAGTAGCCCACCAGGCCAACCAGCCCCAGGAAAGGCACCAGAAAGAGCAGGAAAAAAGCAATGATGGATCCCGCCAGTATCCGAACATAACTTGCGTCGCTGCATGCCTGGCTTACCCGGCTCGTCAGGTCGGCAGCGGCCGCTGCGACGTTCTGATCGACGGGCGCCGAACAATAGGGGCATTGCGTAACCGACGTGTTGATGGTCTCCCTGCAACTCGGGCATTCAAATACGCGTATTTCTTCCGACAGCAGACTCATAGAACGCGGCTCCGATAATCTCAGTTCAAGATATCCAGGATAGGCAGACTTGAATATGGATTATTGATGGAGGGTGCCGCCCTCGTCTGCAGTCTCCCCATCAACCGGTTCTTAGCTAACCGGTTCTCAGCTAACCGCTTCTTACTTGCCCGCCCCTTCCGCGCCTTTCAGCAACAACGCCGCCACCCCCGCCGCAGCGCAGCTCACCGCCAGATACGCCGCCGGAGCCATCTCGCTCCCCGTTCCCCGAATCAGCGCCACCGCCACCATCGGCGCCGTGCCTCCCGCAATCCCAATCCCGATATTCAGCGCCAGCGCGTGTGCGCTCACCCGATACGCCCGCGGAAACTGCTCCGACAGCATCGCCGGAGCCGTTCCCATCACCGCGGCCAGCAGCCCGGCCAGCGCCAGTTGCGCCGTCCACAGCCCCGGATCGCCCAGTCGTGGAATGCCGCGGAACAGCGCCCACGCGAGGCCGGCCTGCCCAAAGAAAGCCAGCGCCAGCACCCACCGCCGCCCTATCCACCGATCCGACAGCCATCCCGCCAGCGGCACCACCGCCAGCGCCAGCCCCTGCGCCGCCGTATTCGCCTTGAGCGCCGCGCTCTCGCTCAGGTGCGCGAACTCGTGCCCAAACCCCGGCAGAAACACCATCGTCAAGTAATTCGATATCCCGTATCCGCACGTGAACACCAGCGCCAGCCCCATCGTCTTCGGAGCTTCCACCACCGCCCGCCACGCCGGCCATCTCTCGCGCAGCGTCGCTCCGTCCCGCCTCTTCGTCTCGTCCCGCTCCGCATCCTCCGGCAAGTGCCGCCGCAGCACGAACGCCGCCATCGCCAGCACTCCCCCAAATAAAAACGGCACGCGCCACATCTCGCCGGCCTTCATCTCCGCCAGCGCCGCCGCGCCCGCCGCCAGCAGCATGCCAATCGTGGCTCCCAGATTGGCCACGCTCCCCGCCAGGCCGCGCCGCTCCTCCGGGGCCGTCTCCACCAGATACGTCACCGACCCCACGAACTCCCCGCCCACCGAAAATCCCTGGAACATCCGCACCGCAATCAGCAGCACCGGCGCTCCAATCCCGATCGCCGCATACGTCGGCAGCAGCCCCAGCCCTACCGTCGCCGCGCCCATCAGGATCACCGACAGCACCAGCACAAACTTCCGCCCGCGCCGGTCTCCGATCCGCCCCAGCACCACCGCGCCCAGCGGTCGCATGGCAAACCCAACAGCAAATCCGCCATACGCGCCCAGCAGCGCCGCCAGCCGATCTTCAAAGGGAAAGAACAGCCCCGCCAGCACCGGCGCCAGCAGTCCGTACAGGCCAAAGTCGTACCACTCCACGACGTTGCCGATTGCCCCCGCCAGCACCACTCGCGTGCGTTCGCTCATCGCACCTCAGTTCACAGAATCTCCACCGAATGATGGCACACGCGAGCCCTGCATCGCCGCGTCCGCGCTGCGTCGGGCCGTGCAGCGTCAGCTGACGCAGATGCTCGTGTTCCGGTGCCGGTTCCGAAATTTCTATCGGAGAGAGGCGTCCCGGCAGCGCGTCAGGGTTCATGACGGCAGCAGAACTCCTTTGGCATTCACGCCGCGCCGCATGTCCTCGAACGCCTCAGCAAGGCCTGAGAGCGGGTAGGTCCGCGTCACCATCTCATCCAGCTTCAGCCGCCGTTGCCGATACAGAGACAGCAGAACCGGAAAGTCGATAAACGGTCGGCACTGGCCGTACAGCGGATTGATGTAGCGCTTGTCCCACTCGAAAAGCTCCATATCCACAGGCACCACTTCTTCAATGCCGCTCACCGCCACCGCGCATCCGCCATTGCGCACCATTGCCAGCGGCGAGGCGCCCAGAGCCGGCACCGCCGTGCATTCGAAGGCATAATCCGCGCCTCGCTCCGTCAGCTCGCGAACCTTCCGCGCCGCCCGCAGCAGTCCCTCGTCGTCCTTCTCCGCCTGGATCGTGTGCGTGGCGCCAAACTGCCGCGCCAGGGTCAGCCGGTTGGCGTTCAAATCGATGGCGATAATCGTCCCCGCACAGGCGTGGACCGCGCCCTGCACCGCGCTCAGCCCCACCCCGCCCGCGCCCAGCACCACCACCGAGCAGCCCTTCTCCACTTTGGCTGCGTTCACCACCGAGCCGAATCCGGTCATCACGCCGCAGCCCAGAATCGCAGCCGAAGGAAAAGGTATTTCCACTTCGATCTTCACCACCGCCTGCTTCGGAACCACCGCATGCGACGCCATCGTGCCCAGATGAAACGAGGTCGCGATCGGCGCGCCCTGGTATACGAATCGTTCCGGCGGCACAACCGGCTTCTGCTCGCAGATGTTCTCCGCTCCGCGCCGGCACTGGAAGCATTCCCCGCACGGGATCGCCCAGTTCAGCAGCACCCGGTCGCCCGGCTGCACATGGTTCACGCCGGTTCCACACTCCAGCACCACCCCCGCCCCTTCATGGCCCATCACCAGCGGCCGTCCCCACGACATCGAATCGAAGTCCGTGTGGCACACCCCGCTTGCCCTCATCTCCACCAGCACTTCGTTCGCCTGCGGGCTCTCCATGCGCACTTCGTCCAGCGCGAAATTCCCTTTCCCGTCGGTGACGATAGCGTTCGCTGTGATCATGACGACTCCTTGGCTGTCAGGGGCCTGCAACCACTGAGGTGACCGGCCAGCAGCTGCACGGGCAGGCCGCAGCCATGCTCCGGCAGCGCCCTGGCAGCGTGCAGGCGGTGACGCGCTCGCTCACCACCGGCGTCATCGTTTCCGGGAGCGCCAGCACCCCCGCATCGCGGCACATCCGCGTCGGGTTCGGCTGGCACACGCTCTCGTTATCCGGCAACCTGCTTCAGGTCCGCGCGAGTGTTTTCATAGGTGGTGTTGTACTCCAGCAGGCTGGGGTCCGGCTCGATCCCCCAGTGCCTGCACGCGTCGCGATAGATCTCCGGCCACCAGTTCTGGTGCTGTGTCAGTCCCTGCTCTCGCCACCGCGCCCAGTCTCCCAGAACCCGCGACCACGCGCGATCTCCGAACGCCAGCGCTTCCTTCTGCCCCCCCAGCTCCGGAACCAGCCACTCGCGCCCGATCCTGGCGTGCAGTATCTCGTCGGCCCAGTCGTAGTCCTGGATCAGGGAGGTCAGGGGGTTCGCCGTGGCCAGGGCCACTTGCCACTCGTACTCCTTGCCCGTCTTCTTCGGCATCAGTCCCTGCTCGATCGTATACAGCACCCCGTGCCGTTCCTGCGGCGTCAGTTGCGTATTCAATCCCAGCGACCAGGTGAAGTTGAGCGGGATCTTCGTCCAGTCGATGCCCATCGACACAAATCCGATTTCGCCCATCATCGCGTGCCGCGCCTCGTCCCACAACTGGCGCGTCATGTCCCGGTAATACTCCCAGGGCTTCCCCGGAGTCTCCACCAGGATGCTCGACATCATCTCCGGAACATCGATTTCCCGCAGACGCTTGAAGTACAGCATGATCGACTTGGGCAGCGCCGGAATTCCCGGGTCGAACAGGAATGCCTCCGCATTAACCCCCATGTTGTAGGGATCGCGGAATCGCTCGTCCCGCCGCGGCACCGGGTCATAACGATAAGGAGCCGACGAGAACATGCGCCGCGGCTCGACCTTCGTCTTCGGCTGCGTCCCGTCCAGATCGCCCGCCGCGCCCAGCAGTTCTTCCAGCAGCGCCGTCCACTCCGAGAGCGTCGAACGCGCCTCGTCGTCCACCAGGCAGGCCATCGCTTGTTCGCCATACTGCTGCACGTCCTGCATCTCGACCAGCGCTAACCGGCAAACTCGCCAGGTCGGATGATCGAACAGCTTATTGGTGTCCGCCTGCAGGCGCTCCAGCGCCCGCACCACCGCGGGGATCGCGTATCCGTAAAGCCCCAGCACCAGCGCCGGTGTCTCCGCAGCGCAGAGAATCTCGTCGAAGAACGTATCCAGCGCGGCGTCCGGACAAACTTCCAGCCCATAAGGAGGCTGGCGCATTTCCCGCACGCGGTTGGCAAACGGCTCTACGTGCTCGGCGCAGAGATGCGCGTGCAGGCTGAATGCCATCTTCAGTTCGTAAATCGGCACAGCCGCAATGCGGGCCACAAACATCATGTTCAGCCGCTTCAGCGACCAGTGCAGCCGCAGTTGCCGCGCCACCGATTCCGCGACCGTCAGCCCGTGCGTGCTGGCCTCGCTCATGGACTGCAGGCCAACCAGGGGAGGAAGGCTTGCGTGGCCGGTGTAGGCCGCCATCCGCTGCCGTGCCTGTTCATCCTCTCGCGGCCGCTGGCTCATTGGGGAAAATCTCCTTTTTCTCTCTGCAGGTAAGATGTTGCTCCGTTCGGCGCCGCCCCGTTCTGAGGAGAATATCGCCGCTCCCTTCAGGAAATCTTCTAAGGGATTGACGCTTTTCTGTATTCCATTGTGCCAATCCGAAATAATCTCCAGAAAATCCGGCAAACGTGGTTAGAATTGCGCCTATGAGGGCGCATTTCGAGAAGGTCACGTCCGGCTCGGCCTCATTGCTCGCATTCGAACGTGTGGATCTGGAATTCCCCTTCTACTGGCACTACCACCCCGAGTTCGAGCTCACTTTTATAGTCGACAGTCACGGCCAGCGCCTCGTAGGCGACGGCATCGGCGATTACGGCCCCGGCGATCTCGTTCTTCTCGGGTCCAACCTCCCTCACAGTTGGCGCTCCGGCCCGGTCCCGACGCCCCGCCAGGAATTCCACCGCGCCGTCGTCATTCAGTTTCGCGAGGATTTTCTTGGGCCGGAGTTCTTCCGCATTTCGGAGATGGAGCCCATTCTCCGCCTGCTCAAACGATCGGCCAGCGGTCTGTCTTTCGGCCATGCTTCGTCCGGGCGCGTCGTGGCCGGCAAGATGAAGGATTTCCTCTCTCGCTCTCCCGCCGAGCGCATCGTGGAACTCCTTGAAATCCTCCTCATTCTTGCCTCCGAGCCCAATCCGGATATCCTCTCCACCGATCGCGTCCGTCCCATGTGCCGTATCGAGGATCAACAGCGCATCGAGGCTGTCTGCGCTCACCTCAGCGCGCACTTCGACGAGGAGATCGATTACGTGGAGCTCTCTGACAAGCTGCACATGGATCAGGCTTCCCTCTGCCGCTTCTTCAAGCGCGCCACCGGACGCACCATGACCGCCTACGTCAACGAGCTCCGCGTCGGAGCCGCCGCCCAACTGCTCACCACCACCGGCCTCAGCGTGCTCGATATCGGCTTCCAGGTGGGCTTCGGCAACTACTCCAACTTCAACCGCCAGTTCAAGCGCATCAAGGGATTTGGTCCGCGTACCCTCCGCCAGCAATTCCGCTCCCACGCCGAACCGGAGTTCAGTCTTCCCCCCGAAGTGGGTGCCGACAACCTCAACTCCCGGAAGCGAGCCTGAGCCGGTCAACCCCTCATAGGGCGAATCAATCCATCGCTGTCCGCCCACCCGTCCAATCGAGTACACAAATTTCTCAGCTCCGGTGAGGATTTCCCTGGCCTCGGCGTATTAGGCTGGGCCGCCGAATCAACTCCGAACGCGGTTCGCTACGGAGTACGGGAATTTATACGTTCCGCCATCCTGCGCATTTGAAACAAATATAGATACCCGCAACCGTGGCAGAATCAAATGGATGACCGGCGCGCCAGGAAACGCCTGTACAT
>JBATVK010000035.1:0-2081 GCA_049671725.1 Acidobacteriaceae bacterium
GCACACTCCCGGCCGATCTCAAACCTTACCCCGCCCAGAGTGGGGAATTTTCAAGCGCCCGGATTCGAGGAATTTTCAAACGCCGTTGACACCGGGTGGGTTCTCGATGAAGCGGACGCGGTAATCGCCGACGCGCAGGCGCAGATCGTTGGTGTTGCCTTCGAGCTTCTTGATGTCGCCCTCGCCGGTGCGGGCGAAGCGGTCCAGCGCAGTGAGAATGCGCATGGCGGTGTCGCGGTCGATGCGGCGCACATCGGCGCGCGCGGCTGGGGTGAAGATGATCTTTTTCACGCGCGGGAGCCTGTCAGCGGTGGAGGTCTTCGGGGTTGATGCCGAACTCGGCCAGCAGCTCTTCGTGAGGGATGCCTTCGCCGGGATGCTCGGCCAGCCAGGCCTTGGAAGCGGCGACGGCGCGGTTCTCTTCGTCGCCGATCTTTTCGTCCTCGAAGGGGGCGTTGGCGATGGCGCGGTCCACCGGATCGAGCATGGTTGTAATCAGGGTGACGACGGCGGAGGCCTGCGCGGTCGATATGCGCTCGATGAGTTCGTGAGCCTCTTGCTTCGGGTTGGTTGCGGCGGTTGCCATCGGGGAATCCTTCTCTCTAATCCTGAGCCGCAGCCAGGAATTTATCAATCGTGGTCAGCAAAGCCCGCTGCTCATAGAGCGGCAGAGCCTCGATCTGTTCCATGCGGCGGACGAGCTTGATGCTGGGCTGTTTCTTCGCCGCCACCGTGCTCTTGCTTCCCCTCAGCAGCTCATCGGTGGAGACTTCGAGGACTTCGGCAAAGCGCAGGATCATGTCGGCGTTGAGACGCAGCTTGTCCGTTTCGTAGTTGGAAACCAACTCCTGAATGAGGCCGGTCCTCTCGGCAATCTGCTTCTGCGTCCATCCGCGTTCCTTGCGCAGGCGAGCGAGGCGCTGTCCCAAGGACTCGTCGCCCATGTCAACCGGCTTGAGCTTCAACTTGGACCTCGTGGGCATGGCCTGAGTGTAACGGTGGGTTGTCTGCAAGGGGTGGCCTCCCGGCTTCCAGTATAGAGTATTATGCTCTATAGTGTCTTACACTGAGAGGGTGCGAAAAAAGGCCGTAACCCTCTTGACAGGTTTTTGAGCGGAGGGCGGAAAATGGCCAGAATCCCGGAGCAGGAAGTCGAGCGGCTAAAGAAAGAAATCTCGGTGCAGCGGTTGGCCGAGGCGCAGGGCGTGAAGCTGACGCGGCACGGGGCCGACCTCGTGGGCAAGTGCCCGTTCCACGACGACCGGAACCCGTCGCTGGTCATCACTCCGGCGAAAAATCTCTGGCACTGCCTGGGCGCGTGCAACATGGGTGGAACGGCCATCGACTGGGTGATGAAAGCGCAGGGGGTGAGCTTCCGCCATGCGGTCGAGCTTCTCAAAGAGGATCATTTTTCTTTAGCCGCCGCTCCGGCGCAGCCGGTGAAAAAGAGCACGGTGCCCAAGCTGCCGCCGCCGGTCGAGCGGGAGGCGGACGACCGGGCGCTGCTGTTGCAGGTGGTGGACTACTACAACGAGTCGTTGAAGCAGTCGCCGGAGGCGCTGAAATATCTGGAGTCGCGCGGCCTCCAGTCTTCGGAGATGATCGACCGGTTCCGGCTGGGCTTCGCCAACCGGACGCTGGGGTATCGCCTGCCGGCGAAGAACCGCGCCGCCGGCGCGGAGATGCGCGGACGGTTGCAAACACTGGGCATTTATCGCGAGAGCGGCCACGAGCACTTCAACGGATCAATCGTTATCCCGGTGTTCAATGCTTCCGGCGAGGTCGTCGAGGTGTATGGCCGGAAGATTACGCCGAATCTGCGCGAAGGGACGCCGGACCATCTCTATCTGCCGGGTGCGCACCGGGGCGTGTGGAACGAGGAGGCACTGATCGCGTCACGCGAGATCGTTCTGTGCGAAGCGTTGATCGACGCGCTTACGTTCTGGGTTGCGGGCATATGAGCGCCGGAGCAAAAATAGGCCACAGTGCGCCGCGAGAGCGGAGCATTGCGGCGGAGTAAAAGTAGTCCACCGCCGGAACCTGGTTCTATGAGCATTTGCCCTTCAGGCATGGTTCATGGA